>CAZOAZ010000027.1:0-84584 GCA_964577955.1 uncultured Bifidobacterium sp. | reverse complement strand
GATCCGCCAGTTCCGCCAGGACGTCGGCCGCGAGAACACGCTCTACATTCACCTCACGCTGGTCCCGTTCATCGGCGCCGCCGGCGAACTCAAGACCAAGCCCACGCAGCACAGCGTGCGCGATCTCCGCTCGATCGGCATTCAACCCGACATCCTCCTCTGCCGCACCGACCGGTTCCTCGACTCCGATCTGAAACGGAAGATTGCCCTCTTCTGCGACGTCGCCGAAGAAGCCGTCATCACGGCGAAGGATGTCTCGACCATCTACGAAGTCCCGCTCGTGCTCGGCGCGGAAGGGCTCGATCGCATCGTCCTGAAGTATCTGCACCTGCCGCAATCGGAGCGCCGGATGCAGCAGTGGGAGGATCTCGTCCACCGGATCAAGCATCCCGTCGACGAGATCACGATTCACGTCGTCGGCAAGTACGTCGGATACGAGGACTCGTACAAGAGCCTCAATGAGGCGCTCTACCACGGCGGGTTCTCGCATCGCCTCAAGGTCAACATCAAGTGGATCGAGGCCGAAGCGCTCGAAGAGCCGGGCGGCGAACACCTGCTCGACGATGCGGCCGGCATCCTGGTGCCGGGCGGCTTCGGCGACCGCGGCACGCGCGGGATGATGCGCGCCGCGCAGTACGCGCGCGAGCATGGCATTCCGTACTTCGGGATCTGCTACGGCTTCCAGTGGGCGACCGTGGAATACGCGCGGAATGTCGCCGGCCTGGTCGACGCCGATTCAACCGAGTGCGCGCCGGACACGCCGACCAAACTGATCTACAAGCTGCGCGATCTGCTGGGCGTGGACGATCTCGGCGGCACGATGCGCCTCGGGTCCTACGAGTGCGAGCTCGCACCCGGCTCGCTCGCGCAAAAGGTCTACGGCGCCACCAGGATTACCGAGCGGCACCGCCATCGTTACGAGTTCAACTGTCTGTACGAGCCGCAGCTGACCGCCAACGGGCTGCGGATCTCGGGTCGTTCACCCGACGGCAAGTTCGTCGAAATCGCGGAACTCCCCGGCCACCCCTGGTACGTCGCGGTGCAGTTCCACCCTGAATTCAAGTCGAAGCCGACCCGGCCGCATCCGCTGTTCGCCGCGTTCGTCGAAGCGAGCCACAAGCGGAAGACCGCCGGCGCCACCCGGACCGCCACTCATTCGGTAGCCTGAGTGGTACATCGCGTCACGCTCGGCGATATCGTCTTCGGCGGCGGCAGCCCGATCGTGCTGATCGCCGGGCCGTGTGTCATTGAAAGCGAATCCCATGCAACCGGCATCGCCACCGAACTCGCGGCGATTACGACGCGTCTCGGGATCCCGTTCATCTTCAAGGCGTCGTTCGACAAGGCGAACCGTACTTCGGGAACGTCCTTCCGCGGCCCGGGCCTTGGCGAAGGCCTGCGCGTGCTCGGCGCCATCAAGTCCAAGCTGCGCGTTCCGCTGCTGACCGACATCCACGACACGGATCAGGCGACAGCGGCCGCCGCGGTCGTCGACATCCTGCAGATTCCCGCCTTCCTCTGCCGTCAGACCGACCTGATCGTCGCGGCGGCGAACACCGGGCGGGTCGTGAACATCAAGAAGGGGCAATTCCTCGCGCCCGACGATGTCCGGCACGCGGTGGCGAAGGCGGTCGGCGCCGGCAACGAACGGGTGCTCATCACCGAACGCGGCACGAGCTTCGGCTACCACAACCTGGTCGTCGACATGCGCGCCTTTCCGATCATGCGCGAGCAGGGCTTCCCGGTGATCTTCGACGTCACGCACAGTCTGCAGCTGCCGGGCGGCGGCGACGGCGTCACCGCCGGACTCGCGCAGTACATCACGCCGCTGGCGTCGGCGGGTGTGGCCGCCGGCGTGGACGGCGTCTTTCTCGAAGTCCACGACGACCCGTCGAAGGCCAAGAGCGACGCGCAGAACGCGCTGCGGCTCAACCTGGTTGAACCGCTGTTGAAGCGCCTGATGGCGATCGATGCGCTCGTCAAGGCTGACGAAACCGCTCCGGCGCCCGTGGCGAGGCCGCACCATGGCTGATCGCGCGCTCGCCCGCCGCGTGCTCGAAACCGAGGCCGCCGCAATCCGCGCGATCGTGCCGCGCATCGACGAGTCGTTCGACCACGCCGTGGCGCTGCTCCTCGACTGCAAAGGCCGCGTCATCCTCACCGGCATGGGCAAGTCCGGGATCATCTGCCACAAGATCGCGGCCACGCTGACCAGCACGGGCACCCCGTCGTACTTCCTCCATGCCGCCGACGCCATTCACGGCGACCTCGGCGTCGTCCAGGGCGACGACGTGGTCATTGCCGTGTCCAACAGCGGCGAGACCGCCGAACTGCTGCGGCTGCTCGAGCAGATCCGGCGGCTGGGCGCGAAACTCATCGCCATCACGGGCAATCCGCGTTCGACGCTGGCGCAGGCGGCCGACGTGTCGCTCGACTGCAGCGTCGACGAAGAAGCCTGCCCGCTCAACCTGGCGCCGACGGCCAGCACGACGGCCGCCCTCGCCATGGGCGACGCGCTGGCTATGACACTGCTCGACGCCAAGGGATTCAAGCCGCGTGACTACGCCAATCTGCATCCCGGCGGCCAGCTCGGGAAGCGGCTGATTCGCGTCGAAAACGTGATGCACAGTGGCGACCAGTGCCCGACGGTGAAACCAGACACGCCGATGCGCGACGTGATCTACGAAATGTCGAGCAAACGGCTCGGCGCAACCTGCGTCGTCGACGGCGACCGGCTGGTGGGCATCATCACGGACGGCGATCTGCGCCGCCACATGGAGCGCTCAGCGCAGATCCTGACGATGACGGCGGGCGAGGTGATGACGCGCCACGCGATCAGCGTGCCCCCCGATGCCCTCGCCACCGAAGCGCTGAACATCATGGAACAGCGTAAGATCCTGGTCCTTGTCGTCACGGCAGGCGACCCGGCGCGCGTGGCCGGGATGGTCGGCTTGCACGATCTCTGGCGCACGCAGATGATCTAGCCGGAATGTCCACCCGACTCTCGGCCGAGGCCCGCGCCTCGCGAATCAAGCTGGTGCTCTTCGACGTCGACGGCGTCCTGACCGACGGCCGGGTCATCGTCCACAGCGACGGCAGCGAGAGCAAGAACTTCGCGATCCGAGACGGGATTGCGATGGTGTGGGCCCAGCGCGCCGGCATCCGGGTCGGGTTTCTTTCGGCGCGCCTTTCGCCGACCACACCGCACCGTGCCGCACAGCTCGGCGTGACGCTGGTCTATCACGGCGTGACGAGCAAGCTCGCCACCTACGAACAGATTCTGCATGACCTCGGCGTCAGCGACGAGGACGTCGCCTACATGGGCGACGACGTGGTCGACCTCGCGGTCCTGACCCGGGTCGGCCTCGCGACGGCGCCGGCCGATGCGGTCGACGAAGTCCGGTCACGGGTACATTGGGTCAGCGGCGTGAATGGCGGCGCGGGCGCGGCGCGCGAGCTGCTGGAGCTGATCCTTCGCGTGCAGGGACGGTGGGACGAGGTCGTCGAGCGCTATCTGCGCGAACCGCACGCGGCGGAGGGCACGCGGCCATGAACGGCTACGCCCCGCTCCTCGCCGCGCTCGTCGCCCTCCTGGCCGGACTGACCATCGGCAAGGCCTGGGAACGCTACAAGCTGAAAGACGGCAAGTGGATCGATCGCCGCCGCGCGCGGCAGTCTCCGCACTACATCCTGGGCCTCAACTTTCTCGTCGCCAATCAGATCGACCTCGCGATTGAAGAACTGAGCCGCGCGGCCAGCATCGACGCCGAGGGACTCGAGGTGCCGATGATCCTGGGCAACCTCTATCGGGAGAAGGGACAGGTTGGCAAAGCCATCCACGTCCACCAGTCGCTGCTGCAGCGGCCGCGCCTCAGCAAGATCGAGCACGCCTACGTCCTGCTCTGCCTGGGACTCGACTACAAGCGCGGCGGCTTCGTCGATCGCGCGCTCGAAGCGTTCACCGAAGTACTGCGCCTGGACCCGAAGAACGAGTACGCGCTGGTCAACCTGCAGAAGCTGCACGAAGAGCAGCATCAATGGACCGAGGCCTACGACACCCGTCAGCGTCTGACGAAACTCGCGGCGATCGACTCGCAGCCGAAGAGCCAGGCCATTCTCGCCTTCCTCGAAAACGAGATCGGCCTCGAAGCGATGCGCCGCAAGGATTACTCGGAGGCGGTGCGCCGTTTCGAAGCCGCCATCGATCTCGACAAGCGCGCCGTTCCGGCGTACCTGAATCTCGGCGACGTGCGCGTCGCCCAGGGCAAGGACAAGGACGCGGCGATCGTCTGGGAAACCGTCGTCCAGGTCGCTCCGGACCGAGCGTATCTCGCGTTCGATCGCATCGAGGCGCTCGCCGCCCGATCCGGCCAGCCCGAACGTTTTACCGGCCTCTGCCGCCGGCTGATCGAGGAAACCCCGCAGGACTGGCGCGCCCGTCTGGCGTTGTCGAAGCATCTCATCGGCAAGCATCAGGATCAGGAAGCGCTCGGCCTGCTGTTCGCGGCGCTGGTCCAGAACCCGCACGCGCTCAGCATTCATCAGGCCATCTGGGCCGCGCTCGGGCACTTGCGCCATCCGGCGTCGCTCATCGAACGCTACAGCGAGCTGACCGAGCACGCGGTCTTCTACCTGGATCCGCACGTGTGCCTGCGCTGCCGCTATCGCAGCACCGAACTCCTCTGGCAGTGCCCGCACTGCCACGACTGGAACACGTTTGTCGAAGAGCGAATCGCGCCGGCGCAAGAAGCGGTCGAAACTACCTGACGCTGGAATTTAGGGAATTCAGGATTCTAGGATTTCAGGATTTGGCAAGAGCGCTTACGACCTCGGCGACACGCGCCTTGGTCGCTTCGAAAGTTCCCTCGGTGTCAATCACATAGTCGGCGCGCTTCGCCTTTTCGGCGGCCGGCATCTGTGCCGCGAGCCGCTGCTTCGCTTGCACCTCGGTCAAGCCGCGCAGCTTCAGGCGCTCCACCTGTGTCTCTGGCGAGCACGTCGTGACGATGACGCGTTCGAATTCCTTCTCGCGGCCGGTTTCGTACAGCAAGGGGATGTCGGCGACCGCGAATGGATGCCCGCCGACGAGCTCGAAACCGCGTAGCGCCGCTGACAGCGCCCGGTAGACGGCGGGATGGACGATCGCTTCGAGATCGCGACGCGCTGCGGCGTCGGCAAAGACGATGGCGCCGAGCCTTTTGCGGTCGACGGCACCGGACGGCTCGAGCACGTCGCCGAAGCGATCGGCGATGGCAGCTGTCGCCTCCGTACCGGCGGCCGTCACACCGTGGGCGAGTTCGTCCGCATCGACGCACGGAACGCCGCGGCGCCGCAGTTCGGCGACGACATAGCTCTTCCCCGTCGCGATTCCACCGGTGAGTGCGATTCGGCGCATGGAAGTCTTTCGCGCGAGGTCCGGCTCGAGCCGGACGCCACACTTGCCATCCGGCTACAGCCGGACGCCACCGGTGCGGGCGCGGAGTTCGGCGGCCTTGACGGTGTTGCGCAGCAGCATCGCAATCGTCAGCGGCCCGACGCCGCCGGGCACCGGCGTGAGCGCGCCGGCCACCTGCTCGACTTCGGGATGGACGTCGCCGAGGACGAGCGCGCCGCGCCGCTCGAACGCATCATGCCGCTTCGAGCCTGGCGGAAACAGCGTCTCGACCAATCCGCGGTCGGTGACCCGCGTCGTGCCCACGTCGACGACCGTCGCCCCTGGCTTGACGAAGTCGCGCGTGACGAACGCCGGACGGCCGAGCGCGGCGACGAGAATGTCCGCCTCGTGGGCGACGTGCGCCAGATGCGCGGTCTTTGAATGCGCAATCGTGACGGTCGCATGCTCGTGCTGGAGCAGCAGCGCCATGGGCTTGCCGACGATCTCGCTGCGCCCGATGACAACCGCCCGCTTCCCCGCCATCGGAATGCCCGAGCGTTTCAACAGCTCGATCACCCCTGATGGCGTGCAGGCGACGAGTTCGGCCCGCCCTTGCACGAGCCGGCCGACGTTCACTGGATGAAGGCCGTCGACGTCTTTCGCGGGGTCGATGGCGTCGAACACCATTCGTTCGGCCTCGCGGCCGAGCGACGGCGGCAGCGGTGACTGGACCAGGATGCCGTCATGGACATCACTCGCGTTGAGCCGCGCCACCAGCGCCAGGACCTCGTCGAGCGACGCGGTCGCCGGCAGGCGCTCGAGATCGGCGCTCAACCCGGTTTCGGCAGCCGACTTGAGTTTGCTGCCGACGTACAGTTCCGAGGCGGGATTGTCGCCGACCAGGACCAGCGCCAGGCCAGGCGGCCGGCCCATTCGTTTGGTGAACGCCTCAATCGACGGCCGCGCTTCCGCGCGCAATTCCCGCGCGATCGCCGCGCCGTCCAGGATCCTGGCGGACATGGGTCGAGACTCTCCGGCGGTGAGGGCGCTCAGGGCCGTCCGGCTCCGGCCGCCGCCTGACGTTCGTTTTGCTCGCGCAGCAGACTGTGCTGATACCCGTAGGTGAAGTAGAGCACAAACCCGAGCAGCATCCAGACGATCAACCGGTACCAGTTCGCCACCGGGAGCGAGAACATCAGCAGCAGACAGGACAGGATGCCAAGGATTGGGACCAGCGGGTAGAGCGGCGCGCGGAACGGCCGCTTCGCGTTCGGATTCGTCCGGCGCATGATCAGCACCGCGCCGCACACCACCAGAAACGCGAACAGCGTCCCGATGTTGGCCATGTGCAGCAGCGCGTCGATCGGCAGGAACCCGGTCATCAGGGCGACGAACGCGCCAATCAGAATCGTCGACTTCCACGGGGTTCTGAACTTCGGATGCACGGCGCCAAAAAAGCTCGGCGGCACCATACCGTCGCGCGCCATCGCCAGAAACACGCGCGGCGCGGAAAGCATCAGCACCAGCAGCACCGACGTGATCCCGGCGACACCCGCGGCGGCGATGATGAACTCCGCCCACGGCAATCCCGCCTGCTTGAAGGCGTCCGACACGCCCGCATCGATGCTGATCTGGTCGTAGCGAACCATCCCGGTCAGCACCGCGACGACGCCGATATAGAGCAACGTGCAGAGCAGCAATGACGCGATGATCCCGATGGGCACGTCTCGCGTCGGGTTCTTGGCCTCTTCCGCATGCGTGGAGACGGAGTCAAAGCCGATGTACGCAAAGAAGATGATCGCGGCGCCGGCGATCATGCCAACCGGCTGTCCGCCCGGGCTCAGTTGGCCTGCCACGTTGTAGCCGAAGAAGCTCACGCCGGTCATGCCGTATGGGGCGAACGGCGTCCAGTTGTCGGGATTGACGTAGAAGGCGCCGACGAGGATGACGAAGAACACGGCAGCCAGCTTGATCCCGACCATCGTCGCGTTGAAGCCGGCGCTCTCGGAGATCCCCTTCACCAGCACCAGCGTCACGATCGTGACGATGATCACGGCGGGCAGGTTGATGATGCCGGCGGTCTTGAGGAAGGCACCGGTCGCGGTGTCGTAGATGATCGGCGGACCGGCCAGCGCGGCCGGCAGATGGATGCCGAATTTCGCGATCACGCTCTGGAAGTAGCCGGACCACCCGTTCGCGACGGTGGCCGAGCCGACCGCGTATTCGAGAATCAGGTCCCAGCCGATCATCCAGGCAAAGAGTTCGCCGAGCGTGGCATACGCGTAGGTGTACGCCGATCCGGCCACCGGAACCATCGAGGCAAACTCGGCGTAACACAGCGCCGCGAACACGCAGGTAATCCCAGCGACGACATAGGAGAGCATCAACGCCGGACCGGCGACGTTGTGCGCCGCAGATCCCGTGGCGACGAAAATGCCCGCGCCAATGATCGCGCCGACGCCCAGACTCGTCAGCTGGACAGGCCCCAGCACACGGCGCAGGCGGTTCTCACCCTTCATCTCTTCCAGCAGATGCTCGAGCGACTTCGTCGCGAACAGGTGGCTCATCGAGGACTCTCCGGGCGGGATTATACCCTCGAAAGAAGGGTCACAAAGGCCGCGACGCGCGCGCGCGGATCGCCGCTCGAGAGGAGATCGGTGATGACCGCCACCGACGCCGCGCCGGCTGCGATCACGGATGCGGCCCGCTCGAGCGTGATGCCGCCAATCGCCACGACCGGAAGCTGTCGCGTGTGCGCCCGCCTGGCCGCATGCGTGACGCGTGCGAGACCGACAGCTTCGTAGCCCGTGTCTTTCGTCGTCGTGCCGAAGGCAGGACCGACGGCCAGGTAGGCGATCGGCTCGTCGAGCGCGCGTTCGATCTGTTCGTCGGTATGCGTGGAGAGTCCGACCATCGCCGACGGCGCGAGCAGCGCGGCCGCATCGCCGGGCGCCAGATCGTCCTGCCCGACGTGGACGCCGGCGGCATGCGCCAGCCGGGCGATGTCGGCGCGATCGTTGACGATCACGCGCGCCCCGTACGCGCCGGCGCGGGCGACGATCGTCACGGTTTGATCGAGAAACCAGCGGGACGGTGCGTGCTTGGCGCGAACTTGCAGGAGGGTGGCGCCGCCGTCGAGACAGGCGACCGAAAAGTCAGTCAGCGGCCAGCCGGCACGCTCGCAGACCTCGGCGTCGCAGATCGCGTACAGCCGCGGCAGCCCGGCGGTCACGAGACCCCTAGACCGCTTCGGTCAGACGGGCCGTCGGAGACTGCGTGCGCGAGAGGAACTGTTCCATGAAGGCCGTGCTCAGCCTTCCGGCCACGAAGTCGGGATCGTTCAGAATCCGGAGATGAAGCGGGATCGTCGTCTTGATGCCTTCGACCACGGTCATCTCGAGCGCGCGCCGCATCCGGGCGATCGCTTCCTGCCGGTCGCGGCCGTGGACGATGATCTTGGCGATCATCGAATCGTAGTACGGCGAGATCGTGCAGTCCGAATGCGCGAAGGTCTCGACGCGGACGCCCGGGCCGCCCGGCGGGCTGAAGGCGTGAATCAACCCCGGTGAGGGCACGAACGTCTCCGGGTCCTCGGCGTTCACGCGGCATTCGATCGAGTGGCCGGTGAACATCACGCTGCCCTGCCGCAAATACAGTTTTTCGCCGGCGGCGACGCGGATCTGCTCTTTCACGATGTCGACGCCGGTGACCATTTCCGTCACCGGATGTTCGACCTGGAGCCGCGTGTTCGCTTCCATGAAATAGAACCGTCCCGACGGATCCATCAGGAATTCGAACGTGCCGGCGTTCGTGTACTGCACCGCTTTCGCGGCGGCGATCACGACGCTGCCCATCTTGCGGCGGACCTTGTTGCTGAGCGCCGGTGACGGAGTCTCCTCGATCAGCTTCTGGTGGCGCCGCTGGATCGAGCACTCGCGCTCGCCGAGATGAATCACGTTGCCGTGCTGGTCGCCGAGAATCTGGAACTCGATGTGGCGCGGCGACTCCACGTACTTCTCGATGTAGACATCGCCGACGCCGAACGCGGCTTCGGCCTCGCGCTGCGCCGTCTTCACCGCGTGCGAGAGCTCGGACGCCTGCCGGACGACCCGCATGCCGCGGCCGCCGCCGCCGTTGGTGGCCTTCACGATCACCGGATAGCCGATGTCCTTCGCCACCTTGAGCGCCTTCTCCTCGCTCTCGATCGGGCCGTCGCTGCCGGGCAGAATCGGCACGCCGGCCTTCTTCATGACGCGGCGCGCCCGCGCCTTGTCGCCCATCAGCCGAATCACCTGCGGATCGGGCCCGATGAACTTGATGTGGCAGGCTTCGCAGACTTCGGCGAGGTAGGCCGATTCCGAGAGGAACCCGTAGCCCGGATGGATCGCATCGGCGCCGGTGATTTCGGCGGCGCTGATCACGCCGGGGACATTCAGATAGGAGTCGGCGCTGCGCGCCGGTCCGATACAGACGTCCTCGTCGGCAAAACGCACGTGCAGAGAGTTCTCGTCGGCTTCCGAATACACCGCCACGGTCTTGATGCCGAGTTCGCGGCACGCATAAATGATGCGCATCGCAATCTCGCCGCGGTTCGCGATCAGAATCTTCTTGAACATCTACTTGGTGCGAATGGCGAACAGGCGCTCGCCGTATTGGACGGGTTGGCCGTTTTCGACGTAGACGTTGACGATCTCGCCGTCGTACTCCGAGTCGATCTCGTTCATCAACTTCATCGCTTCGATGATGCAGAGCACCTGGCCGCGCTTCACCGTCATCCCGACGTCGACCAGGGGCGGCGCGCCGGGTTCGGCACAGCGGTAGAACGTGCCGACGATCGGCGATTTGACGACGGCCAGCTCGATCTCGGCATCGTCCGGCGCGGCCGCCGGAGGCGGATACGCGAGGCTCGGTGCCGCCGGCGCGGCCATGATCACTGGCGCAGCCTGAACCGCTGCCGGCTGGACGTGGATCACCGGGGCCTGCATCGCCTGAACCGGCCCCTTGGCGTCCTTGCGAATCTTGAGCCGCAATCCGCCTTCTTCAACTTCGAACTCGGCGAGCTCGTGCTCCCGCACGAGGTCGAGAATCTGCTTCAGCTGGTCGAGGTCCATTTAGATTTCGAGAAGCTCCGTCGTCACGTGCGTCAGCAGCTCATGACCGCTGGTGGTAACGAGCACGTCATCTTCAATCCGCACGCCGCCCCACTCTGGAAAGTACGCGCCGGGCTCGATGGTGAAGACCATCCCCGACGCGACGAACTCATGGCCCCCCTCGCCGCTCGGCCTTCGCCGCGCGATCCGGGGATCCTCGTGCACTTCAATCCCGAGGCCGTGCCCTGTTCCGTGCCCGAAGGCCTCCGCCATTCCGACGGAAGCCAGATGGTCTCTGGCCGCGGCATCGATGGCGAACCGCGACCGCCCAGGCGCCACGGCGGCGATCGCCGCGTCATGGGCCTCGCGCACCGCCTCGTAGACATGACGGGCGCGCTCGGAGGCGCGACCGACCACGACGGTCCGCGTAAGGTCCACGCAGTATGAGTCGTACACGCCGCCAAAGTCCAGCACGACGAGGTCGCCTTCGCCTAATTTTCGTTCCGCCGGGCGCGCGTGCGGCAGAGCGGCGTTCGGTCCGCTCGCCACGATGGTGGGAAACGCCGTGCGAGAAAAACCGGCGTCGTAGATACAGCGATCAATATGAAAGGCCAGTTCCGTCTCGCGTTGTCCGGATCGCACGTCACCGAGAATCCGAACCGCGGCGTCGGACAACCGCCGTCCGGCCTCGCGGAGCGTGGCGACTTCGTACTCGTCCTTGATCAGACGGCCCGCCTCGACGAGCCCTTCAGTCGAGATCAGAGCGACCGACATCCCCCCCGCCTCGAACGTCCGCTCGAGCCAGCGATGCCGGCTCACGGTGAGGTGCGCGGCTTCAAATCCGACGCGAACGAAACCGTCGCGCTCCAGGAGCTTGACGATCGACGAGTCGTAGGCCGCCTCGACCAGCTCGAGCCGGAGTCCCGGACATTCCCAGGGCTTGCCGCGCATGTTCGAGACCGCCGCCGTGTAGCGCGAATCGGTGAGGAACAGCAGATGATCGGCGGTCAGGATCGCGACCGCCGCGGTGCCGGTGAAATTGGTCAGATACGTGACGTTCGGCAGCGCCGTGACGATGAGCGCGTCGAGCTCGGCGCTCTCCATCGAGCGGCGAAGCGCGGCGTGCCGGCGCTCAAGCGCCGCGCTGGGCGCGTGTGACATGGACGGCGGTAAGCCACTGCTCGAGGGCGGCGATCTGCCGGCGCCCGCTGTGGTCCGGCTCGACACGGCGCTCGGCGAGCGTGGCGTTGAGGGTTTCGAGCCGGCGTTCGATGTCAGGGTCGTTCGGCGCCAGCAGATGCGCCGACTGAAACTGGATCAGCGCGTCTTTGAGCGCGCCGCTCCGCTGATGGACTTCGGCCAGACCGCGAATCGCCGCGAGGTTCTCCGGGGCGACGGCGAGGACGCGGTCGAGTTCCTGCCGCGCTTCGGCCAGTTGACCAGCCTGAAGCAGGGCGCGGCCGAGCGTCACCCGGGCGGAAACGTAGCCGTCGTGGACCGCGAGTCCCTTCCGGCAGGTGTCGATGGCGTCCTGGAATTGTCCGGAGCGGCGGTATTCTTCGGCGAGTTGCGCAAAAGCAATCGACGCCGGGTCGAGTTCGACCCGGCGTCGCAAGTCTTCTATCCGCGAGGCATCGGTCATCAGGGACTAGGGCACGGTCACACTCTTGGTGACCGAGGCAGTTTTGCCATGGCTGTCGGTCACTGTCAACCGGACGCTGTAGGTCGCGCCCGCGGCGTAGACGTGGGTCGGCGTCGCGCCGGTGCCCGTTGAGGCGTCGCCGAAGGTCCAAGCGTAGTCGGTAATCGTGGCGCTCCCGAGCGCGGTCGATGTCCGGGCATCGAACGCCACGCTGTGCGTCGCCGGATTGTCGACGACGAAGCTGAAGTCGGCGGTCGGATTGCCGGTGCCGACGGTAATCGTCGTCGACGTGGTGCCGGTCTGGCCCGCCTCGTCGGTGACGGTGAGCACCACGGTGTAGGTGCCGGCGACATCGTAGTCGTGGTCCTCGAGCGGCGTGCTGCGCTCCGGCGAGCCGAAGTTGTCGCCCCAGTTCCAGCGGTAGCTGACGATCCGGTGACCCAGACCTGCTCTCGAGGCGCTGGCGTCGAAGAACACCTCTGAGTCGACGAAGACCGGCGTCGGCGAGAAGACGAACGCCGCGGTCGGGCCGTTGCCCGCGCCGACCTGCACCGGATGCGAGACTGACGCCGTCCGACCGCGCTCATTCGTCACGGTCAGGCTGGCGTTGAACGTGCCGGCCGACGAGTAGTTGTGCGACACGGTCTTGCCGCTGCCGGTGCGACCGTCGCCGAAGTCCCACGCGAACGTCAGGCCGGTTGACGAGCAGGCGCCGGCGGTGTCGGCGCAGCTCGCCGACGCATCGAAGGCCACCGGTGAATTCGCGGCCGGCGTACTCGGCGAGAACACAAAGGACGCCGACGGTGTGCCGCCAGGCGGCAGGATGATGCCGAGCGGGACCAGTCGAATGTCGACCGTCTGCGTATGCGAGGCCTGTGCGTCGCCGCTAATCGCGCGCGCGGCGATCTCGACGCAGCGGCCGGCCAGCCCGCGGCAGGTCGGCGTGTCGCTGCCCGACGGCAGCGCCGGCGGCGCGGTGTAGGTCGCGATCGCCAGGCCGTTGCTGTTGGTGACGACCGTCTTGGACGAGAGCGTGCCGTAGTCGACCGGCACGCCGTCGACGAGGATGTCGAGGCGATAGGACGCCGAGCCGCGCGGACGCCCGTTGGCGTCGAACGCGGTGATCGAGACCGTCGACTGCGAGCTGCCGTCCTGCGCGATCGAGTCCGGGGTCGCGGCCATCTGGAACCCCTGCGAGAACTCGGACGGCCCGGACAGCCCCGGCGTTTCGGTCTGTTGGATCGTGCATCCCGCCAGGCTGAACAAGCAGCCGACGAGAAACAAACGTCGATCGAGTAGCGCCTTCAACATGGCCTCAGTGATCTCCGAAGTTGCCAAATTCAACGAGGATATTTCCGGTAACGGTCACTTCGTTGCCGACCTGGTCGTAGCCGTAGAACGTCACGTCGGCGATGGTCGAGATGATCACCGGGCTGCTAATCAGCTGGCGCAGCGGCGACTCTTCTTTCGCGATGTGGCGGACGATCTCGAAGTCGAGCGTGAGCGCGCCGTTGGCGGGGATCGTGCCGGTCGTCGCGCCGTCGAACCCGTAGGGCACGTCGACGCCGGGGACGTTCCGCCCGTCCGCACGCCGATACGAGACGTGGTAGCGGTTGATCGTGACGTCGTTGTTGGTGGTCGGCACGGTCGGCACCGCCGAAGTGCCGATGTCGCGCAGCGACGCGCGCAGAATGACGCGGCCCATGTCGTTGAAGATCGTCGGGCACGGCGACGTGGTGGTGCACGGCGCCGGCGAGGTGACGAGCGTCAGCACGTCGGAGAGCAGCGTGCCGCTCTGCTGGCCGGCACTCACGCCGCCGCTCGACGCGGTCAGCTGGTTGATAACGAGGTAGACCGGCGAGCGGCCCTGCCGCACGACATCGCCGCATGACACCGTGGCGAGAATCGCCGCGGCGCCCGCCAGACCTGTGAACGTCCGATTGAAAGTCATAGTCGTCTTCAGCCCTTGATGATGCGGGGCGTGATGAAAATGAGCAGCTCCGTGCTCTCGTCTCGAACCTGTTCGCGTTTGAAGAGCCAGTTGAGAATCGGCACCTGGCCGAGCCCAGGCGTGCGATCGGTCTTCGCGTCCTGGTTGCTGGTGTAAATGCCGCCGATGACGCTGGTCTGGCCGTCGTTGACCAGCAGCGTGGTGAGCGCGCGCTGGGTGTTGATCGGCGGGATCGCCGCCGGACCGGCGGCGCGGCTGAAGTCGGGCGTCGCGTTCTCGAGCGACACCTTCATGATGACGGTGCCGGCCGCGGTGATCTGCGGCGTGACCTTGAGCGTGAGCGCCGCGTCCTTGAACGTGACCGTGACCGTGTTGTTCGAGATGGTCTGCAGCGGAATCTGCACGCCCTGGGTCATTTCGGCTTCGACGTTGTTGAGCGTCGAGACCCGCGGCGTCGAGAGAATCCGGCCGTTGCCGCTCGATTCGAGCGCACTCAGCGCCACGTCGAGGTTGAACGCGCCGTTGACCGAACCGAGCGCGAGCCCGACCGCGCTGGTCGCGGCGCCGACGCCCATGTTGACGGCGGTCGGCTGCTGCCCCGGCCCCTGCGCCGGACCGACGCGGCCGCCGATGCTGCCGTTGTTCGGGAACGCCAGGTTGGTGGTGTTGCCGAGGGCCGGGTCGACGCGGCCGTTGAAGCCCCAGTTGACGCCGAGCTGACGGGCAAAGTTCTTGTTGGTCTGGACGATGCGCGCCTCGATTTCGACCTGCGGCTGGGCGGTGTCGAGGATTTCAATCAGGTTCTTGACCTGATCGAGCTGGCCCGGCAGGTCGGCGATGATCAGCGTGTTGGTGCGCGAGTCGAACTGCGCCTGACCGAACTTGGTGATCGCGCGCGTGTCCTTCAGCAGCTTCACGAGCTCGTCGCCCTTGGCGTAGCTCAGCTGCCGGGTGATGGTGGTGAGGTTCTGCGCCGCCGCCCGCGCGTCGGCCGCTTCGGCGGCTTCGGCGAGGCTCTTGTCTTCCGCCGTGAAGACGTCGCGCGGCGCGATCCGCACGATCGACCCGTCGACGCGCCAGTCCAGACCGTTGGCCCGGAGGACGTGATCGAGCGCCTGATCCCAGGGCACGTCGCGCAGCGACACGTCGACCGTGCCCGCGACCTTCGGGTCGATGATCATGTTCAGGCCGCTGACCTCGGAGAACACGCGGAGCACCGCGCGGAGATCGGCCTGCTGGAAGTCGAGGCTGACCGGCGTGCCGGAGTAGGTCCGGCCGCGCTGAATCGCGGGCTGGTCCTGCGCCGCGGCCGCCGGAGCCTGCTGGAACGACGAGAGCGCAGGCGCCGCAGCCGGCGCCTGACGCAGGACGACGCTGCGGCCGGCGGCCGGCGTCGTCGCGGCCGGCGCGTTGCCAGCGGCCGTCAGGCCGAGCGCGGCGAGCGGATCGACGGCCGGCACTTCGATGCGGGCCGATGTTTCCGGAGCGCGGTTGAGCGGCGGCGTCACCGGCGTGACATACGGCGCCTTCGACGAGCTGCGATCGAAGTCGATGACGACCGTGTTCCGTTCGCTGCGGACGTGATGCGTCAGCGGCTGCGCGAGGGAGATCCGCACCCGCGAGACTTTCGCGCCCATCGATTCCGCGTCTTCGACCGCGACGCTCGTGATCGGGCTCTTGTCGTCGGGCTGCGCGACGCGCGCCACCTTGTCGAGCGACACGTTGCGGAAGTCGAGCACGATGGTGAGCGGATCGGGCCGGGTCGTGACATACGGCACCGGTTCGGACGCCTCGATCACGAGCGACGCGCTCTTGGCATTGAGCCGCGACGTGATCTGCGTCAGCCGGGCCGCCGGCACCACGGTCGCTGCGCCATCGGCGGCGTGGGGCAGGTCACCCCAGGCCAGGGCAAGCGCTAAGGTCAGGAAGAGTGCTCCGCCGCGCGTCACTGTGACTCCTTCGCATCCTCGAGCGATCGCAGCAGCTTGCGGACTTCCCGCTGCTTCTGGACCGAGAGGGGATCGTTAATCTCCTGCACGACGATCAGGCCTTGCGGCGTGACGGTCTTGACCACGCCGTCGGCGAGTTTGTCGCCCTGGTGAACGAGGTAGGTCTTGTTGTCCGGGCCCTGGACCATCGCCACCAGCGCGGCGCGGGTCTGCATGACGCCGCGGACCGAGATTTCGCCGACGGTGAACGAGTTCGGGCCGTCGCCGCGCTTCGACGCGTTGCGCGAGTCGTTGCCGGCATTCAGCAAGTTGAGGAACGGATCGCGCCGTCCTTCGGTCTGATAGGAGTACGTGTCGGGCGCCGCCGCCTGCGCGCTCGCGGGCGTCGGTACCGGAGCGGTCTGTGCGCTCGCCGCGGCGGCGCCGCTCAGCACAATCGCACACGCTGTCAGCTGGATACGCATCTCAGGCCTTCTTCCCGGTCGCGGGTGGGGCCGCCGGCGTCGCCGGCTTGGCGGCGCCCTTGGCGGGGTTCGGTTTGTCGAGCAGGACGAACGTCGTGGCGGTGCACGTCGCGGCGATGGTCGCGCCCGACTCCTGCTTGTCGCGTTCCTTGCCCTTCACGTCGAGTCCGCTGATGTTGACGATGCGGGCGAACTTGCCGAGGCGGTCGAAGAAGATCGCCAGGTTGTGATACGTCCCGCTCAGCTCCAGGTTGATCGGCCACTCCTCGTGCAGCTGCTTGGCGACGACCGCGGCAGGCTTGAAGCTGGTGATGACCAGGTTGGACTGCGTCGCCAGCGTCTGCAGGCGGCGTAGAAGATCTGCGGCGTCCTTCTGTTCGGGCAGCACGGCGCGGAGGTTCGCGAGGCGGCCTTCGAGATCGTCGACCTGCGCCTGAAACTCGGGCAGCTGGCGCTCGGTCGCCAGCCCCTTGGCGATGTCGCGGTGCAGACTCTTCAGCTGCGAGTCGCGGATGGCGAGCTCGGCGCGCACCGGCATTTCGTAGTAGTAGAAGAACGCGCCGACGCCGGCCGCCGCGAGGCCGACAAAGGCCCCGACCTGCGCGTACCACGGAAGTTTTGACAGTGTGAGATTCATGGCTGTGTCCCCGCGGCTAGCCGCGCGGCTTGCCCTCCGTCGGAGCCGCGGCGCTGGTCGGCGTCGGGGTGGTTATGGGATCAGTCGGCCGCTGGAAGACCGCCTTCACCTGGAACTTGATCAGCTCGCCGGCCTTGTTGCTGGTGTCGGTGGTGCTGTTGATGATCTCCACCGACTTCTGGAAGTAGCCGGACGCCTCGAGGTTGGCGACGAAGTCGGACAGTCCGGTGAGCGTCGTGCAGAGACCGTCGATGACGACGTCGCTGCCGGCGCCGGTCTGCTTGATCTGTGTGAGCCACAGCATCTGCGGCAGCGAACGGCTGATTTGATCCAGCATGTGGACCGGGCCGGTCTGCTCGCGCCGCAACTGCTCGATGAGCGCCACGCGCTGCTGGAGCTGCGCCTTGCGCTGTTCGAACGCCTGCACCTTCGTGATGACGGAGTGGAGGCGCGCGCTCTCGCGCTGCGCGGTCGCGATTTCGGCGTCGAGCCGCGTCGATTCGTGGCCGAGCGCCCAATAGCGCCAGCCCATGACGCCGCCGGCCACGAGCAGGATCAGCGTGCAGCCGACGCTGATCTTGTGGCCGGCCGCGAGGACGACCTTCTTCTTGGCGCGCTTGCGTTCGCCGCCGATGAGATTGACGCGAATCATCGGTCGCCTGCCTTTCGGAGCGCGAGCCCGACCGCCACGGCGGCGGTCGCCGTGAGCGCGTGCTCGGGCACGCCGGCCTTCTTGGCGTCGAACTCAATCTTCTTGAACGGATCGAACATCTCGACCGGCGCTTCGAAGCGCTCCTCGAGCGCCCGCGCGAAGCCGTCGACGGCGGCCGCCCCGCCGCACAGGAAGATGCGGTCGATTTTTTCGGACGCCGCGGTCGCCTTGAAGAAGTCGAAGGTCTTCTGGATTTCGAGAAGCACGTTCTCGGTCATCGCGTGGAGGACCGGCTTGACCTCGTCGAAGCTCACGCCGTCGACGAATTCGCCCTTCTTCGCGAGTTCGGCGGCGTCGTACGAGAGGTTCAGTTCGCGCTGCACCGCTTCGGTATAGGCGTTCCCGCCGAGCGAAATGTCGCGGGTAAAGAGCGACTGATTGCCGCTCACGATGTTGATGTTGACGGCGCTCGCCCCGGCGTTGATCAGCACGACGACCGCGCCCGGTTCGAGCCCGTAGTTCGCTTCGCAGGCGTTCTGCAGGGCGAAGGCGTCGACATCGACGATGACCGGCACGCAGCCGGCCTGCGAGATGACGCCGGTGTAGTCGGCGATCTTTTCCTTTTTCGCGGCGACGAGCAGGACCTCCATCGCCCCGTTCGACTTGGCGCCGGCGCCGTCGTCGAGCACCTGGTAGTCGAGGTTCACGTCCTGGATGTCGAAGGGGATGTACTGCTCGGCTTCCCACTGAATCGAGTCGGCGAGCTCGGACTCGGTCATCACCGGCAGCGAGATCTTCTTGACGATGACCGCGTTGCCCGAGAGCGACGCGGCGACGTCTTTGGTCTTGAAGGCTTTGTTCTCGAAAATGCGCTTGATCGCACCGGCCACCGCACCGCCGTCCATGATGGCGCCGTCGACGATGGTGTCCGGCGGAACCGGCTCGATCGCGAGTGCCACGACCTTGAAGCCCTTCCCGTTTTGGCGGAGTTCAACCGCCTTGACGGCGCTCGACCCGATGTCGAGGCCGACGACCGATTTCGACTTGCCGAAGCCAAACATTCGTTGCCGTCCGTTCGCTGAAAGAAGGTGGCGCTGGACACATGAACCGCAAACCTGGTACCAGCTCACAATCCGAGGACTTTCCAGCGAATCTCGGTGCATGTTGGCAATTTGTGCGAGGACGGCGGGGTTTGAGCGCTGCTGAGCGATTACGTTTTGGTTAGTCGATCACCGGATTCGCCCGGCCGTCTGACGGCATACCGGCGGTCGGCTGACGGCCGCCCGTCCAGGAAGCGTCCAGGGGAACGCCCCTGGAACGCTCTTGTCACCGTCGTTTCAACTGCTTGACAGTGCCCAGAAAGGCTCGTATGCTTTGGGTTTACCGCTGTGAGTGCCCGCCAGGCAGGTGCCCACCAGTACGGTTCCTTTTTCGGAGAGGCGTTTTCGGGAATGTCTACGTTCATGGCTACCGCGAAAGCCGCGGCAGACAGCAGCCAATGGCACGTCATCGATGCGAATGGCCAGGTGCTCGGCCGCATCGCGACCGTGGCCGCGCGGCTCCTGCAGGGCAAGCACAAAGCGACCTACACGCCGTTTCTCGACATGGGCGACTTCGTCGTCGTCGTCAACGCGGCGAAGGTGAAACTCACGGGCCGCAAGGAAGACCAGAAAATCTATCGCCAGCACTCCGGCTATGAAGGCGGGTTGCGCGAGGAGCGCGCGCGCGTCGTGCGCCAGCGCAAACCCGAGCGGATCGTCGAAGAGGCGGTCCACGGCATGCTGCCCAAGACCAAGATGGGCGAGGCGATGTACCGCAAGCTGAAGGTGTACGCGGGCGCGGATCATCCGCACGCGGCCCAGAAACCCAACAAACTCGAGGTGGCGTAACGTGGCAGCAGTTGAGTACTACGGCACCGGGCGTCGGAAGACATCCACGGCTCGCGTGTTCCTTCGTCCCGGCAGCGGCGCCATCCAGGTCAACAGCCGCGCCTTTGACACGTTCTTCCCCACCGAAGCGCTTCGCACGCAGATTCGACGGCCGCTCATCCTGACGGAAACCGCTGACAAGTTCGACATC
Organism: uncultured Bifidobacterium sp.; assembly: GCA_964577955.1. Taxonomy (GTDB): domain Bacteria; phylum Acidobacteriota; class Vicinamibacteria; order Vicinamibacterales; family CAVVIG01; genus CADEEX01. Next base: position 64,746 of record CAZOAZ010000027.1, on the reverse strand, counting down.
CTGGCCACGGTGGCCGGCGGCGGCGTCTCCGGCCAGGCCGGCGCGATTCGGCTCGGCATCTCTCGCGCACTGGTGGAATACAACCTGGAGCTGCGCAAGCGGCTCAAGGCCGAAGGGCTGTTGACGCGCGATGCGCGCGCCAAGGAACGCAAGAAGTACGGCATGGCTGGCGCGCGCAAGCGCTTCCAGTTCAGCAAGCGCTAGGTCGGTTTACAGATTCTTGTCGTGCCCGGCGTGAACCGGGCCAGCATGGAGGACATTTGGCCGCGATCGCGATGAAGGATTTACTGGAGGCCGGCGTGCACTTCGGCCACCAGACCAAGCGCTGGAACCCGAAGATGAAGGAATACATCTTTGGCGAGCGGAACGGCATCTACATTCTCGACCTCGGGAAGACGGTCAAGCTGTTCAACACCGCCGAAGAGTTCATCACGAAGCTCGCGTCTGAAGGCAGCACGATCCTGTTCGTGGGCACGAAGCGCCAGGCCCAGGATGTGATTGCCGAAGAGGCCCAGCGTTCGGGCATGTTCTTCGTCAACGAGCGATGGCTGGGTGGCCTGCTCACGAACTTCGCCACCATTCAGCGCAGCCTCGGCCGGCTGCGCGACCTCGAAACGATGCAGACCGACGGCCGCTACGACACGCTGTCGAAGAAGGAAATCGCCCGGAACGAGAAAGAACGCCGCAAGCTGGCGAAGAATCTCGACGGCATCCGCGGCATGAGCCGGCTTCCCGACGCGGTCTTCGTGGTCGACACCAAGAAGGAAAAGATCGCCGTCGACGAGGCCCGCAAGCTCAAGATTCCGGTCATCGGCATCGTCGACACCAACTGCGATCCCGACGAAGTCGATTTCGTGATTCCGGGCAACGACGACGCGCTAAGGGCGATCCGGCTGTTTGCCTCGCGGATCGCCGACGCGGTGATCGCGGGCCGCGACATGAAGCAGTCCGTCGACGCCGAAGCGACGCGCGAAGCCGGCGAGGACGGCGACGAGCCGCGCCGCGGCGCCCGCGCGCCACGGCGTCCGATGCAGCCCGCTCCGGCCTCAGCCTAGACCGGTCGACGTTCCTGTTCCAACGCCGGCCTTCAGTCTCAGGCCGGCGTTTTCTTGTACACGCTCCCGGAGTGCACCATGGCGATTAGCGCAGCAGACGTGAAGAAACTCCGCGACCAGACCGGCGCGGGGATGATGGATTGCAAGTCGGCGCTCGAAGAGGCGCACGGCGACTTCGAGCAGGCGACGGTGATCCTGCGGAAGAAGGGGCTGGCCAGCGCCGCCAAGAAGGCGGGGCGGGCGACGAACGAAGGGTTGATTGGTCACAAGCTCAGCGCCGACCACCACACCGGCATCCTGGTCGAAGTGAACTGCGAGTCCGACTTCGTCGCCGCGACGCCGGATTTCCAGAACCTCATTGCCGACGTGTTGTCGGCGATCGAACATGCCGGCGACCACGCGACCGAGGAGTGGCTCAAGAATCCAGGCGGCACCGTGCACCAGCACGTGGCCGCGGTGATCGGCAAGCTCGGCGAAAACATGGGGGTGCCGCGGTTCGTCCGTTACGCCGGCCATGGCTACGTCGGCCAGTACATGCACCTCGGCAACAAACTCGGGGTGCAGGTCGAATTCGGCGGCGTCACGCCGGCGATCGCCGCGCGCGAGGAGTTCCAGGCCCTGGTGAAGGACATCGCGATGCAGATTGCCGCGGCCAACCCGGCATACCTGTCGCGGACGGGCATCCCCGCCGACGTGATCGAGAAAGAGCGCGACATCTATCGCGATCAAATGAAGAATTCCGGCAAGCCGGCCAACGTCATCGACAAGATCGTCGACGGCAAGCTGGGAAGCTTCTATTCGCAGGTCGTGCTGCCCGACCAGCCGTCGATTCGTGACCCGAAGATGACCGTCGCGGACGTCCTGGCGCACGCCAACAAGGCGCTTGGCGCCCATCTGGTCATCAATCGGTTCGCACGTCTCAAGGTCGGCGAGGCCGCGGCGTCCTGAGGTTCACACACCGCCCCACGGCGCGGTTCGTCGCCACGACGAACCGCGCCGCCGGGTGCTCGCGCCGGGCGATCTATAATCTGACCCCGTGATCGCATCTCCTCCCGCATACAAACGCGTCCTTCTCAAACTCTCTGGCGAAGCCCTGATGGGTTCGCAGAACTACGGCATCGATCCCGCCGTCGCCTCGCAGATCGCCAGCGATGTGGCCGAAATCCAGTCCCTGGGCGTCGAACTCGCCATCGTCATCGGCGGCGGCAACATTTTCCGCGGCGTCGCCGCGAGCGCGCGTGGCATGGACCGCGCGACCGCGGATTACATGGGCATGCTCGCCACCGTGATCAACGCGCTGGCGCTGCAGGACGCGCTCGAGCAGCAAGGCGTGGTCACGCGCGTCGTGACCGCGATCGAGATGCGCGCAGTCGCCGAGCCGTTCATCCGGCGGCGTTCGATCCGGCACCTCGAAAAGGGCCGCGTCGTCGTGTTCGGCGCGGGCACCGGGAACCCCTACTTCTCCACCGACACCGCGGCGGCGCTCCGGGCGATGGAAATCAAGGCCGACGTCATCCTGAAAGCGACCAAAGTCGACGGGATCTATGATGCCGACCCGGTCACGCACCCCGCGGCGACCCGCTTCGAGCGGATTTCCTATCTGCAGGTGCTCGAGCAGGGGTTGAAGGTGATGGACGCGACGGCCATTTCTCTCTGCATGGACAACAAGCTGCCGATCGTCGTGTTCAGCCTGCGGACGCCTGGCAACATCCGGCGGGCGATTGCCGGCGAACCGATCGGCTCCGTAGTTACGGCCTGAACCGCGGCCGGCGTCTCCCGGCCGCCACGAGGACAACGAGCGATGGACGTCAACGATCTGAAGGGCGTATTCGCGGAAGTCACCAAGAAGATGCACGCCGGGCTGGAGCACGTGCGCCACGAACTCGGCGGCGTCCGCACCGGGCGCGCCTCGGTCACGCTGCTCGACTCCGTCCACGTCGACGCGTACGGTTCGAAGATGCCGCTCAATCAGCTGGCCGGGCTCTCCGTGCCCGAGCCGACATTGATCGTCGCGCAGCCGTTCGATCCGTCGCAGCTCGGCGCGATCGAAAAAGCCATCCGCTCAGCGGATCTCGGACTCAATCCAGCCAACGACGGGAAGGTCGTGCGCATTCCGATCCCGCCGCTCACCGAAGAGCGGCGCAAGGAAATGTCACGCCACGTGCACAAGCTGACCGAGGAAGGTCGGAACGCCGTGCGTCAGGTGCGTCGCGACGCCAACGATCGGCTCAAGAAACTCCTCAAGGACCACAAGATCTCCGAGGACGACGAGAAGAAGGGGCTCGACGAAATCCAGAAGATCACCGACGCCCACGTGAAGCAGATCGACGAGCTCCAGAAGAAGAAGGATACGGAGCTGCTCGGGAAGTAGCGAGACTCGGTAGGGACAGGCTAATCGCCGAACGTGATCCCCATCGCCCGCGCGGTGCGCAGGAGATCGGAGTCGTGCGGGACAGTCTTGATCTTCCCCACCACGTCTTCGAGCGGATGCGAGACGATGTCGGGCGGCGCGAAGGCCACCATCCGGCCGAAGTCGCCCTGCCGCACCAGTTCAACGGCCTTGGCGCCAAACCGGGTCGCCAGCACGCGGTCGAAGCTGGTCGGCGCTCCCCCGCGCTGAAGGTGCCCCAGGACCACCGAGCGGGCCTCCTTGCCGGTCAGGGCAGACAGCGCCGCGGCCACTTTGGCCCCCATTCCGCCGAGCCGTTCCACGTGGCCGTTGCTCGCTTCTTCGAGGAGCGTGTAGCCGCCGCCCTTGGGATGCGCGCCCTCCGCGCAGACGACAATGCTGAAGTGGGCGCCCCACTGGTCGCGCTCGCGCAGCCGCTCCGCGACGGCCGAGAGGTCGTGCGGGATCTCGGGAATCAGAATCGCGTCCGCGCCGCCGGCGACGCCGGCGTACAGCGCAATCCAGCCGGCGTAGCGGCCCATCACCTCGACAACCATGATGCGGCGGTGCGCTTCGGCCGTCGTGTGCAGGCGGTCGATCGCATCGGTGGCGAAGGCGACCGCCGTGTCGAATCCGAAGCAGTTCGTCGTGCCGACGATGTCGTTGTCGATCGTTTTCGGGACGCCAACGATTGGAATGCCGCGGCCGCAGAACTGATGGGCAATCGCGAGCGTCCCATCGCCGCCAATCACGACGAGGGCGCCGAGCCCCATCTTGTGGAACATCTCGACCACGCGGTCCGAGTACGGCTTGACCCCCTCGGTCGTCTCGATCGACATGGAGAACGGGTTGCCGGTATTGACCGTGCCGAGGATCGTGCCACCCAGCCGCATGATGCCGCGTACTTCGCGAGGCGTCAGTGGCCGGGAACGCCCGTGTTCGAGCAGTCCGTCGAAACTGTCCTCGAGCCCGATGCACTCGATGCCGGCGTTGCAGGCAGACTTCACGACGGCACGAATCACCGCATTGAGGCCGGGTGCGTCACCGCCGCCGGTGAGAATGCCGATGCGTGAAATGGGAGGCATGTCCGACTATAGCAAACTGCTACGTCGATCCATGTATCGGCCGTTGCCGCTCCAGAAATGCGCGTGGTAGACTGAAGGTTCCTCAACGGGCCGTGGTTCGGCCCGATCGCACATTCGTGGGCGGCTAGCTCAGTTGGGAGAGCGCGGCGTTCGCAACGCCGAGGCCGCGGGTTCGAACCCCGCGCCGTCCACCACCCTTCGCTCACGCTTGCCACAAGTGCGTGAGCTACGGGTGGCAAGCCATGCGTCGCTCCTACCGCTCGCACTCCACATACGATCCGTTCTGCTTCGTCACGCGCCAGCCGTTGGCGCCGGTCGGCACATAACCCGCGCGCATCTGCGGCAGCGAACAGGCCGCGCGGCTGCCGGCGATTCGCCCGTGGGCCCTGACCGAATCGCCCTCATGCCACTGCAGCGGATAGCCGGTCAGATGGCCGGCGGTGTACGCACCGCGGCGGCGTGAAAGATCCACGGCCCGCGCGCCGGCCACCCACGCGCGGGCACACTCGAGCTCCGGTCCGGCGAAGAGCGTCGACGCCTTGCCGGCCTGGCTGTGGAACGTGCCACCCGCTCCCATGAGCGCAATATTGACGGCCGCATCGAAGAAATCTCGAGGCACCGCTCCTCCGCCCTGATCCGGACGGCACGACTCGTTGATCGTGCCGGCCACATGGAGCCGCTCCCAGATGTCCTCCATGATGTTGTGGCCGAGCCGCGGCCAGTCGTGGCCACGTCCCGGGTGCAACGTGCCGTACGACCACACCGGCGTCACGCAGACTCGTTCGACGCCGGCGTCCACGACACCTTTCGATCCGTGACAGCAGATGATCCCGGCGGGCCGCTCAAAGGCGTCCGTGTTGACCGTATTGATCGTCTGCTCGTTCTCGTTCACGAGTTCCACGAACACGTCGGGCCGGCCGCGCACGGCCTCGCAGACGCGGCGGAAGAACGACTGCTGGTCGGCGAGATTCGGCATCACCCGGGTGGCATCCACGAGCACGGTCAGCTCCGACCGAAGGCCCCGCGCCGCCAGACGATCCAGAAACCGCGGCAGCTGCCCGAAGTAATCCGGCCGCTCCTGCGGGTAGAGATGAAACATCCAGTCGCACATCAGGAAGACGCGCAGCTGATTGAAGCCGATCGCATCGCGCTGCCTGAGCACCGGTTCGATGTCTTCCCCTGCCAGGAATCGCTGCCAGATGCGAAAGTCGGAGCAGCCGATCTGCGACCAGGGTTGTCCATCCGCGGTCTCGAAGAACTCACCATTGACGACGATGGGCAGGATCGGCGGGATGACCGGCTTGAGGCGGAATCCGTTGGGAAACGGATGCTGAACGCGGACGTGCTCGTTGTCGTGCGCCGGGTCTTCGATACTGAAATCGCGCAACACGAACCGGACGTCGATCGGCTGGAAGCCCTCGGCACGTATCTTCAGCGAGACGCCGTTTCCCACCGGCAGCGTCGCGGGGATCTCGTATACGAACTGGCCTCCGGTCGCGTCGGCCGGCACGAGCGTGCCCTCGATGCGTTCACCGTTGTCGTGCACGACCCAGGAGGTCGGCACCGTCGGACACCAGTACGTGACGTGCACCGAACGCAGATACGTGGGAAGCGGTGCGGGTTCTGGATCGGGGCTCATAGTGGCGAGCAGCCGCGGATGGGCGATCCCTACTGCCGGTCGGGATCGGTCGGTTTGTTGATCTGCTCTTCGGTCTTCACGTTGAACTGACGGAAGCGGCTGTAGGTCGCCTTGCCGCTCACCCTGGCGCCGCCAGCGAGTTTGTATTCCTCGATCATCTCGTTGGGAACGTGGATGCCGAGACGTTCATCGGACTTGAACGTCGTCGACACTCTCGCGTTCACGGCCGGGTCGTCGAGAAAGAATTCGGTCTTGAGCACCGCGCCGGTCCCGCCCTCGATCCAGGCCCGGCCGCGCGCCGGCAGGTCGCCGTCGCCGTAGCCGCGGATGAGCGTCGGACGCACCTGCTCTTTGTAGTCGACCACCCACGCCGTCGGTCCGACCTGCTTGTCGATCCGCCCGAGCGTGAAGGCAAAGCGGCCGCGGAAGTCGCGCATCAGAAAGGCCAGCGAGAGCAGCGGGTTGTTGATCGTCCGCGTCATGTTGCCGATGTTGTAGCGCGCGCTCTCCCGGGTGATCTGCTGCGCCTGCTCGAGCGCCGACCCCGACGACGACGTGAACAGCTTGGTCAGGCGGCCTTCGCGATCGCGGACGGTGACGCCATTGACTTCGAACACGTCGCGGAACGGAATCCAGTCCGCGTAATCCGAGACTCGCACGAGCAGGAAATCCGACTTCAGCGTGACCTTTTCCGTCCGCGGCAGACTCCCGGACGTGATGTTGCCGCGGCCTAGCACGCCATTGACGCTGACCACGGCGCCGGTCGCTTCCTGGTAGTAGCGCTCTTCAGAGACGACATTCGAAAAACGACTCACGAAGGTGTCGAGATACGAACCAGCGCGCAACAGCAGATCCTCGAGCGTCGGATCGGACTGCGCCCCGACCGGCGTCGCCAACGCCAGCAGAGCGATCGCCGTCAGGACGCGGATGACCATCACCAGCCGTCTTCCTCCGAGGATTGTCGAGTGACAGCGTAGCACGACCGCAGAGCCTGGCTACGGCCGAGGTGCGTGCCCCTTCGGCTCGCCGCAGCGCCTGACGCCGCCCGATCAGCCGATGACTTCGAAGACTTCGAGTTCGGTGTCGCGGCCGCGCAGCGTGAAACCACCGAGCGATCGCACGTCGAAGGCGTGACCGATGAGGTCGCGGGTGTTCCGTGAAATGACGATCTGATCGGGCTTGGCGACGGTGGATTCGATGCGCGAGGCGGTGTTGACAACGTCGCCGAGGACCGTGAATTCACGGCGCTTCGGCGATCCGATGTCGCCGGTGAGCGCCCGGCCGCTGTTCATGGCAATCCGCATCCGGATCGGCGCCTGGTCGGGGCGCTCCGCGTTCCGCTTGGCCAGTTCGCGCCGCATTGCGAGCGCGGCCGCGACGGCGCGCGTCGCGTGATCGGCCTGCTCGAACGGCGCACCGAACACCGACAGGATGCAGTCGCCGATGAACTTGTCGAGCGTGCCGTCGTGCTCGAAGATCACCTCGCCCATCCGGCCGAAGAAATCGTTCAGCATTTCGCCGATCGCCGCCGGCTCGGCATGCTCGCTCATCGTCGTGAAACCGACGATGTCGCAGAACATGACCGTGACCTCGCGTTCCTGTGTGACGAAGGCTTCTTCGGTCTCGCCGCCCTGCATGATCCGGTTGGTGACGCCGGGCGAGTGATAGCGCTGCAACCGCTCGCGGCGCTTGGTCTCTTCCAGAAGCCGCGACGAGAGCCGGGCCTGCTCGATCGCCACCGCCGCGTAATTGCAGAGCGCGGCAAACACCTCGAGATCGTCGGCGGTGAACCGTTTGCTGCGCGGGTTGTCGCAGTAGAGGACGCCGATCACATCGTTGCGATTCCAGAGCGGCGCGCACATGAACGACCGGACGTTCATCGACTGAATGCTGTCCGAGGCGTCGAGGCGCGAGTCGTACAGGGCGTCCTTCGCGAGCATCGCGACCCGATCGCGCATCACCGAATTGACGATGGTGCGGCTGATCGAGACCTTGTTCGGGATCGACCCGTCGCGGTTGCGCATCACGCGCGCGTTGAGCGGCTGATCGATCGAGTCGCGCAGCAGCAGGAACGCCCGCTCGGCCGGCAGCACTTCGAACACCAACTCGACGACGCGGGCCAGGACCTGTTCGAGCGGCTGAACGGTCACCAGCGTCTTGCTGATTTCGGTCAGCAGTTTCACGACCCGGCCGCCGCGCCGATCGCGCCCCGACCGGCGGTCGCCGCTTGGGCGTCCGACGTCCGCTTTCCGGCGATCGGCGCCACTTCTCCGCTCGGCCGATGGTCCGACGAGGGTTCCTGGCGGTGTCGCCGAGCGCTGCGTGGCCTGCGGGGCCTGCGCGGTCTTTGCCGTGGCGGCCACCGCCGCTGCCGGCGGTGGCGCGGGAGCGGGCGCGGGCGCGCTCGGCGCAGCCGGCGGCGGCTGCACGATGGGAACGTGCGCGGTCGGCGACGGCTTCGGCTTGCTCGGTGTCGGCGCCGAAGCGGGCGACACCGGCGAAACCGGCGGCTGCTCGAGCTGATCCATCCGCTTGAAAATCGTCGCGGACTCTTCAAATATCTGATGCTTCTCGGACAGCACCTCGCTCTCGTGCATCTCGCGTTCGAGCGTGATGGTGAGCGGGCCGACCGAGAACTTGTCCCCAGGATGGAGCTCGACCTCGTCTTTGAGCTTTTCGCCTTTGAAGGTGGTGCCGTAGGTGCTGCCGGCGTCGCGGAGGAAGACGCGGTCGCCGACCACGCGAACCCGCGCGTGCTGACGCGACATCAGCGCCGCGGTGATGACGAGATCGCAGGTCGGCGCACGGCCGATCACGGTCTCGCCTTCGCGCAGCTGATACGCGCGCGGCATCATCCCATCGATGAATGTCAGCGTGTACACGCCGCCGTCAATCCTTCGGCTCGATGAGGCGTTCGAGCGTCAGGCCGGTGCGATCCTGCAGACCGGCAATCACGCGCGACACGGCGTCGTCATCCACTCGAACCACGAGCAGCGAGTCCGCGGTCCGCAGTCCAAACCAGTTCCGTCCGCCGCGGAGGAACCCGAAGGCCCCGCTCTCCACCTTCATCGCCTCGGCCGGTCCGGTCGGGGAGTTCCACAGCGGCTGCCGGGAATTCGAGTAGGTGAGCCCCGTGATGGAGGCAATGGGAATCGAGTACAGCACCCGCTCATTATCCTGCATCACGGTCACCTTGCCATCGGCGAGTACGACCGTGGCATCCCGTTCGCGTCGCTTGTCGCCGTCGGCAACCACCGCCTTGGCCTCGAACCGCAGCGGCGTGGCGTCGACGGCGCGCGCCGGCGCCGCTGAGGCCGGCGTTTCGCGCCGCGGGGCTGGCGTGGACGCTGCAGGCAGCGCGGGCGGCGTGGCCGGCGGCTCGGGAATCGCCTTGATTTCCGGCTCCCGAATTTCGACCGGTGCACTCGCCGGAGGCTTGGCGGCGGCCGGCGCCGCTGCGACCGCAGGCGCGTCGGTCGCGGCGGCCGGAGCGTCCGCAGGCTTCGAGGGCCCGCGCAAGACGATCACCGCGAGGACGACGACGCCGATGGCCAGGACGCCAAGCACGATGCCGGCGATCGCGAACTGCTTGCGCGGCATGACGAGCGTCGTGCCGCCCGATGCCATCGGATTGGGCGCGGCGGCCGTGGGCGCCGCGATGGGCATCGGCGCAGTCCCCGTCGGTGGCACCGGCGGCTGGACCATCGAGGCGGTCGGCGGCGCTGGCACCGAGACGCTGGACGCGGCCGTCGCAACCGGCAGCGCGGCCGATGTCGACGGTCCCGAACTCGGCGGCGGTGGCGTCTGACTGCTCGCGACCGGCCACGACGCCGAAGACGCCGCAGCAGGCTGCGGCACGGGTGGCGGAACCGGAAACGGAACGGGCGGCGTCTGACCGCGGTCCGGGCTGACGGCCTGCGGAATCGGCGGCGAGGCCGACGGCGCGGGCGTGGCCGACAACGGCGGCGCGGGAATCCGTGCACTGGACGATGGTGCCGCGGCCGGGGCCGGAACCGGGACGCTGGCCGAAGAGGGCGAAGCTGCAGCGCCCGAGGGCGCGGCCAAGTCCGTCCCCAGGTCGCCCACGGAAAAGAGTCCCGTCTCCTCGTTTGACGTCGTGCTGATCGCCGCGACGAGCGCGGCCCTGAACGACTCGGCGGTCTGAAAACGATCGGCGGGAGCCTTCGCGAGCGCCCGGTCGAGAATCGCCTGGCACCACGCGGGCAAATCCGGCCGGTAGGCCTGCGCGGCGGTCGGCATCTCCTCGAGCAGCATGTGGACCATGTCCACAGCCGTGTCGGCCTTGAATGGCAACTGGCCGGTCAGGAGACGAAAGAAGAGCACGCCTGCCGAATAGATGTCGGCGCGGCCGTCAACTTCGCGCCCCGTGACGCGTTCGGGCGCCATGTACGCCGGCGTGCCCACCATCATGCCGTCGGAGGTCATGTGTTCCGACCCGGCGACGTACGCGATCCCGAAGTCGAGAATCTTGATCCCGCCTCGATCAGTGATCATGACGTTGGCCGGCTTCAGGTCGCGATGCACGACGCCGCCGCGGTGCGCATGATCCAGGGCGCCCAGCACCTGCGCCACGAGATACGCCGCACGCTCGGGCGGAAGCGGCCCGGTGCGCTGCAGCAGCTGGTCGAACGTCTCCCCCTTCACGAGTTCCATCACCATCAGGAGATCGGTCTCCGACTGGTAGATCTCGTGGATCGTCGCGATATCGGGATGATGCAGCTTCGCGAGCGTCATCGCCTCCTTGCGGAAGCGTTTCATGACGTCGCTGTCGCTCAGGTTGGGATTGAGAACCTTGACGGCGACTTCCCGATCGAGGGTTTCATCGACGGCCTTGTAGACGGTGCCCATTCCACCGCGGCCAAGCTTTTCGATGATGCGATATTTTCCGATCGTCTTCCCGATCATCTCACCCGCGACAGTGTAGGACAGTGAGGGAAAGGAAAAACTCTATGATGCGTCGGGATCTCTGTCAACGCGCCCGGCACGGCTGACTGATCTATACTACGCCGCGTGGCTGTCCCTCGCATTTCCAAGGAAGATCTGAAGCAGCAGCTCGAAAGCGGCTCGGCGCCGACACTCATCGACGCGCGCCTGAAGTATCCGTACGAGCACAGCACCGTCAAATTGCCCGGCGCCCTGCGATTCAGCGGCGACGGCCCGGCGCCCAGCCTGCCCCGCGATCGGCACATCGTCGTGTACGACTCGGATCCGAACGAGCTGGCCAGCACGCACGTCGCCGCCGGGCTCATCCGCCAGGGCTATCAGGCGGTGGCGCTCAAAGGCGGCATCGTCGACTGGCTTGCCGCGAACCTGCCGACCGAAGCCAAAGAGGCGCCCAAACAGGCGCCGCCTGAACCCGGCGCCCTCAAGGGCTAGCCAGTTAATCCGGCTGAAGCCGTCCCTCGACATGCTCGGGACGGCCTGCGGCGCGCGTGCTAACGTGTAGGCATGCGCATACCGGCCCTCCTGACGGCAACCGCCCTCGTGCTGTTGGCCGCCGCTCCCCGTGGCGCGGAACCGACGGCGAACGAGCTCGCCGAAGCCCTGCAGAAAAAATACGACGGCGTTAGAAGCTTCACCGCCGACTTTTCACACGTCTATCGCGGCGGCGCGCTGCGGAAGGAGCTCACCGAAAAGGGCCGGCTTCAGGTCATGAAGCCAGGCAAGATGCGGTGGATCTACACGTCGCCTGAAGAGAAGGTCTTCATCTCGGACGGGGTGAAGGTGTACTCATACATCCCCGCCGACAAACAGGTCATCGTCGGCACCGTCCCGGCCGACGACAGCGCCACCACCCCGGCACTCTTTCTCGCCGGCAAAGGCAACGTGACCCGCGATTTCGTGGCGTCGATGGGCGAGGTCCCGGCCGGACAGCCCGCCGGAACCAAGGCGCTCAAGCTCGTGCCGCGCAAGCCGCAGCCAGACTACGAATGGCTGGTCCTCCTGCTCGACCCGGCCTCGCTGTCGCTTCGCGGCCTCGTCACCGCCGATGCGCAGGGCGGAACCTCGAGCATGGCGTTCACGAACCTGAAGGAAAACGTGACCTTGTCCGATAAGGACTTCGCCTTCTCAATTCCGCGCGGGGTGGATGTCGTGACCGATGGCGGCAAAAGGTAAACGTCAGCTTCTCGCAGTCCTCGGGCTGGCCCTGATCACGGCCGGGTGCGCCACGTCGGCAGCGCTGCGCCGCGGGCAGCTCGCCGAGCAGCGCGAAGACTATGACCGCGCCGTCGTCGAGTACAACAACGTCCTTCGCGCCCACCCCGATCACACCGACGCCAGGCTCGCCCTCGATCGCGCCAAGCTGCGCGCTTCGAACGACCACTTCCAGCGCGGCCGCCGTCTGGCCGCCACCGGCAAGTACGAACAGGCGCTCGTCGAGTACGAACTCGCCGCTGAACTCAATCCGACGAGCGGCGACATCGACGAAGAACTCCGCAACACGCGGGCGCAGCTGCGCGCCAAGGTGGCGATCCAGCGCGAAGGCAAGACCGAACTGCAAACCGTCATCGAGCGGACGCGGGATCTGCCGCCCTCCGGATTCGAGCTGCCGACCGACGTCCGCATGCCGTCGACGCTGATGCTGCGCGACGCGGCGAGCCGTGATGCCTTTCTGACCGTCGCCCGGTTTGCGAACATCAGCATCGGCTTCGATTCGACGTTCCGCGACGCGCCGGTCAGCATCGACCTCCGCAACGTCACGCTCGAACGGGCCCTCAGTGCGATCGCCGACGCGACGCGCAGCTTCTTCCGCGTCACCGCGCCAGGAACAGTGCTGGTCATTCCGGACACGCCGGCCAAGCGCCGCGAGTACGAAGAGGAGGTCGTCCGGACGTTCTTCTTGAGCAACGCCGACCTCAAGGAAACCCAGGATCTGCTGCGCATCGTGCTCGACGCCCGGCGGATTTCGCCGACGACCGCCGCCAACGCCATCACCATCAAAGACACGCCGGAACGGATCGCCGCCGCGGCGCGGGTCATTTCGGCGATCGACAAGGCGCGTCCGGAAGTCGTGATCGATGTCGAGCTGCTCGAAGTCGATCGCACCCGTCTGAAGGAATACGGGCTGCAGATCGCGACGCCAGGCTCGCCGGGCATCGACGGATCCTTCTCCATCTCTCCAGAAAAATCCGACGGCACGACCAACAACCGGGTGACGTTGCACGCGCTCAGCAACCTCACCCAGGCCGATCTTCTGGCGGCGAACTTACCGTCGCTCTATTACCGCCTGCTGAAGACGGACACCAACACGCGCACGCTCGCCAACCCGCAGTTGCGGACGGCCGAGGGCGCCGTGGCGACGGCCAAGTTCGGCGAGAAGATTCCGGTGCCCGTCACGACGTTTGTCGCCGCCGCCCAAGGCGGCCTCAACCAGATCCCCGTCACGTCCTACAACTACGAGAACATCGGCGTGAACATCGACATCACGCCGCGCATGCATCATGACGACGACGTGACCCTCGCGTTGCGGGTCGTCGTGCAGAGTGTGTCCGGAACCGGGTTCGGCGGTCTGCCAACCTTCGGCAACCGCGAAATCAACACGATCATTCGCCTGCGCGACGGCGAGACCAACATGCTCGCCGGTTTGATTCGCGACGACGAGCGCCGCGTTCTCGATGGCATCCCTGGGTTGACCGACCTCCCGGTCGTCGGTCGGATCTTTGGCCATTCGCGGACGGAGACGACCCAAACCGACATCATCCTGACGCTGACGCCGCATATCGTCCGTGTGCTCGACGTGGATGAGGGGGATCTGCGCGCGTTCCGCGTCGGGCGAGACTCAGTCGCACCGGTGACGGAGATCGCGCTGCCGGTCGATCTGCAGCGGCCCCCCGTCGTCGTGCCGCCCGCGCCTTCGGCGCCGGGATCGGGACCGGCCGTGCCGATTCAGATTCCAGCCCCGGCACCGCCAACCCCGCAGCCAGGGACGGCTCCACCACCCGGACTCCGGTAGGGACAGGCTTTAGCCTGTCCGAACTCTAGCCTGTCCGCCTTACTTCTCGATCTTCTCGACGTGCGCGCCGAGGCCGCGCAGGCGATCGACCAGATGCGCATAGCCGCGCTCGACGTTCTCGAGTTGTGAGAGCCTGCTCTCCCCTTCAGCGGCCAGGGCGGCCGCAATCAGCGCCATTCCCGATCGCAGATCGCGGCTATCCAGCGGACGCCCACGCAGCTTGCGCGGGCCGGTCGCGATGATCCGGTGGGGGTCGCACAGAAAGAGATCGGCACGCATTCCGCTCAACTGCTCCAGCGCAAACAGGCGAAGTTCGTAGAGCCAGTCGTGCACGAGCGTGCGTCCGTCGGCTTGCGTGGCCAGCACGGTGACGAGGCTGACCAGGTCACTTGGAAACCCCGGCCAGAGTCCGGTCGTGATCCGGCCCGCGGCCTCCGGGCTCGATTGCTCGACGCGGAACACGTCGCCGTCCATCGCGCACTCGACATTGAGCCGCTTCAGGACAGCCGCAACGACTTCGATGTCCTCGGCCCGGGCGCCGCGGATCTGGATTTCGCCGCGCGTGACCGCCGCGACAACCGCCCAACTGCCCGCCTCGATGTAGTCGCCCCACAAACGGTGCGACGCCCCGTGGAGGCGCGCGCCGCCCTCGACGCGAATCGTCGTCGTCCCGGCACCGGAGATCCCGGCGCCCATCTTCTTCAGGAACTCGCACAGTTCAACGACGTGCGGCTCGCAGGCGGCGTGACGGATCTCCGAGAAGCCCGGCGCAGCGGCCGCGGCGAGGATCGCCGTTTCCGTTCCCGTCACGGACGCTTCGAACAGATAGACGGACGTCGGCTTCAGCCCGTCCGGGACCTCGAGCACATGATCGGAACCCTCGCGAACGCGGGCGCCCATGGACATCAACGCTTCGAGGTGCGTGGAAATCGTGCGCCGCGCCGGAAAGTCGCCTCCCGGGGGGGCCAGATGCGCGCGGCCGCGCCGCGCCAGGAGTGGACCGAGAAGCAGGACGGAACCGCGCAGCCGGCCGACCATCGCGCCGTCCGGCTGGTCCTTGACGACTTCGGCGCAGCGGACTCGAAGCGTGGGCGTGCCCAACCCCTCGACCGTCGCGCCGAGATCGATGAGCAACCGCGCCATCACGTCGACGTCGACGATGCGCGGCACATTGGTCAGCACGCACTCTTCGGTCGTCAGCAGACAGGCTGCGAGAATCGGCAGCGCCGAATTCTTGTTGCCTTCAACATCGATGGCGCCGGACAGCCGACGGCCGCCTTCAATCAGCAGTGTGGACATGTGACTCCGGGAATTCGCCGAGATAGACGATTTCATCGCGCAGTTCGACGCCGAAGCGGTCGCGAACGGTGCGGCGGCAGCGCTCGATCAGCCGGCGAATCTCGCTCGCCGTCGCGCCGCCTTCGTTGACAATGAAATTGCCGTGCGCGGCCGACACGCGCGCCCCGCCCGCCGCCGCGCCCTTGAGCCCAGCCCGATCGACGAGCGCGCCCGCCGACCACGGCATGCCCTCAGGCAGCACATCGCGGCCGCGTTCGGGATTCTGAAAGATGCAGCCCGCGCTCGGCGTCTCGAGCGGCTGGGTCCGCTTGCGAAAGGCGAGCGATTCGCGCGCCGTCGCGCGCAAGACCGCGGGATCGCCCGGCGTGACCTGGAAGTCCGCCGACAACAGCACCTCGCCGGTGAACTGCAGGCGGCTGCGATCGTAGCCAAACGACATCTCAGCCGCTTTCAACGTGCGAACCTGGGCTCGCCGGTCGGCGACATCGACTTGCTCGACCAGATCCCCGATCAACCGCCCGCCGAAATGCGCATTGCCGAAGATCGCGCCGCCGACGGTGCCCGGCGTGCCTGCCCACGCTTCGAGCCCCGCGACGCCGTGCGTGACGGTCCAGCGCACCAGACCGTTGATGCTGACCGCGGCGTCGGCTCGGACGAGCCGGTCGCTGATGTGTTCGACTTCCCCGCCCCGCGTTCGCACCACAATCCCTTTGACCCCGCGATCGGAGATCAAGACGTTCGAGCCGCCGCCGAGCATCGTGACCGGAACACGAACCGCATGCGCCAGCTCGAGCACGGCCAGAATCTCCCGTCGCCCGCGCGTTTCCACCAGCCAGTCGGCGGGTCCGCCGACGCGAAACGTCGTGTAGGGTGCCAACGGCTCGTGCTCCTTCACGCGGCCGGGACCAACGATGGCCGAAAGGCGTTCTCCGGTCGTCATGCGATCTCACGCTCGAGAGACAGCAGCGCGCCTTCTGCCGCCAGTAACGCGGCCATCGCCTCGGCGCGCGTGCAGCGGCGAAAGCGCAACCGATCGCCCGGCATCATCTGTGCGGCGGTGCCGCAGTCCGCCGTAATCGCCGCCGCCAGAATCGGATAGCCCCCCGTGGTCTGACGTTCCGCCATCAGCAGAATCGGCTGGCCGGACGCCGGTACTTGCAGTGCCCCTGGTAGTGTGGCTTCCGAAATCAAGTCCGCGCCGCGTGAGTGCGAAATCGCCGGGCCCGCCAGGCGATATCCAACGCGATCCGAGTCCGCCGCCACCATGTAGGCTTCCGATTCGAGACGCTCGAACGCGTCCGAGGCAAATCGCTCCTCGTGCGGACCGGGCAACACGCGAACGACATTCGCCTCACCTGTCATGTGCCCAGGCGGCAGACGCCGACCGACACGCGCCGGGCGGACGGAACCGAGCGGCAGGCGATCCCCCGCCTTCAATGCCCGTCCCTGCCAGCCGCCGAAACTGTTGCGCAGATCGGTCGATCGGCTGTTCATGACGACCGGCACGTCGAAGCCGCCCTGCACCGCGAGATACGCCCGCGCGCCGCCGGTCCGCTCGCCGAACCGCAGCGACGCACCCGGGGGAACGACGAACGACTCGGCGACGGACACGGCCGCGCCGTTCAGCCGCAGGGCGAAACGCGCACCGGTCACGGCCACCACGCGCTCATCCTCGAACTCGATCTCGGGACCTGCCGCCATGATCTCGAGCGTCGCCGCATGACGTTCATTCCCCACGAGCGCGTTTGCCAGCCGATGCGCGAATGGATCCATGGCGCCAGCGACGCTGACGCCGCGATCCTGATGTCCCCAGCGCCCCAAATCCTGCACCGTCGTCTGCAGTCCCGGCCGGACGACGTGCACGACGCCCGCCATCAGCGAGTGGCCTCGCCGGTAGATTCAAGCCGCGCGTACTCGAGGTTGGAAACCGGATCGAAACGCACCCGATCGCCAGGAGCAAAGAAGCACGGTTCCGGCCGCGTCGTGTCGAACACCTTGAGCGGCGTCCGTCCGATCAGCTGCCAACCTCCAGGAGTGTCGCGCGGATAGACACCGGTCTGTGCGCCGGCAATCCCGACTGAGCCGCCCGGCACTCGAACTCGCGGCGAGGACCGGCGCGGGATCGCGATCCGATCGTCCACCAGGCCGAGATAGGCGAACCCGGGCGCAAAACCCAGCATGAACACACGGTACTCGACCGCCGCGTGCGCGGCGACGACTGCGTCCTCGGACATCCCGGAGAACCGGGCAACGGCTTCGAGATCCGGTCCGAGCGCGCCTCCATAGCAAACCGGGACACGCTTCGGCGCGAGCGCGGTTTCGATCGAATCAACGGTGGCCGACCCGGCCGCCTCGATCGCGGACATCAGGCGTCCGTAGTCGGTCGTCAACGGATCGAAGTGGACCGCGACCGCCCGAAACGACGGCACCACGTCGTGGACGCCGTCGATTGCCGCGGCCGTCACGGCGTGGGTTATGGCGATCGCTCGACGGTTGACGTCAACCGCAATCCGTTCGTCGAGCTGAATCACGACCGATCGCTCGCCGGCCTCGAACACTCGCACTGGTGCACTCCTGATCAGTCGCGCGCCCGCAAGGCCTGCAGGAGCTTCTGGTGGATGCCGCCAAATCCGCCGTTCGACATGACGACGACGAGATCGCCCGGGCCGGCTTCGCCGGCGACCGTTGAGACGATACCGTCGATGCTCTCGGCCTCACGCGCGTGGTGGCCGCGGCATTCGATGTCTGAGACGAGCCGCGGCACCGAAAGGCGCTCGTCTTCCGGCAACGACGACCGAAAGACCGGCGCGATCAGCGTCTCGCTGGCGGCATCGAACGCCTTGGCAAAGTCATCCTGGAAGATGCGCCGGCACGACGAGGCGGAGCGCGGCTCGAAAATCGCCCAGATGCGCGCATCGGGATGCGACGCCCGGAGCCCGTTCAGCGTTTCGGCCACCGCCGTTGGATGATGTGCGAAGTCGTCGTACACCGTGACGCCGTCGGCCTTGCCGACGATCTCCAGCCGGCGTTTCACGCCTTCGAACAAGCGCAACCCGTCGCCAATACGCTCGACACTCACGCCGACATCCGAGGCCACGGCCATCGCGGCCAGGGCATTCCGCACGTTGTGGGCACCGACCAGCGGCACTTCGAACTCGCCGAACGGCGACCCATGCCGACGGACACGGAAGGCGGTCCCAGCGGCCACTGGTTTGATGTCGTGCGCCTGCCACGTGAGATCGTCGCCCGTCCCGAACGTCTCGACCCGCGACTTGGCGACCGCCGTCAGGGCAGCCGCACCCGGACTGTCTGCGCCGATCAGCAGCAGACCGCGGCGCGGCACGAGATTCACCAGACGGCGAAAGGCCAGGCTGACCGCCTCGAAATCCTTGTAGATGTCGGCGTGGTCGAACTCGACGTTGTTGACCACCGCGATGTCCGGCAGGTACTTGAGGAACTTGGCCGACTTGTCGAAGAACGCGCTGTCGTACTCGTCACCCTCGATCACGAAGTCGCGGCCGTCGCCGAGCCGGTAGCTGGAGCCGTTTGGTCCGAAGTTTCTGGCAATGCCACCCACCAGGACTTTCGGATCGAGACCGCCGTGGGTCAGGAGCCAACCCGTCAGCGACGTGGTCGTGGTCTTGCCGTGCGTGCCGGCGATGACGACCGACCGCGCTCCCCAGAGGAAGTGTTCGCGGATCGCTTCGGGCAGCGAGCAATAGCGAATCTTGCGGTCCAGGACCGCTTCGAGCTCGACGTTTCCTCTCGAGATCGCGTTGCCGACGACGACGAGATCCAGATCGGCGGTGATCTGTTCAGCGCGGTAGCCGGCGAAGACCGGAATGCCCTCGGTCGCGAGAAAGTCGCTCATCGGCGGGTAGACGTCCTGATCCGATCCGCCGACGTCGTGCCCCTGCTTCCGCAACATCGCGGCGAGCGTCGCCATCGCGGTGCCGCAGATGCCGATGAAGTGGATGCGCGAGGTCATCGAACCGCCGCCTCTTCCACGATGACCCGTGGTGTTGTCCCGGCGACGACCCGCACCTTCACCCCGATCGGCAAGGTCAACGCTGGTCCGTCGGTATGCCCGGTCGGAAAGCCGATCACCACCGGACCCGGAAAGTCGGCGAGGAGATCCGCCATCACGCCGCGCCCGGTTGGGCGGCCCGACGGCTCGTCGCACTTGAGGAGCTGACCGATGACCACTGCCCGCGCTCGCGACAGGAGGCCGGACTGACGGAGCTGTTCGAACATCCGATCGAGCCGATACGGGCGCTCGGCGATTTCCTCGAAGAGGAGGACATATTCATCCGGCGGATTGAACGCGAACGGCGTCGCCAGCGAGGCGAGGAGCTGCGTCACCGTTCCGCCGTACAGCGGTCCTGAAAAATCCCCTGGACGCACCGTTTCGACGCCGGGTGCCGTCAGTTCGCCGGCCGCCACTGCAGCCGTCAGCGTCCGGATGAATGAGTCGCGGTCGTAGCCGATCGCGCCGCGGCCGATCCGGTCGACGGTCGGACCGTGAAACGCGACCAGGCCGCAGTTGTGGGTGTAGTACGTCAGGACCGCGGTCAGGTCGCTATAGCCGATGAACGGCTTCGCCGAGCGGCGGATCTCGCTCGGATCCAGCAGTGGCAGGATCTGGGCGCTGCCGTAGCCGCCGCGGACGCCGATGATGCCGGCAATCGACGAATCGGTGAGCGCGCTGCGCACGGCCCTGGCGCGCAGCGACGCCGGCCCGGCCACGTACTCCTGCCTGGCAAACACCGACTCGTCCCAGACCGGCTCGAAGCCAAGCGTCCGGAGTTCTTCGATGCCGTCGTCGAAGTCCTGCCGGTCGAAGCCGCTGGCCGGTGCGACGACCGCCAGCCGGTCGCCCGGCGCG
Source organism: uncultured Bifidobacterium sp. (assembly GCA_964577955.1). GTDB lineage: Bacteria > Acidobacteriota > Vicinamibacteria > Vicinamibacterales > CAVVIG01 > CADEEX01. Next base: position 44,419 of record CAZOAZ010000027.1, on the reverse strand, counting down.
AGAGCACGAGGCTTGTCCATTAGACGAATCGGGCCATTTCGTCGGCGATGGCGCGATGCTCGTCGCGCCCGATCGCCTGCCGGAGCGCCTTGGCGTTCAAGGGCCGCGAGCCGACGCCGGCGGCGAGAAAGCGTTCCTTGGCCAGCTGCTGACGGCGCAGCGCATCTTCGACGCGCGACAGCGGCAACCGTTCCTCTTCGACGGCGTGCACCAGGGCCTCGAGCGCCGCCGCCTGGCGATCGTGGTCGCCGGAACAAATCAGCAGCGCGTCGCATCCGGCCCGCACCGCGAGGACGGCGGCATCAGGAACGTCGTACTCGGCCGCGACCGCCTTCATTTCGAGGTCGTCGCTCACGATGACGCCTTCGAACCCGAGTTCGCGACGGAGGATCGTGGTGATGACGCGTGTGGAGAGCGTCGCGGGGCGATCTTCGTCGAGGGCCGGCACGAGGACGTGCGCCGTCATGATGCTCGCCACGCCGGCCTGAATCGCCGCCCGGAACGGCACGAACTCGCGGTCGCGCAGCTGTTCCGGCGGATGTTCGACGAGCGGGAGTTCGAGATGAGAGTCCGTGGTCGTATCGCCGTGCCCCGGGAAGTGCTTGCCGCAGGCCGCGACATGCTCCGACTGCAGTGCCTCGATGATCGCGGTCCCGTGAGCGGCGACTTCCGCGGCGCGCTCGGCCAACGCCCGATCGCCGATCACCGGATTCTTCGGATTGGTGTGGATGTCGAGGACCGGCGCGAAATCGAGATTGACGCCGACGGCCTTCAGTTCGAGCGCCAGCGCCCGCGCGAATCGCTTCGTCAACGTGACATCGCCGCTCCGGCCAAGCGTCGCCATCGGCGGCCACTCGGTGAAGGGTGCCTTGAGACGGGCGACGCGGCCGCCTTCCTGATCCACGCTCACCCAGGCGGGCGTCTGTTCCGTCAGATGCAGGGCATCGTGCGCGAGTTCAGCGACCTGACCGGGTTCCGCGACGTTTCGGGCAAACAGAATGACTCCGCCGAGACCGAACTCCTTGGCCAGCGATCGCAACTCGACGGGAATCTGATGACCGGCGAAGCCGGCGATGAGGAGCTGACCAATCTGACGGCGCAGCGCGAGCGGCGACATGAGCAGTCAAATTCTAACCCTATAGTACCGACCCCTGGTACGGGCAGGCGGGGCGTGGCGGCGTTTCGTGCTGTCTGGCGTGGCGTTGTTGCGATAGCGGCGCGGTCTCGTTCGGTCTCGTTCGGTCCTGTTTAGCCTCGCGCGTTAGCGGTTCCGTTAGCGATTCCGTTAGCGGAAATCGCCCCACCGTGCAGGATGGCGCCGAGGCGCGCCGCCGCGTCTTCCTGCATCCCCGTCAGCACGTGCGCGTACGTCTCCAACGTCATCGTGACCGACGCGTGCCCCAAGCGCTGCGACACCACCTGAATCGGGACACCCGCCTGGAGCAACAACGTCGCGCTCGTGTGCCGCAGGCCGTGGAACTTGATCCGACGGAGCCCGGCGCGCCTGATGAACTTCTCGTATGGGCCGATCGCCAGCCGCATCGGTTGCCCGAGCTTCGCCTTGGCCGTCGTACAGTGCTCGGCTTCGCGGGCGAAGACCAAGTTGTGGTTCGCGTACGCCTGCCCGTTCGCCAACCGGAGTTCGTTCTGCGCCAGGCGATGCTGCCCCAGCCGCACGACCGTTTCGCTGTTGAGCGTCACCGTCCGCGCCCGGTCCGTCTTCGGCTGGCCGAAGACCGGCACTTCCCCGTCGGCGTCGAGCTGCCGCTCGAACGTCACGCGGCCGGCGTCGAGGTCGATGTCCGTCCACAGCAAGCCCACCAGCTCCGACGCCCGCGCGCCGGTGTCGATCGCCAGCGCGATGAACGCGGACATCTGCGTGGTCTCCTTGGTCGCCGCGTCGAGCACCTCGCGCGCCTCGGCCACGGTCCAGCAGTGCAGTCGCGCCGCCGCCACCCGCGCCGCCTTCGACACCCGGGGCCGATCCTCGACACCATCCGCGGGACTCGCGACCAGCAGCCGATCGCGCACGGCCTTCTTCAAGGCGCGATGGATGATCGCGTGGACCATGCGCACGCTGCCCGGCCCCAAATCGAGGTCCGCGTAAAACCGTTCGAGATCCAACGCCTTGACGTGCTGGAGCGGCAGGGCGCCGATCGTCGCGGGCGCGATGTGGTGGTCGATCATCGCCTTGTAGATGTCGTACGTCTTGGGCCGCCGCAACGGCGGCTTGACGGCCTTCTCCACCCAGTCGCGCAAGTACGACGCGAGCGTGGCCTTCGACGCCTCGATGTACGTGCCGTCGCCGAACTGCTTTAGCAGCTCCGCGCGCTTGGCCTTCGCCTGCTTCATCGCCTCGCGCGTGGAGACGCCGGGCTCCGGCTTGAACGCGACCCACTTCTGCCGTCGCCGGTTCGTCGTCGGGTCTCGGCCCAGATCGATGACGATGCTGAAGCTCCGCGCGTGCCGCTTGAAGATGCCTTCTGTCCCGTTTCGTCTCATCGCTTCCTCCTCCTGGCGCGTCATTGCGCCGGGCCGGCGGGCTGCGATAATGCGCACAGCTCGCCAACCTACCGATCTAGGTGGACGGGTTAGGACCGCTTGCGCGTTGGCGCGCGCTTGCGGTCCGCCTTCTTGCTTCCCGACTTTTGTTTCGATGCCTCCGGGCGAACAGACAGCCACTCGCGTAGAGCGCGCTCGATCTGCTGCGCCTCTGGCACGCCGACGGCCTCCTTGTAGCGTCGCATTTGTTCGCGTAGCTCAGGATCGAGCTTGGTGAAGTAGCCCACTTTGGTTTGCGACATAGACGAAGTATATACTACGGCTTTGCTACCGAACGGTAGCGCGCAAGCCGCCGACTGCACGGAGTTCAGAAATGAGTGCCACCGACCTCACGTACGTCATCTTCGACGGCGACAAGGACAAGTGGGCCTACGGCTACATGAAGGGCTGGAACGCGAACAACCGCATCGAGTTCAACCTTCGCGACGTTCACGAGGAAGGCTCACTCACATCCCGAGCCCAAGATGAGTGGCACGTGAAGGCCGGACTGCGCGAGCGATTTGGTCTTTCCAGCCAGGTCATCGTCGTCGTCGGCGAGAGCACTCGGTACCTGTACAAGTTCGTACGGTGGGAGATCGACGTGGCGCTCGAACTTCACCTGCCCATCATCGTCGTGAATCTCAACAAGAAGCGCGCGTTCGACGCGGAACGGTGTCCGCCGATCCTTCACGACAAAACCGCTGTTCACGTCTCCTTTCGAACGCGCCATCATCAAGCACGCTCTTGACACGTTTCCCAACGAGCTGCCGTTGCTCGTGGGTCAGAACGCCGGCCCGCGACAATATGGCGTCGAGACGTATAGGCGCTTTGGCCTCGGCCTCAACTCCGCGCAATCCTAGCGCCACCCGCCGACCAGCAGCGCGTCTTTGGTCGTCGTCGCGTGCTTCTCGGCCGCCGATCGGCTCCGAAACATCCGCCCGGCGAAGAATGTCCCGTTGCGAACGAGCTGCACTTCGATGCCCACCGCCGTGTGCACGATCAGCTCCGCCCTGATGTGCTCCGAAGTTCGTACCAACGTCCAAAGAATCTCGCGCGGTTTCGACTCGGGTGCCGCCGGCGCCTTCGTGCGGGGCGGCTTCCACAACATCCAATCGTCGTTCGGCATGCGGCGAGACTAGCGCGAGAAGGTGACAGGACAGGACCGCCCGCACAAGATTCTGTGCAAGCGATCCCGTTCTGCGGCGACAACTACAAGCCGGCGTACGTGAACAGGTCCGGCGTGATGACCTCCGGCTGCTGATACCGCCGCTTGAGGCGCCGCCCGTACTTGGCCTTGACGTACTTCGCCGTCTCGCAGGCCCAGTGTTCCACCTCGCGCATCTCCCACGGCGCATCCGCGTACGGCCAGTACTGCGGATCGCGGCTCATCGCCAACAGCTGGCGCATCGGCTCCACCAGCGCCGGCACCTCGCCCGGGCTGGAATCGTGGTCCCCCAGCTTGCCGGTGAGGACCCACTCCATCCCGTTCGCGCAGCCCGCGCCCACCGACGCCCAGGTCATGATGTCGGTCGCGTTGGCAAGGACCGGCGTCCACCGCAAATCCGAAACCACTTCGTATGCTGTCAGCGGTCCCATCAGGCGGAAGTCCTGGAGGTCCAGCCACGCCTCGCGCAGCGAATTTCCCCACCGCGCAGCGCGCCCGGGCAGACCACGGCGGACCGCTTCGATGGCGTCGAGATAGGAGTCGAGCTTGTTGCGCCCGGTTTCGCCGCGCAGCCGGTATGCGGCGGACCACAGCTGCTCACCTGCATCACGAACGGGCGCCAACCTACGGAACGCCTCGTCCCGGTCCCACCCGTTGAGCAGCAGGTCGCTGATGCGCTCCCCCGTCTCGATCAAGTTGAACCAGCGGAACGCGACGGTGGCCTCGACCGCCGGCCAGCCGGCGAGGTGCGAACGCACCTGCTCGCGGAACCACACCGTCGTCCGATCATTCTCACGATGAACGTTGCAGAAGGACCAATCGGAAAGGATCTGGTCCGTGGTCCAGGGCCACGGCTCGCCGGCCGCGCGCCGGCGGCGGATTGCCTCCCGCTCGCGCGCGAGCGCAAAGAACTTGTAGGCGTTGTCGAGTACGAAGGCGTCTTCGTCGTGGCGGCGCCGGGCAACCGAAGTGGAGTCGTCGAGGGTCGGTACGCATTCTTCGCTGGTCATCTGTCCATCCTTCCGTCCGTTTGTCTTGTCTGTTGATGCGCCAGCCACAGATTGGTGGCTGGCGGTTAGGAACGAACGACTACCGTGACGCCGCCGGCCGCGGGTTCTGCCGGCGACTCGACTGGGCCTTGGTGTGCCGCTGGCGGACACGACCAGCGGTCGACTTGGCAGACTTGCGGCGGCGCATCTGCTGTTCGCCGCCTTCGCCTTCCTGGCAGACCTCCGTCGTGTGGCCCAACGCGATCTCCATCAGCATCGAGTCGATGATGAAGTTTTTCGCGCCTTCGGCGATCCCCCAAAGACGAACGTTCCGAAACTCGATCCCGGAGTTCTCCACCCGAGTCTTCAGAATGTCCGAAAGTTGAAGATAGAGCTCCGAGCTCCAAACGTTGCAATAGTCGATGAAATCATTTGCGGACCGATTGCCGCGCGCCCTCGCGGAGTCCGTCAAGAGTTCCCCATCTACTTCGAGAATCGCCATGTGTCCGTCCTTCTTTCCGTCCATTGCCGGCCGCGGAAATTCGCGGGCCGGGTCGTACTACGCTTGGTGGAGCCGGTCGCGATGCCGCTGCTTCTGTACCTCGCGGCACTGCGGGCAACGCTTTGGTGGGTAGAACCCCTGTCGGTGGGCGTACGCCTGGTCGCGTGCGGTCCAAACGTACTGGCTGCCGCACTCGACGCAGACGCGCATCTCGTCCTTGAACGTCATCGTTCCGTCCCTCAATTCCGTCTCGGCCCGCTACATCAATCCGTACGGATTGCGCGACATGTCAGCGGCGCAATTACTGCGCCCGAGAGCAACCGATTGGCGTCGGCCTTGGCCGTTACCCTTCGCCGCCACGTCGCGCAGCAGACATCGCAGGCGAAGCGGCCAGTCACCTGGTCGTAGGTGATTAACCGCTCCTCCTGACACCGCGGACAGCGCGGCCCGTCGCTCGTCACAGCACCTGCACCCGACCCGCACGCGGGCCGCGGTCGCTCGGCTCGGTCTCGAAGGCGACGGGATCGCCCGGCACCAATTCCTCGAACCGGCGGACGCCGAAGACGCTGTTGCGATGAAAGAAGTAGTCCTGCCCATCGGGGCCGGTGATGAACCCAAATCCCTTGTCGTGCTTCAGTCGCGCGATCGTTCCGGTCGTCATCTGTCTGTCCTCGAATCTGTAGAGAAAGTGCGCGGTCCCGGTCTCGTTGTGATCGGCGTCGATGATGAGGACGCCGGCCGGGCACGAGAACGGGTCAAACCTGCCGCGCCAGGTCGGAGATTGCCCGGCGTTTCGACGGTCGACATGGGGGCCTGCTGCTTCCGCGGTATCACCATGCCGTTCGGCGCCGTCGGCGCCGCCTGCGACTCAGAGCACGTTGTGCGCCCGACAATGCCGCCGCCACGCGTGCAGCCGCGTGTCGCACTCCGGGCTTTCCTGCTGCAACTCGTACCACCCGAAGCGCGCCGCCAACGTGCCGCCCACCTGCTCGGCCCGCGCGTCGAGCCGCAACAATTCGGCGTTGACCTTCGCGGCCGCCGTCAACGCGGCGTCGAGCTTCGCGACCATGGCCCGGCGCTGCACGTCGATCGCCGCGCCGATCTCCGTCTTCGCCTGCTCGACGGCCCGCGCCTCGGCCCGCTCCAGCGGAATCTCCCGGATCCGCAACGCCGCCAGTTCGCGCGGGATCTGCTCGACGCGCTCCTGCGCGTGAAGCAAGGCCTCCAACGGCGCGTCCTCCAACACCGCGCCGGTCGTGTGCTGCACGAGCTGCCACGCGCGCTGGCTCTCGGACTCCAGTGCCGCCCGCTGCGTGCGGACCGGCGCCAGTGCCTGCTTGGCCGCCGTCACCAGCGGGTGTGAATCAGTCTGCGTCTCCGCCGTGATCGTCATCGTCGTTGCCATCGTTGCCTCCTCAGTCGACCCTGCCCCGACCCTGATTCACCGCCCGCACGACCGTCTTGCCAATCAGGTCGGACAAGTGCCGCGTGACCACCTTGGCCGTCAGTTCCGCCACCAGTTGGGGATCGACACGGATGAGGCCGCTACGGGCGGCCGGTTCCAAGGCGCGCGATACCAAACGCGCGTCGTAGTCGTCGTCAATTCGCACCCGCAGCACGGGCTCGGCAGCCGTCTCGTCCGCGTGCAACACCTTCGTCGCCCAGTCGCGCAGCAGCTTCGTGTCGATGCCGGCCGCCGACGCCGCCACCAACGCGTGTGGATTTGCGGGACAAGGCGTGATGCTAAATTCCATGAGCTCCTGCCGCTGGAAATCCACGCCGCCGCGCGCGCGGTTCGGTTCGGACTCCAATGCCCGGAACCCGACGCTCGTGGCATTGAGGAACCGGCCCAACACCATCTGGTAGACGGTCTCCGCGAACGGATGCGTCGCGAACTCGACGGTGGCCATCAACTTCCCGTTGACCACGCCGATCTCCACGCACTTGCCCACCGGCAGATCCGTGTGGCTGTGCGCCCAGAGCACCACCGGGTTCTTCCGATAGTTCGAGAGATCCCAGCCACTCTGGTTGATCACGTCGTCATCGCGATCCACGTCCGCCGTGCTGATGCAAAAGCGGACCTGTCGCGCACCCAGCGACTTGACCTCGGCGGAGTGGATCTTGCGAAGCAAGGTGTCGCTCATGGCTACCCTCCCCACCGGGCCGCGATGATGTCGGCGGTGATGTCGGCCAGCACCGCCGCGTCTGTGCCGACCGGAAATGCGTTCGGCGCGGTGTCGATGGCCATCTGGATATGGCGCCGAAGAAGTGCAACGCGCACGTTCCGCGTCTCCTCGTCCTTCACGCGCAGATCCACCGCGCCCCGCTCGATCGCCAGCCGGTTGGCCGCCGCCCGCCGCTGCTCGAAAAATGCTCCGTCGTTCATCGCTCCCACCTTCCCGCCCGTCAACACGGGCGCTCACTCAACACGTCGCAGATTTCCCACATCAATCGCTTCAACAACGCGCGATCGGCGGGGTCGACCGCGTTCGCCGGCACCACCAGCAAGCCCTCGGACGTGACCGAAAACTTCAACCCCTGCCGCTGCCACGCCCACAACGCCATGCGCGCGACGAGTGACGGCCGCCGACACCCGTCCAGCCGTTCATCGCGCCCGCAGCAAATCTGCTCGACGGTCAATCGCCCGGGAACCATGCCCCACCATTGCGCGTGATTTGCTCGCGGACGAACTGCGCGGACTGCTCGCGCTCGGCGTGATCGGCCTCGATGTCTTCCTGTCGCCGCTTCTCCCGGTAGAGCGCCGCGATGCGGTCCTCGCGGGACCGCGTCAAGGCGTGCCCCCGCTCAGGGCGCCGGGCCGTCAGGTAATGCGCCAGCCGCGAGAACCCGGCGGCCGCCGCCTCCATCACGTCGATGACCGGCGCCGGGTCGACGGCTTCGGCCGCGATGGCCGCATCGGCCTGCGCTTCAAGTTCGCGCCGCTCCTGCTGTGCCGCCAACGACGGATGCGCCGCCTCCCACCGCCGCGCCTCCTCGCCGAACAACAACATCTGCCCCGCGCGGCCCTGACACGCCGGATCGCTACAGAGTGGCGAGACGCACCGACGGCCTGGACCAAGCGTGACGATCGCGGCCGCCAAGGCATTGGCGCGGTCATCGTGGGCACCGGCCCGATGGTCGACCCGGTCGCGGCCCGCACTCGACCGACGCCGTTCCAGCCCGCGCAACTCGCGCAAGGTCTCCGGCGTGTCGAGCAACCGCACCTGCCCGGCCGTCACGAGCGGCAGCAACGCCAAATACAACTGCGACCGGTCCTGCTCCAAGGGCACGTAGCGGATCCCGTGGAGACGAAACTGCTCGGCGACGAACTCGCCCGCGTACTTGTCGCCGCGCACGTCGGTGAGGCCGAAGCGCCGCAGCTCGTCGCACGCCTCGGCGATGACGCCCGCCGGGTTGTGCGGCGCCGGCCACACCCGCGCCACCACTTCCACCGGCGTGCTGCCTTCGAGCCGCGCGATACTCAAGGCCGCCGCGTCACTTCGCCCGCCCGACGCATCGAACCCGGCCGCATAGCGCACGCCCGCCACCGGCATCCGCTCCCGCACACCGCGGTCCACGCACGCGTCCAACGCCGCCGCATCGAAGAACACCGACACGCCCGCGCGGAACTCACCGAGCACTTCCGAGCGGTATGCCTCCGGGTCGTCCTGCTCCATCCGGCGCAAGTAGTCCGCCGGCAACGTCGGATTCATCGTCGGCGCCGACGCCTGCCAGACCAACACGTCGTCGCTGTCGTCGCGCCCGAAATACTTCTGGTGCAAGTTCGCCAACGGGCCGTCGGCGAAGTACGGCGAGCTGAGGATGACGAGCTTGCCGCCGGTCGTCGCCAACGTCGGCCGCACCGCCGCGACCATGTCCGTGGCGGTGCTGTGCCCATCCGCCGAGCGGTAGAAGTCGAACTCGTTCAGCACCGCGACGACCGCCCGCACACCGCGGACCGACGACGGGCGGCACGGATACGCGGCGACCACTACGTCGTTACTGAGCCGCAACGAGTCGGCCCGGCGGGCCTTCCGCCACATCGCCCGCCAGTCAGATGGCACCATCGCCTTGAACGCCGCGACCCGGTCGAACGGCGCCACCGTCGTCGAGAAGATCGTGCGCACCGACGAGCGCTGGTCCTGCGCGAGCAACAAGGCGTAGCGCTCGGTCCCGTCCGGTGACGGCGCCGCGGACACCGCTTCGTGCGCCACGATGGTGGCGGCGATGGCGTCCTTGCCGGCCTGCCGACCGACGATCGCGACCGGCACCGCGTAGCCGCTCGGCGGCGGCGCATACCGCGTGCGCCCGGTGCACGCGCAGAAGATCGTGAGCGCTTCGTCTTCGGTGACAAGGCCGTGCAGGTCGCCGAACGGCAGGCCGTAGATGGCGCACAAGAAGACCAACCACGCCTTCCACGTCGACAGGTCGGCGAACTTCGGCAGCGCGCCGAGCATCCGGGCATCGCGCAATGACTCGATGATGGTCACGCGCGGCCTCCGTCGCGGTGCTGGGCGATGATCTCCTGGGCCGAGGCGATCGCCTTGGGCCGGCGCCGCATGCCGAGCCGCTGCGCCAGGCGGTCCCACCGGTCGACACCGGCGAGCAGCTGCTCGTACGACCGGCGCACACTTCCCGCCGGCGTCATCAAGCCCTTCTCGGCGATGTCCTGCGCCAGTAGCCGCAGCATCATTTCCACGTCGGCCAGCCTGCCGATGTAGGCGCGCTCCAGCGTCGACAGTTCGTCGGCCCCGCCCAGGTCGGCGACGACATCAGCAGCAAAACGATCGACGCGCTCACGGAGATCGGCCGGGTGGTGCTGGGCGTAGATGCCGGTGGTGACGGCCAGCCGGTTGCCGGCCAGGATCTTGTGGCACCGTACGCACGCGTTGGCGTCCGCCGCATTGACGGTCCCGCACGGGCGACACACCTTGCCGTCAATGGTCGCGTCGACCGGGAACGGCTCTGACGGCCGTGAATCGAGCGCCGAATCTAGCGGGAGGTTAGACACTGCCCCACCGAATCCTTTGGACAAACACCCACCAAGTCACGACCGCTAACCGATTTCGCTAACTTCGAGCACCGAATACGTGGCCTCCCCGTTTCCGAAAGCCGCAAGACACACCCAACGGTGTCCATGCGGGTGTCCTCCGGCGACATCGCCGACACCGCGTCGGGGACCCTTCGGACCCTTTTCCCCATTCGCTCCCAGAGCGCACGCCAGAGAGACGAATGGGGGAAACGGTCCGATGGGTCCCGATGATGGAGATGGCCGCTCACGAGATGACCTCGTCGCCGTCGTCCGCGAGCGGTTCGCGGAGACGGAGCCCCACGTAGAAGACCAGGTGATGTCGCTCCACGGCGTGGAACTGGTCGCGCACGAGCGTGCCGAAGCGGCGCTGGCTCAGCGCGTGCTCCTTGCCGGCCCAGGCGACGTAGTCGGCGTAGAGGACGGACGCGCGGACTTCGCCGTCACCGACGAGGCAGCGGTCGCGCAGGAAGTCGGACAGCGGCCGGGACTCGTCGCGATAGCTCGCCACGGCGGCGGTCATCGAGGCCGGCGGCGCCAGTCCGTCGCGTTGCCACGCGAGGCAGCCGCGCACCAGCCGCGCGAAGATGCCATCCCGCTCTTGTTGAAGCCGGTCCTTCAGTGTCAGGTCCGCGCGGTCCTTGAAGGACTGCTCGAACGGGAAGAACACGACGCGGCGCCAGAAGCCGTCCGACGTGTCGGAGACGGTCGGCTTGTGGTTGGTCGACAGCCACAGCTTGAAGGCCGGGATGAAGGTGAATTCCTCTTGCCGGAAGTGGCGCGCGGTGACCGGATCGCGGCCGCTGAACGACTTGAAGCGCCCTTCGTTCAAGCGCACCCGCGCGTTGGGCTCGCTGGCCGTGACGTAGCGCTTCCCCACCAACTTCGCGAGGTCGACGGGGATGTCGTCGTCGCCGTGGAGTCGCTGAATCAGCGACCGGACGGCCAAGTTGTCCCAGTAGTCCGGGCCGAGCACCGCCGCGACGGTGTTCAACGTCGTGCCCTTGGCGTTGCTGCCGGTCCCGTGCGCGAGGAACCACTTTTCCTCGGAGCAATCGCCGGTCACGGAGTAGCCCAAGGCGCGATCGAAACAGGCGCGTTCGGCGGGATCCGGAAAGACCTGCGCGAGCGTGGCATCCCAGAGCGGACACGGGCTCGTCGCGGTCTCGATGCGCGCGAGGGCCGTCGGGTCGTACGTCACCGGCGCCACGCGCGTGACGAAGTCCTCGGGCCGGCCCGGATGGAGCTGCCCCGTCTCCAGGTCCACGACGCCGTTGCGGACGCCGATGCGCATCGGGTGGGCGTCGCACTGCTCGCGGAAGAAGGCCAGCAGGTCGTGGGTCTCGTGCAGGATGTTGGTGAGGTCCCGCGTCGATTCGCAGCGCTGGAGCGTGCGCTGGACGATCCGCGCATCCTTGCCGGCGGCGAGCTGCGCCGTCGCCCGCGCCCGCAGGTTCGCCACCAGCAGCCGCCGGACGCGCTCGGTCTCATCGCGGCGCCAGTGGTGCGGGCCGAAGAGGAAGAACTGCCGTTCGCGAACGTCGTAGCGCACCCGGGGCCGCTCGGCGGCCGCGAAGGCCTCCGCGTTGCCGGCGTCGGTGGGCGGATAGTCGTCTGGCTCGACGACGGCCACCGCATCGAGGTCCGCGGCGGGCAGGCAGATCGCCGGCTCGTCGTCGATCGTGATCTCGTCGGCCATCACAGCGGAGGGGCCTCGTAGGCGACGATGCGCTTGATGTCGTCGCGGTGTTCCTTGAGCGCGGCCAAGTCGTCGGCCGTCAGCAGATCGCGAGGGCGGGCCAGCAGGCGGCCGTCTTCCAGACGAAGCACCACGCCGCGAATCTCCAAATCCAGGGCGAGATGCAGCGCGGCGCGGGTGACCGTGACGCCGCCGCGCAAGGTCACGCAGTCCACTTCGGGGCCGCTGCCCGTCCAGTCGATGGTGCGCGCATCGACCATCACGCGGCCGCCGTCGACAGCAAAAAAGCGCGCAAGCGAGCGAGTTCGGCGGCAAGCCGGTCGCGCTCCTCACGCATCGATCGAAACTCGTCGAGCAGGCGCAAATGCTGTTGCTCGCGCCGGGAGGCTTCAACGTGTTGGCGGTGGAGTTCTTCGATCGCCGCCTTCACCACCTCGCGGTACTGCACGGCCCACAGCGACATCGTTCCCGTCCCGCGGGACAGGTCGCGAAGCGCCGCGGAGACGTTGTCCGTGGGCAGTAACCGGTTAGTGCTAGCCACGTCCACCCCGCAACGTTTCGATCGCACGCCGAGGAATCCGCAGAAGTCGGCCCAGCCGGCAACTCTCGATGTCGTGCCGGCGGGCCATCTCATAGACGAGTCCCAGCGAGCAGTCGAGAAGGACGGCCACTTCCTCCGGGCGGAGGAGTTCCGGCAGATCGGCGATCGGTGTCGTGCGGGTAATCACAGCGACCGCTCGTCGAGCGCCCGCCGAATCGCGGCACGAACGAAGTCGGAGATCGAACCGACGCGCTGCGCGGCTTGTCGGACGCGTGCGTAGTCTGCGGTTGTGAGCTTTACGCCGATGAACTTGTCGGCGATGGGACGACCGTCCACGAGTGCCTCCCTCCCGTTTGCGATAAACGGAAGGTTAAAGGCCCCGTAGGACGTGAACCGCTGGTCGCGGCGTACTATCTTGGCGAGAAAACTCTAGGACCGAGGAGCAGGGTTCTGAAGTGCTCGACGAATCCGCTTCGCGTAGTTGTCGACGGTAGTGCCGGGTTCGGGCACTTCTCGGAGAAGCTGCTGTGCGGTTCGACGGACGCTCCAACCCTTTTCGACGTAGGGTTTCGCCCGCGCTGCGAGGTCGTCTGCGCGATCCCCGTAGCCTTTGCGCCGGGCCGCGACGCCTTGCTCGGAGATCGTCGTTAGATGCTGCTGCCGGTCCACGTGACCGACGTAGGCGGCCGCCATCGCGACCGCTTCCTCGGCGTCAACCGCCTCAAGGCTCACCGCACCATCCGGAGCGATGAGAATATCGATAGTAGACGGCGCCTTCCGCATCGACTGCCTCCTCAAGCAGGTCCTCTATGCGAATCGGCGGCAAGCGCGAGGAAGCGCGTTTCGGGAGCGACCCTAGCCGCCGAATCCTATTGTGGGCCAGGCCAGCTATTTCCGGGTCGCGTAAGTACGCTCGCCGTCCGACTAGAGATAGCGGGGGTGCTTCTCGATGAGGCGACCGGCGTAACCGGCCAGTGTGGTCACGGCCATTAGCATCTCGCCGATAAATGGAAGGACGTTGAGCTTGAAGAAATGCCGATTTGACTCGACGATCAACCCTTTCGTTTCGACTTCCATGGCGTGCGTCTTGCCCGGCCAACCGCCTTCATGAACGTACACGTTCCGGATCCGCATGAGATCGCGAAGTAGTCGGCCGGTGTCTTCGTCCGGCCAAATGGTCGCACCAAACAGAACGCCAAAAATCCCGTCGAGTTTTGACCAATTGTTTTTGTACGTTACTCGCCGCAGGGCGGCTCTCGATAGCTGCCATTCGTTCCAACCCTGTGAACCTGCCCGCTCCTCGTCACTTCCCCGTTGCTGTAAGTGCTCGCGGACCGCAGCCGGATTTCGCAAGGTGGCCTGCGTGACGAGGCATCTGAGGTACTCATCAAGGTAGGCGGACTGCATAATGACTATTGCTTCGACGCCGGTGTCGCGAAGCGACGGATCATCGGTGGGCCGGGCCGCCCGCGCAACGAACTGAGCAAACGTGGCCAGCCTGTTGGTCTGGTGCGCGAAACGATTTGGGCATCCATCGAGTTTTGTACTGGCCATCGCAGAACATATCGCCGCTGTAGTAGCCTGCGCAATCCTCCTAGCGCTGTCTCCTGGAGCCCTTGGGCGCACTCTTTCTGTTCGCTCTCAGAAATACCCAGTAAAGAACGACCGATATCATGATCGCCAGGCTAATCAAGGTGCTGAACCAGACGGACGGAGTCCAGTATCTAGGATCAACTTGCACTATCTGGGCTCGCGTCCACGCAACTACGACAAACAGCAGGAGCGATGGACTGACGACCACGTACAGAAAGTGGATCCAGTCGGAAAATCTCGGGTAGTTGTTGAGATAGCCGGCGCCTTCGCGTTGAAAGCTCTTGTCGACATGCTTCGCCAGCACTGCTTCCACGTCATGGATGTAGAGGTAGGCGCGCTCTAGCGAGACGGTACTTTGCAGGTACCTCACCGTGAACCCGAGCAAGAGGAACCACAACACATTGCGCAGGTAGCTTAGGTCCGGCGCCACACTCAATTGGAGGCGCGCCTTAATCAGCTCGCCAGCCAAGACTGAGAAGTCCTGAGGTGCGATCGCATCGAACCACACGATGGCGATAGTCGCGATCACCATGTAGAAGCTGCGATCGCGAGCCGCTCTCGTGGCCTGCATGAGCGTGCAGCTGTCGCGATAGTGCTCATGGAGGATTTGCAATTGTTCCGGCGTCATACTACGAAGTCAATGACCGGCGGTTGTGTTTCACGTCCGCACCTCGCAGAATGTAGTTTGCAAAGGAGCGCGTGTTAATTCCCCACGACGCATACGCCTCCGGCGAGTAGTACGTCAGACCTTGACCGCCCGGATACTTGTCTGGGCCGAACGAGAGAATTGCATCTCGCAGAGGTTCCTGACGAAACGGGACGTGAATGACATGCGCACTAGCACTCCGAATCCGGGTCGCCAGGGCATGAGGCCACAGCGCCGATAGATCTGCCGGAGCTTGGACGTAGTCGTAGCCGGGATACGCCGCAATGATCGGTATCTTGCAGGTATCGATCGCGTACCCGATCTCGAACGGAACCCAGTCGTCGTCGAGTGCGGTCATGCGCGTCAGAACCAAGACCATGTTGCGAGAATTCCGCAGCCGTTCGGCGAGCACTCGCTTCAACTGTTGTCGGGAACTATCGTCGCGAACGCCTGCTTTTTCGTGGCTGTCGACCATCCGGAAGTCGATGCAGTCTCGTTTGTGCCAGGCTTTCAACAGGTTGTAGAACCTGAGGTCCGTGAGGATCGCATTCGGGTGGCCGCCCGCGTGGAAGGCGACGTAAGTTCCGCTTCTATACGCCATGTTCGCGCCTTCAGTGCTCGGTGTCCCGCGGCGGCAGCGGGTCGTTGCCGAAGCTGTCCTTGCTGCGGATCTTGCCGTCGCGGCCGTGCGTCACGAGATCGACGCGGTCACGGCGGGCGATTGACTCGCCGCGGTCGATCGCCGCGCCTTGCGTCCGGTGGTGGGACTGCTTTTCGCCGCCCTGCGTGGTCTTCCAGCCGTTTCCATCACGAGAGACATGCACGTCGTTGTTCCGTCTAGCCATGCGTACCTCCAGCCGCCGCGATTCTCGCGGTCTACCGGCCGAGCGTTAACGGCGACGAAGAACGAGCGCCCTGGAATGAAATACAGGAAGGTGAAGCGGAGCGAGCTTGCGCTTGGTCACCTCCCGGACTGTCCATTGCCGGGCCGCGTAGGATGCGGAGCCGCCTCGGCTCCGGTTCGTCGTCCGACACCGCTCGAAGTGTCGTGAGACCAAGCTAGCACAAAGAAAAAGCGGCCGGAGGAAATTATTCTCCGGCCGCACGGCGGCAAACCAGAAATGCGGATCGGCGGCCCCGGGAGTCTCCCTAGCGGCGCGCCATATCAAACGTCCGCGGGATTCGAATCTTCACCCCGTCGAGCGAAGCGTTCATCATGTCGTCCGGGAACATCTCCGCGAGGAGGTTCGCGCTGAGGGCGCTCGACACCCACCCGACCGGCAATCCGATCTCGGTCGCGAGGCTGCGGACATCTTCGAATGCGTCGTATGGAAGGTGGCGACTCTTGACGCGACCCTTGAGAGCGCGACGAATTGTAACGGCCCGATCACGAACGTCCGGCCGGTCGAGTGCGCCGTTGAGACGCATTCCCTTGAGCCAACCAGACGCCGTCAAGCGAAACGTCGGATAGGGCCGGGTACCGCGGCTTTCGATGAAACCCTCCGCAAGGAGTTCGTCCCAGGTGGTTGGCGCCAGTTCACGGAGGAATGAATCGTCTGGCGAAAACGGCATTCGAGGTTGGTCGCCTTGCTCGGCGACCATACGGCACAGCGCCGTCTCCAAGTCCGACTCACGTCGCGCCGGTTCGATCGGCATCGGTACTCCGTTCCGCGCACCAGGTTAGCGATCCGTTAGCGATTTCTGCGAGAGTAATCTGAAGGTCCAGAAATCTGGACCCTCAGACTAACCCTATATAATTCCGACCGTGCTGACCTCATCGGCGCCGACGCGAATCGATCTCGCCGGCGGTACCATCGACATCTGGCCGCTGTATCTCTTTCACGACGGCGCTTCGACCCTCAACGCGGCGATCAGCCTGCGGGCTCACGCGCAGGTCGAAGCGCGCGCCGGCGGCGGCCTGCTGCTCCGCTCGATCGATACGAATGCCACCGTTGAAGCACGCGACTGGTCTGAGCTGACGCACGAGAGCCGGCTGCCGCTCCTCGCTCTCCTCGCCCGCCACTACCGCCTGGAGAACGCGACACTGACCACCCGCGGCGAATCGCCGGCCGGAGCAGGTATCGCCGGATCGTCGGCGCTGACGATTGCCACCTGCGGTGCGCTGGCGCGCTGGACCGGCGCCCCCACCGACGCGGAAACGATCCTTCGCGTCGCCATGAACGTCGAGTGCCAGACGATTCGCGTCCCGACCGGCGTCCAGGACTACCGGCCCGCGCTCTACGGCGGCATCGCCGCCGTCGAACTCGGGGTCGAGTCCATCCGCCGTGTCGCGCTCGATGTCGATCCCGTCGAGCTCGAGGCGCGCATCGTCGTGGCCTATACCGGCGCGCCGCGGAATTCCGGCACGAACAACTGGGAGATCACCAAGCGCCACCTCGACGGCGACGCCCACATCTTCGATTGCTTCGAACGGATCCGCGACACGGCGGCAGCCATGCGCGTCGCCCTGGAGCGCGGCGACTGGGACGCCGTCGGAGGACACATCGCGAACGAGTGGGAGAATCGCAAGCGGCTCGCCCCCGGCGTCACCACGCCGGCCATCGAGCGCCTGATCGACTCGGCCCGGCACGCCGGAGCGACGGCCGCCAAGGTCTGCGGCGCGGGTGGCGGCGGCTGCCTGTTCTGCTACGGCCCGCCGGAGGCTCGACCACGGATCGCCGAGGCGCTGGCCGCGGGCGGCGCCCGCATCCTCGACTACCGGATCGAACGCGAAGGGTTGCGGGTTGGATAACCACGCGATCGCCCGCGTGCTCGGGGAGATCGCCGATCTCCTCGAAATCAAGGGCGAGAACCCCTTCAAGATTCGCGCGTACCGCAACGGCGCAGACATCGTCTCGAACCATCCACACGATCTGGCGAAGCTGTCGGCCACCGAACTGCGCGAGATTCCCGGCATTGGTAAGGATCTCGCGGCGCGAATTCGCGAGCTGGCTGAGACCGGCATCTCGGACTATCACGCCGGGCTGATGGCGGAGTTCCCGCCGTCGGTCCTGGACATGCTGCACCTGCAGGGGGTCGGTCCGAAAACGGTGGCGACGCTGTACCGCGATCTGGGCGTACGGACGCTCGACGACCTCGAGCAAGCGGCGCGCGATGGTCGCGTGCGGGCCATCAAGGGCATGGGGCCGAAGAAGGAATCGCAAATCCTGACCGCGCTCGACGAGCGAAAGCGCCACGCCGGCCGCCATCTGCTGTCGGATACCCACGAGACCGCGGCGGCGATCGTGGCCTTCCTGCAGGACCGCGCGCCGACCGCGGAGATTGAGGCGGTCGGCAGCCTGCGGCGCGGCTGCGAGACCTGCGGCGACATCGACATTCTCGCGTCGAACGCCGACCCGACGCTGATGGACGCGTTCGTCGCCTATGACACGGTCGAGCGCGTGCTCGGGCACGGCGATACGAAATCGAGCGTCCTCCTGCGCGGCGGTTTTCAGGCCGACCTGCGCCTCGTCACCAGCGACAGCCGCGGTGCGGCGATGCAGTACTTCACGGGTTCCAAGGCGCACAACATCGCGCTCCGCGATCGGGCCATCGGACTCGGCTTCAAACTGAACGAGTACGGCTTGTTCCGGATCGAAGGGGACGAAAGGATCGCCGGCGCCGACGAGTCGGGCATCTACGAAGCGCTCGGCCTGGAGTGGACGCCGCCTGAACTGCGCGAAGCGCGCGGTGAAATCGAGGCGGCCGAAACCCGTGCCCTCCCCCGGCTCGTCGCGCACGCGGACCTGCGCGGCGACCTGCACATGCACACGACCGAGTCCGACGGCAAGGACACGATCGAGGAGATGGCCCGTGCCGCCGCGGCCGCCGGCCTCGAGTACATCGCGATTACCGATCACAGCCAGTCGCTGGCCATGGCCAACGGACTCGACGAACGCCGGGCGCTCGCCCACGCGGAGCGCGTCCGCAAGCTGGATGGTCAGTTCGGCGTTCGCCTCCTCGCCGGCATCGAGTGCGACATCCTCGCCGACGGTACCATGGACCTGTCGGACGACTGTCTCGCCGCACTCGACCTGGTCATCGCCTCGGTTCACTCGGGATTCAACCAGGAACGGCAGCAGATGACCGACCGCATTCTCCGCGCGATCGCGAATCCGCACGTCGACATCCTCGGCCACCCCACCGGGCGCCGGCTGCTGAAGCGTCCGCCGTACGCCGTCGACATCGAAGCCGTCCTCGACGCCACCGTCGCCGCGGGTGTCGTCGTCGAGATCAATTGCCAGGTCGAACGGTTGGACCTGAGCGACGTGCAGGCCCGCCTCGCCCGCCAGAAGGGGGCGCGTCTCACCATCTCAAGCGACGCCCATTCGAAGAACGCCTTTCATCGCCTCCGCTGGGGCGCGACCGTCGCCCGCCGCGCGTGGCTCGGTCCCGACGATATCCTTACGACTCGTTCGTTTGACGATTTCAGGAAGCTGCTGCGACGGAACGCCCGATGACCCAACTCAAGATGCTTTCGGCCGACGACAAGCTGGCGGAAATCCGCCGGCTGTATTTCGCCACCACGAAACAGTCGATCCAGCAGGATCTGGCCAAGGCCCTCGACCTCTTGAAGTCGATGGCCAGCGAAGACGAGCGGGAGCGCGCAACGGTCTACATGGAAGGACTGGCCCAGATGCGATCAGACTGGGCGAAACAGGGAAAACCGAAGGGCAAGTTTCGCGGCAAGAAACCCAAGAACTCGTCTCGTTCGTGAACGCCCTCGTCTCGTCTAACGATTCGGACCGAGCGCGGTTTTGCGGCGGGCGGCAACCCGCACCGGTTCCGGGACATTCCGATCGGTCGACAGGATGCTCACGTCCTTGTCGTTCAACCGCTGCATGAGATTCAACGACAGCGCCACCGGAGTCTTCGGGTTCTTGGTCAGCCCGACGACGACGCCGTAGTTCTTGGTCCAGGCGCGGTTGCTGGCGATGGTCCGAAGGACTTCCTCGGAGACGTTGGTCATCCGCGCGAAGCCCTCGATCTCCGACTCGGTCACCTTTGAGCTGCTCAGGACCGACGCGGCCACCATCTTGTTCGGATCGCGAATCAGAATCGCCCGCATCTCGCGCGATCCCTTCAGCGCCGCTTTCAAGCGTTCCGTGAAGGTCATCTTGGCGATCTTCTGCACGAGGCTGTCTTTCGGCTCGTCGGCTCCCTCTTCTGCGAGATCCGGCTCGCCGTCGAGCGCGGCTCCCTCAATCAGCGGCTCGTCGACGGCCAGCGCCGGCATCTCATCGGGGAACACGCCGCGATCGGCAAAAAACTCCCGCATGCCGACCGATACGTCCGATCTGGCCAGAAACCCTTTCAGCGCGGTCTCGGGAATGCGATCGAGCGTGGCGCGGGCCGTCGACCGCACGTCGGCGTCGCTGTCGTCATGGAGCAGCACGAGAATCGCGAGCTGCTCCGTCGCCCGCGGTGCCAGCGCGCCTTCGGCCGCGAGCAAACGAACGTCGCGGGCGACTTCGCCGCGCTTGAAGAAATCGAGAAGCGGGGTGACGCTCACCGCGCGCTCAGGTAGGTTTCGTAGTTGGCGGCCGTCAACGTGAGCGTCGTGGGCGCTCCCGAGGCGCCCAGCGGACGTCCCGGCCGCCCGTTGATGCTCCACGTGAACGCGGCGGCGTCGCTCGTCCGCAGCATCAATTCGCGGCGGAACTCGATGCGCCGGCGTCCCCCGCCCTCGAGCGCGAAGTCGATGGGACTTTCACCGTCGACGGCGACCGAGAGGGTGCCGCCGCGCGTCGCGGTCACTTCGAAACGGAGAGCTTCGCCCGCCGTCGCGATCGGCTCCGACGTTACGCGCGGCTCGGTCGGGCGGGTATCCGTCGCCGGACGCGCCGCCGCCGGCGGAGCGGCACTGACCGGCGCCGGCTCGCGCACCGGACTCGGCCGCGTGGCAAAGTACAAGACCAGGCCGGCGATCGGCACGCTGATGCCGGCCAGCTTCAGGCCCACGGAGGCGACGCGTTGATTGCTTTCGAAGGACTCGGTTTCGTGCGATCGATCCGACGTCGCGTGGCCGACCGTGACGGTCTCGTGGGGAAACTGACGAACGAAATCGTCGACCGCCTCTTCCGGATCGAGCCCGACGTACACGGCATACGTCCGAACGAACGAGCGCGAGAATATCCCTCCCGGCAGCCGGGAGATGTCATTGCGCTCGAGCGCCTCGAGCGCCGTCATCGAAATCTTGGTGTCGTTGGCAATCTGACGCAGCGTGACGCCGCGGCGCTCCCGCGCCTCTCTGAGCTTGGTGCCAAAATCGCCCGGTTTTCGATCAGCGGTCGTCACGGTAGAGGTACGGCGCCATATGTTACTCGACTGGACGGCTCACATATCTCCGTCCGTCGCCGAATCGAAGCTCCGGCGCACATCGGTAACCAGCGATCCGAGCGGACACGCCCGACATGCGGCAGTCCGGTCGTCCATGAACAACCCAATCGCGGCGATGCCAGCGGCGCCGGATCGCGCGACCGTGCGCATGCGATCGACCGCGACGCCGCCAATCGCCAGCACCGGCGACGCCACCGCGCGTGCGACTGCCGTCAGACCATCTACGCCAAGGAGTCGGTGTCCGTCTGACTTCGAGGCGGAGCGCCAGACCGTTCCCGCGACCAGGTAGCTCGCGCCGTCCGCCGCACGGGCCTCGTCAACGCCATGCACGGAGCAGCCCACGACGAAGGACGACGGCACGAACCCGCGGACCGTCCGCCATGGCAGGGAGTCCGCTCGGAGATGGACCCCGCCGGCGTCCGCAGCGAGCGCCACGTCGAGCCGATCGTTGACGACGACGCGCGTCTTGCTCCCCGCGGCGGCGGCACACATCTGGCGGACGAGTTCGACAAGCGGCCGCGCCGCCAAATCAGGCTCCCGGACCTGCACGATGTCGACACCGGCGGCCACGGCTTCCCGGCACTGCTGGACGAGACACCGGCCGCGTTCGGTCTCGCCGGACTCAGGCGCGAGACGCCGCCGATCCGTGACGAGACAGATGATCATTCCCGCGGCGAGAAAATCGGCGCGAGTTCGATGAAGCCGGCGAAGAGATTCAGCACGCCGAGGCCGCTGACCGCGCCGCGGACGAAATGATTGATGAGGACGGGATACAGCGCCGGCCAGGCCACGGCGAAATAGTTGCGCTCCCAGTACGACGACCAGGGCAGGAGAATCAGGAGGATCCCGACCTCGACGAAGAACGCGACGAACAGGAGGCGGCGCAGCACAGGACTACTCGTGAGCCTGCAGCTTGACGAGGCGCGTCACCTGCGCCGGCAGGTCGCGAAAATCCGGGGCGTCGGCCTGCAACTCGAGACACACAGCCAGCGCCCGCGCCGTTTCTCCGGTCGACTCGAGCGCCGCCGCCAGGTCGTACAACAGCATGTGGGCGGCGTCGGGGGACGGAGGCGGCGCCTCCGCCGCCCGCTCGAGCCAGTCGATAGCCGGCCCGGTTTCGCCGCGGGAGAGAAACAAACGGCCAAGCGCGGCCGCTGCCTCGAACCGAAACTGCAACGAACGGGCGGCCGCCTTCAGCGGTGCCAGGGCATTCTCGAGATCGCCGCACTGAGCGAATGCGCTGCCGCGCAGAAAGTCCTGTGCAGCGGCTTCCGCTGCTGACCGGGCGGAGGCCTCGTCGCGCAGGCGAGCGAAGACGGCCTCGATATCGTCCGGCAACGGTTCCGGCGGCGCTGGTTCGGTCGCCACATGCGGCTTGCGGATGTCCTCGAGGGTCACCGTCAAGTCAATCTCGGCACCTTTGGAACGCTGCCGTGCTTCGGGCGCGGGTCGTTTGAGGTCGGCAGGCTGAAGCGGCCGATGGTCGTCGGCGCCACTCGACGCCGGCGGCGCAACCGGGGTCGCTCCGACCGGTTTCGGCGGCGCCGGCGAAGGTGCCGGCGGCTCCGCCCGCGGTAACGGCGGCACCTCGGCAGCAGCCGGAGGCGGACGGAAATTCGAGGCCTCAGCTTTCGCCAGGAGGTCTTCGGCGATGTGGCGCCCTTCAACCAACGATCCGGTCGCGAGCAACGCCTCGGCAAGTTGGGATTGGCTCGCGACGATCAGGTCCTCGAGCCCGCTCTCGAGCGCCAGTTCGACGAGCCGGGTCGACGCCGGCACATGGTGTGGCGCGTGGCGGAGGAACGCACGGAAGGCCTCGGCGCCGGCGGCCCAGTCCTGCCGCGAGGTCGCCGCGTCGGCGGCACGCTGAACCGCGGTGAACGCGACCTCAGGACGTTCCACGGCCAGTGACGCCAGCAACCCTGGCTCTCCGAAGAGAAGCGCCGGCGTCAGATGCGTGAGCGCCGCGTCGACATCGCCGGCTTGAAGCGTCGTCCGGATGACACGAATCTGAATCGGCGCCGACTCCGGCTCGAGCCGCAGCGCTTCGGCCAGCGCCCGCAGCGCCGGCTCGTGCCGCTCGTTCTCCACCAGGTGATCCGCCAGCGCCAGAAGATCGGTGAGGGCGCCGTCGCGCTCGCCGAGATCGAGGCGGGCACGCGCGGCCGCGAGACGCGCGTGTTCATCGTCCGGATCCAGACGGCCGAGCCGCACCACGATCCGGACCGCGCCGGCCTCGTCGCCACGATCGCGCCGCCGCTTCGCGACGGCATTGAACTGCGCGCGCGCGTCGGCAAGCAGGCCTGCCGCGGCGGCAATCTCCGCCGACTGCATCATGGCGTGCTCGTCGTCGGGTTTGAGCTTGAGGATTTTCTTGTAGAGCGCGCCGGCTTTGGGACGGAAGCCCTCGCGATTGAGCCCGTCAGCGATGCGCGTGAAGTGTTCGACCGCCTGGTCGACGTATCCGGCGCGCACGTAGAGATCGCCGAGCGCATTCGCCGTGGTCCAATCTTGCGGCTGATCGTCGACCAGCCGCACATACTCGGCAATCGCCTGATCCAACTTGCCGAGCCGGAGCAGCTTCTCCGCTTGACGCAACACGGCGGGACGGTCGATGGCCACGAATCAGTCCATCGTATCAAACAGCGTCTGGGGCCGGAACGAGCGGCGGTGGACGTCGGAGTACCCAAACTGCGCCAGGGCGTCGAGGTGATCGGCGGTTGCGTACCCCTTATGACGATCGAACCCATAGCGGGGATCGCGGGCGTGGAGATCGCGCATTTCCCGATCGCGCAGCACCTTCGCGACGATCGACGCCGCGGCAATCGCCGCGCACCGCCGATCGCCGTGAAGCACGGCGCGCTGCGCCATGGGCAGTTCGCGAATGCGAAACGCGTCGACCAGGACGATGTCGGGAAGAGGGGACAGCGCGAGGACGGCGCGCCGCATGGCCGCGAGCGACGCCTGATGGATGTTGATGGCGTCGATTTCACGCGGATCGGCGGAGGCCACCGCCCAGGCGATCGCGTGCTGCGTGATGTCGCCGAAGAGCGCTTCGCGCTCTTCAGCGGGAACCGTCTTCGAATCCCCGACCCCGGGGATGTGGCGACCGGGGTCGAGAATCACCGCGGCCGCATAGACCGGACCGGCGAGACAGCCGCGCCCGACCTCGTCGACTCCGGCGACATGGCAAAAGCCAAGACGACGGAGCCGGTTCTCGAGCGTGCGCTGGGCCGAGACGCGGGCCATGCGAAACCGGCCGGCTGCCCAGGAATCAGGCCTTCGCCGAATCCTTCATGCGCGCCGCCTTGCCCTTCAGATCGCGCAGGTAGTACAGCTTCGCGCGGCGGACCTTGGCCGAGCGCATGACTTCGACCTTCTGGATCGTCGGCGAGTGCAGCGGGAAGATGCGCTCGACGCCCTGACCGAACGAGACCTTTCGCACGGTGAACGACGCCCGCGTCCCGCCCCGGTGCAGGCCGATGACCACGCCTTCGAAGATCTGAATGCGCTCCTTGTCACCTTCGCGCACCTTCACGTGCACGCGAACCGTGTCCCCCGACTTCATGGCCGGCCGATCCGCCAGCTGCGACTTCTCGACGACCTCAATCGCGCCCATGTTCCTGCTCCTTCATCGGCGGGGCTCCCCCGCCATTCCACGACTGCTTCAACTCTGTTTGCGCGCCGCCACCAGCTCGCGGAGCAGTTCCTGCTCCTCGGCGTCGAGCGCCGCGCCTTCCAGCAATTCCGGCCGGCGATCGAGGGTGCGCGCTATCGCTTCCCGCTTCCGCCAGCGGCGAATCTCCGCATGGTGCCCCGACAACAGCACGTCGGGCACCTTCAGCGTCGTTCCGCCTTCCATCTCGACTTCGGCCGGCCGCGTGTACTGCGGAAAGTCCAACAGTCCGCGGCCGAACGAATCTTCCATCACCGACTGCTCGTCCCCGACCACACCGGGCACGAACCGCGCGACCGCGTCCACAATCACCAGCGCCGGCAGTTCGCCGCCGCTCAGGACATAGTCGCCGATCGATATTTCCTCGTCGACCGCCGCCCGCACCCGCTCGTCAACGCCTTCGTATCGTCCGCACAGCACGACGATGTGCGGCAGCCGCGCCAGCCGTTCGACGACCGGCTGCGTCAGCCGCGTCCCCTGCGGCGAGGTCAGAATCACGGCCGGCCGTGATCCCCGTTCCCCGGCGATCGCGGCGATCGCCCGCAACAGCGGATCGGGCTTCAGCACCATCCCGGGACCGCCGCCGTAGGGCACATCGTCCACGACGCGATGCTTGTCGGTCGTAAACGACCGCAAATCCCGCACCCCGACTTCGAGCGTGCCGCGCTCGATCGCCCGGCCGACAATTCCCGCGCCGAGCGCCTGACTCACCATCGCCGGAAAGATCGTGACGATGTCGAAGCGCATCAGCGATTCAATTCCAACAGCCCGTCCGGAGGCGCGATCACGATCCGCCGCCGTTCGAGATCGACCACCAGGCAGATTGCCGCGACCATCGGGATCAACACGTCGCCGCCGTCTGCCGCCACCACCAAACGACTCAGGCCAACCTCACCCTCGACGGCCTTGACGAACCCGACCGGGACCCCACTCTCGGTCACCACCTCGCAGCCGACGAGATCGTGCCGATAGTAGACGCCTTCAGGCAGCGTCGCGAGCCGATCCGCCGGAACCCGCAACTCGGCGCCGGCCAGGCGATTCGCCGCGTTCATGTCCTCGATCCCGCCGAGCCCGATCACCGGACGATCGCGATGAAATCGCAGCGTCGTCACGACGAATCGCTCGACCCCGTCTCCGCCACTGCGATTGACAAAGAGCTCCGCGCCAGGCTGAAAGCGCTCGTGCGGAAAATCCGTCTCGAGATTCACGATCACCTGGCCGCGGATGCCGTGTGCCCGGGCCACGCGCCCGACCACCGCCATCTCGTCCCAGGTCACGGCCGGCCGTCGCGAATTTCGAGCGTGACGGTCTTGCCGTGTTTCTCGCCGGCCGACGCGGCCAGCGTGCGCAGCGCCGCCGCCGTGCGGCCCTGCTTGCCGATCACCCGGCCCAGTTCGCCGGAACCGACATAGAGTTCGATCAGCGTCTGGCCACGATGCTCCGACTCGACGACCGTGACTTCGTTGGGCCGGTCGGTCAGCGCCTTCGCCAGCACTTCCACGACGTCGCGGACCGCGCTCACTTCGCGTCTGCCGCCTCCGCTTTCGGCGCCGTCAAATGACGCGCGATCAGCGTCCGCACGGAGTCGGACGGCTGCGCGCCCCTGCTCACCCAATAGCCCAGCCGCTCCTTGTCGATGTCGACAAGCGCGGGTTTCGTGCGCGGATTGTAGTGGCCGAGGATTTCGACGAAGCTGCTGTCGCGGGCGGCGCGGGAATCGGTGACGACGATGCGGAAGAAGGGACGCTTCTTGGATCCCGCGCGTCGCATACGGATGACGACCATCGGACTCTCCTGCTATCGGTTCGAGGCTCACACCCGACCCGAAGTTACGCTGCGCGCTCGTGAGCGCCGGCGCCTCAGCGCCGGTTGCGCAGCATCTGCATGGCCTGACGGCGCGCCTGCTTGCCGCCGCCGGCCAGTCCGGCCATTCCGCCGAACTGCTTCAACGCTTTCTGCATCTGCACGAACTGCTTCAGCAGCCGGTTCACTTCCTCGACCGACGTGCCGCTGCCTTTCGCGATTCGCTTCCGGCGGCTGCCGTTGATGATGTGCTGCTTGCGCCGCTCGTCGGGCGTCATCGAACCGATGATCGCTTCGACCCGCGCCAGCTGCTTCTCGTCCGGCTTGTTCTCCGCCAGCTGCTTGATGTTGCCCATCCCGGGCAGCATCCCCAGAATCTGCTCGAGCGGTCCCATCTTGCGGATCGTTCGCAGCTGATCCCGGAAGTCCTCGAGCGTGAATTCGTTCGCCCGAAGCTTTCCTTCGAGGCGCTCGGCCTCGCCGACATCAATCGCCGCTTCGGCCCGTTCGATGAGCGACAGCACGTCGCCCATCCCGAGCACCCGCGACACCCCCCGGTCGGGGTGAAACGGCTCGAGATCCTCGAGCCGCTCGCCGCTGCCGACAAACGCGATCGGCACGCCGACCACCGACACCACCGACAGCGCCGCACCGCCGCGCGCGTCGCCGTCAAGCTTGGTGAGCACGACGCCGGTCACGCCCACCCGCCGGTGAAATTCACCGGCGCTCTTGATCGCGTCCTGCCCGGTCATCGCATCGGCGACGTAGAGCAGGTCCGACGGATCGGTCACGTCCTTGATCGCCGCGAGCTCGCCCATGAGCTCGTCGTCGATATGCAGACGACCCGCCGAGTCGACGATCACGACATCGAAACCGAGCGTCCCGGCTTCCGCAAGCGCCCCTTTGGCGCGCGCGACCGGGTCGAGCTGACCGGCGGGATCGTGGACCCGCACGCCGGCCTTCTGCGCAACGACGTTCAACTGCTGAATCGCCGCCGGCCGTTTCACGTCGGTCGAGACGAGCAGCGGATGACGGCCTTGCTTCGTCAGCCACTTCGCCAGCTTCCCCGCCGTCGTCGTCTTGCCCGCGCCTTGGAGCCCGAGCAGCAGGACGACCCGCGGCCGCTTGCTGCTCGTCGTCAACCCGCCTTCGGTGTCGCCGAAGAGCGCCAGCATCTCGTCGCGGACGATCTTCACGATCGTCTGCGACGCCGTCAGGCTCTGGAGCACCTCCTGCTCCATCGCCTTGTCGCGGACCCGGTCGATGAACGCCTTGACGACCTTGAAATTGACGTCGGCTTCAAGGAGCGCCAGACGAATTTCCCGGAGCGCCGCCTCGATGTTCTCGGGCGTCAGCCGCCCTTGACCACGGAGCGACTTGAAAACGTCCTGGAGACGGTTGCTCAGGGAATCGAACATGGACGACCGCGACTGGTTTCCGTTGCCGCAGAAGACGCTAAATTATTCTACGGCAAACGCTTATCGTAGAGGAGGTTACCTCAGAGTGTCAACCGGCTGGTCCGGCGAAAGCCGGACACATCGTGTCACACCGACGAGAGCTTGTGACCGAGCTTCTCCTTCTTGGTCTTCAGATAGCGGCGGGTCGACTCGTGCACCGGCACCTCGAGCGGCAGCCACTCGCTCACCGACAGCCCGTAACCCTCGATGCCGACGAGCTTTCTGGGATTGTTGCTCAAGAGGCGCATGGAGCGGATGCCCAGTTCGCGCAGGATCTGCACGCCCATGCCGTAGTCGCGCTGGTCGGCCTTGAACCCGAGCCGCTCGTTGGCTTCGACGGTGTCGAACCCCTCGTCCTGCAGCTCGTACGCCCGAATCTTGTTGCCGAGCCCGATGCCGCGCCCCTCCTGATTGAGATACAGCAGGACGCCCCGGTCTTCCTGGCCGATGCGCTCGAGCGCCGCGTCGAGCTGGGCGCCGCAGTCGCAGCGGACCGAGTGGAGCACATCGCCGGTCAGGCAGGATGAATGAACGCGCACCAGGACGTCCTTCCCATCGCCGATGTCGCCGCGCACCAGCGCGACGTGCTCCTGCCGATCGAGCTGATTCTCGAACACGTGGACCTGGAAATCGCCGAACGCGGTCGGCAGCTTCGCCGACGCAATCCGTTTGACCAGCGACTCCGTGCGCACGCGGTACTTGATGAGATCGGCAATCGTGATCATCAGCAACCCGTGCTTCTTCGCGAACTTCGTCAGCTCGGGGACCCGCGCCATGGTGCCGTCTTCGTTCATGATTTCGCAGATCACGCCGGCGGGATACAGCCCGGCGATTCGCGACAGATCCACGGACGCTTCGGTGTGGCCGGTGCGTGTCAAGACCCCGCCGCTCCGCGCCCGGAGCGGAAACACGTGGCCGGGCCGCGCCAAGTCTCTCGGCCTCGTGTCCTCGGCGATGGCGAGACGAACGGTCCGCGCCCGGTCGGCGGCTGAAATGCCCGTCGAGACGCCCTCCTTGGCGTCGATCGACATGCAGAACGCCGTCTCGCGCCGCGCCACGTTCGACGACACCTCGAGCGGGATGTCGAGATGATCGAGACGCTCGCCAGTCATCGACAAACAGATCAGCCCGCGCCCGTAGCGCGCCATGAAATTGATCGCCTCGGGCGTCACTTGCTCGGCGGCGATCGTCAGGTCGCCCTCGTTCTCGCGGTCCTCGTCATCGACGACGATGATCATCTTGCCGGCGCGGATGGCGACGATGGCGTCTTCGATGGTCGCGAAGGGACCGGTTTTCCGGCTCGCGCCTTTCGCGATCTTCATCTCCGCTCTGGACCGGGGCGCTTCGTTTCGTCGCATGGCTTCTTCTCAGTGTCGCACTTCGTCGGCGCGAACGGGTCCGAACGACAATCCGGCGAGCTCCGCCGCGCGCACGACGTACTTGCCGACCATGTCGCATTCGAGATTGACACGATCGCCGGCCTTCGCGTGTTTCAGGTTGGTGTGCTCGAGGGTGAACGGGACGATCATGATGTCCAGCCGTTCGACCGCGAGGTTGGCGACCGTCAAGCTGATCCCGTCGACCGCGATCGAGCCCTTGGGGACGACGTAGGGCGCCAGATGTCGCGGAAAGCCGATCGTCAGCCGGTGGAAATCGCCGTCCGGCGTGATCGCTTCGATGACGCCGGTCGTGTCGACGTGGCCCTGAACAAAGTGACCGCCGAACCGGCTGTCGGCGCGCAGCGGTCGTTCGAGATTGACGAGCGCGGGGGGCGCCAGCGCGCCGAGCGTCGTGACGCGAAGGGTCTCGGGACCGACTTCGGCATGAATCTGCTGGTCGTCGCCGCTGACGACCGTGAGGCAGACGCCGTTGACCGCGAGGCTGTCTCCGGGTTCGAGCGAGGGCGCGAGCGTGGTTTCGATCCGCACGCGTTTGCCGCCGCTCGTCGGTCTGGATTCGAGCACCGTGCCGACCGCTTCAACGAGGCCTGTGAACATACCCTTCCATCAAGACGTCCGATCCCAGCGGTTCGATTCGCGGCTCCACCAGATCCAGCGTGGAGAGGCGCCGGCCGTCCAGCAGTCGGACGCCCCCGGGGCCGAGCGCCCGCGGCGCCACGTACAGCCGCACGAAATCGACGACGTCCTCGTCCCACGCCGCCTGGTGAACGGCCGCGCCGCCTTCCAGCAGCAGCGAACTGATGCCTTGCGACCCGAGCGCGCGCAAGCCCGACCGGATCGTGCCTTCGCTGACGACCAACTGCGCTCCCCGTGCTTCGAGGGTGTGTCGCCGCTCACTGCGGATGCCGGCCGGAGTGGTCACGATCATGACAGGGCCGGCGTCGAGTGTCGAGAGGAGCCGCGATCCGGGCGGCGTCCGCAGCGTGCGGTCGAAGATCACCCGCGTCAGCGGCATCTCGCGGAACACGTGGCGCGCCGTCAAGAGCGGATCGTCGGCAATGACGGTACCGACGCCGACGGCGATCGCGTCGATCTCGGCGCGCACGCGGTGGGCGTGGCGATTCGACCGCTCGCCGCTGAGTGGCGTCGGCCGGCCCGGCACTTCAGCGATGGCCCCATCGAGACTGATCGCCGCCTTGAGCGTCACAAACGGCCGCCCTTCGCGCATCAGCGTGAAGAACGGCTGATTGAGCGCCACGGCGGACCGCGCTTCGACGCCGATGTCCACTTGAATCCCGCGCGATCGCAGGAATTCAAACCCGCGGCCGCACACGAGCGGGTTCGGGTCCTGAACCGCAGCGACGACGCGCACGATGCCGGCCTCGGCGATGCGTTCCACGCACGGACCCGTGCGGCCCGTGTGGCAGCACGGCTCGAGCGAACAATAGAGGGTCGCGCCGCGCGCCCGGGGGCCGGCCATCGCCAGCGCGTGGACTTCGGCATGGGGCTCCCCCGCCCGCGCGTGATATCCCTGACCGACGATCACGCCGTCGGCCGCAACCACGACCGCGCCCACGACCGGATTCGGACTGGTGCGTCCACGGCCGCGCGCCGCGAGGAAGAGCGCCCGCGACATGTAGAGCGCGTCCGTCACGTCACCACTTCTCTTCGAAGAGCCCGTCCACGTACTCCTCCGCGGAGAACGCCACGAGATCCTGAATGCCTTCGCCAACGCCAACATAGCGAATCGGCAGCTTCAGCTCGTGGGCGATCGCCACCGCGACACCGCCTTTCGCGGTGCCGTCCAATTTCGTGAGCACGATGCCGTTCACACCGGCGACGTTCATGAACTCGCGAGCCTGCGCCACGCCATTCTGCCCGACCGTGGCATCGAGAACGAGCAGCACTTCCTGCGGCGCGCCCGGCACTTCACGCGCGGCGATCCGCCGGATCTTCTCGAGTTCATTCATCAGGTTGACGCGCGTGTGCAGCCGTCCGGCCGTGTCGACGAGCACGGGATCGCGGCCTCTGGCCTTCGCCGACGCGATGGCGTCGAAGACCACCGCGGCGGGGTCGCCGCCTTCGCGCGCCCGCACCATGTCCACGCCGGCGCGCCCGGCCCAGATCTCGAGCTGCTCGACCGCGGCGGCGCGAAACGTGTCCGCAGCGCAGATGAGCGGCTGGCGCCCTTCGCTCTTCAGGAGATTGGCCAGCTTGCCGACGGTCGTGGTCTTGCCCGTGCCGTTGACGCCGACAATCAGCGTGACTTTCGGCGGCGTCTCCACGACAACCGGTTTGTCGACGCTCTCGAAGACGCGGCGAATCTCCTGCCGCACGAGATCGCGCAGGCTGTGGGCGTGGGCGTCCTTCTTGACCGCGGCAATGATCCGCTCCGTCGCCGCGATGCCGACGTCGGCCGAAATCAGCAGTTCTTCCAGGGCCTCGACGGTTTCGACGTCGATCGGACGGGCGCGCCGCGCCGGCTCCTCGGCGCGACGGACGATGTCGTCGAACCGCTCGACGATCTGTTTCTTGGTGCGGGAGAGACTCTCCCGAATCCGACCGAAGACACCCATGGTTCAGCGCTAGCCGACTTCTTCCATTTCCGCGCGCTGGGGCCGCACCATCAGCGCCGCCACCGCCGTCTTCACGTCCGAGCGCCCCTCGAGTACGGCGGCCATCTGCGTGGCAATCGGCAGTTCGACGCCGTAGTGCGCGCCGAGCGCCAGCGCGGCGCCGGTTGTGTTCACGCCCTCCGCGACCATCTTCATGCCGGCAAGGATCTCCGCGAGCTTGCGGCCGCCGGCGAGTTCGATGCCGACATGCCGATTGCGGCTGAGCGAGCCCGTGCACGTGAGCACGAGATCGCCGAGTCCGCTCAATCCTGACGGCGTCTCGCGTTTGCCCCCGGCCGCCCACACCAGCCGGGAGATTTCCGCGATGCCACGCGTAATCAGCGCGGCCAGCGCGTTGTGTCCGAGGCCCAGACCTTCGACGACGCCGGCGGCAATCGCAATCACATTTTTCAGGGCGCCGCCGAGTTCGACGCCGATGACATCCGCGGAGCCGTACAGCCGGAAGGACGGCCCGCGGAAATCGGCCTGCACCAGTTCGGTCGCCTCGGCGTCCAGGGACGCGGCCAGCACCGCCGTGGGCAGCTGCCGCGCGACTTCCGCAGCGAAAGTCGGGCCCGAGAGCACGACCACCGGATGGTCGACGCCGGCTTCGCCGGCGATCACTTCAGACATCCGCAGCCAGGTCCGCGCTTCGAGCCCTTTGGTGGCGCTCACGAGCACCGCATGGCGCGCCAGGTGCGGCGTCGCGGCGCGAATCACCGCGCGGCAGCCGTGTGACGGCACCGCCGACACGACCACCGAACAATCGCGCAGCGCCTGATCGACCGCGTGGGTGACCGACACCGTGGGCGGCAGGACCACGTCGGGCAGATACGCCGCGTTGGCGCGGCGCTGCTCGACCTCGGCGGCGAGCGCCGCGTCGCGGGCCCACAAACGGACGTCGTGGCCCACGCGCGCCAGGTGCACGGCCAGCGCCGTGCCCCAACTCCCCGCTCCGAGTACCGCGATCGCCGCCACTTAGAGCCCGGCGCCGATGCGCCGCTCAGTACCGAGTCGCACCCGCAGGAGATTTGATCGATGACGGAAGAGGATCAGCGACGCACAGGATGCGGCCGCAATGACCACGTCGGCCGAACTGCCGGTTGCGTAGGCGAACGGCGGAAGGGCGAGCGATCCGGCAGCCGATCCGAGCGAAATGTACCGCGTCAGCCAGACCGTCATGATGAAGATCGCAAACGCCATGGGCGCGGCAAGCGGCGCCAGGACGCCGAACGCGCCGCATGCCGTGGCGACGCCTTTTCCACCGCGAAACTTCAACCAGACCGGGTAGACATGGCCGACGACTGCCGCCACACCGGCCATGGCCGGCGCCGGACCGCCGCCGCTCAACCGCTCGGCGAGGAGCACCCCGACCGCCCCTTTGGCGATGTCGAGCAGCGCGACGATGACACCGGGCGTCACCCC
The DNA here is from genome assembly GCA_964577955.1 of uncultured Bifidobacterium sp. Classification (GTDB taxonomy): domain Bacteria; phylum Acidobacteriota; class Vicinamibacteria; order Vicinamibacterales; family CAVVIG01; genus CADEEX01. Next base: position 10,999 of record CAZOAZ010000027.1, on the reverse strand, counting down.
GGAGGTGCGCAGGACGTTGGCCGCGCCGAGATTGCCGCTACCCAACCGGTGCAGATCGCGCGCGCCCCAGCCGCGAGCCAGGAGCAGCGCGAACGGCACCGAGCCGAGCAGGTAAGCGATGGCAATGCTCGCAACGACCATCAGACCGCTAGTTTACCTGACGCTCGAGCAGCATCAGCCGCAGCATGTTGAGCGCCGCCTGCGCCGACTGAAACTTGACGAGGTCGCGGCCGCCGAAAAACTGGAACGTCCGTACGCGAACGGCGTCCAGTACCACCACGGCGATCGCGACGGTGCCAACCGGCTTTTCCGCCGTCCCACCACCAGGGCCGGCAATGCCCGTCACGCCGATCCCGGCTTCGACGCCGGTTCGCGAGCGAATCCCTTCGGCCATCGCCTGGGCCACCGGCTCGCTGACCGCGCCATGCGCCTCGATCATCGCTTCGGGTACACCCAGCCACTCCACCTTCGCGCGGTTGCTGTAACACACCGCGCCGCGCTCGAAGTACTCCGAGCTGCCCGGCACGTCGGTCACGCGCGAAGCCAGCAAACCACCGGAACACGATTCGGCCACCGCCAGCCGCTGGCGATGCGCCCGCAGGAGATCGCCGACCACGGCTTCGAGCTGGCGTCCGTCGGTGCTGTAAATCGAGCGGCCGAGCACCTGCTGCAGCGCGTCGGTTGCCGCCGCGAGCGCTTCCTCTCCGAGATCGCGCGAGGGCGCGGCGGCCGTCAAGTGCAGCTCGATCTGCCCCATCACCGCAAGAATCGTCGTCGCAATCGGAACCGGTGCGTGCACCCACTGGCTGTAGACGGGCTGGGTACGCGCGTCCACGTCAGACTCGGTATGACCGGTAATCTTCAGGATCCGGCGAAACAGCCCGGCGCCCGACGACCGCGGCTGAATGCGCTCCGCGATCAGCGCTTCGACCATCGGAATCATTTCGCGCGGCGGCCCGGGCAGCAACGCGATTCCCGTGCCGCCTTTCTCGATCCAGATGCCCGGCGCGGTGCCGCGCTCGTTCTCGAGCACGGTCGCCCCGCGCGGGACCATCGCCTGGCGCATGTTGATTTCGGGCATGACCAGCCCGCGGCGCTCGAAGCGGGCACGAATCGCCGCGACGATCGCCTGGTCGGTGTCCATCGGCACGTTCAGGGCCTGCACGAGGCCCGCCCGCGTCATGTCATCCGCGGTCGGCCCGAGTCCGCCGGTGCAGATGATGTAGTCGACCGCACCGATTCCGCGCGAGAACACTCCCGCGAGCTCGTCGACGGCGTCGCCAACGACGAACTTCATCCGAACGTCGCAGCCAACGGCGTTCAGCCGCTCGGTAATCGCCAGCGAGTTGGTGTCGATGCGATAGGGCGTGAGCAGTTCGCTGCCCACGGCAACGATCCAGGCGTTCATGGTGTCAGCGTCCCGTGAAGACGGCGAGGTTCAGAGCGTCCAGCCGTTCCACGTCGGGACCGCCCACACGAGCACGCGGAGCGCCAGATTGGCGTAGACACCGGCCATCGCATCATCGGCCATTATGCCGATTCCGCCCGGCAGACGCTCGAAGCGATTGACGGGAAACGGTTTCACGACGTCGAACAGGCGGAACAGCAGAAACCCGGCGATCGCGCCCGGCCACGAGATCGGGATCAACGCGACGCCAATCACCATCCCCATCACCTCGTCGACGACGACGTAGCCTGGATCGGTGCGACCGAACCGATGCTCCGCAATGGTCGCGGCCCATGAGCCGGCAACAAAGAGCCCGCCGATCGTGACCACCTGAACGACAGCGGTTTGGGGAAGAAGCCACCAGAGGATCAGACCGACCAGCGAGCCGAACGTGCCGGGAGCCACCGGCGCGTATCCGACGCCCAGCGCCGTGGCGAGGGCCAGTGCGACCTGTTGCATCGGCCTCCGTCAGCCGGCGCGCTCGACGCGCGTGCCGCTGATGCGATCGTGAAGTCCGCGTCGATCGCCAGCGAGGATGGTGAGCAATCCGAGACCAGCTGGAAGGAGGAGCGCCAGCCAGACAAGAGTCCGCCGGAACGCCGGCGACAAACCGGGAACCCGGCCGCTTTCAGCATCGACGACCTTGACGCCGAGCGCCATCTGCCCGAGCGTCTGCCCGCCCGCTCCAAACGCGACCAGGTAGCCAAGATTCTGGACGACGAGAAACGCCACGAGTGGCGCAATCGGCAGGAGCGCCCGGTCGGCCCAGGTGACGCCGCCGATCTGCATCGTCAGGTACACGACAACGAGATCGATGATCGCGAGCAGCGCCAGATCGACGACCGAGGCGAGCGTTCGAGAGGCGAGACCGAGCGCCGCTCCCCCCAAGGCCGCTCCGTCAGCGGACACTGGAAACCGCCCGGTCGCCGTGCGGCGCGGAGACTCGAGGCCGGGAAGCGGCGTGTCGCCGGCCTGGGCACGCTCGGTTCTGAGCCGCGGAATTTCCGGGGTTGCGCGGCGCACCGCCAGCGGCGCCCGCGGCGGAGACGCGCGCGTGATGAGCGGGGCGTCGTCTGCGTCGCGGGGCGTGAAGAGCGGCAGATCGCCCCGATCATCGTTCGCATGACCGGCACCGTTGTGGAATCCGAGTCCGCTCCCGAGCACATCGTGCGGCTGCGCCTCGGGCGGCGTCGATGCCGCGTCGACGAGTTCGAGATCGCCGAGCGGCTCGACCGTCGGCGCGCCGGCGCGCAGCGGCAGTTCCGGGGGACGGATGCCGGAGAGCGTGCTGAGCGAAAACCGATAGCCGCAGTTCTTGCAGCGTTCGACATGCTCGAAGCCCAGATAGCCGCACTTCGGGCACTTCATGGCTAGGGAGTCGAGCCCGGTGCGGCGAGCGGCGGGATGCTCGGCGCCGACATCGCGATCAGCTGGCGCTGGATGTCGCTACGGAGCCGATCGGCCTCGAGTTTCTGTGGATCGGTCGCGCGGACCTGCGCGAGAACCGCAAGCGCGTCGTGCAGACGGCCGCTCGCCAGCAGCGCCCGGGCGCGCACCATCGCGAGCTCACCGCGGCGCGGGACCGGCAGCGCGTCGCTCGCGGGACGGCTGGGCGCCGCCGCTGGCGGCTCCACCAGCGCCCGCCATTCGGATCGCAGTTCGCCGACGGTCATGCCGGCCGCCACCAAGATGATCAGCGTGAGGAGTCCGACGAGCAACCAGACGCCCGCCGAGAGCCGGGCGCGGGCCGACGCGGCCGTTCGCGGACGCGGCCGCGCCGCTTCGATCGGACCGGGCGCCAGTTGCCCAAGGCGGGCCAACCGATCCAACAGGCCGAGGGCTTCCTCCGGTGGCGCGCCCTGATCCATCGCCGACTGCAACAGACGGCGGGCCTCGTTGACGTCGCCGCGATCGAACGCCGCGACGCCGCCCTGCAGCAGTTCCTCGGCCTCGCGCTGCCGCTCGGCGAGCGCGGATCGCGCGCGTTCGATGTAGGCGCGGGCCCGCGCATGGTTGCGATCCAGGAAGAGCGCGCGGGTCCAGACGTTGATTGCCTGGTCGTAGCGGGCGGCGAAGTAATGTTCGAGGCCCGCAAGCAGCAGTTCCTCGATCTTCGCTTCCGTGTCCGCGTCTGAGCCGGGCTCGAAGGCGCGCGCGGTGTCAGTACGGAACGGATCGGACATGGCCAGAGAGCAAAATGAACGGGCAATTATACACCCCGGTCGACAAGGCGATTCGCTTCAGCGAAGATCGCTGCGCGTCATGCCGCCGGTGATCGAGAGCGTCGTCAATGTGAGCGAGGGGCGCGATCGCGCGCTCATCGATCGCCTCGCGGCCGGCATAAGCGGCGTCGCTGGTGTGACGCTGCTCGACCATTCCGCGGATGCGGCGCACCACCGCGCCGTCTTTACGATGGCCGGCAGCCGGGACCCGCTTCTCCAGGCCGTCCTCGGCCTGGTGAACGAGGCGGTCGCGTCCATCGATCTGCGGCGTCATCACGGCGAGCATCCTCGGATCGGCGCGGTCGATGTCATCCCCTTCATTCCGTTGGGCGGCGCCACGATGGCCGAGTGCGTCGAGCTGGCGCGCCGGGCCGGCCGGGCAATCGGCGAGCAGTTTGGCATTCCGGTCTACCTGTACGGCGACGCGGCCAGCCGCCCCGATCGCGTCCGGCTCGAGGACGTTCGCCGCGGTCAGTTCGAAGGGCTGGCGGCCAGAATGCGACTCCCGGCATGGCATCCGGACTTCGGACCGGCGACGCCGCACCCGAGCGCCGGCGCCACCGCGGTCGGCGCCCGCCACGTCCTCATCGCCTTCAACGTCGTTCTCGACAGCCGTGACCTGTCCGTCGCGCGCGCCATCGCAAGGGAGGTACGCGAAAAAAACGGCGGCCTCGCCGGCGTCAAGGCGCTCGGGCTGATGCTGCACGATCGCGGCCTCGCGCAGGTGTCGATGAATCTGACGGACCCTCGCCGAACCGACATGGAAACGGCGTTCGACCGCGTGCGAACCGCGGCCAGGGAGCACGGCGTCGACGTCCTCGAGAGTGAGCTGATTGGACTGGCGCCCGCGGCGGCTCTGAATGCCGACATTGCCGGCCGCATCCGCCTGAAGGACTACTCGCCGCGCCTGATTCTGGAGCAGCGCCTCGCCCTCAGCTGACGACCGGACCGCGCGTCAGAGCGCGGGCTCGTCGTCCGCGTCGCTCCGGCGGGCCGGCGCGATCCCGAATGCGCGCATCTTGCGATAGAGGTTGCTGCGTTCCACGCCGAGCACGTCGGCGGTCCTGGACATGTTGCCCTGCTGCTCGCTGAGCGTGCGGAGAATCAGGTCGCGCTCGAAGCGATCGCGCGCTTCGTGCAGCGTGAGCCGTTCAGCCGCGGTCTCGACCGGCAGCGGGGCGGCGCCGGACGGCTCGAGAAATCCGACGTGCTCGGCGGTGATGTCGTCGCCGGGCACCATGATCATCAGCCGCTCGATCACGTTGCGCAGCTCACGGACGTTGCCGGGCCAGGGGTACTGCTGCAGGCGTGCCACCGCCCCGGGTTCGAACCGCTTCAGACGGCGGCCATATTCGCGGGCGAACTCCGCCATGAAATGGTCGGCGAGTATCGGGATGTCATCCTGCCGTTCGCGCAGCGGCGGCACGAAGACCGGAATCACATTCAACCGGAAGTAGAGATCCTCGCGGAAATTACCGCCGCGAATCTCCGCCTGGAGATCCTTGTTGGTCGCAGCGAGGACGCGGGCGTTGACCGTGATCCGGCCGGTCCCGCCGACCGGCTCCATCGTCTGCTCCTGCAGGACGCGCAGCACCTTGGCCTGGGTTTTCAGGCTCATGTCGCCGATCTCGTCGAGAAAGATCGTGCCGCCGTCGGCGACTTCGAACTTGCCGCGCCGGTCCGCGACCGCACCCGTAAAGGCGCCGCGGACGTGCCCGAAGAGTTCGCTCTCGATCAGCTCTTCCGGAATCGCGGCGCAGTTGACTTCGACGAACGCCGCGGTCCGGCGCCGGCTGAGCGCGTGAATCGTTCGCGCGACCATTTCTTTCCCGGTGCCGTTCTCGCCATAAATCAGGACGCGCCCATTGGTCGGCGCCGCCATCGCGACCTGATCGCGGAGCTGGCGCATCGCCGGGCTCTCCCCGACCATCGTCCGGGGGCGATCGACGCGGGCGCGAAGGACCCGGTTCTCGTCCTCGAGCCGGCGCTGGCGCAGCGCGTTCCTCACGACCAGCACGGTCTTGTCGAGCGAGAGCGGTTTTTCGACGAAGTCGAAGGCCCCGAGTTTGATGGCGCGCACCGCCGATTCGATGTTGCCGTGTCCGGAAATCAGCACGACCTGGGAATCGACCTGACGCTCGCGAAGTCGGGCGAGCGTGGCCAGACCGTCCATGCCGGGCAGCCACACGTCCAGCACGATCAGATCGACCGGTCCGCGCGTCACCCGATCGAGGCAGGCCTCGCCGGTTCCGACCGCTTCGACGCTGTAGCCTTCGTCGCGCAGGACCCCGCTCAGCGAGCTCCTGACGCCGGGCTCGTCATCGACAATGAGAATGGTTGGCTTCACGACGGTAGTTCGATTGTAAATCGTGTGCCGCGCGGCGTGTTGTCACCGGCTTCGATGCTGCCGCCATGCTCGGCAATGATCCGCCGGACGATGGCCAGGCCGAGACCGCTGCCGCGCCGTTTCGTCGAGTAGTACGGCAGGAACAGCTTGTCCCGCTCGCCGGCCGGAATGCCCGGCCCGTTGTCCGCCACGACGATGCGCACGAGATGATTCGCCGGATCGGCCTGGGTCTCGACGACGATCTCGCCGCGCCGTTCGATGGCTTCGACGGCGTTGTCGATCAGGTTGATGATGACGCGGCGGATCTGCTCGGGATCGAGCCGGACGTGCGGCACGTCGGCGCCCGGACGCTGCAGAATCGCCACCTCGGCGAACAGGCCGTTGTACAGCGTCAACGTGTCGCCGATGAGCGCGTGCACGTCGGTCGGCACGGTCTTCGGCGTCGGCATCCGCGCAAACTGTGAAAACTCGTCGACCAGGCCTTTGAGCGATTCCACTTCTCCGACGATCGTCGACGTGCACTCCTCGACCAGCGCCCGCGCCCCCGACGGCGCATCGCCGAAGTGACGCCGGAGCCGTTCGGCCGAGAGCTGAATCGGCGTCAGCGGGTTCTTGATCTCGTGCGCCAGCCGCCGCGCCACTTCGCGCCACGCGGCGACCTTCTGGGCGCGAATGAGCGGCGTCACGTCGTCGAGGACGAGAATCCGCCCCTCCGGACGCCCGCCTTCGCCGACCAGGGCAGTGGCGACAACGGCGAGATGCACCTCCTGCCCGTCGCGGCTGAAGGCGACCTCCTGCGCCACCGGCTCGCTGCGCGGGCGGCCGGCGGCCTCGAGCAGGACGCCGATCGCCTGGAGATCCGGCCGGATGAAGACGTCGTCAGCGCGCTGGCCAATGACACTGCGGTCGACCTGCAGCAGCCGCGCTGCGGCGCTGTTGATGGTGGCGATCGTGCCGGCCGCATCGAGTGAGACGACACCGGTCGTGATGCGCTCCAGAATCGTCTCGATATAGCGGCGGCGCCGCTCCACTTCGAGGTGTTTCCGCTCGAGCTCGACGGTCGATCGTTCGACGTTGCGGCGGCTGGTGGCGAGCTCGCCCGCCATGGCGTTGAAGGCTTCGGTCAGCGCGCCGAACTCGTCGTCGCTCTGAGGCTCGAGATGTTGATCCAGACGCCCGGCCCCGATTTCGCGCGCGGCGGCGGCCAGCACCTGGACCGGCTGCGTGATCCGCTTGGCGAGATAGAGTCCCATCCAGGTCGCGCCGACGAGAATCATCAGCGTGATCATCAGGAAAAAGGACAGGTAGACGCCGGTCAGCGGCTGTTTGAGCACGCGCAGCTGGTTGTAGTCTTCGAACGCCTTGGTCATGCGGCGCGACCGGGCGGCGAGTTCGCCGGTCAGGTAGTCGGTCGCGACGACGACACCGGTTGGACGCTTGTCGGTCCCCGAACGGATGACGGCAGCCGCATGGAGCAGTTCGCCGGCGTCGCCGAGCGATTCGCTCGAGCGGGTTTCCGACGGCCCCTGCAACGCCTGCGCGGCGAGCCGCTCCGCAGAGGCGCGCGAATAGCCCGCCGGCAGCGTCGGCGCGGCGACGTCGAGGACCGGGTCGAGGACGGGCAGATCGCCGACGCTCGCGCCGATGCGATACACCTCGATCATCTGCGCCCGCTGCGAGGTGATCTCCGGCGAAATCAGATCGCGAATCTGGGCGACGTTCGGCGCCGAAAGGTCGACCGCGGTCAGCGTGCGCGCCAGGCGGGTCGCCTGCTCGGCGACCAGCAGCTGCCGCTCGTGGTAGTAGTCGCCGGCAATCTGGTTCGCCGACGACAGAATGTCGTCCATCGGCGCGTTGAACCAGCGCTCGACGCTCGCGCGGATCAACTCGCTGCCGGCCACCAGCACGAGCACCGACGGGATGAGCGTCATGCCGAGAAGCAGCATGACCAGCTTCGCGCGAAACCGGGCGAACGGCAGGCCGCCGCGCCGTTCGACGAAGAGCTTGATCACGTTCCTCGCCAACACGAAGAGGAGCGCGACGAGCATCGTCAGGTCGAGCGCGGTCAGCGCGTAGAGGACGACTTCGGAGAGAAAGTCGGGCGAAAAACCGGGCGAGCGGTTGGCGACGGCGAGGATCGCGACGAGCGCCGCCACGAGCACGGCGATGCCGGCGAGGATCAGCCGAGGATTGTCGCGGAACGGCCGCCGCCCGCCGGCAGGCGACCCCGGGGGCAGGCCTGGACGTCGTTCGGCGATCGTCGGCACCGCCACCTACTCTTTGGCGTTGAGCAGATCTTTGAGTTCGCTCATGAATTCGCCGATGTCGCGGAAGTGCCGGTACACGGAGGCGAAGCGAACATACGCGACCTTGTCGAGTTTTTTCAATTCTTCCATGACGAACGCCCCGATCTCGGCGGTGCCGATTTCGCGTTCCGGGCGTTCCTGAAGCGTCGCCTCCACGCGATCGGCAATGCCTTCGATCGAGGCCAGGCTGACCGGACGTTTCTCGCACGCTTTCAAGAGGCCGCCGATCAGTTTCTGGCGATCGAAGCGCTCTCGCGTGCCGTCCTTCTTGACGACCATGTACGGAATTTCGTCGATGCGCTCGTAGCTCGTGAAGCGCTTCGTGCACTCCAGGCATTCGCGCCGGCGGCGGATGACTTCGCCTTCTTTGCTCTCACGCGAGTCGACGACCTTGTCGCCGAGATGGCCGCAGTAGGGGCACTTCATGATTTGACAGCCGCCGAATCCGGCTGGGCCTGTTCCGCGAGGGCGCGCATGCCGGTGAGATTGAGCCCTTCCTGCGCCGCAAACAGCAGACCGAGCAGCAACGACGGCAACACCGTGATCAGGTGAAGAACGATCGCCGCGCCCACCGATGCGGCATCGGGCGCTCCGAAGAAGGTGGTGACAGCGAACTTGAACATGGCGTGAAAACCACCGACGGCTCCCGGCGTCGGCATCGCGACGCCGACCACCAGCATCGCCACGATCAGGAAGGAACCGCCGAACGGGACCGCGAGGTGGAACGCGACGGCGGCCGCCCACGTTCCAGCGGCGATGACGAGCCACAGCGGAAAGGACAGCAGGAGAGCCACCAGGAGCCGACCGGGCCGGCGCACGACACCCAGACCGGAGGCAAACTTCTCGGCCACGCGCGCCAGCAAGCCAGCCAGCGCGGACGGGAGGACCTTTTCCAGCCGCGTCAGCGTCGCGCCGAGCCGAGCCGGGTTGCCGGCCAGCACGAACAGGACCAGCAGCGCAGCCAGCGCACCGAGACCAGCCGCCGCTCCGCCCCACTTGACGCCCTCGAACATCACCCGGTTGGTCTCACTCACTTCGGGCTGCAACAAGAAGACGTAAGCACCGAGCAGCACGAGCACGGTCAGCATGTCGAGCACACGCTCGAGGATGATCGTGGCAAAGGCGCTCGTCGCGCTGATCCGTTCACGCCGCGCGAGAAAATAGGGGCGAATGACTTCGCCGGCGCGCGCCGGCAGGACGGCGCTCGCGGCGAATCCGACCGCCGTCGCTTGAAACGCGTTGCCGAAGGTCGGCATCCCCATCGGGGCCAGCAAGTACTGCCAGCGCCACGCACGGATCACCAAGCTCAGGAACGTCGTCGCCAGCGAGAACGCCAGCCAGGATGGACTGGCGTGCACAATCTGCGACACGACGCCGCGAACGTCGACGTTGTAAAAAAACACGACGAGCAGCGCCGCGGCAAGCGCCAGGACAATCAGGGTGCGGACGTGGTTACGCATTGCTCAGGGGAAACGCCCCTACTATACCGCTCTAGCGCACACCACCGAGTCGGACGCCATATGTTGTTGTTGTCAGCGTCTCACCGCCCCTGTAACATGCGGAGCCTTTCGGCGAGAACACACTGACGGCGCGCGACCATCCTGCGGACCACCCGCCACTTCCCATGATCAGCGAACGCCTCGACAAGCTCGTCGAAGAAATGGTGGACCGAAGCGTGCAATTCGAGGACGCGGTTCAGGAATTCGAAAAACGCTTCATCGCACGCGTGCTGTCGCGGTGCGACGGCAGCCTGATCAAGACCGCCGACACGCTCGGCATCCATCGAAACACGCTCACCCGGAAAATGGCGGAGTACAAGATCAGGAAGCGGGGCTAGGGGCAGGAGGGGCTGGAAAGGCGAGAGGGGAAAGCTCCCTTCTCAGTTCGGTGCTTTCCCTTCCTGCCCCTCCTGCCCTTCCTGCCCTTCCTGCCCTATTAGCACTCGCCTGTTGACAGTGCCAGCCAGACCCATATAATTAGCAGTCGTCACGTGCGAGTGCTAACGACAGCTGCACGAGTCGCCACACGTTTTCAGCCGTCCGCAAGGACCCCAAACCTCACGAACGACGGAGTACAGAGCATGAACGTCAGACCGCTGCACGACCGGATCATTGTTCAGCGCCTCGAAGAAGGCGAACAGAAGATCGGCGGGATCATCATCCCCGACACCGCCAAGGAAAAGCCGCAGCAGGGCAAGGTCATCGCTGCCGGCGCGGGCAAAACCAAGGACGACGGCAAGCGCGTCCCGCTGGACGTCAAGGCCGGCGACGTCATCCTGTTTGGCAAGTACTCGGGCCAGGAGATCAAGCTCGACGGCGAGGAATACCTCATCATGCGCGAAGACGAGGTCCTGGCTGTTCTTGACAACGCCGGCGCCGAGAAGAAAGCCAAGAAGTAACTAACACACGACGTATTCAGGAGAGACTCGATGGCAAAACAGATTGTGTACGGCGAACAGGCTCGCCAGGCCGTACTGCGCGGCGTGAATCAGCTGGCTGACGCCGTCAAGGTGACGCTCGGCCCCAAGGGCCGCAACGTCATTCTCGACAAGAAATTCGGCTCCCCCACCATCACCAAGGACGGCGTCACCGTCGCCAAGGAAATCGACCTCAAGGATTCGCTCGAGAACATGGGCGCCCAGATGGTGCGCGAAGTCGCCAGCAAGACCTCGGACACC
>CAZOAZ010000026.1:0-84901 GCA_964577955.1 uncultured Bifidobacterium sp. | reverse complement strand
GCCGACGGCCTTCAGGAAGCGTCCGGTCTTGTCGTACTTCACGACGCGGCCGTCGCTGTAGCCGTCGGACACGAAGATGTTGCCCTGCTGATCGAACGCGACGTCGGTTTCGCGGCCGAAGCGGTACTTCTCGTTGCGGCCGTGGAAGCCGCCCTGGCCCGGCATGTTCCCGACCGAGAACACCGGATCAGTACGGCGCCCGATCGTCATCAGCACCTTCCCCTCCGGGCTGAACTTCACGAGCATGTCGGTGCCTTCGTCGACGGCCCAGATGTTGTCCTGGGCGTCCACGCGGACCGAGTGCGCGAAGGCGAAGCCGTAATTGCCACGGCCGATCTCGCGCACGAAGGTACCCGTCGGGTTGTACTGGAAGAGCCGCGTCTCATAGGCGCGGTGATAGATGTAGATGTTGCCCTTCGAGTCGGTCGAAATGCCCATGTTCTCGCCGGTGTAGATGCCCGGCGCGTTCTTGAAGAAATTCGGCACGGCCTCGTGCGGGATGACCGGCACGTTGGTCGCGGTCGCCCGCGTCTGCGCCGACACCGAACGCGAGACGGGGAGCACGACCGCCATCGCCGCGGCCAGCGACAGAGCGGTAAAGGAGAATGTCAGATAGCGCTTCATTCTTGCAGCCTCCGGTAAGGAACAGGGAAGACTACTCGTTCGAGGTGCCTGGTGCAAGGTTCTAGGTGCAAGGTTCTAGGTGCAAGGTTCTAGGTGCGGGTTCTAGGTTCTCGGTGCGGTTCCGTACTTGCGCCGCGTGTGCTGCACCCCGGCGGCGATGAGGCGTCTGAGCGCGGCCGTATCGACATCCGCGAGACGCTTGATGTACACGCACGAGGCGCCGCACGAATGCTTGCCCAGCGCCTCGAGGAGCGCGGCCCGGCCGTCGAAGTCCGGCGCGATGTAGAGCGTCAGGTTGGTCTTGCGCGGCGAAAACGCGACGATCGGCCAGTCGCCTTCCTTGCCGGTCGCGTACGTGTAGCGATACGTGCCGAAGCCGACGATGTTCTTACCCCAAAGCTTCGGCGCCGACCCGGTCGCCTGCTCCATCATCGTCGCGATCGCGCGGCAGTCGCGGCGAACGCGGTCGTCGGTGACCGAGGCGAGAAACGCGGCCACCGGGGCCGTCGTCACCTTGGTCTTCGCTTCGGATGCTGAACGCCGCGGTTTCGCTCTCTTGATGGTCTTGGCCATTGCTGTCCTGCCAATCAGCGCGCGCCATTCTACGAGGACGCGCGTCTATAATGCCGCCGGGCGCTTCGCGCCCGGCGCGGAACGCGTTGATAGCGCAGGAGGCCTCATGAACTCGACAGCCACGCGCGTGCCCGGCACCGCGGCCGCTCTCGTCATTGTCAGTGCGCTCGGCCTCGGCGCGCAGTCGCCGTCGCGACAGGCGGCGCCGACCTGGTCGATCGAATTCCCGACGTCAACGACCAATGCCGCCGCGCAGGATCACTTCAGCCGCGGCGTGACGCTGATGCACCTGTTCATGTACCCGGACGCGGCGCGCGAATTTCACGCGGCGCAACAGGCGGATCCAAATTTCGCGATGGCTTACTGGGGCGAGGCGATGTCGTATTACCGCCCGATCTGGCGCGAGTACGAACCGGAGCCGGCGCGCGCCATCATCGCGCGTCTCGGTGCCACGCCCGCCGCGCGGGCCGCCAAAGCGCCGACGGCACGTGAGAAGGCGTTCGTCGCCGCGCTGGAGGTGCTCTATCCCTCGGGCGAGCTGGCTGGCCGCCTGACGAATTACGCGGCAGCCAACACGTCGGGTCAGCTCAAACGCTACGCGGAAGCCATGGGCGCCATTTCCGCGGCGTATCCAAATGACGACGAAGCGATGGCGTTCTGGGCGGTGTCGCGCGTCGTGCAGTTCGAGCGCACCGACGCGGAGATGCCCGAACGGATGCGGACCGCGGCGATCGCGCTGGAGGTGCTCCGCCGTCGCCCCAGTCACCCGGGCGCACCGCGCTACTACATCCAATCGGTCGACGATCCGGTCCATGCCGATCTCGGTGCCGATGCGGCGCGGCTCTACATCGCGAAGAATCCGGACGGACCCGAAGCGCGTCACCTGCCGACGCATATCTCCGCGCAGCTCGGGCTCTGGAAGGAAATGGCGGACCTGAACTGGCAGGCCTTCGAGCTCTCGATGCAGTGGTCGGCACAGCACGGCTTCAAGCTGCAGGATCTCAACAATCACGACTACGGACATCTGCTGACCTACGCGCAGTACGGCTATCTGCAGCTCGGACAGTACGGCCGGGCGCGCGCGATGATCGATCGCGCGCGGCGTGACTACGAGGCGAGCGGCCACGCGCCCGAGATCGCGGCGACACTCGCCGGAACGCTCGCGCAGTACGTCGTCGAAACTCGCGATCCGCAATCGCTCGACGCGCTTCGAAAGCTCGTGGACGAGGCCCAGGTGCCGGGCCCGAATCTTCGCTTCGCCCTCGCGCTGGCCAGCGCGGCACGTGGCGATCTGGCGCGGGCTCGTCAGGAGATCGGCGCGCTCGACGGACGCACGGCCACGGCGCGGATCATGCGCAACGAACTCGAAGCGGTGATTGCGGCCGCGGACGGTCAGCGGGACAAGGCGCTCGTGCTGCTCGCCGACGCTGCGGCGCTGGATCTCGCGCAGATTTACACGCACTTCGGTCCGCCGAGCCCGTACAAACCGCCGCACGAACTGCACGGCGAGATGCTGCTCGCCGCGGGTAAACCGGCGGTAGCGCTCAAGGCGTTTCAGGACGGCATGCGGATCTACCGCCGGCGGACGGCGCTGCTCCTCGGCGCGTCGCGAGCGGCCGCAGCGGCCAATCAGCCCGCGGCTGCTCTCAAATACGCCGCCGAACTTCGCGAGATCTGGCGCGACGCCGACAGCGACGTCCCGGCGCTCGCCGAGATCCGCCGAACCACCCAGCAGTAGCCGCGGCAATCCGACATCGTTGTCGCCCGCGCCCGCCGCGCGGCATTGACGTGTGTCGTGGCGACCGCTACGCTCGCGCTCACATGGAACACGCGGTCTTCGTCCCCGCCGTCGCCTGGATTCTTCCTTTTGCCACGCTGCTCCTCGGCATCGCGATCCTGCCGCTTGCCGTTCCTCACTTCTGGGAACCGAACTCGCGCAAGCTGCTCGTGTCGCTGGTGCTCGGCGTCCCGGTGCTGATCTACTACTTCGTGCACGCACCGGACGCGATTGCCCATACCGCTGAAGACTACGTCTCGTTCATGATCCTGCTCGGCAGCCTGTTCTACATCGCGGGCGGGGTCGTGATGGACGGCGACCTCGAGGCGCGCCCCTGGGTCAACGTCGCGTTTCTCGGCCTCGGCGGCTTGCTCGCTTCGTTCGTCGGCACCACCGGCGCGTCGATGCTGGTGATCCGACCGTTGCTCCACACCAACGCCGAGCGCAAGTACGTCGTGCACACCGTCCTGTTCTTCATCTTCCTGGTGTCGAACATCGGCGGCTGCCTCACGCCGCTTGGCGATCCGCCGCTCTTCCTCGGCTACCTCCAGGGCGTCCCGTTCACGTGGACCTTCCGCCTCGCGCCTGAATGGCTGTTCGCGAATGTCGTACTGCTGGCGATCTACTTCATCTGGGACACCATCCTCCACGCCAAGGAACCGCCGGAACGGCTCACGCTCGACCGGACGAAGATCAAGCCACTGCGCGTCGCCGGCAAGGAGAACCTCGTGCTGCTCGGCGGCGTCGTCCTGGCTACAGCGTTCCTGCCGTCCGGCTGGCGCGAAGCCGCGATGCTCGGGCTCGTCGCGGCCTCGTGGCTGCGCACCAATCCACACCTCCACCACGCGAACCACTTCTCGCTGGGGCCGATCGTCGAAGTCGCCGTTGTCTTCCTGGGCATCTTCATGACGATGATGCCGGCACTCGACATTCTGCGCGCCCGCGGCGCGGAGCTGGGAGTGACCGAGCCGTGGCAGTTCTTCTGGGCCGCCGGCTCGCTCTCGAGCTTCCTCGACAACGCGCCCACGTATCTGACGTTCCTCGCTCTCGCTCAGGGGCAGCACCTCGCGAACGAAATCGTCGGCGTCCCGCACGAGATTCTTGCCGCGATCAGCCTGGGTGCGGTCTTCATGGGCGCCAATTCGTACATCGGTAACGGTCCCAATTTCATGGTCCGTTCCATTGCCGAAAGCCGGGGGGTGAAAATGCCCAGTTTTGGCGGGTACATGCTGTACAGTGGCGCCATTCTGATCCCGGTGTTCGTGCTGGTCACCGTCGTGTTCTTCAGAGGCTGATATGCGAAGAGAACGCATCGTGAAAACGCTCGCCGTCGCCGCGTTCGCCGGCACGGTGTCGGTCGTGGCGCTGCAGCAGAACGCGGCGCCTGGCGCCCTCGCGATCCGCGCGCTGTCAACCGACGCCGCGCTCGTCACGGGCGGCGACGTGCTGGTGCAGGTGTCGCTGCCCGCGGGAACCGCGGCCTCGGCCGCACGCATCACCGCCGGCGGCCGCGACCTGACGGCGGCGTTCCGCCCGGGCGATCGCAACACGCTGCAAGGCGTCGTCACCGGACTGCCGCTCGGCAAGAGCACGCTCGAAGCGAGCGCAGGCTCAGCGCGCGCCGCCCTCGACATCACGAACTATCCGATCACCGGCCCGGTGATCTCGGGTCCGTGGCAGCAGCCGTTCATCTGCCAGACCAACGATTTCAAGCTGCCCGACGGCACGACACTCGGCGCGCCGACTGATGCCAACTGCTCGGCCAAGACTGTCGTGCAGTACATCTACAAGTCGACGGCTGCGGCCGCGCCCCGGCCGCGCGACCCCGAGCCGGACGACGCCGATGCGGCCGCTCGCGCCCGCCGGACGCCGGCGCCGTGGTGGAAGCCGATGACCGACCTGACCCGGCGTCCCGCCGACGTCGCGACCACCGTCACGTCTGAAGGTGTGAGCGTCCCCTTCATCGTCCGCGTCGAGACCGGGACGATGGATCGCGGGATCTACCAGAACGCGATCCTTCACGATCCGAGCAGCGAATCCGCGCCGACGCCGTTCGCGCCGCCGAAAGGCTGGAACCGCCGGCTGCTCGCGGTCCACGGCAGCGGCTGCCCGAGCGGCTGGTACATCCAGGGCGCGGCGCTCGGCGTCAGCGTCCTCGACGAAGCGCGGCTCGCGAAAGGCTACGGCGTCTTCAACAACACGCTGAATCACCCGACCAACAGCTGCAACGCGTTCCTCGCCGGCGAAACGACGATGATGGGCAAGGAACACTTCATCGAAACCTTCGGCGTCCCGCTCTACACGATCAGCACGGGCGGGTCCGGCGGGGCGTACACGAGCCTGCAGGTCGCCGACGCGTTCCCCGGATTGATCGACGGCGTCGACATCCGCGCCACGTTCCCCGATGCGCTCGCGATCGCCTCGTCCGGTCTCGACGCACACCTGGTGGCGCACTACCTCGAGAGCCTGCCGGCCACGGCGTTGAGCGAAGCGCAAGTGAAGGCGATCACCGGCTATCACGGGATGAAGGCGTTCATCGACGCGGCCAATCAGTCGCAGCGGACCGATCCGGTGGCCGGACGCGAAGACATCGCGGGTTATCAGTCGGCGCGGTTCAATGCGGCGGTGCCGCCGGAGCTGCGCTACGACCCGGTCAAGAATCCGCACGGCGCCCGGCCGACGGTGTTCGACGCGGCGAAGAACATCTACGGCGTGAATCCGGCCACCGGCGCGGCCCGCCGCACCTTCGACAACACCGGCGTGCAGTACGGGCTCAACGCGCTGAACAGCGGCGCAATCACGGTCGCGCAGTTCCTCGATCTGAACGAGCAGATCGGCGGCTTCGACCAGGACGCCAACTACACCCCGACCCGCGCGGTCGGCGACACCGGCGCGATCCGCCGCGCCTACCAGGCCGGCCTGATGCTCGGCGCCAACGGCGGGCTCAAATCGATCCCGATCATCGACAACGCGACCTCAAACGAAACCGGCGGCTACCACTACGGCTGGTTCCACTTCGCGCTGCGCGAACGGGTCCGCCAGGCCAACGGCGGCAGCTCGGCCAACATGATGATGTGGCGGAGCATCTCGGAGGACAAGGCGCAACAGATCTTCGACAAGTGGGTGCTCGCGTACAAGACCGACACCTCGAGCGACCCGCAGCGGACCAAGATGCTCCGGGCCAGGCCCGCGGAGGCCGTCGACGGCTGCTTCGACAAGTCGGAGCCGCCGCGGTTCATCAAGGACGATCTGCCCTTCACCAGCAAGCCGGTTTCGACGTGCAGCGAGCTGTATCCGGTTTACTCGGCGCCGCGCGTCGAAGCCGGCGGGCCGCTCGCCGCGAATATCATGAAGTGCCAGCTGAAGCCGGTGGACGCGAAGGATTACAAGGTCACGCTGAGCGCCGGCGACATGACACGCCTCAAAGGCATCTTCGCCGGCGGCGTCTGCGACTGGTCGAAGCCGGGCGTCGAGCAGACAGCGGTCGTGACCTGGGCGTCGTTCGGCCCGTCGCCGAAGAATCTGATCTTCAACGTCGCCGCGCCGAGCGGAAGTTCGCGCTAGCATGAGGTCCGACTGAAGTCGGACCCCACCGGCGTGCTGAAACGCGACCACTTTCTTCATCTTCTCGCCGCCGTCGCCTGCGTCGTCGCGCTCCGTGTGGGGCTCGACGATGTGCGGGGCTTGGAGTGGCCGTATGACGGCGACCACTATCGCGACATCGCGCAGGCGCAGGCGACGCGCGACGGCCATCCGCTCGCCGACCCGCACTATCCCGACGAACTGATCTGGTACAACCCGCTCGTGCCCTGGCTCGTCGCCGGCGGATCCGCGGCCACGCGGACGACGCCGGCCGCGTTTCATGTCCAGGGCGGCCCGTGGCTCAACCTGCTGGCCCCGATCGCGTTTTACGTGGTTGGCGTTGAACTGGCGGGCAGCGGCGCGGCCTTCGCCGGCCTGATCATCTTTCTATTCTTCAACTGTCGCGGCGAACCGGCATTGGTGTGGCCGACGTATTCGCCGTGGCTCTTCGTCGCGACGTTCGCGCAAGGACTGTTCTACCTGTCGGTCTGGGCGATGAACCGCGCGGTCCGCGCCGGTACGGATCTGTGGGCCGCGGCAGTCGGCGGTCTCGCGGGATTGACGTTCCTGGCCCACACCGCACCGGCACTGGTGCTCGGCCTGATGGCTCTCGCGCTGTTCTCCAGACGCGCGCTCGCGATCGCCGGCATCGCAGCGCTCATCGTGGCCAGCCCGTTCCTCTACTCGATCGTCGGCCGGTACCACCTGGCGGTCCTGAACGACACGCCGATGGCGTGGCAATGGCAACCGCTGACGCTGGGCGGTCTGCCGGGCACGCTTCGTCAGAACGCCTGGATGCTCCTGATCGGCATCGGCGGACTCGTCGTCGTGCGATCGCGACTCTTCAGAGTCTGGCTGGCCGCGGCGGCGCTGCTCTACGTCTATGGCTTGACGCGGGACCTGTTCCCCACGCTGCCCGCGTTCGTGCCGGCGTTTCACTTCTGGCGCTACGCCTTTGCGGCTCTCACCCTCGCCGCGGGAGCGGCGCTGTGGTGGTGCTGTCAGCGCCTGCCGCCGCGTTACGCGCCGCCCGTTGCCGCTGCTATCGCTGCCGCCGCCGTCCTCTGGATGTTGCCGCAGTACCGGACGCGTTTCGACTTTGTCTACGGCCGCGCGATCGCTCTCGAGCGCGACCCCACGCACGCGCAGATGACGGCGTTCCTGCACAAGTCCACGCCGCCGGATTCGGTGATTCTCGGCTCGCGCGGTGCGTCGCTCCAAATCATCGGTCCTGCCGGCCGTCACGTCGTCGCGGTCAACGCCAACTGGTCGAACCCGTACGTCGAGATCTCGCAGCGCGTCAGCGATCGCGAAGCCATGCTCGACGCGTTGAAGACCCGCGACCGGCCACGCTTCGACACGCTCGCGAATCGCTATCACGTCACGCACATCGTCGGCGCCGATCAGAATGAATGCGGGTGGATCGCCGCCAATAACCTTCCCTTCGTCTACGCGTTCGGAAATGTGTGCCTCTACGAGCGTCGCTGACGCGGACAGCCTAAAGGCTGTCCCTACCGGAGTCCGAGCTGGTTCATCCGCTCGCGGATGGGACCGAACGCCGGACCGGGAAGCACGACGCACAGCGGCGTGCCGTCGGCCATGCGGACGCTGTAGAGCGCGTCTGGTGCGTTGGCGATCTCGACGATCCCGAGCGGCGATCCTCTGAGCAGACGGATGTCGAGCTGCGCGTCGGGACGATAGTTGCGCGTGAACTTCAGCGAACGGAACCGCGCGATGTCGGATTCCACGGCCTGATCGGGCTTGCCGGTGACCACGATGGCCGTGCCGAGCTCGCGGGCGAGGCGGTCGGACCACTCGACGGCCTGCAGGACGCTGTTCGCCCAGTAGTCCATGTCGTACTGCAAGTAGGCGGCGCGCGGTCCGCCAACGAGCGGGCTGAAGTAGACAATCTGATTCGGATGATTCCGGATCTGGAAGATGACCGGCTCCGCAATCCCGATCGCGAACGCCGCCAGCGCGGCAATGCGGACCCGGCGATCGAACGTCTGGACGGCGCTCCAGCCGGCTGCGGCCATCGCCGTCAGCGGCGGCACGATGAAGAGAATGTGGCGGATGCCGTCGTAGATGGTCGCGTTCCGCCAGATTGCCGCGGCGACCGGCGCGAACGCAAAGGCGCCGAGCGCGACCCAGGTGAGCGCCGCACGCGAGCCCAGCCGCCAGACGAGCAGCGAAAGCCCCAGGCCCACGAGCAGGACCGGCGGCAAGGCCATCCCGAGCCACTTCGGCACGTAGTGCCACGGGAGATGTCCCGCTCCCATGATCTGACCGTCGTAGAGCACGTCGAAGCCTTCGGCCCAGTTCGCGCGCGCGGAGATCAGGAACGCCTGAATCGGACGCACGTAGGGTGACGCCTGCGCCCATGGCCAGGCGATCGTGCCGAGCGGAATCGCGACCACGGCCATCACGGCCAGGCGCAGCGCGACGAGCCCAAGCTGCCGCCAGCGGTCGTCGGCTTCTGATCGCACCGCGGCGGCGAGCGCCACGAGCATGATGATGCCGCCGGCGTAACCCAGCAGGATCAGCCCGAGCGGGCGGACATTGATCGCCAGGAGAATCACCAGCGTGAGCTTGGCGAGATGTTTCCAGCTGACGTGCGGCGGCCGCCAGTCGATCGTCAGCGTGTAGTACAGCGTCGCCATCGCCAGGGCGGCAAACGGCGCGTCCTTCGGATTGTTCATCGCGTCGCCGAAATACCGCGGCGAGAGCGTGAGGAGAATCGCCGCCAGCCACCCGGCGCGCGTGCCGAAGGCACGGCCGGCGAGAAGCGCGCAAAACACGATGCCCGCCCAACCGAAGACGGCGATCACCATGTGACGGATGACGTAGGTGTCGCCGGGCAGCGCATGCTGCGCGGTGACGGCGAGAATCTCCACGAGGCCGCCGTACAAGTACTGGTTGCCCCAATCAGTATCAAAGCTGGCGCGGGGCACGCGGCCGTGCGCGTACTCCCAGATGTCTTCGCCGTACTTCTGCTGGAAGCGTTCGTCCCAGGTGAAGCCGAAGTCGCGCGAGATGAAGACCATCGCGACCAGCAGCAGCGCGGCGGCCGCGATCGCGGCCGTGCGGTTACGACCGGCCGGGCTCATGGTACAGACCGCGCGCGTCGTTCACGAGCACGCGTCCCACGTCGAGGATCATCGCCATCCCATGGCGAAATTTTCGCACGGAGCTCGTGGGATGGTACTCGCACGCCACCGGCACTTCCACGATGCGGTACGACCAGCGCTGGGCGATCCGGAGCACTTCGACGTCGAAGCCGAAGCCGTCGAGGCGCTGCACGGCGAAGAGCGCTCGCGCCTTGCTGCCGCGAAACGCCTTGAACCCGCACTGGGTATCCTGCAGATCGGCCACGGCCACACCGCGCACCAGCCAGTTGAACAGCCGGCTCATCGAGTGTCGCAGCGGCTGCTGATCGCCGTGTTCCGACGATTCGGCCAGCGCGCGCGACGCGATGGCGACGTCGGCGCCGGCGTCGAGCGCGGCGACGAAGCGCTCGGTCCCTTCGATCGGCAGCGACAGATCGGCGTCGATGAACAGGACGTAGTCGCCCTTCGACGCCAGCATCCCGCGCCGGACCGAGTAGCCCTTGCCGCGATTCTGGACGTTGTCGAGGACCCTGACCTCGCTGCGGCCCGACGCGACCGCGGCAATCGCCGCCGCGGCACCGGGCCGCCCGCCGTCGAGAACCACGATCAACTCGAACGAGATGTGACGCGCATCCAGATAGGCCAGGATCCGTTGCACGGTCGCGGCGATGGTCTCGACTTCGTTGAACGCGGGGACGATCACCGACAGCGCCACGTTCTCCCGAAGGGCCGGTGAACGGGGCGATTCGAGCATGCGCGCTCCGTATTCTAAGTCGCCGCGCGCTCTCCCTTACAATGCCCGGCGTGGCCGACATCCCGTTCGAAACCAGTCCGCTGGCACCGCGCGTCACCGAGGAGGAACAGGCTCGGGATCGCGACCTCGGGTTTGGCGCCGTCGTCAGCCGTGACAGCCGCCAGCGGCTGCTGAACGCCGACGGCTCGTTCAATGTCGCCCGCACCGGCCTCGGGTGGCTGGCGTCGATGGCGCCCTATCAACAGCTGCTGACCGCGTCCTGGCCGCGGTTTCTGGCGTTCCTCGCCTTGATGTATTTCGTGTTCAACGTCGTCTTTGCGCTCGTCTTCGTGGCACTCGGACCAGACGCGCTCGTCTACGACGGCGACGCGACGGGCAACGCCTTCACGCACGCCTTCTTCTTCAGCGTGCAGACCTTCGCGACGATCGGCTACGGACAGATCGCGCCGCACGGCATCGCCGCGAATGTGGTCGTGACGATCGAGGCGCTCGTCGGCGTGATGTTCCAGGCGCTGGCGACCGGGCTGCTCTTTGCCCGGTTCTCACGGCCGACCGCGTCCATTCTCTTCAGCCGCCACGCGATCGTCGCGCCGTATCGCGGCGGCCGGAGCCTGCAGTTCCGCATCGCCAACCGGCGGCGCGCCGAACTGCTCGAGCTCGAAGCCAAGGTACTCTTCAGCGCGCTCGAGCCCGACGGCCGCGGCGGCCGCGTCCGCCGTTATACGGTGCTGCCGCTCGAACGGAACAAGGTGACCTTCTTTCCGCTGGCCTGGACGATCGTGCATCCGATCGACGAATCGAGCCCGTTCGCCGGCAGAACCGGCGCGGAGCTGGAAGAAGGCGAAGCGGAAATTCTCGTGCTCCTGAGCGGCATCGACGAGACCTTCGAGCAGACCGTCCACGCGCGCTCCTCGTACCGCGCCGACGAGATCCTGTGGAACGCGCGCTTCCAGTCCATCTATGTGAAGTCAGATACCGGGCCCCGACTGCGTGTTGATATCAGTCGGCTGCACGAAACAGAGCGACTGTAGTGGTGCTAGGTGCTCGGTTCTAGGTTCTAGGTTCTAGGTCCGGGTGCAAGGGCGCGGCAGCGCCGAACCAAACCTAGCACCTAGAACTTTGCACCTAGAACCACAAGCATCAAGTTAGTGCGTCATCCCGTAAATGATGTAGTTGACGCCCAACTTGTACGCTTCGTTGGTTTCATCGAACGGTCTCAGTCCACGGCCTGACCACTCCCAGTACTGCGACACGTCGGTGTTGTAGTTGATGATCGCGATGAGGCGCTTCTTGCGATCGTTGTCTTCGTAGATGCCGCGGAAGATCGGCTCGCCGGCGTTGTAGGCCTGTGGAAAGTTGCCGAGGGTGTTGATCTCGAAGAACGAGTGGAAGATCGGATCCGACGGCTCCATCGTCACGAAGCGGACGTCGGGAAACAGCCGCCGGATGTTGGCTTCGAACGGATCCCACCCGCCGTTGGCACCGAAGTCGCCGTACACCTTGAAGTCGTCGAAGATCACGAATCCGCCCTTGAGCAGGTAGGCGCGAAACGCATCCTTCTCCGATTCGTTCATCGTCCACCAGCCGGCTTCGGTGATGTACGAGAGCGGATACTTCGTCAGCTCCGGGTCGTCGAGCGCGAAGACGTTGTAGGCGTCGGTGCGGCCGTGAAGCGAGGTGATCTCGTTCATGATCCGCAGCAGGTTGTCTTCGGATGTCGGGTAGCCGTGCGCCCACGACGGCAGTCCCTGCCACCAGTAGCCGCCGGGCGCGGTGGTGTACTTCAGCCGCGTGAACGTGAACTGGCCGTTGTAAGGCGCGTTCTCGACGGTCAAGTCGCGCCCCTCGCCGAAGAGGAGGCGCCGCTGGGCCCACGCGAGCGTGCCGAGTCCGAGCAGAATCGCCAAGGTCATGACCACGGTTCGCGACCTCGGTCGCGCTGACCGCGGCGGCACGTTCGCGCCGGCCTCGTCGGCGGCGCGACGCGCGTCCTGCTGCTGCCGATAGCGTTCGCGATAGTCGCGTTCCGCCGCGAGCGGATCGCCGCTGCAGCAGTTGGCGGACGGGATGCCGACACCCTTCCACCAGTCGCGAAGCACGGCGATGGCCTGCCGGAACATATCGCTATTCTAGTCCTTGGTCCTTGTGCTCTGCTTTTGGTCCGCTTCGTGTAATCCGGCTAAAGCCGGACGCCACCGAAAGTCGGCGCTATGGCGCGACTATCAGATTGGTGGATCCGTTCTGCAACCACACGCGAATCAGCCGGAAATCGGTGACGCCGGGTGGCGGCGCTGAACGATCGGGCAGCCCCACCGCACGCGTTCGGGCCAGGAGCCGCAGGAGGAACGGCTCATCAAGGCCGCCGGTATCGGCGATTTCTTCGCTGCCTGGACTGAGCAGACCCTGCGTCCGGGCTCGTTGTCGGGAGTTCCAGACCCGCGCCCGGATACCGGGCGGCGCCGACAGAAGCGGCGTCGTCTGATGCTCGCGGAGCAGTCCGAGCGCGAGCAGTTCGGCACGCGTGGTGTCGCCCGACAGCGCAAGGCGATCGTCGACGTGGACGCCCACGAGCGCGACGCGGCCATCGAGATCCGCAACGTCGAGGGCCAGCTGGCCGCGGCCCGGCGGCGCCGCCACCCTGACGTTTTCGAAGGTCACGTCGGCCCGGCCTCGGATGCGCGCGTACGTGCCGGGCAGGTTGCCTTCGTACCAGCTGTCGCGCACGACCGCGTCGGCACCGTCCGAGATCTCGTAGCTCACGAGGTTGTTGCTCGAGGAGCCGGCGAAGACGGTCGTCCGGCCGCCTTTGAGCCGGAGCGACGGGCCCTGTCGTGCGTCGGAATGATCGCTGTCGATCAGCTCGACGCGGGCCTCTCGAAGACCGTCGACCAGCAGATTCGTGCGGCCGGCGTGATGCATCTGGACCTCGTCGATCAGCACGCGCGCGCCCGGCTGATCGATGCCGCGCGCCTCCAGTCCATTCGCGCGGCCGCCGCCTTCTACCTGGAGCTCGCGCACCATCGCGGTGGTCGGTCCTTGCACGCGAATGACCGGACCCTCGCCGCTACCGGTCCAGTTGAGAATCGTGGCGAATCCGTCGCCGACGATTTGCACATCTGACGCGGGAATCGTCAGCGTGTG
Organism: uncultured Bifidobacterium sp.; assembly: GCA_964577955.1. Lineage (GTDB taxonomy): Bacteria > Acidobacteriota > Vicinamibacteria > Vicinamibacterales > CAVVIG01 > CADEEX01. The sequence continues at coordinate 71,343 of CAZOAZ010000026.1, read as the reverse complement.
TGCGATGTCGTAAGAGCCAAAAGGCAGATGAACAACGGCGCGGCGGCCTTTGACGGCGGCCGCGGTAATGGCCTGCTGAACGGCGTCCGCGTCGGCGCCGGCCGGGACCTCGATGATCTCGCGGCGATAGTTCGGCGGTGTCGGCGGCAGGTCCGGCGGCGCCGCCACGATCGACGAGGCGGCCACCGTCCGATCCTCGACGCTCGTCAGGCGCCCATTGCTCGACAGCGGCCGCGGCACCGTGAACTGGTTGCCGACGCTCACGAGATCGGCTTCGCTGCGGCTCCGCCACGCGACCGCCGGACCGCCGACGCCCGTCAGATTCCGAACCACGTTGTCGAACAGCAGACCCGGCCCCTGGTTGCCGAGGCGAATCGCGGTACCCTTCGGATCGAGGATCGTGTTGCGCTGAATCACGACGTTGGCCGGGTGATTCAACGCGTCGCCGGAGACGAAGAACGCCTGCGACCCGATCGAATAGTTGTCGCGGGCCGAGAAGAGCCCGGTGTTCTGCATGAAGAGATCGGCGGTCGTGGACCCGATGAAGAGATTCCCGTAGACACGGAAGTTGCCCGCGCCCGGTTCATTGGTCACGGCCACGCGGCACTGCTCGAAGGTCGACGACCAGATCCAGACGTCCAGCGCGTTGAAGTTGCCGAGCGCCACGCCGGCGCCGGCATTCCGCACGAAGCGTGAGCGCGTGATGGTCGCCTCGGCAAACCCGTGGCCCTTGAATCCGCCGCGAATCCCGTAGTCGACACCCTGAAGCACCAGGTCCGCGTATTCGTTGCCGGTATCGAAGTGGCCGCCGGTGTTGTCCCATGACTGCTCGATCGCGGCCGACGCACGGCCGCGGCCGTCAAACGTCAGCCGGGCGAACGTCGAGTAGGCGACCCCGTTCACGAGCAGCATCGTGCCCGACGGCGGGCCGTCCCAGAGGATGGTGACGCCCGCGGGGTCTTCGCCGATCACTCTGACGTTCAGCGTGTACTTCAGGGTCAGCGTGGCGGTGATCCGGTACCGCCCGTTCGGCACGAACAGCACCGGCGAACGACCGCGGCCGACTTCGTCGAGCGCGCGCTGAAACGCCGCGGTATCGTCGCGAACGCCGTCGCCGGCCGCTCCGTAATCCGTCGTCACGCGGCGCCAGCTGGGAAACGGTCCGACAAATTCGTCTGCCGCCGGCGCCCGCGCTTGCGATGGTTGGATCGCGTCGAGCGGCAGACCGATCGACGGTTTGAATCCGGCTAAAGCCGGATCCCACGAAAACGCGATCGCGCTCAGCAACAGCAGACGGCAACGGCTCATGATCGCGCCGTGACGTCCACGTCGTAGGCCTTGGCCTCAGGCTCGATGAAACGCAGCAGTCGTTCCGCTTCTTCGACGAGCGGGCCGCGAACCTTGCGCGAGAGCGGCGCGAACGGTTTGATCTGAAGCACGGCGTTCGGCTTCTTGACGTCCACGCGCCATGTCCCGCTGACCCGGCCGTCGAGCAGGAACGACGCCGGAATCTGGAGGTTGGCCGTGAAGAGATGGCGTTTGTGTTCGTCGTTCACGAGCCGCGACCGATCGGCGTAGGCGAGCAGCAGATTGTCGTACTCCGGCAGCAGGCGGACGGGCGCCTCGGCATCTTCGAGATCGCGAGGCGCCTTGGGCAGGTCGAACAGTTCCCGGCCGCGGGCGTCGACGAAGGCGACCAGCTTCGGACGCAGTTCCTCGAACACCGGACGCGCCGTGTGCAGGCCGGACCAGGTCTGGAAGTCCTGCACCGAAGCGGGCCCGAAGGCGGCAAGGTAGCGGACCGCGAGCGCGGCGGCCGGGCCCGACGCCGCCACCTTCTCACCGAGAAACGTTTCCGCGACCGCGAAATCGGCGGCTGCGGGGTAGCCCCACGCCGCCGCATCCACCGGCACCTGCACGAGCGGCAGCCGCGCGCGGACGATCAGTCCCATCGCCCGGTCGTTCAGCGCCGGGTAGCGCGTCAGGAGATGCTGCCGCATGACCTCGAATGTGCACGGCTGGCGTCCGACATGAGCCCGCGCCGCCTTCACGATGCCGGCGATGTCCATCGTGTCGGCCGCCTTGCCGAGCACGCCCGTCATAAGCTTGTCGAGAACCGGTTGAATGGCCGGCCGCATCGCCAGGTAGTCGTCTCTCGTGACCAGGTGAATCGTCGCGCGCATCAGCGTCCCGCGCACCACCTCGCGGCGCTCGAGGAGGCGCAGGAGATCGGCGCGGGCAAAGTCTTCGAGACGCGTCCAGAGCCCCACGAAAGGCGGCCGCGCCAGCTGCGCCTGCATGCCGGCGAGCCGTTCGATGGCGGCGGCCGGCGCGACGCGGGCGCGGGCGAGCAGCAGCTGCCTCGCCAGCGTTGCGCGATTGAGCGCGCGGTCGCTCATCACCTGATGCGTCGCGGTCTTCGCCATGGGTTCCCCTCTGAAGTCGGTGCGCGGTCACTATAATGAAAGACGCGCGGGCCCACCGGATGATCAAATCAGTGCCGACATCGCTGTCGCCGTGGGAGACCTACTACGGTCTCCACGCGCGGCCGTTCAGCCTGACGCCGGACCTCCGCTTTGCGTTTCAGAGCGCCTCGCACACCCACGCGCTGCAGGAAGTCACCTCCGCGCTCAATCACCGCGAAGGCCTGGTGGTCGTCACCGGCGAAGTCGGCACCGGAAAGACCATGTTGTGCCGGACGCTCCTCGCCGGCTTCGAACGACGCACCTTCCTGTCAGTCGTTCTCGATCCGATGGTGACGATCGAGGAACTGCTGACGCATGTCCTCACCGATTTCGGCTTGATGACACCGGGCGACGCCAACGCCGTCCCGGTGACCGACGCGTCGCGCCACAAGATGGTGACGACGCTGCAGCAGTTTCTGGCGTCGCTCATCCCGCTTGATGCGCAAGCGGTCATTCTGATCGACGAAGCGCAGCATCTCAACCCGGCCGTCCTCGAAGAAATCCGCCTGCTCGCCAATTTCGAAACCGACGAAGCCAAGCTGCTGCAGATCGTGCTGGTCGGGCAGCCGTCGCTGACACGGCTTCTGCGGCGTCCGGAGTTACGCCAGCTCGCGCAGCGCATCGCCCGCCGCTGCCGGCTGACCAGGCTTTCCAAGACCGAAGTGGCCGAATACGTCGAGCGCCGCCTGGCAGTCGCGGCGGAGCTGCCGGAGGGCGTGATCGCGGACAAGGACAAAGACCACGTCAGCCCGCCGGAGCCGGTGTCCTTTTCGAGCGAGGCGATGGCCGCGGTCGTCGCCGTCTCGCACGGCATTCCACGGCTGGTGAACACCCTCTGCGACCGTGCACTCCAGGCGGGCTATGACAGACAACTGACGGTCATCGACCGCCGCGCGGTCGTGTCGGCAGCGCGGCACCTGCGCCTCGCCGTTCCGGCCCGCCAGCGTTTCGGCACGGGACGCCTCGTTGCGTTCGCGGCCGCGCTCGTGATCGCGGCCGCGGCCGGCGGTGGACTCTGGTGGATGCGCTCGCAGAACGCCTCCCCGGCGACGGGCAGCCCGTCAGTCGTCAGTCCGCCAGTCGTCAGTCCGCCAGTCGGCAGTCCGTCAGTAGGCAGCCCGTCAGTAGGCAGCCCGTCAGTTGGCAGTGCGCCAGCCGGCAGTGCGCCAGCCGGCGGTACGCCGGCCGCCAGTCCGTCAGTCGGCAGTCCGCCAGTCGGGAGTCCGCCGGCCAGCAGTCCGGCGGCGGCCCCTGCAGCGGCAGCGCGAAGTGCCGGCGCGGCGAGTGCCGTCAGTTATGAAATTGCCGTCGCGTCATTCAGGACGTCGCAGCGCGCCGACTCGGTCGCCGACGACCTGGCCGCGGCAAATCTCCCGGTGTCAACGCGACCGGATTCCACTGGCACGTGGATTCTGGTGATCGTCGGGCCCTATCCGACTTCAGGCGAGGCGGAGTCCGCGAAAGCCACCCTTGCGGCCAAAGGGTTCACGGACGTGCGGGTCATGACCAGCACGCCGGCGCGATAGATCAATCAACGCCGATAGGGTTCCGGCGCCTGCCTCAGCACGTCCGCGTCGGGCGCCGCGAACACATGATGCAGATCGTAGACATCCGCATCGTCGCGGACGTCGGACGCTCGTACGGCGCGCCAGACCTTGCGGTCGCCGTTCTTGACGAACCCGTACGTCGCGTAGCCGTGACGCTCGAGGATCTCCAGCACGCTTCTCGTCGTCGGCGTGGCGTGCATTTCCATGATCAGCCGCGGCTTGTGTTTGGCGAGCGTCCGGGCGGCGCCGTGGAGGAACATCAGCTCGGCGCCTTCGATATCGACCTTGATGAGATTCGGCGGCGCGAGCGATTGCTGCTCGAGCACCGTGTCGAGCCGCTTGACGACAACTTTTTCAGTCACCGGCGGGAGACCGAGCATCTCACGCCCTTCGGCGGGCCGCCCCTGCCGCACTTTGTCGAGCGACGCCGACGCCGACATCACATCGTCGACCTGCAGGAGCTCTTCGCCGTCCGAGTCGCCGAGCGCGAACGTGATGACGCTCACCCGCCCGGCCGCCGCCGGCTCGAGGGCGATGTTCTTCTCGAGCAGCTCGATGTTCGTGCGCATCGGTTCGAAGGCGAACACCTTGGACGCGCCAAAGGCCTGGACGAGAAACCGCGCGTACAGTCCGACGTTCGCGCCGACGTCGTAGACCACGTCCCCCGGCCGCACCAGCCGCTGGAGCGCGCCGAACACCACACGCTCGTGGGTCAACGGATCGCGCAGCCAGAACGAACGGTGCCGGCGCAGACGGATGTAGAACGGACCGATCGGATCGATGGTGATCTTGAAGGGGACGTCCGGCACACACTGCAGCGCGAAGCGCGCCAGCGCCGGCCGCTCGCGCAACCACGCTGCGGTTCTGCCGATGATGTGTCCGCGAGGTTGCGTCTCGGTCACCGGACTCTCCACGATCCGCCGGATGGTACCACGAGGGCCGGAGGAATCATGGAGATCCGGGTGACACCACGCTGCCAGCGGCGGCCGCGCCGCTAGTTGAGCGTGAACGACACGCCGACGACGACGGAGAACGGATTCGGCTGGCTCTTGATGACCGTGTACTGGAAATGGGCGAACGGTTCGTAGTGGGCGCCGTTGCTCATCACGAGGCGAGTGCCGGAGATCAGGTTGAGGCCGACCGACGTGTCGCCGTCGCCGACATCGACACCCATATGACGAAGCGCCGCGCCGGCGCCGACAAACGGACGAAACCGGCCGGGGTTGGCGAGCACGTAGTTCTGCAGCACGTTGATATCGATCTGCGAAAACTGGCCGCCGTCGAACGAACGGTACCCGAAGCGCGGATTGAGCTCGAGATCCTTCGTCCCCAACGCGACGCGCGTGTCGAGCCCGAGCGTCATCCAGTTCTCGTCGTTGTCGAGCTCGGCTCCCCAAAAAATCCCGACGCTCTGAAAACTGATTTTCCCTGCGTCCTGCGCCTGTGCCGACACCGGAGCGACTACCAACACCGCCATCAGTACCAATCTGCGAATTGACACGGTCATTCTCACGTCTCCACGAGTAGAAGGTCGCGCGCTGGGAAGCGTGCGGCCAGCTTAGCGTGGGGAGTGTACCGCTGACAAGCTGGTGCGGAGTGCACCGTGCACAGTGCCAGGTGCTGGTGCTGAGTGCGCGGTGAGGATGGCTACGTGTGCGTGCGAGGTGCGCGCGTCGCACCGCTGATCAAGAAGAACTGTGCGACGCGCGCGCACCATGCACCCCGCACCGAGCACCAGTCACCTGCACCGTGCACCATGCACCCTGCACCGCGCACGCCGCATCTCTCGATCAGTGTCCAGCAACAATCAGCGAGGCGATCCGCTCAGCGAGCGCTCCGATCGTCCGTGACGGGTTCACTCCGAGCGCTGTCGGAACGATCGCGCCGTCGGCGACGTAGAGGCCCTTGTACCCGAACACTTCGCCGCGATGATCGACCACGCCGTTCTTGGCCGACGTGCCCATCTTGCAGCCGCCGAGCGGATGCGGGGTCACGAGGTTGTTGCCGAAGACCCACGGCAGCGGCACAATCGCCCGGCCGCCCGTCGCCTTGGACAAGGTCTGATGCATGGCGACGATGGTGTCCATCACCGGCTTGGACTGCTGAATGTTCCAGTCGAGACCGAGTTCCTTCTTGCCGTTCAACTGCGGCCTCAAGTTCAAGGTGCCGTTGGCGGCGTCCACGCCCTGTGCGAACCACGGCATGATGTCCTTGAACGGCTCGGCCTCCTGCAGCCCGCGTTGAATCTGCAGCATGAAGGCCTGGAACGCACGCCCAATTCCCGGCGTGCTGCCATCGTCGGCCATCGACTGCACGGAGAAGCTCGGAAAGCCGCCGTCCTCGATCCAGAAAATCTTCCCGTTCTGACTGCCGTCGAGGAAGTTGATCGCGCTGCAGATGGTCGGACCCTTGGTCGGATCGACGTGCCGCCCGTTGTGGATCGCCGGCGTCAGGAAGTCGCCGTTGCTGCTCCAGCCGACACCCAGCCTCTGGCTGATGTCCGGAAGCGACTTCGACTCGTCTCGGCAGCGCAGCAGCAGTTCCGTCGAACCGAGTGAACCAGCCGCGAGGATCACGGTCTTGGCGGTCTCCGATCCGGCTTTTCGCACGCCGCTCGCGATGTCGTCGAACGAGACCCGATAGCCGGCTGCGCCTACGGGCTCGATGTTGGTGACGATGTGCAGCGGGCGGACGTCCGCGTGGTGCTTCTCCTCCGCGAGCCAGAGGTAATTGCGGTCGAGCGTGTTCTTGGCGTGGACCTCGCAGCCGAAATCGCAGTTGGCGAGATGCACACAGGTGCCCTGCTCGGCGCCGTGCGCGTTCGGGCCGATCTTCGACGCCGCAACCCCTTCGCCAAAGCGGTCGTAGGTCCAGTCAGGATCGAAGTTCACCGCGAGCTCGAGCTTCTGAAAGCGATTGCCGAAGCCGGCCTTCTCGGCGGCCTCCTTCATCAGCTTCATCCGCGCCGTCCACTGGTTGTCCGGTACTTCCTGGACGTTCATCACCTTCTTGACGGTGTCGTAGTGCGGTTTGAGGTCGGCAAAGCGGACTTCCGGCGGCCAGCCGCGCTCGAAAATCCGCGCCGGCGCTTCGCAGGAGATGTTGGCGTAGACGTGCGAGCCGCCGCCGACGGCGGCCCCCTGCGCGACCGTCATGCCGCCGAACGCACGGACATCCATCCAGCCCGAGAACTTCTCGGGGTTCCGGTTGTCCCACACCCACGGATCGGTGGGCTTGCGGGGAAAGTTCTTGTTGTTCCACCGCCGGCCGCGCTCGAGGACGAGCACCTTTCGACCGCTTTCCGCGAGACGGCACGCAGTAATCGCGCCGCCGAATCCGCTGCCAATCACGATGACGTCAAATGCCATGTCGCACTCTCACACGCACTAAGGACCAAGGACCACGGACGGACTAAGCACCAAGGACCAGGGACCAAGGACTAGATGGGTCCAAACGGCAGCACGTTCTGGCCGTAGACATCCCACAGCTTGCCCATGAACAGACGGCCGAACTGCGTCAGCGCGCCGAGCTGATCGGCGATCGATCCGCCTTTGAGCCGGAACGTGGTCATCTGCGCCAGGAAATCGAGCGGCTGAATCTTGATGATGCCGGCCGCCAGCAGCTCCGCGCCGGCATCGTCGGCCGGCATGAGATGGCCTTTCATCACGCGTGTGAAGAGCGTCGTCGTGTCTTCCCACTCGTCGGGCCCCTGATCGTCTTTGACGTCCTTGAAGCCGAGCATCGTCAGCTTCTGGCCGTGGTCGTCGGTGAACCACAGACGGTAATTCATCCGCTTTCGGGTCGGATCCGCCTGATCGACGAACAGCTCGAAGAATCCCTTCTCGACATCGCGCTTGCCGCCGAAGAGCGTCGACTTGAAGTAGCCGCTCGCCGTGGCGGCGTGATGGGGATCCTGCGCGAAGTGGGCGACGTTGTCGGTGTGGATCGTGAGCTTGACCATCGAGTCGGACTTGTTCCTCTTTCCGGTGTCGAACCCTTCCTGGAAATTGGCCGTGCCCTTCGTCAGGAATCCCTTCATCTGCTCGGTGAACTCGAGCGAGATGGCCTTCTGAGCGGGCGGCGGCGGCGGATCGGGCAGCGGGTTGAACGCGATGCCGTTGGCCTGGCACCACTCGCGTCCGGCCTTGACTCCGAAGTTCACCGCTTCGATCATCCGGTCGGGACTCAGGTTGATCAGATAGTGCATCGAGACTTCGAAGGCCAGCTCCTTCAGCTCGATGTGGCGGCCGTACTCGCCCTGCTGGCCGGCGGCCTGCTTGCGATTGTTGGCCTCGATGCGGTGCTTGAGGCGGTTGTAGTTGCCGTTCGCCGCGGTCTCGATGATCTGGAAGTAGTTGTTGACGAAACCATTCTTCCAGGTGCCCGCGCGGCTCACCGTCCAGATCACCCAGATTTCGTCGGCACCGCGATTGAGCGCCTCCTCGATGTTGGCGTCGGTCACGTACACCGGATCGATGTAGGTATCGCCGTTCATCTCGACCGGCGGGAACCACATCGGCAGCGAGACGCACGCGCAGAGCATGTCCTCCGTCATCTGCGCCGGCGTCAGCACTTCGAGCTCGTGCTGGGTGAAGTTGTAGACGTTGAACGTGGCGTCGATCGGCGACGCGTTGATCTTCGGCCAATCGAGCTTCCAGACGTTCGGGAAGACCTTGTTGCGATAGGCGTCCATCGTGAACATCGACGACGCCATCTCGAGCTGCCCGAGGCGCGGAAAATTCACGCTGACGCCATCGGCGGGATTGGTCTTGCGCCAGTTGTCCGCGATCTGCCGGCCGCTCAGACCCTGACACATCATCGCCAGATTGAAGACGCCGCCGCTGGCGCCGTCGACGTGATCGAACGTGAGGCCTGCTTCGTCGAGCCAGACCTGCAGCACGCCGGCCTGAAACGCGACTTTGAGGCCGCCGCCGGCAAGAATCAGCGAGCGTTTGGGATGTCCTGGTGGCATGGAAGGGTCCTCAATGAAAGTTGCTAAGCATACTTGAAGGCATCAACGCTGCTCCCATGCGATTCGAACATCGACGAGCCACCTCGTCCATAATGAGCGGCGGCTCATGAACAGCGTCTTCGCGCTGCTGACGGCGAGCGTCGGCATCTGCTTCCTCGGCCTCGATCTCATCAGCCGCGGACTTCAGGAGAGCACGTCACGAACGTTGCGATCGCTGATCCGACGCTCGACCAAGAGCCGACTGTCGTGCGCGCTGATCGGTCTTGCCTCGGGCGCGATCATGCAGAGCACATCGGCGGTCACGGTCGTGCTGGGCAGCATGGCATCGACCGGGATGATCGCGCTCGGTCAGGCGCTGCCGATCGTCGCCTTCGCGAACCTCGGCACGACGGCACTGGTCTTCGCCACCGCGCTCGACATCCGCGTCATCGTGCTCCTGGCAGTCGGCGTGTCGGGCATTTCGTTCTCGATGTCCCACGAGTTCCGCTGGCGGGCCATCGGGTCAGTCGTCCTCGGCGTGGCGCTGCTGCTCTACAGCAGCGACCTCATGACGGCGGCGGCCGCAGGCCTCGAACAGGCGAACTGGTTTTCGCGCTTCCTGCGATCGTGGAATGGATCGACGCTGATGGCGTTCGGGCTCGGCACGCTGGCCTCGTTCCTCACGCAGTCGACGACCGCCGTGGCGGTGATGTCGGTCGCGCTCGCCGACGCCGGCCTCGTCGCCCGGCCCGAAGCGATGACGATGATCTACGGCGCGAACCTGGGTTCGACCCTGATGCGGATGCTGCTGACCCGCGGCGGCACCGGCACGCTGCGGCAGGTCGCCCGCTTCCAGGACGGATTCAAGATTGCCGGCACGACCCTGTTCCTGACGCTCTTCTACGTCGAGGATCTGTTCAACATCCCGCTGGTACAGGCCCTCGTCGCAAAGATCGTGAAGGACGTGCCGTTCCAACTCGCCACCGTCAACTTTCTTCTGAACGGTACCATGGCGGCGGCCGCGGCGGTTTTCGCGAAACCGATCGAGGCGCTGGTCGCGAAGTCGTGGCCCTCGAGCGAGACCGACCAGCTCTCGAATCCGAAATACGTCAACATGGAAGCGGCCGAAGATCCGGAAACGGCGATCGACCTGCTCGAGCGCGAGCAGATGCGCGTGCTGAAGAACACGCGCAAATATCTGTCGCTGGTGCGGGCGGAGCGGACCGAGCGCCACGACTTCGACGCCGCGTCGCTGCGCCGCAGTTTCAGCGTCCTGTTTCTCGAAATCGATCACTTCTGCATCGCGATTGTCGGCAAACACGTGGACGAAGCCACCTCGGGACGCCTCAGCAACGTGCACAATCGCCAGAAGCTGCTCGAGCTGATCGAAGACTCCCTGCACCAGCTCGCGACCAGTATCGAAGCAACCGAGGACATCGCCAAGCTCGACGCGCTGATTGGCAATTTCGTCGAGGCGCTGGACTTCCTGCTGATGTTCGCCGGCGATGCGGCGCGGACGCTGGACCGCGATCGCGCCGAACTGGTCTTCAATCTGAGCAGCGACCGCGGCGAGATGATGGCCGGCATCCGCAATATGCATCTCGCGCCCGAACAGGCGCTCACGACCCAGGAGAAAGCGCTGTTATTGAGAATCACCAACCTCTTCGAGCGCGTCGTCTGGATGATTCAGCGCTACGCCGAGCTGCTGCTGAAAAATGTCCCGCTCTAGAGTCCGGCTTCAGTCTCAGCGGTGGCTTCAGTCTCAGCGGTAGGGACAGGCTTTAGCCTGTCCGTTGAGTCGGATTCGTCACGACTCTTGCACCACATCCACTCGGTGAAACTCAAGCATGGAGGTGAGCTCATGGGTGGAGGCAAACTTGCCGGTCTCACGGCCGGCTTCGTCGCGACATTCGCAGCCGGCGTCTGGATCGGCACCGCGGTTACGGCCCGGGAACCTCGCATTGCGCCAGATGCGGTCGCGCCGTTGAGTGATCGGTCGCCGGAAGCAACCGTCGCCGTGCCTGAGCCAGTGAGGCGCCCGATCCGCGTCGCTGCGCCAAGGCGAGCTGAAACGGCCCCGGCGACGACAACCTTCGCACCGGTCGTCCCGACCGTCTCTGTCAACGTAACGTCCCTGCACGAGCGCATCAGACCGCTGCTCAATCGGGGCGCCAACATGGACATCGTGTCGGAAGGTTTTGCGAACGCGGAAGACTTTGCGTCGGTCGCCCACGCCTCGCAGAACCTCGACGTCCCGTTCATGGTCCTGAAGCATCGGCTCGTCGAGAAAGGCAAATCGCTGGCGGACGCGATCAGCGAACTGAAACCCGACGTGAACGCGGCCGTCGAAGCCGATCGGGCGCGGGCCGAAGCGCGCGCCGACATCGCGTCGCTCTAAGCTGAGGCTGACTAGGGTCAGGCTGGTGCCAGGTCGGTGTCAGACAACAGGCTGGCCCCTGTCTGACCCTACCAGCTCAGCATCGAAGGCGTGCAGGTTGCTCGCGAACCAGATCGCGGCGGCGATGCAACAGGCGCCACCGAGCGCGAGCGTCCACGGCGCGCCGATCCGCTCAGACAACGACCCGGCCATCAAACTCCCGAACGGCGTCGTTCCAAAGTAGGCCATCAGGAAGAATCCGAGCACGCGGCCGCGTTTGGAATCCTCGACGACGGTCTGAAGGAGCGTGTTGCTGGAGGCCACCTGCACCATGAAGCCGAAGCTGGTGACGACCATCAACGCAATCGACAGCGCCAGGACGCGTGAGAAGCTGAAGCCGATCAGTCCGCCGCCGAAGAGCGCGGCCGCGGCGGGAATCAGCCGCTCGAGTCCGGTGATCGACCGGCGCGAGGCCATCCACAGCGCACCGAGGAGCGCACCGCCGCCCGACGCGCCCATCAGGAACCCGAGCGTGTGCGGCCCGCCGTGCAAGATCGTCGTCGCGAACACCGGAATCAGGACGATGTAGGGAACGCCGACCAGGCAGACCAGGGCGATGAGCGTGATGACCGAGCGAATCGCGCGCGACTGATACGCGTAGTCGAACCCCTCTTTGAGCTGCGCCAACGGACTGACGCCGGTACTCGGCGCCTTCTGGTGCGGCGTGACCCGCATGGCCGCGAGCGAGGCGAGCACCGCCAGGAAGCTCACGCCGTCGAACAGAAAGCACCAGCCCTCGTTGGCCACGTCGATGATCGCCGCGGCCAGGCTCGGTCCGAGGAGCCGTGCGGCGTTGAACATCGACGAGTTCAGCGCGATCGCGTTGCCGAGATCACGGCGATCCTCGACCAGGGTGACGACGAATGCCTGGCGGCCCGGCAGATCGAAGGCGTTGACGAGGCCTTGAAAGACGCTCAACCCGATCAGCCACGGGATCGTCATCCTTCCCGACAGCGTCAACGCCGCCATCGCGAACGACTGGAGCATCGAGAGCGTCTGCGTGGCCATCAACAGCCGATGGCGGTTCCAGCGGTCCACGAAGATTCCGGCAAACGGTGTGAGCAGGAATGAGGGGAACTGCGACGCGAATCCGACGACGCCGAGGAGTAGCGCCGAGCCGGTGAGCCGGTAGACCAGCCAGCTCGTCGCCGTCGTCGTGATCCAGGTGCCCGTGAGCGAGACGATTTGTCCGCCGAAGAAGAGCCGGTAGTTGCGATACCGGAACGCCCGCAGCATGAAGGCGAGGGTTCCGGCTTGCGGTGATGCTGGGATTTGTGGAGCGTCGGCGCCGGCCATGAAAGCGGACGGCTCAGTATCGCACGGGGGACAGGACTGATCCGTACGGTGCGAGGTGCGAGAGTGCTAAGTGCGGCCGGAGCACCAGATTACCGACACCGGAGCACGTAACGTCGGCGACGGTCGGTTGGTCTCACTCTTGAAAGAAGTTGCGGAGGAGGTTGAGATGCGGAATCGAAGAGTTGCTCAGATCTTCTCGGCGGTCGTGCTGAGCGCGGCGTTGAGCGCCGCGTGCGCACCCGCGCGCGGGCGCGTCTACGTCAACGTCGGACCGCCGCCGCCGATCATCGAGGCCCGCCTCGCCGCTCCGGGCCCTGGCTACGTCTGGATCGACGGCTACCAGCGCTGGAACGGCCGCGGCTACTACTGGGTACCTGGACGCTGGACCGCGAAACCTCGCGCGAAAGCCGTCTGGATGAAGGGACACTGGGAGAAGGGGCGCAAGGGCTGGTACTACGTTGATGGGCGATGGCGATAGCGCGAGCGCGCCCACGGTTCGGTGCGAGGTGCCAGGTGCTGGGTGCACGGTGCACGGTGCAGGTGCTGAGTGCGGCGTGACAGGTGCTCGGTGCGCGCGCGCCGCCGTTGTGCTCTGATCATCGGCGCGGCGCGCACCACGCACGACAAGTTCGGGACAGCAACCGCGCACCCGGCACCAGCACCGTGCACCGTGCACGCCGCACCGCGCACCGTTTCGTCTACGCCCCGTGCCACCACGTCGAGAGATGCGCCTGCTCCGGCGGCGCGTTCGTCTGATAGTGAGAGGTGTCGTTGAACAGGATCAGGCGGGTGTGCACCGCGTCCTTGAAGTCCAGGATGTTCACGCAGGCGGGCGCCTGGTCGAGCCGATCGCGGTAGCCGCGGGCGTCGATGCCAAGGAGACCGCACAAAATCAGTCGAATCGTCGCCTTGTGCGACACCACGAGCACGTGCTGATCGGGATGCGATTCGACGATCGTGCGGACCGCGGGGAGGGCGCGGGCGAGCACAGCCGCGCCCGACTCACCACCGGTCGGCGCAAAGGTGAACGGGTCTTCCTCCCACAAGGCGAATTCGCGGGCGAATCGTTCCTCGACCTCCCGCCGCCGCAACCCTTCCCAGTGGCCATGACCGATCTCACGCAAAGCCTCGGCCGGTCGCACGTCGAGATTCCAGCCGCTTGAAGCGACTCGGGCCGTGTCCTGCGCACGAATCAGCGGGCTCGCATAGACCGCAGCGAACCGTTCGGCGGACAGCCGTGCATTCAGCCGCGCCGCCTGTTCGCGCCCGACGTCCGACAACGGCACGTCGATGGTGCCGGAAAAACGATCCTCGCTGACTTCCTGAGTGGCGCCGTGACGGACGAGATAGAGGCGGGTTGACATGTCAGTGCCGGTGATAGGTGCTAGGTGCGCGGTGCAGGGTGCAGGGTGCAGGGTGCAGGTGCTCGGTGCGTGGTGCGACGTGCTCGGTGCGGCGCGCTCGCATTTCTCGCGCGCCGGCACACGACTCAAGAAACAAGCGTCGTGTGCCGCACCGCGCGCCCAGCACCGCGCACGCGGCACCAGCACCGTGCACCGTGCACCGTGCACGGCGCACCGTTCACATGACCGCCTTCCCATCAAGGATCTCGTAGATCCGCCGAATCGCCGCGAGGCTCGGCGTGACGCCGTTGCCGTAGGCATCGCGGAAGCGGCTCATGTCCATCCGCTTCAAGGCGTCGTCGGGCGTGGCGCCGGCGCGCTTGGCCTCGCTCGCCTGACGCCACTCTTCGCGCAGATAGTTCTGCATGTTGGTGATCGCCGTGTCGATCGCCGCGCGCCCCTGGATGTGATCGCCGTGGCCCGGCAGCAGCAGCTCGAGATCGAGCTTCTTCAACGCGTCGAGCGTGGCGGGATGATCGTTGGGGAACGCGTCACCCTGCCAGCCGACGGTCGCCTTGAACAGGATGTCGCCGTTGGCCGCCACTTTTTCCGAGGGGACGTAGACGACCAGATCGCCCGCCGTGTGCGCGCGGCCGAGCCACATGATTTGGAATTCCTTCTTCCCGGACCACACCGACAGCGAACCGTTCACGGTCACGTTCGGCGCCTGCAGCGGAAAGTTGCCGGAATAGACGGCCAGCGTCGCCTCCTGGGCCGCCAGCTGCGCCTGCAGCGTCGCCTTGCGCTGCGGATCGGCTTCTGCGGCAATCTGCTGCTTGAGCGTCTCGATGCGGCCAGGCATCGGATCGACGAAGTTCTTGAAGGTCACGCCCTGCCGCGCCTCCGGACCGGTCAACATCCGGTGCGTGAAACCGCTCCCGATGATCTGCACCGAGGCTGGAAGCGCCGCGTTGCCGTAGGCATGGTCGATGTGGAAGTGCGTGTCGACCAGATAGCGCACCGGCTTGTCGGTGACGCTGGCCACGCCAGCGAGCAGCGAACGCGCCGAGGCCGGTGAGCCTTCCGAGTCGGTGACGAGCACGTCCTGGTCGTTGATGAAGACCCAGGAGGTCGAATTGATCCCCGGCGTGCCGGGTGCGTCGGCGCGATAGACGGTCTCCGTGATCTTGGTCATCCGGTGCTTGGGTCCTGGTGCCTGGGCCAGCGCCCCGCGCGAATCCTGCAGCCAGAGCGACCCGCCGGCAGCAGCGAACAGGCCGGCCAGTACGGTGATGCGTGTGATCGTCATGCGCGACAGCTTATCCCTTTTGACGTGTCACGGCCTTCTCACAACTTGGCGGCCTCACTCGACTGTTTTCGACCACACGGCTCGGGGTCAGACACCCGGTGATCGTTCCGGTGTCCGACCCCGCCTGGCCCGCCTGGCCACCCTGCCAGCCCCGCCTGCCCGGCCAGCCCCGCCTGCCCTTATGATCAAGCGATGCCCAGCCTGATTGAAGCGATCGACATCAAGCGCAAGATGTTTTTCGAGTACGAGAACGCCCCCTATCACTGTCTGGAAGTCGAGATCTCACGGCCGACCGCGCGCGGCGGTCAGACGCTGGTGCGGGTGAAGATGCGCAACCTGCTGACCCGCGCCGTGTTCGACCGCACCTTCAAGGCCGGCGAGAAGTTCAACGAGCCCGATCTCGTCAGCATCGATGCCACGTACCTCTACACCGACAACCACGGGTACAACTTCATGGACCAGGAGAGCTACGAGACGCTGACGCTGTCACCGGAAACGGTCGGCGACGATCGGCTGCTGCTGGTCGACAACGTGCTGGTGCAGATCCACAAGTACAACGGCAACCCGATCGGCGTACAGTTTCCGCCGCACGTCGAGCTCGCCGTCACCTACACCGAGCCGGCGGTCCGCGGCGACACCAGCAGCGGCAGCGTCACCAAGGCGGCCACGCTCGAAACCGGACTCGAAATCAGAGTGCCGCTGTTCGTGAAGGAAGGCGATCGGGTCAAGGTGCACACCGAGACGAAGGAGTTTGCCGGACGAGCGTAACGCATGCTCGTGTCGTCCTCGGTCGCAAGTGCTCAAGTCGCCAGTCGCATTGAGCAACCGTGCTCTGGCACTTGAGAACTTGGGCACTGGCGACTACTACGGCAAAGCGGTAGCGGAGCCGTAATAAATGCCGTTGAACAGCAGCTTGAACGTGCCGTGCGGCTGCGCGCGCCACGCGACCTCGTTGCCGTACATCACCAGACGGCCCTTCCCCACCGGCGCCTCGGCGATCGACACCGCCTGATCGAGATGCTGCTGGCCCCAGGCCCAGCCGCTGCGGAGCGGCGTCGCGTCTTCGTACCACGCCACCGGCCGGATGCCTTTGAGCGACGCCTCCGGCTGCAGACGGAAGGCCGGGCTCTCGTCGAAGAACACCATTGCCCGCGTCCCCATGCCGTAGGCGAGCGGATGCGTGTTGTCGATACGGGCCTCGAGAATCGAGCCGGGAATGTAGTACTTCTCGCGCGGCAGCGGCCGCTCCATGTTGCCGACGCGTTCGACGAGCGCGTCCCGGATCGGCAGATCGAGCTGCCGGCCGAGCACGGTCGACGAGCCGATCGTCAGGATCGTGCCACCGTTCTCGACGAATTTCTTCAATTCCGGCACGGTGCGCGCCACCGACACGCGACCCAGCCACGGCCGGAATTCGGCGGGAATGGTCTCGGCCTGCGGCTGGCCGCCCGTCGTCGCCAGGTCGCGCGCCGGAATGGCGCCGTCGACGAAGACCAGCACGTCGAACTTCGCATTGAGGTTGCCGGCATCGAGCGCCTGCGGGAAGACGACCTCGAACGGGAACTCGTACTGCTCGAAGATCCACCGCGTCCAGCCGGACGGCATCGAGCCGCCGTACTGATCCCACAGGCCGATCCTGACCGGCCGCAGTTTCATCTTCTCGCCGCCCGGCGCCGCGGCCACCGGATCGAACGTCAGCCCCTTCTCCGTTGCCAGCTTCTCGACGATCGCCAGCGTCGACGGCCTGGCCGGCACGTACATCGTGCCCGCCGGATAACTGTGTCCGTTGATCGTCGACGCCGCCTTGAGCCAGTACACCTCGTCGCCCGCCTTGAGCAGCCGGTTGACGGCCACGAACGCGTCGTTCACCTGGTGACTGAGGAGATAACCGCCGCCGGCCGGCGCCGCGGTGAACGTTGACGCAGGCGGCGGGATGACATCGGTCAGCTTCTCGAACGGACCGTCGAAGCCGTCGAGGATCCGATCGAACTCGACGCCCATCGAGTAGGCGATGTTGTAGCCGGTGACGTCGTAGGGCGGCCGCGGCGGGCCGCCCGGGTAGGGAATGTCGTCCGGATGATCCTGCGGCTCGAACATGTCCATCAGGTGCGCGCGAAACGCCTGCGCGGCCTTCACGACGTACGAACCGGCCGGATAGGATTTCCCGGCGACCGTAAACGGCGCCGTGGCGCGATGGACGACCACGCCGGCCTTCATCAGCGTGTTGACGAACTTGGTCGCGGTCAGAAAGTCCGCCTGGCTCGACGGCACGATGAAGCCGCGCGGATCCCGCGTCTTCGGATCGTGGAGCACGCTCGCGTAGACCTCGGCGCCGCGGCCCGGGACGCCGCGGCCGCCGGGCGCATCCATCGCCATCTTCGCCGCCGCAATCCGCTTCGGATGCATCGTCCAGTGATCGCGGCTGCCCTTGTCGATCGCGTTCTTCCCCATCTTGTACATGTTGAAGAGGAAGTCGTCCTTGCGCTTCGACGCGAGATCGAGAATCGCCCAGTTGGTGGTCATCGAATACTCGATCGACTGCCGGAAGTGCCAGGTCTGCGGCGCGATCGGATTCGGAACATCGCCGCGCGGCAGCTGCATGTCGGCGACGAACGGGATCTCGACCGGCGTCGGATTGCCGATCATCTCCGTGAGGATGCCAATCTGGTTGTGGAAGTACGACGTCGTCCGGACGCCGCCGTTGAACCAGGTGGAGTACGCCGCGCCACTGCGCATCACCGCACCCGGCTTGCCTTCGACCGCCAGCCGGGTGTGAATCGCCGCGCCGACCATGTCGATGCCGAGCACCACCAGCGGATCGAAGTGGTAGTTGAACGGATCGCGGAACGGCGGCGCGAACAGCACCGCGCCGGCCGGCCCGGTCTGATGGTGGTTGTACATGATCGCCGGATACCACTCGCGGTACATCACGCGGTTGGCGTTCGTGCTCTCCGACATGTTCATCATGTAGAAGTCACGGTTGTCGTCGTGGCCGATGTACTTCTGATACAGCCGCGGCACGCCCGCCATCGAACGGCGCCGCTCGTCCTTCTCGCGCATGTACCAGTCGGACACCAGCTCCATGCCGTCGGGATTGATCAGCACGCACAGCACGATCACGTCGTTCAGGATCCGCAGCGTCTCTGTATCGGTCTGCGAATTGAGCCGGTAGATCGTTTCGATCAGCTGCTGCGCGCCCAGCACCTCGGTCGCGTGCAGACCGCCGTCTATCCACACGACGGTCTTGCCGTCGCGCGCCAGCTGACGCGCCTGGTCATCGGTGAGATCCTCGGCCAGCGCCAGCCGCCGGTTCATGTCCCGGTACTGCGCGAGCTTCTTGTGGTTCTCCGGCGACGTGATGATCGCCATCAGCTCGGGACGGCCTTCTTCGGTCTTCCCGATCTCCTGAACCGTCATCCGCTCCGACTCTTTGTCGAGCGTCCGGAGATACGACACGTACTGCGTGTAGTTGGCCAGGAAATAGTCATCGCCGATGTCGTGGCCGAACGCCATTTTCGGCGAGGTGAGTTTCGGAGCTACCGCGCGCTGCGCTTCGGGCGCCGCCACGGCCAGAGCAAGGAGTATGAGAACGACGAAGCGAGGCTTCGGCATGGGGGGATTCTACAGGGCGGGCGGGGCGGGCGGGGCGGGCAAGGCAGGCCGGAAGACGGGCAGGCCAAGCGGGGTCGGACACCGAAACGTCGGTAGACGCCGGGTGTCTGACCCCGGGCGAGATGGTCGGACCTAGCTACTCATCATCCCGCCGCCGACGCTGACTCTTGATGTCACCACGGCGCTTCTTGGACTCCAGGCGCCTTTCGCGCGCCCCCGCTTTCGGCTTGGTGGGCCGCCGCGTCTTCGGGCGAATCGCCGCCTGCCGGATCAGCGCGATCAACCGTTCGCGTGCGGCTTCACGGTTCTGGACCTGCGTTCGAAAGGCGCGGCTGTCGATGACCAGGACGCCCTCGGCACTGACGCGCGAGCCGGCGAGCCGCACCAATCGATCCTTCACCTCGTGCGGCAGCGACGACGCGGCGACGTTGAACCGCAGCTCGACCGCTGTCGCCACCTTGTTGACGTTCTGGCCGCCGGGACCGGAGGCGCGCACGAACCGCTCCTCGAGATCTTTGTCGTCGATTGAGAGTGTGTCGGTAACAGGTATCACGTTGAGCTTCGTTTCACCGGTAGGGACAGGCTTCAGGCTGTCCGAGATTCAGAATCGCTTGTCGTCCGCCGACGGACCGTACAGGGCCGGCACCTTCGCGCCAAGCAGCCGCAGATAGACGGTCATCTGCCCGCGATGGTGCGCCAGATGGTTGATGGCGTCACGGATCATCTCGTATCTGGACGCCTCGGCGACGGTGTTCCCGGCCACCAGCAGTTTCCAGTTCGTCTTGAGATGCGCCTCGCTGGTCTTCTGCAGCGCCGCGCGGGCGTCGGCGAGGGCTTTGTGATGCGCCGCAATCAGCTGCGCGCTCGTCTGCGCCTTCGGTACTGAGTAGCTCGAGCCGCCGGGCGGATTCAGGTCCAGCGAATCCTGATTCAGCATCATCGCAATCCACGACGGCATCGTCGCCACCAGATGCGCGAGATAGCCGAAGGCCATCGACTTCTCATGCGGCTTGAAGTCGTCGTGGCCCGCCGGCACCTGTTCGAGCGCGCGGTCGCTGCGCGCCGCTTCGCGATCCAGTTCGCTGATGAGTTCGCCGATAATCGTCACGTTCGCCTCCGTCCCGCTATTTGAGCACAACCTTGGATATCCTCCGACTCCGGATCGCCAATCAGTGGCTCGCGCGGCCGGCGCGCCGCACACCGGAAGAAATCGTCGCCTGGCTCGGCGCCGTGCAGTCGCAGGACTACGCCGGCGCGAAATGGGGAGTGGCTCAGCGTTCGAGCCAGCTGACCGATGCCGCGCTCGACACCGCGTTCGCCGAAGGACGCCTCCTGCGAACCCACGCGCTCAGACCGACGTGGCACTTCGTCACACCGGCCGACATCCGCTGGATTCTTCTCCTGACGGCGCCGCGCGTGCACCAGGCCAACACCTACGTGTACCGGCAGTGTCAACTCGATCGGCGCCTGCTGTCGCGCAGCCGCTCGATTCTGGAGCGCGCGCTCGACGGCCAGACGCGCACGCGCACCGAGCTCGCGGTGCTGCTCGAGGCCAAAGGCATTCACGCCGCCACTCTCCGCCTCGCGTACCTGATGATGCACGCGGAACTCGAGGGCGTGATCTGCAGCGGTCCACGCCGCGGTGTCCACTTCACCTATGCCCTGCTCGATCAACGAGCGCCACGCCAGGCGACGATGACACGGAACGAAGCGCTGCTGGAGATGACCCGCCGCTACTTTCAAAGCCGCGGTCCGGCGACCGTGCGCGACTTCGCGTGGTGGTCCGGACTGACGATGAAAGAGGCGAAAACTGGTGTGGACATGATCCAGCCGCGACTCGAACGAATCGTCGACCGCGGACTGACCTACTGGTTCGTTGCTCCCGAAGGCCGGGTGCCACCGTCCGCTGCCGACGTTCATCTGCTTCCCAACTACGACGAATACCTGATCGCCTACAAGGATCGCGACCTCGTGCTCCGCAATCGACGCCTCGAGCGCGCCACCGCGCGATCGGACGTCTTCAGCAACTACGTCGTCCGGGGCACGGTCCTCGCCGGCACCTGGAGGCGGAGTGTCAGTAAGTCCGACGTGCATCTCGAAGTGCAAACGTACGCTCGCCGCTCCGGCGCGTTCGCTCGCGCACTTGCGCGCGCGGTCAAGAGATTCAGCGCGTTCGTGGGTCGTCCATTACACTGAAGCGTCTTGGTCTGGCTGTTTCTCCTCGCGTACATCTGTTCGGGGCTGGCGGGTCTGATCTATGAGGTCAGCTGGACGCGCCTTCTCACCCTGCACATCGGCCACACCACGGCGGCCGCGAGCGCGGTCGTTGCGGCATTTCTTGGCGGTCTGACGGTCGGCGCGGCCGCAGGAGGACGTGTGGCCGTCGGTCTGGCGCCGCGCCGCGCGCTCCGCGCCTACGTCGGGCTCGAACTCGTCGTCGCCACAGCGGCATTTCTGCTGCCGTTCGCGCTCGACGCTTTGACGCCGGTTCTTCGATGGGCCTACCAGGATGGCGCCGGCGGCTGGTTGTTCCCGTCCGTTCGGCTCCTGTCCTGTCTCGTGCTCGTGTTCGTGCCGGCCGCCTGTCTCGGCGCGACCTTTCCGATGGCGATTCGCTGGTTCACCGAGAACAGCGCGAATCCCGCGAGCGCTAGCGGCGCGCTCTACGCCGCCAACACCGCCGGCGCCGCGATCGGCGCTGTTCTTGCCGGCTTCGTGCTGATTCCCGCGATTGGGATTTCCGGAACTGTACTCGTCGGAATGACCGCGAGCATCGTCGCCGCGGGAGCAGTGTGGATCGTGTCGAGTGCCAGACGCTCAGAAGTCGGAGCGGTGTCGGACAAGTATTCGGAAGTCGGCGCGGTGTCGGACACCGTCAAGAAACGCCGGGTGTCTGACTCCGCGCCGACGATGTCGCGATCCAAACGATCGAAGCAAACTCCTAAAGAACCCGCTCCTGCTCCAATCGACTCCGTCCCCGCGTGGCTCCCCGCGTTGATTCTGGGAATCTCCGGCTGTGCCGGACTCCTGCATGAAATCGTCTGGACACGGATCCTCTCGCTGATCCTCGGCCCGACGACCTATGCCTTTGCCGCGACGCTCGCCGCGGTCATCGCCGGCGTGGCCATCGGATCGGCCGCCGGGGCGCTGGTCGCTCGCTGGTCGCGGCACCCGTCGCTCTGGCTGATCGTCGCGCTCGCCGGCGCCGCGATTTCGGCCGGCTGGACCGGGGCGCTCGCCGGCGGCTGGGTACCGCGGACGATCGCCCACGAACTGGCGACGGGCGCCAGCATCGGCACGGCGCTGCCGCAGGGCGCGTGGATCGCGATCGCCCTGATCGTCCCGACGGCGTTCTGTCTCGGCGCTGCGTTTCCGCTCGCGCTGGCAATGCTCGGTGCCAACCGCGAGTCTTCGGCCAGGGTCTACAGCCGAGTCTACGCGGTCAATACGATCGGCAACGTGGCTGGATCGCTTGCCGCCGGTTTCCTGTTCATCCCCTGGGTCGGACTCCAGGCCACGTTGATCATCGTCAGCCTCGGCCTCATCGCGGCAGCGCTCACGGCGCTCGTCGTCGCGCCGCTCGGTTCACGCGCCCGCACCGGCGGCCTCGCCGCCACGGCGCTCGCCGTCGTTGTCCTCGGTTTGAGTCCACCGTGGGATCGCGATCTGCTGTCGAGCGGCGCCTATCTCTATGCGTCGTTCATTCCGAAGACGCTCGATCTCGACGCGCAGTTGAAGGCCGGCGAGCTCCTCTACTACCGCGACGGCGCGTCAGCGACCGTCTCGGTCCGGCGACTGACCGGAACCACGACGCTGGCGGTGGACGGAAAGGTTGACGCGTCGAACCGCTACGACATGATCAACCAGAAGCTGGCTGGGCACCTGCCGCTGCTGCTGCACGACAACCCGCGCGCGGTCGGCATCGTCGGCCTTGGCAGCGGCGTGACGGCGGGCGCGGCGCTGAGCCATCCGGTTTCGAACGTCGATATCCTGGAGATCTCGCCGGAAGTCGTCGAGGCATCGACGTTCTTCGAGAACGAGAACCATCGCGCACTGGCCGATCCGCGGACGCGGCTCATTGTCGGCGACGGGCGCTCGCACCTGCTGCTGTCCGAGCGCAAGTACGACGTGATCATTTCGGAACCGTCGAACCCCTGGATCGCTGGCGTCGCGGCGCTCTTCACGCGCGAATTCTTCGCGGGCGCCCGCGAGCGTTTGGCGCCCGGCGGCGTCATTTGCCAGTGGGCCCACACGTACAACATCAGCCCGGAGAACCTGCGGTCGATTGTGGCGACGTTCACGTCGGTCTTCCCCCAAGGCACGTTGTGGCTGGTCGGCGAGGCGGACGTGCTGATGGTCGCCGCGCTCGGTCCCAACGGCGAGGATCAGTCCATCGATGGCAGACTCGCCGCGATCGAGCGCGCGTGGTCGCGCCCCGGTGTGGCCGCGGATCTGGCGGAAGTCTCGGCCGCCGATCCGTTCGCGGTCTGGTCCCTCTACGCCGCTGGGCCCAAGGAACTCGCGTCCTACTCGGCGAACGCGCCGCTCTTGACCGACGACAAGATGACGCTCGAGTTCTCGGGACCGCGCGACGTACGGCGCGGCAGCAGCGCCGACAACGGCACGACGCTGGCCAGCCTTCTCGATCGCGACGCGGCGCCGGCGGTGATCAAGGCGGCGCGAACGAACGCCACGGCCGTCCAGTGGCGCCATCGCGCCGAGATGATGGCGCGGGCCGACGCACTGGCGGTGGCCTACGACGACTACACGCGTAGCCTGACGTTGGACCTCGCCGACCGCGGCACGCTGGACGCGTTCGTGAAGACGGCGATTCTTCGCAAGAGCGAGACCGACGCGTTGTCGTGGATCAAAGGTCTCGCAGCGGAACGGCCGGCACGGGCGGTGACCATCGCGGCGATCTCGAAACTCTTCGCGGCGCGCGGCTTGACGAAGGATGCGCTCGACGCCGCCACCGAAGCGACCGTCGCGGAACCGAAGGAACCGGCCGGATTCGAACAGCTCGCGTCACTGCACGCGGATGCCGGCGATCTGGCCGGTCTCGACGCCGCCGTCGCCTCGCTCAAGGCGATGGCGCCGGACCGAGCGGCGACGCACTACTTCACCGGGGTCGGCGCGTTCCTGCGCGGTCAGAACGACGACGCCATTGCCGCCGGCGAGCGCGCGGTGAAGGCCGACGCCAACTACGGTCCGGTCTACGACATGCTCGGCGCCGCCTACACGAAGCAGAACCAGCCCGATCAGGCGCGACAGGCCTTCATGCGCGCGCTCCGCATCGACGCTCACGATAGCAGCGCCTACGCCAACCTGGGACTGATTGAGCTCGCCAGCGGCAACCGCGACGCGGCCCGGCGATATTTCGCCGAAGCGCTCGGCCTGGATCCTGACTCAAAGATCGCTCGCGACGGATTGCAGCGGAGCCGCTAGCTCTCGGTCTCGTGGAGTCACGCCTCGATAACTCGGACTCGCACGGAACTGTTCATCTCCGTGTACCGCTGATTGGCGCAACGACGAGGTCGCCGAGGTGGTCAAAGACATCGGGATGCTGTTGCGCCAGGGACGCTGACCCGCTGAGCACGATCTCAACCGGCTCCTCAGGTGGAAGGCACAGTCGACAAATGCCCGGCTGTTAGGGACCCGTGAGCCATGTCTTCACATGAATGTCTTGCAGCCTGCGGTCGCGACTAAAGTGAAGCGCCAACGAGTATTCGCGCCTGACTTGCTCGATGCGCAGGTACCTCCGCAGACGGGCGTCGAGCTCGTTCGATTCGCACGCAACGACGGTGAGCACAGCGACGGCAACCACCATCACGCGGGGGGTCATGGGGTCTCTCACGCGCACCATTGCATCCTACCGAAACGCCGCGGCTGAGCTTGTCATCCTCCGTCCGGCAGTCGGATGGCGCGGCCGGACTTACGTCCTCGTGATCTGAACCCGTCGAACCCCTCGAACCTTTCGAACCTCTCGAACCTGTCGAACCCTTCGAACCCTTCGAACCTGTAGAATTTCTCCTACGTTATGGCTGACGACGAGCAGCGTCTGTTGACGCTGGCCGAGGCGGTTGCGGACGCGGTCACCGTCGACTGGAAGGAAGCCGAGTCCCGCGCGCCCGAGGTCGACAGCAGCGTGATTCGTCAACTCCGCGCGCTCGCCGACCTCGCCGCCATCCACCGCGCGACGCCGCATGATCTCCACGACCCGGCGCTCAAGCCGGGCGGGAAGTGGGGCCCGCTCGAAATCCGCCGCGAGATCGGACACGGGGCGTTTGCCACGGTCTACCTCGCGTGGGATCCCAGTCTCGAACGCGAAGTCGCCCTGAAGCTGCTGCACGCCAACCCGTCACCGGATCGATCCGCGGCGGTCATCCGCGAAGGGCGCCTGCTCGCCCGCGTCAATCATCCAAACGTCGTCCGCGTCTTCCAGATCGACCAGTACGACCACGCCCTCGGTCTGACGATGGAGTTCGTGGAGGGGCGGACGCTGAAGCGCGTGCTCGAGGACCGCGGTGCGTTCAGCGCCCACGAAGCGGCGCTGACCGGCATCGATCTGTGCGGCGCGGTCGCCGCGGTGCATCGCGCCGGCCTGCTGCACCGCGACATCAAGGCGCAGAACGTGATGCGCGCCGTCGGCGGCCGGATCGTCCTCATGGACTTCGGCGGCGGCGGCCTGCTCGAAGATCCGCACACGTTCATCGGCAACCTCGCCGGCACACCGCTCTATCTCGCCCCGGAGATTCTCGCCGGTGAAACCGCCAGCGTCGCCGGCGACGTCTACAGCCTCGGAGTGCTGCTCTATCACCTGGTGTCGCTGAAGTTTCCGGTCTACGGCGACAGCCTCGACGCGATCCGCGCCGCGCACGGCCGCGGCGAGAGCCTGCCGCTCTCGGACGTCCGTCCGGACCTGCCGAATCACTTCGTCGACGTCGTGTCGCGGGCCATCGATCGCGATCCCGCGAAGCGCTATCGCAGCGCCGGAGCGATGCGCCAGGCGCTCGTCACGTGCCTGGATCTCACCGGACCGGCCGCCGGCAGCGAGGAAGGGCCGACGATCGACATCAAGGTCAGCGGGCCGTCGGTGGCCGTGCTGCCCTTCGTGAACCTCGGACCCGACGCCGACATCGAATACTTCTGCGATGGGCTCGCCGAGGAACTGCTCACCGCGCTCGGCAAAGTCGATGGACTGCGGGTCGTCTCACGCACGGCGTCGTTCCGTTTCCGCGGCCGGTCGGCGGATCTGAAAGCCGTCTGCCGCGAACTCGACGCCGGCACGGCACTCGAGGGCACGGTCAGCAAAGTTGGCGATCAGCTGCGCGTGACCGCGCGTCTCATCAACGGCTCCGACGGCTATATCCAGTGGTCGGAAAGCTACAAGCGCACGATGGCGGACGTGTTCGCTGTCCAGGACGAAATCGCCGCCCGCGTCGTCGAACGGTTCCGGCTCTCGGCGAGCGCGTTGCCCGTCCGCGTGTCGAGCCATCGCAAGACCGACAATCCGCGCGCGAACCATCACTATCTGAAGGGCCGCTTTCACTGGAGCCGGCGTTACGACGGTGAACTGATGGCCGCGCTCGAGTGCTTTCAGCGGGCCATCACGGAAGACGCGGCCTACGCGGTTGCACACGCCGGGCTGGCCGATGTCTACGCGTTCGTCGGGCTCTACTCGTTGCAGAAGCCGTCAGCGGCGTTCGCCCTGGCGGCCGCGGCCGCGGAACGGGCGCTGGCGATCGATCCGAACCTGGCTGAAGCGCACACCTCGCTGGCGCTGATCACGTTCGGGCGGAACTGGGATCTGCCAAAGGCCTCGCGGCTGTTCACCCGCGCCGTCGAACTCGATGGCGACCAGGTCTTGGCGCGCATCTATCACTCCTGGCTGATGGTGCTGATGGACGACGTGCCGTCGGGCATGGCGCTGGCGCGCGCCGCGCAGGACATCGACCCGCTCTCGCCGCTCGTCAACAGCGGCACCGCGTACGCCTTCTTCCTGTCGCGCCAGTACACCGCCGCCGTCGTCGAGTGCCAGCGCTGCCTCGAGATCGACCCGAACTTCATCATCGCGCTCTACGTGAAGGGCATGTGCCGCGCCTGCCAGGGCGAGATCGACGAAGCGATTGAACTGCTCGAGCGGGCGACGACGATGTCGAACCGCGCGCCGTTCTACATCGGCCTGCTCGGAAATTTCTACGCGCGCGGCGGCCGTCCGGACGCGGCGCAGGCGGTGATCGACGAGCTGCAGACGCGATCGGAAGCGAGCTACGTGCCGCCGCACGCGTTCGCCTACGTCTACGCCGGGCTCGACGATCTCGATCGCGCCTTCGAATGGCAGGAACGCGCGTGCGACGACGGCGCGGCGCCGTTCAATTTCTTTTCGCCGGTGATCGACAACATGCAGGCCGATCCGCGCCACGCCGCGCACTTGAAGCGCATGGGCTGGCAGGCGTGGGCGACGAAGATCGTGTCGGGATCGTTATGAGCCGCTGGCCGGGCGCTCGGACATGAGCGAGGCCAGACGCTTGATGGCGCGCGTGACTGCCATACGCGCGGCGTCGGGTGTCGACTTCCCGACCAGCTGCGCGATTTCCTCGTAGCTGCAGCCCAGTTCGAGGCGGGCGACGACGGCCTCGCGTTCGGCCGGTTCGAGTTCGTTCAGCGCGGCCTCGTAGCGGTCCACGGTTTCCGTGCCGATCGCCAGCTCCAGCGGCGACGCGGCATCGTCGACCATGTTTTCGTTCAGGTCGTCCTGGAACGGTTTGCGGCGGACACGGCGGGTTTCGTCGCGGATGCGGTTCATGACGGCCTGGCGCAGATAGGCCTGCAGCGCGCCGTCGCCGCGATACTCGAAGCGCTTGAAGTTGAGAAAGGTGCGCGTGACCGCTTCCTGGACGAGATCCTGTGTGTCGGTCATGTCGCGGGCATACTGCGGCAGACGGCCGCGAGCCCAGCGGCGCAGCGCCGGCATGTGGCGCTCGAGCAGGCGGTTCAGCGCGTCGGCGTCGCCACCTTGCGCACGCTGAATGAGTTCGAAGGACGAATCAGGATCCATGGGCGATCGAATCGGGAGCGCGTTCGGATCTTCCTCGATTGACGTTTCCGAAATCAATCCAGCTCGAGCGTGACACTCGACCTATGTCCCACGCGGTCTTCACCGTCGTCACGACCGTCCGGCCGGAGAAGGTCGACACGCTCCGCGACATTCTGGCCGAAATCCGCCACGACCCGGCAAACAACGCGCTCCTGCCTTTTAGACGCCTCGAGACGGTGCATTTCGCGAGCTTCACAATATTTCCCGATCCCGACCGGGGCACGTTGCTCGTTTTCGAAAACAACGTCGACGGCTCCGCCGACGCGTATCTGAACGCGGTCGCACGCGAGGGTCTGGACGGGCTCACCAGGATCTACGAGTGCTGCACGGAGCAGCCGTCCGGTGCGGACAGTAACGCGATGGCCGCCTACCTGAAACGGCACCGGCGCACGCCGCACCTCTATCACGTCGGCACCCCCTATCGCAGCGCCCGGAATATTCGCGCCGACAAGGATTTGCGGCGCTTTCTCGATCGCCGGGCCGACTCGGTCCTGCCGGATCCGGCGGAATCGGCGGCGAGCGTCTGGCAGAAACTGCGCGAAGCCGCGGCCGTCCCGGCGCACCCGCCGGCAGGCGCTGTGGCGGTCGTAGACGACGCGACCGGACGCGTCGCTTGGGAGTCGAGACCGGAACCGCGGCGGTGGTCGCGATTCGTGAACTGGACGATCCTCGCCGTTCTCCTCGCCGCCGCCGTCGGGTTCGTCGCCTGGCTCTCGGCGATGAACTGGAGCAGCCAGGGCCGTCTGACGCTGGCGCTGGTGACGCTCTTTGCGGGGCTCGGCGTGTGGACCAGCATTCTGATTGGCTGGCCGGCCAACACCGAATGGCGTCATCCGCTCAACATCGTCATCTGGTTTGGCGGATTTGGATGGGCGACGAGCCTGATTCCCGAGGCCGCACGCCTGACGCGCCTCGATCACGTGGGCGCCTGGACCGTGCGAACGTTTCCGTTTCTCGCGATCCCGTGGCTCGAGCCGATCGTGCTTGCCCTGTTTTCGGTGGTCGTGCTGTCGCAATTGATCGGCACGTGGACGCTGCCCACGCCCGATCTCGCCCATCCGACGCCGTCGAATGAAGCGCTCGCGACGCTGCAGGCGCAAGAGGATCTCGACGTCAACAATCACATGTCGGCGATGGTGTTGGTCCGGCCCGGCCTCTATCGGCGGCTCTCGCTCTATCTGCTGCTCTGGACGTTGAAGTACACCTGGTTCCGCACCGTTTTGCGCGACGTGATGAAGGGACGGCTGTTCAAGTTCTCGACGGTCCACTTCGCGCAGTGGACCGTCATCGACGATACGCGATACCTGTTTCTGTCCAACTACGACCACAGCTGGTCGCGCTATCTCGACGACTTCGGCTACATCACGTTCGGCCTGGCGCGTCTCTGGGGCCAGGGACAACACTCACCGGGTCTCTCCAGCCTCGAGCACTTCAAGGATTTCTCGCGGACGTGGATGGTGCCGTACTCGGTCTGGTATCGCGCCTATCCGGACACGTCGGTCACGCAAGTCTGGAACAACGAGAAGATCCGGTTGGGCCTGCTCAAAGGCGGCGACGAAACCGCCAGCCGCGAGTGGCTCGGACGCCTCGTGGCGTCGGAGGAACACTGATGGCCGCGCCGATCGCCTGCGAGTGGCGCGACGTCCAAGGGACGGTGGTCAGCGGTTACCGGCGGTTGTTGTACGCAAGGTATCTGGTGCTGACGATCGCGGACGCGACGCTCGCCCGGGTCTGGCTCGCCAGCCTGCTGCCGGTCGTCACCGTCGCCGAGGGACGTCACTCGAACATCGCGATCAACATCGCGTTCGCGCACGACGGCGTCGCCCGCCTGCTCGGTCTCGAGGCAACGGGACTTCAGAACTTCGGCGTGCCGTTCGTCGAAGGGATGACCGCCCACGCACACCGGCGGCTGATTCTCGGTGACGTGGGTGTGAACGATCCGAGCAGCTGGGCATGGGGCGGACCGGGCAATCGTCCGGCGCACGTGCTGTTGATGCTCTTTGCCACGCGCGAAGCGGAACTCGACCATCTGGCGACGACGCTGCTGGCGAGCGGATCGGGTCTGGAGGTCGCCGCACGGATCGACACCTACCGTCCGACCGACAAGGAACCGTTCGGTTTTGCCGACGGTCTGTCGCAGCCGATCCTCGAAGGCACGCGCAGCGCGGCCGAGAATCCTGATTCGTTGCATGCGATCCGTCTGGGGGAGATTCTCTGCGGCTATCCCGATAACGCCGGCGTGATCGAACCGGCGCCCGCCGTCGAAGGGTGCCCGGAGTTCGGCATCAACGGCACCTACCTTGTCGCGCGGCAGCTGGCCCAGGACGTCGACGGCTTCTGGAAATTCATGGCTGCGGCGGCGGCTCCGCTCGGCATCGGAAAGGAAGCGTTGGCGGAAAAGGTCGTCGGCCGCGCGATGTCCGGCGATCCGCTGCGCCCTGATCGGCCGCCGCACCGCTGTGCCGACACCAACGAGTTCGGCTTCCGCGACGAGGATCCGCGCGGCGAGGGGTGTCCGATCGGCTCGCACGTCCGGCGCGGCAATCCGCGCGACATGCTGGGCGACACCGCGGCGGACAGCTGGCGGACGGTCAATCGCCATCGTCTCATCCGCCGCGGACGGCCGTACGTCGTCAACGGCAAGGCCGCCGGCCTCGTCTTCGTCGGCCTGAACGCCGACATCGAGCGGCAGTTCGAATTCGTCCAGCAGAACTGGATCAACGACACCGGATTCGGCGAACTCCGCCACGAACGGGATCCGCTGGTCGGGTGGCGCGCCGGCGCCGACGACACGTTCACGATCCCAGGCACACCGCTCCGCCGCCGCGTGCCGAACATGCAGTCGTTCGTCACGACGACAGGCGGCGCCTATTTCTTTCTCCCGGGCATGCGCGCGCTGGCGCACATGGCGGGCCTGTGAAGCCGCCCGTCTGCCCGCCGCCTGGTGAAGCGGCCGCGGTCCGCGCGGTCGTCGACGCGCTGCACCAGCAGATGGTGCACGACTACCCGCCCGGCCGGATGCGGCGCGATGCCCACCCGAAGTCGCACGGCACGGTGCAGGCCGAGTTCACGGTCGATCCGTCACTGCCCACCGATCTCCGCCACGGCGTCTTCGCGCATCCCGGCCGCACGTATCGCGCCTGGGTGCGCTTCTCGAACTGCTTTCAGATCAAGCCGGACCTGAAGGCGGATACCCGAGGCATGGCGGTCAAGCTGGTCGGCGTCGACGGCCAGACGTTCATGGATTCCGAAAAGGAGACGCAGGATTTCCTCGCCGCCACCGGCGACGCGTTCTTCATTCCTGACGCGCTGCAATACGTCGGGTTTCCCGAGGCGGCACGCAAGAATGCGTTCGCCGCGCTGATGTTCTTCGTCAAACGCCGGCTGTGGCGCGGCCTTGCCGCGATGATCCGTTCGTCCGGCACGCTGGCAATGAATCCGCTCGCGATCGACTACTTCAGCCAGACGCCATACCGTCTCGGCGACACCGACATCGTCAAGTTCCGGATGCGGCCGCTCTTGACCGACACGCTTGGTCAGTCGCTGCCGTGGGCGCCATGGTTCTCGCTGCGGAGCAGAAAAGCCTACGTCCTCTTCTTGATCGGCGGTCTGCTTCGCCTCGAACCGCTGGCCGAATGGCTGTGCGCTCGACTGCTCGGTCATCCGGATCTGTTGCGCCGGGCGATGGACGGCTCGCTCCGGCAAACCGATGCCTGGTTCGAGTTCCTGGTTCAGCGTCGGGCCGAGGGGATGCCGATCGAAGACGCGACGGCATCGTGGAGCGAGGCGGTGGCGCCGTTCGAGCGCGTGGCGTGGATTCGGATTCCGCGCCAGGTGTTCACGCCAAACGCGGCCGACAGCGACGAGCGGCGCGCGGTCGCGCGCGAGATCGAGGCGGTTGGAGAGAACCTGTCGTTCAATCCGTGGCACGCGCTTGCGGCCCACGAGCCGCTCGGCAGCATCAACCGGGCGCGGCGCCACACCAACGGCGCGAGTTCGGAAACCCGTCACACGTCGAACAACGTCCCGCTCGGCGCGCCCTCGACCGGCCACTTCGATCGCATCGCGAAAGTGGCGCGGCTCGCGCCGGGCTCCGTCGATCCCTGTCCGTCGGCCGATCCGGCGACGCTGCGCTCGCGATGGAGTCATCTCTATCTGCGCCGTGTTCCCCTGCTCGTCGGCGTTCTGACCGCGCTCTTCCCGATCGCGGCTGTCGTTCCCGCCTCGCCGCTGTCTCAGTACTCACGCGGGATCTTCGACGTGCGCGGACCAGTCGTCTTTCTGGTGTCGCTGCTCTCGTTCCTGCTGGCGTTCACGATCATGGCCGCGTGGTGGGTGATCACGGCGTACAGCGATCGCCGCTGCGGCGCGACACGCCGATACGCCGTGTATCCGATTCGGCCGCGGTGGTACGGGGTCGCCTCAGCGCTCGTCGCACCGGTCATCGCCGCGACGACAATCGTCAGCGATCGCTCCGCCTGGACCACGCTCGACTGGCTGATAACCGGAGCGTACTGGCTCGGCGGATTCCTGGCGGCGGCGACGACCGCATGGGCCGTCCGCTGGCTCGCCGATTTCCTCGGCGGCATGGTCGCCGTGCAGGACCTCGCGCGGCGCGTTCGTCGATCTGAAGCGTTCGGCGCCGGGTACGTCGACGCACGCGAAGCGTTTCTTCCGGGGCATCTCTTCGTGAGCGGCCTGGCGATCGTGATCCTGGCCACGTACGTGACGATCGGCGCGCACACCCGCGGACAGACCAGCCCGCAATTCCCGGGTCTTGTCTTTCTGATTCTGCTGCCGACGGTTCTGTGCTGGTCGCTCTCGGGACTGACCTTCTTCGCCGATCGCTTCAAGGCTCCCGTGCTGCTGCCGCTTGTGGCGTTCATCGCGATCACCAGCAACCTGCCCGGACCGCGGCACGTCTTCGAGATCACGCCCTTCAGCGTCCGGGAACCGGTCACGCCGCGTGACGTCCTGACCGCACGTAGTCAGCCGGCGGTCATCGTCGTCGCCGCCAGCGGCGGCGGCGCGCAGGCCGCAGCCTGGACGGCGCGGGTGCTCACCGGACTGGTCGAGAAATGCCGGGCGGAGTCCTGCGCGGCGGCGGATGCGATCCGGCTGGTCAGCGCCGCGTCGGGCGGTTCCGTCGGAGCGACGGCGTTCCTCGCCGCCTACCAGAACGGCGCGCTGCCGAGCCGGCTCCAGCCGGTGCGCGATCAAACAGTGGCATCGTCGCAGGACGCGTTGTGGCGCAGTCTCGTCTTCGAGGATTTGTACCGTCCGCTCCGGCTGCTCCGCCTGAAACCTGACCCCGAGGACCGCGGGCTCGCGCTCGAGCGGATGTGGGGAACGGTGATGCATCTCGACGGCGCGTGGCTGTCGACGTGGCGCGAGGAGGCGCGGCTTGGCGATCGGCCGGGGATGATCCTCAATGCCACGATCGAGGAACGCAGGCAGTCCATCCTGCTGTCGACGGCGGGACACGTCGACGGCACGACCGATTTCTCGGCCGAGTACAACGGGTTCGACCTCCCCATTGCACGCGCGGCGCGGCTCTCGGCGACCTTTCCGGTCGTCGTCCCGTTCGCGCGCGACAGTCTCGGCCTTCGGCCGCACCGGATCGTGGACGGCGGGTACTCGGATCAGTTCGGGCTGGACGCGGCCACCGCCTGGCTGCAGGCAGCGCTCACGGCGGATCAGCCGGCCGCGTCGGTCAAGCGTGTCCTCCTGCTCGAGATCCGCGCACCGATGCCGGCGGAAACAGCGTTGACGCCGCGCTGGCGCGATCAGTTCGAGCGCGACCGACGCGGTGTGGCACTGCTTCAAGAGCGTTGGAAGGATCGCGTCGGCGTGTCGTCCGTTGCGCTGACCTTGTGCGCGTCGCACGCGACGCAGTGGCACGTGACGGCCCACGAGCGGCGGGAGATCGAAAGCCAATGGGAGCGCGAGGCGAATGGCGAAGCGATCGCGTCCCTTGTCCGTTTCCTCAAGGGCGAGCGGGAATTCGCGGAAAGCCGCACGGTCGTCAATCTCGCGCCTTCCTGCGCTCAGTAATCCGACTAAAGTCGGACGCCACCGTGGTCCATCTACCATGCTATCGTCCTCGCTTGTATGAGCATGCTTCTTGCCGCCGCGCTCGGCGCCGCGTTGTCGTTGCCGGCGACGCCCGGCATCCACGAACTCACGACTGACATCCCCGAAGTCGGCCCCGTGCTCTATGCGGTCTCGGTGCCCAAGGGCTACAAGCCGGATCGGCCGGCGCCGCTGGTGCTGGTCCTGCACTCAGGCGGCGAGCGGATGCGTTACTACGGCAGCGCGTTCACGAAGCTGCTTGTCGAACCGGCGCTCGGCGATCTGAAGGCGATCATGCTCGCCCCCGATTGCCCGAGCGCGTCGTGGTCGGATCCGGCCGCCGAGAAAACCGTGCTGACGCTCATCGATGCGGTGATGAAGGAGTACGCCATCGACCGCACGCGTGTGCTCGTGATGGGTTACAGCATGGGCGGGCGCGGCACCTGGTTTATGGCGGCCAAGCATCCGGAGCTCTTCACCGCCGCGATTCCGATGGCCGCGTCAATCGGGAATATCGCGCCCGCGGATCTCGGTCGCATGCCGACCTACGTCGTCCACTCGCGCGCCGATCAAGTCGTGCCGTTTGGTCCCGCCGAGCAGAATGCCAAACAGCTGGCCCGCGACGGCAAGCCGGTCCGGTTCGAAGCGCTCGACGACCTGCAGCACTTCGACATGGTCAGCTACGTCGACGCGCTCAAGCGGGCCGGACGGTGGATCAACGGCCAGTGGAAAAGATAGCGATCGCCGCAGCTGCGATCGTCACCTCTCTCGGACTGTCGGCGTGGGCCCAGAGTCCGGTGCCCCGCGATGCGGTCGCCCAACTGAACGACGATGTGCGCAGTGGCGCGACGCGCCTGACCTTCGAACGCGGCCCGGGCTACTTGCGATCGGTCCTTCAGGCACTGCGCATTCCCGCTGAATCGCAGTCGGTCGTCTTCTCGGAGACCAGCCGCCAGCGCGATCACATCGCCTTCCGCTCGCCGCGAGCGCTCTATTTCAACGATTCGACGGCGCTCGGCGCCGTAGCCGGCGGCGACGCGCTCGAGGTGATCGTCCAGGACCCCGCCCTGGGACTGAGGTTCTACACGCTGGCGCAACAGCCGCAGGACGTGCCGCAATTCGTTCGCGCGCAGGATTGCCTCCAGTGCCATCTGCTGCCGGACACCGGCGGAGTGGGCGGACTGCTGATGCTGAGCGTGCTGCCGCTCGCCGACCAAGACTTCACGCGCTCCAGTCAGGGTGGACTCGCGCGACTAACGACGCAAAAGGAAGGAGTCCCGGGCTGGGCAGTCGACGACCGGACGCCGATCGCCGATCGCTGGGGCGGCTGGTTCGTGACCGGTCCGCGCGTGCCGTCCGTCCATCTCGGCAACGTGCCGGTCCGCCATGTGCCGCGCTCGTTCGTCCGCGAGCCGAAGGCACCGCGTGTGGCGACGCTCTCAGGCCGCACGAACACGCCGTTGCTCACGCCGCACAGCGACATCGTGGCGCTGCTCGTGCTGAGTCATCAGGTGCGCGTCACCAACCTACTGAATCTGCTGCGGTGGCACGTCCGGCGTGCGGCCGACGGCGCGAGTTTGACGGCGTCCGAGCCGCTGGCGGCCGCGGTGCGTGAGGCCGTGGACGGACTGCTCTTCGCCGGCGAAGCCGCGTTACCCGAAGCGGTGCGCGGCGGGTCGGGGTTCGCCGAACGATTCGCGGCAGGTGGCGCTCGCGACGGCCGCGGACGTTCGCTGCGCGATCTGGATCTCACGTCGCGGCTGTTCCGGTATCGCTGCAGTTATCTGATCGACAGTCCGGTCTTCACCGGACTCCCGGCCGACGCGCGAGCGCTGATCTATCGCGAACTGTGGCGGCGACTCTCGAACGCGGATGGCACGGCGGCGCTGCCGCTCGCCGAGCGGCAGGCGATCGTCGACATCCTGCGCGACACCAAAACCGACGTTCCTGTCTATTTGCAGTCCGTCACGCGCTGACACAAGCC
This sequence comes from uncultured Bifidobacterium sp., assembly GCA_964577955.1. Classification (GTDB taxonomy): domain Bacteria; phylum Acidobacteriota; class Vicinamibacteria; order Vicinamibacterales; family CAVVIG01; genus CADEEX01. The sequence continues at coordinate 35,230 of CAZOAZ010000026.1, read as the reverse complement.
GGCACCGCGCCCTAAAGCCGCGCGCGCGCCGTGACGAATCACTGGTGTCCGCCAGTTCCAGGCGACAACAGTCATATCGAGTTCGTTGGCAGTGACGACAGAGCGCGCCAAGTTCACACCGCGGCGCGCGGGACCGAACCCAGGGGAAGACTTTGGACGCGCACCGCTCACCCGCCGAATCCACCACATCACAATCGGCGCAGCTCGAACGGATCGCGGTTGCGGCGGTCCGACTGGGAGCGCTCGGTCCGCGCCTCGCGGAGCTCGCCTGCGAGATGACCGCGCAGGCGCGCGATCAGGCGGTGCGAGCCCAACACGTCGCCGAGAGCATGCACGCGCTGACCGAGCAGCTCGAGCAGGCCACCGGGCAGCTGCGCGGATCCTCCGCCCAGGTCGAATCAGCGCTCGCGATCGTGTCGCGGATCGCCGATCACACGAAGATTCTCGCCATCAACGCGAGCATCGAAGCCTCGCGTGCCGGCGTTCACGGCCGCGCCTTCGGCATCGTCGTCGAAGAAGTCCAGCGGCTGGCCGACAATACCGGCCAGACGACGGGCGAGATCGAAGCCCGCGTGCAGGACATGCACGCCAGCATTGCGCGCGTCGCGGCCATGACTGGCGCGGACGCCGACACGTTGGCGCGGTCGGCCGCCGGCGCCAAGACGTCGACGGTCGGTTCAGCGAACCTGCAGATCCGCGCGATTGCCGATTCAGCAAGCCGCCAGATCACCAGCGTCGAACTCCTGAATCGCATGGGCGGCGACGTCAAGTCCGGTACCGACGCCTTGTTGCTGGCGCTCGGCACGTTCCGCTTTGTGGCACACCGCCGGGCCGAGCGTGAAGTGGCGGCGCTGGTCGGCGATCTTGTCGCCGCCGATCTCGATCGGCGGCGGCTCGAAGTCTCACTCATCCGGTGGATCGAGCGTCACCCGCACTTCGAACTGGTGTATCTCACCGACGCACGCGGCCGCCAGATCGTCGACAACATCGTCTGCGACGGCCGGCGCGCGCGGCAGGACCACGGCGGGCACGGGCGCGACTGGTCGAACCGGCCGTGGTATCGCCATGCGGTGAACGCCGCGGACGTCTGCGCCACCGACATCTATCGCTCGAGTGCGACTGGTGATTTCTGCTTCACGGTCTCCGCCGCCGTGCGCGGTCCGCGCAGCGAAGTGCGCGCAGTGGTCGCCGCGGACGTCAACTTCCAGCAGATCCTCGCCCGGTAGACACCGACGTGGAGCGAAGAACAAATGCGCCACGAAAACACGAAGGCACGAAGACGTTTCCGGCGCAAATGTTCTTTCGTGATTTCGTGCTTTCGTGGCGAATTTAGAACCGCGTCGGCTCACCGAGCAGTAAACGGTTCTTGGGCGTGATCGTCGCGGGGATCGTCTGGGTCCAGACTCGATAGCCCTGTGTTCGAAGTCGATGAACGCGGGTGACGTCGATGGCCAGCGCGCCGTCGAGCCAGCCGGTGAGATCGCCGGCGTCGCAGGATTCAAAGTCGTGACAACACGGCAGCACCGCGACGCGCGCACGCGCCGACGCGGCGCGATCGAGGATGCGGTCGGTCAACGTGCCGCACGCGTGACACGAGGCCACGAGATCGGCAGCCGTGACGGTCACTGTGTCCAGCGGCTCGGCGACCACTTGCACCCGGCCGGCGAGTCTGGGCCAGCCTTCGGTCAGCGTTCGCGCCAGCGTCGCATTCGACGGCGGCGGTGAGGGATCCACGACAAGCGCGTCTGGCGACGAGTCGTCGAGGACCAGCAGCAGCCAGGCCAGCAGTCCGTGACCGCCGGCGACATCGACGACGCGGCCGCCGCGAAAGCGCCGGCGAATTCGCCGCGCCATCTCCCACGCCTCGTAGAGCTCTTTCCGAGGCAGACACCCCGCTAGACAAACGCTGCGCGCAACCCGATCGAACAGACTGGCCGACGGAAATCGACCAAGATCGTAATCCGTGAGCCTGGCGCCGGAAGACGGTGAAAACGTCATGTCTCGGACTACAATGCCCGGCGGACTATGGAGTGGCGCATTGTCCTTCTGAACTTTGCCTACGCGGCGCTCGGCGTCGTGCTGATGTTCCTGTCGTACCGGCTGATCGACAAGCTCACACCGGAAGTCGACTTTCCCGCGGAACTGCGGAAGAACAACATCGCCGTGGGCATCGTCATCGCGTCAATCTTCATCGCCATCGCGATTATCGTCGGAGGCGCGCTCAACTGAGCGCGCAATCGAGCTGATGTCCCGGCACCTGCGAACGGCGCTCCTGATGCTCGGGCTCGCGACGGCCGCGAGCAGCGCCTTCGCGCAAGCGTCGTCGACGGACCGGTTCGACGACACCTTCCGCAAGTACACCAAGCGATATTTCGGCCCGGCGTTCGACTGGCGTCTCTTCAAGGCGCAGGCGATCGCCGAGAGCCGGATGCGGACGACCGCGAAGAGCCCGGTGGGCGCCCGCGGCATCATGCAGTTGATGCCGAGCACGTTCAGCGAAATCCGCTCGAAGAACCCCGACATCACCGGCAAATGGGATCACCCCGAGTGGAACATCGCGGCCGGCATCGCCTATTCACGCGATCTCTGGAATCTCTGGATCAAGGATGCGCTCGAGGACAACCTCCGGGAATTCATGCTGAGCAGCTACAACGCCGGACGCACGACGCTGCTGCGCGCCCAGAAGATTGCCGAGGAACGCGCGCTCAATCCGCGTGCGTGGCCAAGCATTGAGATCGTCGCGCCGACCGTCCCGCGGTGGCGCTACGACGAAACGCTGAACTACCTCACCCGGATCCTCACGAACCTGTCGATCATGGATGCGAACGGACGCTTGCTCGCCGAAGTGCCTTAGCAGTCCCCAGTCCCCAGTCCCCAGTCCCCAGTCCCCAGTCCCCAGTCCCCAGTCCCCAGCCCCCAGCCCCCTGCCCCTACCGCTCCCGCAACATGATCACCCCTGACCGCTCATCCGGAAGCGCGTAGCCGATCTCGACTTCCCGCGCCAGTCGGTCGCCGTGACCCGGGTTCAACCGGCGCAGCGTGCCGAGCGCGTGGGGATACATCTGATAAAGGCCGACCGTGCAACCAACCGGGACATCCTGGCGATAGGTCTCGAGTCCGCGCGCGATCTGCTGCTGGTTGGCGAGCGTCGCGCCGTAGACGTCGCGGGTTCCGCCGCTCTTGTGCAGCCGGCTGGAAATCGTGACCACCGCCGTCAGCAGCGCAACCGCCAGAGCGCCACCTGCGGCCGGCGCGACCCATCGCAGCGGTGACCGCACACTGGCGATCGCGTCGATGGCCAGCCAGGCCGCCAGGGCGAACGCGATCCAGTTCACGTTCTCGTAGTGCGGATGCTGGAACTTCGCGGTGACGCCGTCCATGACCATCTGCGCAATGACCGCACCGCAGAGGATCAGAGCAAGATGCGCGCGCGCCGTCCAGATGCCCGTCCGCGCGCCTTTGACCGCGTGCCCCACGGCGATCGCAAGGCCGATCCAGACCAGTATGTAGGCCAGCCACGAGATCGTCGCGCTCGCCGCCAGAAGATCACCCGACACGGTCGCGTCGCCAAAGAAGTACGCGAGCTGACGGGCGCTGAACAGCCGGCCGCCGAGCAGCGGAAAGATCCAGCCCGCAAGCGAGGGGTCCGAGGATGCCGGCGGGCGCGCCGTGATCAGATAACGCCAGTACGGCCACGCCGCAGCCGCGAACAGCCCCGCGATGGACGCGATGCTCAGCCGGTCACGCCACAGCTCGCGGCCGCGCACGATCGCCATGTGCGCCGCCAGCGGCACGACCAGCGCGAGCGCCATGAGATGAACGAGCGGCATCGCCAGCATCGCGGCCGTCGCCACGCGCAAGCCGGCTCGCGATCCCGACGCCAGATGCGCCGCGTAGCCCGCGAGCGCCGCCGCCCCCAGCGGAATCAGCAGCGTGTTGTCCCACAACACGCGGGCATAGAACCACGTGTACGGGGACAGCAGCGGCAGGGCCGCAAACCACAGCGGCAGGCGCAGCGATCGCGACAGCCACCAGAGCGCGGCGGCCGTCGGTGCCATCAGCACCACGACATGGATTCTTGCCATCGCCACCAGGTCCTGGGTGATGAGGAGCAGGGCCTGATACATCCAGGTCGGCAGCGGACCGTAGCTCAAGCCGAAGGTGCCGAGCAGCCCCATCGGGGCAAGCGTGCCGCGCGCGTTGGCGTCGAGCGCGGCCGCCAGCAGCAGCGGTTCGTCGTTGATGAAGGAGACGTCGCCGGCGCGAACGAGCGGAAAAAGGCAGACGGCGATCAGCGCGACAAGGCTGGCTCGCTCCGCTCGAGATGACGACACGGCGTTGATTCTCACACGCGGGCCGAGCGCTCGTGGAATCCGGCTTTAGCCGGATTCATGCGGCTCCGGCCGAAGCCGGAGCCCACGTACTGACGCCGTCGATTCGCAAGGCCCCTTAGGTACGGCCGGTCAACCGCGACAGCCATCCAGATCGCGTCGGCTGATCCTGCCGGATACGTCCCGACAACCAGAACCAGCCGGAGAGCACGTGACCGCTCAGCGGCGGATGCGGCACAAGCGACGGATCCATCACGACGTCGAAGGTGCCGCCGATGGTTTCGACAAGCGCCCACCAGTACGGATGGCCGGTCACCGTATTGCGGCGCAGATTCGCCTCGACGACGTGACCCACAAAGAGTGCGTGCGGCTCCGGCGGATCCACCGGCTCGCCGTTTGGTGAAATCAGTCCCGACGGTATGAACGCGCGCGAGGCGAAATTCAGTCCCTCGCGCTGACGCGCCTCGTCGTAATCGGCCTCCGACGCGTAGAGGGTCACCTGCTGCGCAAAGGCCGCCACCTGCAACGTCACCAGGGCTGGCAATTCGAGGTGGTCGTGAACCGCCGCGTCCGGACAATCGAAGGCGAACGGATAGTCGCCGCCGGTCATGGCTCCGGCCGGCGGATTGGCCCAGGCGATGAACGTGCCGTCGAGCGGCGTCTGACGCTCGCGGACGATGCGCGTTTCGAGCCCGGCACGTACGACCGACCGTCCGGCGAAGTGCGGGTTCATACCCATCGCGTCGCCGTTTCGTTTCACCTGCAGCCAGAGCTGCTCGCCCGACGGCGGCGCCCACTTCAAATACTGGCCTTCAGCAACGTTCAAGGTCTCGGCCCGATCGGCGACAGAACTCGCCAGACTGGCGAGATCATCGCCGGTGGCGACTTCGAATCCAATTGCGGAGAACTGGCTAGGCACGCTGAACCCCTCTACGCGGCACGTCGCACTCCGCACTTAGCACCCGCACTCAACACCTCGCACCCAGCACCTAGCACCCAGCACCCAGCACCTAGCACCCGCACTCAGCACCTCGCACCCAGCACCTCGCACTTGTTTTGTTATATGTTTGTCGGTGGAGGACTACAAATGGCTAAGAAGGCCAAAGGCATGAGCCTTGATCAACTCCGCCGGATGGCACAAGTCGGTGCCGAAGCCACACTGAACCGACTAAGAGCGGAGATTGTCGCGATTGAGAAGGCGTTTCCCGAGTTGTCGTCGGCCCGGGGCCGCCGTCACTCGTTTGAAATAGCAACGGCGCGGACCCGGACGATGAGCGCGGCGGCGCGCAAGGCGGTTTCCGAACGGATGACGAAGTACTGGGCCGAACGCCGAAAGGCGAAGGCGAGGATGGCGAAAGGAAAGAGCTAACCCGGGGACAGCTACCGGCGCCCGCCTGCGGCCGCGAGAACCGGACCTGCAGCGGGTGCCGACCCGCCATTTGCTTCGAACCACTTGATCCACTCAGGCTCGTTCTGCTGCTGCGTGAATGCCACCCCGACGAGGATGTGAGGCTGGGCACCGGCGACGCGCCGGACCCACTGCAAACGGGCCTTGGTCGGCAATTTGGGAACGGTCGGACAAATCAGAGACAGCGTCGCGTTCTTATCCCCGGGAAATGTCGCCTCGAGTTTCAAGCAGGCGCCACTGACACTGAGGTTGACGATCTTCCCGCGGCCGGACTGACGCTGCGCCTCGATGGCCCACACCAGATCCATGTTCCGATCGACGCGCTTGTGTTTTCGTGCTCCGTCCGCCATTTGATGGATGTCCCCTCTTGGAAACCTATCGTCCGATAGCCAATCGGACTTCAGCGGACGTGGACCGACACGAACGGTACGAGACCGCGCGCGCCAGGGGCCGCGCCATGGCGCGCCGTTCTGCGCAGTGCCGCTCGACTCAGCAAAAAAAGGTGCTCAGGGATTCCGCGTCTTATAGGCTTCGGCCAGCCGGTTCGCGAGGGCTTTCATCTTGTCGGGTATGCCATTGCCGATCGCAATCGGATCGTAGGTGCCCTGAGTATTTGTCGTGAGGTTCATCATGACGTCGGTCACCGCTCCGGTATTGCGGCCCTTGAGCAGGATCGCGTGTGCCACCCCGCCGCGCGATTGAAAGTCGCGCATGAAGCGGTTGTATTCGTCGATTCGCGTTTCCGCCACGACTTCAGCGTTGTCAGTGGTGAGCACCACGAAGACGTGCCACCGATCTTTCGCGGGTTTGAGGAAGCGCTTGTCCGCCTCGAGCAGCGAGTCAACAAACTGGTTTGCGCCGCCGACGCTCGAGAAGCGATCGATTTCCTTGTGGAGCTTTTCGCGATCCGTCGTCGGCTGCACTTTCACCTGCAGTTGCCCGCCTGACGTGACATAGGCCACTTCGGCGTCGGGCGGCAGTCCATCGACGAACGCGCCCAGCCCGGCGCGAAACTGATTGATCCATTGCGATGTGTTGGTGCCGGAATCCACCAGCAGCACGACCCGCATCGGACGGCTGGATTGTGCCGACGCCGAGACAAACTCGCAGCCAACCAACATGACGGCTAGCAGTGCGCGCAACGAGCGGCGAATCATACGTCCTCCGGGAGAATCAGGCCTGGCGCGGCGGATTGTACACGCAGGCCGCCAGGCCGTTCGTGCCGATCTCGCGATCGGAATTTGTCTGACACGGACCGCTCCGTGTGACAATTCAGACGCTCGAGGAACCCATGGAGCTTTCAGGAAAGGTCGCGCTCATCACGGGCGGCAAGCGGATCGGGCGGGTCGTCGCGCAGGAACTGGCCCGGCACGGCATGGACCTCGTGCTGTCGTATCGCGGGTCCAAGGATGAGGCCGAAGCGACCGTGGCCGACGTCGAAGCCGCCGGACGCCGGGGCAGCATCGTCAGCGGCGATGTATCGAAGCCGCCTGACTGCACCGCGATCGTGAATCATGCGGTGACGACGTTCGGCCGCCTCGACGTGCTCGTCAACATGGCGTCGATCTACCGGTCGAAACCGTTCGCGGACGCCACCGTGAACGACTGGGACGCCGACCTCAACGTCAACCTCCGATCCGGTTTCCTCTGTGCCCACGCCGCCATTCCGCAGATGCGCACGCACGGCGGCGGGCGGATCGTGAATATCGCCGACTGGCTCGCCGCCAGCGGCCGGCCGCGCTACAAAGGCTTCACGTCGTACTACGTCGCCAAGGCCGGCGTGATGGCGCTGACCGAAGCGCTGGCGCTCGAGGTCGCGCACGACAACATCCTGGTGAATGCCATCGCTCCCGGACCGATCGTCCCGCCGCCGGACATGAGCGAGGAGGAAATCCAGGAAGTCGCGAAGGCGACGCCGGTCGGCCGCTGGGGCGGCGAGGCCGAAATCGCGAAGACCGTGGTGCTGCTCTGTCAGACCGACTTCATCACGGGCGAGACGATTCGCGTCGACGGGGGAAGACATCTCGAATAGCGTGCCGGGTTCAGGGTGCCGGGTTCAAGGTTCAGGGTGCAGGGCCATGGCGGTATTCACTAGACGGGATTTTGTGACGACGGCGCTGGCTTCCGCTGGTTTCGCGGCCACGTATCGCATGGCCGCGGCAGGCAGCCCGCTTCAGTCGCCGGCGTTGCCGGCGCGCTGCATCGACGTCCATCATCATTTCGCGCCGCCGGCGTGGGTGACCGCGGTGCGCGGCCGGCCGCTGCTGCAGCCGGCCAACACGGCGTGGACGCCGGAAAAGACCATCGAGGATCTCGATCGCGCCGGCGCTGCGGCTGCTGTGGTGTCGATTACGAACCCCGGGCTGTGGTTCGGCGACATCGCGGCCACGCGGCGGCTGGCGCGTGCGTGCAACGACTACGGCGCGAACCTCGTTCGCACGCACCCGACGCGGTTCGGACTGTTCGCCGCGATGCCGCTGCCCGACGTGGATGCGACGCTCGCGGAGATCGCCTACGTGTACGACACGCTCAAGGTCGACGGCGTCGGACTGCTGACCAGCTACAACGACGTATGGCTGGGGCACCCGATGTTCCGGCCGGTGATGGAGGAACTGCATCGACGCCGCGCCGTCGTCCATGTCCATCCGACGGCGGCGAACTGCTGCAGGAATCTCGACTACGCCCAGGGCGTGGGGCCGGGCGCGATTGAATATGGGACCGACACGACGCGGGCGATCATGGGCGTCGCCTTCAGCGGCGACGCCGCCCGCTTCCGTAATATCCGCTTCATCTGGTCGCACGGCGGCGGCACAGTCCCATTCCTGGCCGGCCGGATCGACAACTCCTCGGCCGCCAACAAGGAACGCCTGCCCGACGGCTTCATGGCAGAACTGAAGCGGTTTTTCTACGACACCGCCGGCGCCGCGAACAAAGGCGCGATGGCGTCGCTGCTGCAACTCGTCTCGCCGTCGCAGATCGTGTTCGGTACGGACTTCCCGCCCGGCGGCAGCAACGCCGACGTGCTGAAGACGATCGCCGAGCTCGGCGTCTTCAACGCGGCCGATCTGCGCGCCATCGGCCGCGACAACGCGGTGAAATTGTTCCCGCGTTTCGCGTGATCTCGCGGACCGGCTAAAGCCGGTCCCTACCGGAGTCAGGCGTCAGCGGTAGGGACAGGCTTTAGCCTGTCCGTTCGACGGCTACTGAAATCCCCGGCGCAACGCCGAGCGATCGATCTCGATGCCGCGGAGGAACACGCGGTTGATCCGGCGCGTGTTGGTGATGTCGTCGAGCGGGTTGGCGTCGAGCACGACGAAGTCGGCGCTCATGCCCGGCTGAACCAGACCCAGATCGTTCAAGCCAAGAATCGTCGCCGGCGTTCGCGAACCGGCCAACAGCGCCTGCGCCGGTGAGAGCCCTGCCGCCACCAGGTTCTCGAGCTCGGTGTGCATGGTCCAGCCGACAAACTGATCGCCCTGCTGGCCGCCGCCATCGGTGCCGGCGCCGATCGTGACGCCGGCCGCCTGGAGCCGCGCGAGCCCTTTCGCCAGTTGATCCCAGCTCGCGCGAGCCTGCGCGAGTTCGGCGGCGTTGCTCACCGGAAACCGGCGGCGGAGCCGATCGATCTGTTCGGGCCTGACCGTCTCGAGGATCAGCGGATGCACCGGATTCAACCACGGTAGGTACACCGCGCGCCGCGGTCCGCCGAGCGCCGAGAGTACCGCGGCCTTCGGATGCTGCCGGAACAGCGCGATCAGCTCGTCGTCCACGTCGCTGATCATGTGGGCGAACACGTCGATGCCGGCGCGGAGCAGCGCTTTGGCATCCGCCAGACCGGTCGCATGCACAGCCACGCGCAGGCCATGTTTGTGCGCTTCATCGATGATCGCCTCGTACAGCTCCGGCCGCAGCTTTCTGATGGTTCCGCCGCGATCGTCGACCCACGTCTTGATCAGGGTCACCTGGCGCGCCGCCAGTTCCTGCACGGAGGCACGCGCGCCCGCGACCGTCGTCACCGGATACGCGGCCTGCCGCATGTTGTCGGCGCTGATTTCCTCGAGCGGAGCAAGACCTCGCCCCGCCGTCAGGAATCGCGCCGCGTCCGGGTGGCGGCCGGCCAGCGTTTCGTCGCGCAGCTGATACGGCAATTCGCCGAAGTCGCTGCCCATGGCCTGACTGGCGGCGACGCCGAAATACGCGAAGCGGCGCAGGTGATCGAGGATGTTCTCGCGGGTGTAGTTGTCGGCACCGCTCGTCAGATTCCGCATGTAGCCGATGTGCGAGTGACCATCGACCAGCGCGGGAATCACGGTCTTGCCGGTGAGGTCGACGCGGACGGTTCCAGCCGGCGGCTGAACGGCGCCGACTGTGCCAACACGCGCCACCCGGCCGTTCTCGATCAGAAACGCCGCATTCTCAATCACTGTGGCGCCATCGCCGACGATGAGCCTGGCGCCCGTGAACAGGCGCGGCCCGCTCGGCGCCAGCACCTGCGGGCCGGCAACATCGGCCATCACCAGCAGCAGACACGAGACGAAGGCAGTCGTACGCATCGCGAGATTGTGCGTTGGATGTAGACTGCGCGTCCAGATGACGATCACGATGTACGGCATCAAGAACTGCGACACGATCAAGAAGGCGCGCGCCTGGCTGGACGGTCACGCCGTCGCGTATCGGTTTCACGACTACAAGAGCGAGGGGATCGAGCGGGAGCGGCTGGAACGCTGGTGCCAGGAGCACGGCTGGGAAACGCTCTGCAACCGGTCGGGCACGACCTTCAAGAAGCTGCCGGACGCGGACAAGGCGAACCTGACCGGGCGGAAGGCGATTGCGCTGATGATCGCGCAGCCGTCGATGATCAAGCGTCCGGTGCTCGACATTGGACGGCGGACGATCGTTGGTTTTACGCCGGACGGGTACGCGAAGACGTTTCGGTGACGCAGAACGGACAGGTTGAAGCCTGTCCCTACCGCTGTGGATGCGCGTGACGCCGGTAGGGACAGGCTTCAGCCTGTCCGCGTGGCAGCGACGGTCAGTCTGTCGCGCGCAGGATTCTGGTCGGTTCGATCCGCGAGGCGCGCCACGCCGGCAGCGCGGACGCGGCAAGCGCGATCAGGGCGAGGAGTGCAGCCACGCCGCCCATCGTCAGCGGATCGCGGGCCCCGACACCGAAGAGCAGCGACGACAGGAGCGACGTCAACCCCAGCGCCGCGGCCACACCGATTGCCAGGGCCACCAGCACCAGAACAAACGCCTGCCGGACAACGAGGCCCATGATGCCGCCGGGTCGTGCGCCAAGCGCCAGGCGAATGCCAAGTTCGCGGCGCCGGACCGTGACGTCGTAGTTGAAGACGCCGTAGACGCCGATCGCCGCCAGCAGCAGGGCCACGCCCGCGAACGCCGAGACCAGCAGCATCGCGAACCGGCGCTGCGACAACGAACGGTCGATCGCGGTCTCGAGCGTCTCGATGCCGAACGTCGCCAGCCGCGAATCCTGCTCGCGGAACGCGGCGCGGACCGCGCCGGCCAGCTGCAGCGGATCGCCGGAGCCGCGCACCAGCAGGACGCCCGAGTTCGACGGCGCCTGCAGGATCGACTGGTACGCGGCAATCGGCACGGGAGCTGAGAGCCCCTGGAACTTCTCGTTGCCGACGACGCCGACGACCGTGCCGGGCATGCCCCAGAAGATGATTTGCGCGCCAATCGGATCGCGGCCGGCAAAGAACCGCTCGGCCGTCGCTTCGTTGATGAGCACGACTCGTGGAGTGTCGGCGGTATCGGCATCGGTGAAGCCGCGGCCGCGGACGAGCGGCAGCCGGACGGTCGACAGATAGCCGGGGCTGATCGTCCGGACCGAGATCTCCGGCCAGTTGACGCCTTCGCTTTCCCGCCCCACGACACGCCAGGAATTCGTCGAACCGGGATCGAGTGGATGGTTCGCCGCCATCGCGACGCTGGCAACGCCGGGCAGCGCGGCGGTCCGCGCCATGAGCTCGCGCGAGAACGCGTGGTGCTTCGGCAGCCGTGGCCACTCGCGACGGGACGCCGGATAGCGGGCGATCGGGAGTTGGAATTCGGCCTTGAGGACGCCGGACGGATCGAATCCGGGCGCGACATGCTGCAGATTCCAGAAGCTGCGCATCAGCAGCCCGGCGCCGGAGAGCAACATCACCGCGGCCGCCAGTTCGGCAACCACCAGGACGCTGCGCACGCGCGTCCGTTCCCGATCGCCGGTCCCGCGTCCGGCCCCCTCGCTCTTGAGCGCGTCGGCAAGATTGACCCGGCGCGCCTGCAGCGCCGGAATGATGCCGAAGGTGATCGCGACGACCGAGGCGAGGATCAGCGCGGCGCCGAAGACGCCGCCGTCCAGCGAGACCAGCGACACGCGCGGAACATCCGCGGGCGCCAGCGCCAGGAGCCCCTTCACGGCGACCCAGGCCAGGGCAATCCCGGCGGCGGCCGCGATGTAGGTCAGCAGCAGCGACTCGGTCAGGAACTGCCGCAGCAGCCGGCCTCGTCCGGCGCCGATGGCGCTGCGGACGGCGACTTCCTGTGTCCGCGTCGCCCCGCGCGCCAGCTGCAGGTTGGCGACGTTCACGCACGCAATCAGCAGCACGACGAAGACCGCCGCGCCCAGCATGTAGAGCACCGGCCGGACCGGACCGAAGATGACCTCGGTCAGCATTTCGGCGTTGGCGCCGCGGCCGCGATTGTCCGCGGCGAAATCCCGCTCGAGGTCCGCGGCGAGCGCCGTGAACTCGGCCTGGACCGCGTCGCGCGTGTAACCCGGAGCGACGCGTCCGACCATGAAGATCGGGTGCGTGGATCGCGGCAGGACTTGCGGATCCGGACGAAGCGGACGCCACACGTCGACGCGCGTCGCCTGGCCACGATCGGCAAACGACCGCGCGTACGCCGCCGCCGAGAGAATCTGCAGCACGCCGAAGTCGGTCTGATCCGGAACAACACCGATGATCGACTGCGCTCGCTCGTCGAGATCGAGGGACTGGCCAAGCGCGGCCTCGGGACGATCGAAGAGCCGGCGGGCCAGCGACTGGCTGATGAGCACGACCGCTGCGCCGCCGGTTCGATCGTCGTCGGCGGTGAAAGTGCGACCGACCATGGGCGCGAGGCCGAGCATCCCCAGCATCCCGTGCGTGACGTCCAGCGTCGCCAGCCGTTCCGGTTCGGCGCGCGGCCGCACCAGATTCACCTCGCCGGCCATGAACGCCGCCAAGTGGTCCAACGTCCGGCTGCGCGATTGATAGTCGAGGAAATCCGGGACCGACGCCGGCTCGCGGGTCGTCCCGCTGGTGCGATCCGTCTCCCAGAGCATGACCAGGCGATCGATCGCCGGGACCGGCGCCGGGCGAATCAGGACGCCGCGGATGACGCTGTAGATGGCGGTGTTGGCACCGAGCCCAAGGGCCAGCGTCGCAATCGCGGCCACCGCAAATCCCGGCGACCGCCGGAGCAGCCGCCATCCGAATCCCAGGTCGTCGGCACTTTGCGCGAGCCACGGCATACGCTGTACCTCCCGGCACTCTTCCATCGCGTGGGCCACCCCGCCGAAATCGCGCAGCGCCGCCGCGCGCGCCGCATCCGGCGACTCGCCCGCCGCTTCATATTCGGCGCGCAGGGCCGCCAGATGCGCCTCGACCTCGTCGGCCAGATCGCGATCGACATCCTCGAGCCTGAGGAAGGCGCGGGCCCGCGAACGAATCCGCTGCAACCAATGCATGGTGGGTCCAGTGGTCCGGCTCAAGCCAGACCCCACAAGTGCACATCTACGCCGTGCTGACGACCATCGTGATCGCCGACGCCAGCCGGTGCCAGGCGGCCGCTTCCTTATCCAGTTGCTTCTGCCCGGCTTTCGTCAGGCTGTAGAACTTGGCGCGGCGGTTCTGCTCCGACACCCCCCACGTCGCGCGCACCAGCCCCTGATCCTCGAGGCGGTGCAGCGCCGGATACAGCGAGCCTTGCTGCACCTGCAGGACGTCGCGGGACAGCTGCCGGATGCGTTTCGCGATCGCCCAGCCGTGCCGCGGCTCGCCGGCGAGCGCCTTGAGAATCAGCAGATCGAGCGTCCCCTGAACGAGGTCAACAGGTTTCATGGACCTTCCACATGATTATCGACATAAGAAGACCGGCGATCTTATACAGGATCGTGTTGTCGATAATCAAGGCAAGAGTAGGGCGAAGTGCGAAGTGCGATTAACGACGTGCGCGGTGCGAAGCATGACGGGTCCGGCGTGGGCCGGACCCGGAAGGTTCAGGCGAGCGCCGTGACCGGCCGGCGACCGCGGACCACGCCGATCAGCAGCAAGCCGACCACGAACGGGACGATCGCGCTCGCGGCGCCCATGCTGATGACGCTGAGCGTCACCGCGCCGACCATGATGATTGCGAGACCGGCGGCCGCCAGCGGTGTCGTCGCAGTACGAATGCCGAGCAGCCCGGGCACAATCAGCCCGACCGCGCCGAGCACTTCGGCAGTCCCGATAAACCGGAGAAAGAGCCCCGGCAGGGCCACCGGTCCCTGCATCGCGTCGATCGGCATGACCAGCTTCATCGCCCCGGCGAATCCGAAGAGCGCCGCCAGCACTCCTTGAATCACCCACAACGTCCTGTTGAATCGCATCATTCCGTCCTCCTTGCCCCGTAGTCGAAGCAAGGGGCTGGAAATCGACAGCTGCCCATGGTGAGATGGGAGTCCGTGGCGCCTGCTGACGTTCAAGAGGCCATCGACGCCGTCTATACCGCTGAGTCCAGGCGGGTTCTGGCGACGCTGATCCGCCTGCTCGGCGACTTCGACGTGGCCGAGGAAGCGCTCCACGACGCGTTCAGGGCTGCCCTTGAACAGTGGCCCCGGGACGGCGTCCCCGCGAATCCTCGCGCCTGGCTCATCTCCGCGGGACGATTCAAGGCCATCGACGGCATCCGCCGCCGCGCCCGGTTCGACGCGCTCGACGAAATCGAGGACGAGGCGCGGCTCGGAACGGTCGACCCGGAAGCCTGGACCGAAAAGGAGAACGTCGAGGACGACCGCCTGCGCTTGATCTTCACCTGCTGCCACCCGACACTCGCTCCTGACGCGCAGGTCGCGTTGACGCTGCGCGAGGTCTGCGGCCTGACGACCGAGGAAATCGCGCGCGCGTTCCTCACGCCGGCGCCGACATTGGCGCAGCGCATCGTCCGGGCCAAAAGCAAGATCCGCGACGCGCACATTCCCTATCAAGTCCCGAGTGAGGCCGAGTTGCCGGCGCGACTCGATGCGGTCCTGCGGGTGATCTATCTCGTTTTCAACGAGGGGTATTCCGCTTCGTCCGGTGCCTCAGTGACGCGGCACGACTTGTCGGCGGAAGCAATTCGATTGGGCCGCCTTCTCGTGACGCTCCTGCCCGAGCCGGAAGCTCGCGGGCTGCTGGCGCTGATGCTGCTCCATGAGTCGCGGCGCATGGCGCGGACCTCGTCCGACGGCGAGATCATCGTGCTCGAGGATCAGAATCGCTCGCTGTGGGATCGCCGATTGATCGACGAAGGGACGCACCTCGTCGAGCAGGCGTTGTCATCGCCGAACTTTGGCCCGTATGCCATTCAGGCGGCGATCTCGGCGGTTCACGCTGATGCCGTGGACATGGCGAGCACCGACTGGGTGGAGATTGTCGGCCTCTATGATCTGCTGCAACGTGCGGATCCGTCGCCGATCGTCGAGCTGAACCGGGCCGTTGCGGTGTCGATGCGCGACGGGCTCGAGGCCGGCCTGCAACTCATCGACGACATTCTCGACCGCGGCGATCTGCGCGACTATCGGCTGGCGCACGCCGCGCGCGGCGAACTGTGCCGGAGGCTCGGGCGGACCGCCGAGGCGCGGACAGCCCTCCAGCGCGCGCTGGCGCTGACCCAGCAGGAGCCGGAACGCCGGCTGCTTGAACGAAGGATTGCGGAATTGTCGGCCTGAACGCTCGCCACATCGACTTGTCGATTCGGCCGTCTGCCGTTCGACAAGGACGTATGGCGAAGCTCTCGACGGTCGTCTGGAGACCCATGAAATACCTGTGCCTGGTTTATCTCGAAGAACAGAAACTGCGGGCCGTACCCGACCACGAGTGCCGCGCGAGCGGTGACCGCATGCGGGAACGGGGCGTTCTGCTCGGCGCCGAAGCGCTGCAGCCGGTTGCCACCGCGGCGACGGTCCGCGTGCGGAACGGCAAGGTGACGGTCACCGACGGGCCGTTCGCCGAAACCAAGGAGCATCTCGCAGGTTTCTACCTGATTGAAGCGCGCGACCTGAACGAGGCCATCCAGATGGCCGCGAAGATTCCTCCCGCGCGTGAGGGCAGCATCGAAGTCCGGCCGATTCGTGAACTGGATGCTTGAGCCGGATTTCGCACTACGATTGACGTGTGGCTCCGCTTGCTAAGGTCGTGCCCTGTTTCGCGGCGACGACGGCCGTTGTCGCCGGTCTGGTCTGGTCGATCTTCAGCGACACCCGGTCGGAGCCCTATGTCGTTGCCTCGGGGGCGCTGTCGGGATGGACGATCGTGCGCGGCGAAGCCGGCGATCCGTGGCTGGTCGCGGCGAAGCCGCCCGAGACGATGACGACAGCGCTGCTGCAACAGGTGTCGCGAAAGACCGGCACTCGGCTCATCGCCCCGCCGCACACGGCCATGCCGCTGGTGCTGCGGGACGAATACGCCGACGGTTTACAAGGCGCCATCGGGCTCGATGAAATCGTCCGGATGGCCGAGGAGTCGGGCCTGCAGTCGGCGCGTTTCCAGCCGGTTTGCATCGGGCATCGCGTGACCGAAGAGCCTCAGCCGCGCGAATTCTTCTTCGTGGCCTTCAACTCGCGCGAGTACTGGCAGCTCCGGATCGACCTCACGCCGCAATTCCCCGAACAGGCGGGCGCAGGCACATACGAACCAAATCTTCAGTCGCCGGTTCTGCCGATCGGCGCGACCGACGCCGACTTCACTGCGTGGTGGCCGATGACCGTCGATCAGCTGGTCGATTGTCAGGCGCAACTGACCGTTCGATAGAAGGCGTTTCAAGCGCCCGTTCCGATTCTCGGCAGCCGCACATACAATAGGCGCCCGAGTTCACTCGATGTCGTTGCCGCCAGGTTCCCGACTGGGCCCGTACGAAATCGTCTCGCCGCTCGGCGCCGGCGGCATGGGCGAGGTCTATCGAGCCCACGACCCACGCCTTGGACGCAATGTCGCCATCAAGATCCTGCCGGCGGCCTTTTCCGAGGATCAGGAACGTCTGTGGCGGTTCGAGCGCGAAGCCAAAGCGGTCGCGTCGCTGAACCATCCGCACATCTGCACCATCCACGACATCGGCGATCACGATGGCCACCGCTATCTCGTGATGGAACTGATGGACGGGCAGCCGCTGAATGATCGGCTGACTGGCGGTCCGCTCCCGAACCCGCTTCTGATCGAGCTGGCGATCCACATCGCCGACGCGCTCGACGCCGCGCATCGCGCCGGAGTCATCCATCGCGATCTGAAACCCGCCAACATCTTCGTCACCAAGCGTGGCGAAGCGAAGCTGCTCGATTTCGGGCTCGCGAAAGTCGAGGACGACAACCTTGCAGCCGGCGACGGCGCGACCAAGCAGATTGGCGCCGGGCCGTCGGGCGACCTGGCGACGATGGCAAGTCCCGGCGGAAAAACCACCGTGGGCACGCTGCTCGGCACCGCGTCGTACATGAGCCCCGAGCAGGCACGCGGCGAGGCCGTGGATGCGAGAAGCGATCTCTTCTCATTCGGCGCCGTGCTCTACGAAATGGCCACCGGGCGGACGCCGTTCAGCGGCAAGACGCTGCCGCTGCTCTTCGACGCGATTCTCAACAAGGATCCGCAGCCGGCGACCGCGCTGAATCCGCAACTGCCGGTGGAGATTCTGCCGATCATCGACAAGGCGCTCGAGAAGGACCCGGATCTGCGGTATCAGAACGCCGCCGATCTCCGCGCTGATCTCAAGCGCCTGCGCCGCGACGCGGCACCGCGTCAGCGTCAAATCGAGTCGATGGGAGCAGGCAGCGGTCCGTCGGGGTCGATGGACGCCACGCTCTTGACCGGGGCTCCCCCGCCGGCGCAGCCGGTCAGCGTGGCCATACCGCCAACGACCTCGCTTCCAACGTCGGTCGCCACTCCACCGGCGCCGGCGAAATCGTCACGAGTGCCTTACATCGTCGCCGCGTCGCTCGCGGTGGTTGTGGCGTTGAGCGGATTCTCCGTCTGGATGTGGCTGCGGGGAAGCTCCAGTGAAACGGCGCCGGCGACCGCGGGCGCCTCGCTCGACGCGATGCAGGTGCAACAGATCACGTCGACGGGGAACGCGACGCTGCCGGCGATCTCGCCTGACGGCAAATACATCGTCTACCTGATTCAAGACCAAGAGGGCATCAGCGTCTGGCTTCGCCAGACCGGAGCCACCAACAGCGTCAAGATTCTGCCCGCTGAGTCCGGGATGATCGGGCTCGGTGCGACCGTTGGCCCTGGGAGCACGTTCGTGGACGTGTTCCGCGGTCTGGCGATCTGGCGAGTCCCGTTTCTCGGCGGAGCGCCGAAGAAACTGATCGATCGCGCAACGACCCCGGTCGGCTGGTCACACGACGGGCAGCGCATGGCCTACCTTCGTCCCGCGAAGAGCGGTCGCGGCGAGGATCTCGTTGTCACCAACGCCGAAGGCGGCGACGAACGTATCGTGACCACGGCCGCGGGATTCGCCATGGGCGGTTTGCCGGGCCAGCTCCCCACCGCGGCCGCCTGGTCGCCCGACGACCGGTCCATCGCCACGTTCAGGCGTCTTGGCGAAAATTTTCTCGACATGGGAGTCACGGTCTTCGACGTCGCAAGCGGCGAGTCCACAGTCGTGAACATTCGCGGCGACGTGCCACTCGGACTTGGATGGTTCGACAGCAAGACGCTGCTGGTGGCGCAGGCGCTCGAGAGTGGTACACCCAGTCAGATTTGGCGCGTGTCTTTCCCCGACGGCCGGCGCACGCGGCTCACCAACGACATCAGCCGCTACACCACGTTGAGCCTCACCGCCGACGCCAATAGCCTGGTCACCTACAAACCCGACACGCGCGTCAGTCTCTGGGTCGGCGACGCCAAGGGTGAAAACGGCCGCGACTGGGTGGGGCTCGCGCCGTTTCAGTCGGCAGCCGTGCAGTACGCCACCGTGGCGTGGGATGGGCCACGCGTGCTCTTCACGCATACGCTCAACGGACGCTACGAGATATTCCGCCGCGGTCCCGACGACAGCGGACCACAGGCGATCGTCGCCGGTCGCGAGCTGAGCGCGCTGCCGGACGGAAGCGTCGTCTACCGCTCGGTGGCGGACGAGGTCGGGCTCTGGAAAGCCAATCGGGACGGTGGTCAGGCGACCGAGTTGGTGCGCGGAACAGTGACTTACCCGTACGTCACGCCCGACGGGTCAGAAGTCATTTTCAGTTGGCGCGGTCCCAACAACGGCACACAGACGCTGTGGCGCGTTGCGACTACCGGCGGTGCGGCGATGCCGATCCTGACAGAGGCGGTTGGGATTTACGGTTTCTCGGACGTGTCACCGGACGGGAAATCGATCGTGATCACGCTCGCCGGCAAATGGGTGATCTGCGACTTTCCGGCCTGTGCGACTCGCCGCGCGATCGGACCGACTGGCGGAGGGCGGCAACCGCGCTGGACACCCGACGGAAAGGCCTTCGCCTACATCCCTCCGTCGAACGATAACCTCTGGGTCCAGCCGCTCGACGGTTCCGCGGCGAAGCAGCTTACGCACTTCACCGAGCGGGCGATCGGTCATTTCGCCTGGTCACGCGACGGCAAGCAGCTGGCGATTTCACGCGTCACGGGTACGAGCGATATCGTGCTTTTCCGCGGTCTCAAGGGAAAGCCCACGCCGTAACGCTCGGCGGTGATACGATTTGCCGCGCTTCGGCGAGAAAGGCGGTCTCGATGAAAGTGTCCGACCTCATCGGCTCCCGCACCGACGTGTACTCGATCCCCGAGACGATGACCGTGCACGAGGCCGCGCGATATCTGCGCGACCACGAAGTCCGATCAGTGGGCGTGCTGGACGCGAGCGGAACGCTCGTCGGCGTCGTGTCGCAGAGCGACATCTCGGAAAAAGTCGCGGCCGAGAACAAGTGCCCGGCCTGGATGCGCGTCACGGAAATCATGAGCGGCGGTGAACTCGTGACCGTGACGCCCGAGCAGCCGCTCGACGAGTGCATGCGGCTGATGGAGCAGTACGGCATCTACCACCTGCTCGTCGTCGACGAAACGGGCGTCTATCGCGGGATGCTGTCGGTGAGCGATCTGCTGCGGGTCAGCGCATCGCACGAGAAGGCGCGCGCCGACCTGCTCGAAGCCTTCATCTTCGACCGCGGATCGACGTAGTTTGGTTCTAGTTCATCTTGGCGGACAGGCTGAAGCCTGTCCCTACCGTCACCTGCTGCGAGCTTCGCAGGTACGCGTTCTGATCGTGCAACAGCGCGCCTGACGGCAGGTGTTCGAAAAACGGGCCGAGGATGCGGCGAATCCGCCCCTGATAGAACTCCGGCACGTCGGTCGTTTCACTCCGGTGGTAGCGCTGGATCTGCTCGTCGGTGTCGAACAGGCGCCGCATCGCGCTGTAGTAACGCACCCGTCCCGTCCCCTCGTTCGACACGGCGCGGACCACATTCATGAACGAGGGCAGCACACCGCGATTGGCGCGGTAGCGGTTGGCGACCGCGCGCCACGAGTACGAGTATTTCGTCAGGTCGATGACCCGGTCGTAGAGCTCGGTGTAGCTGTAGCTCTTCGGCGTCACGTTCATCGCGTGGTGATTGTTCAGCAGAAAAAACGGATGCGGCAGCACGCGTCCTTCCCGCTGATACTCGAGATTGAGCGGCGCCGCCTGCCCGAACGCCGTCAGCAGCGAGTATCCGGGGAACGCACCGGGCGCGAGGTCGATGAAGCGCTTGGTCAACTCAAACGGTTCCGCCCCTTCGTCGCAGTCCATGCCGAGGACGAAGTTGGTCTGCATGTAGGGAATGTGGCTCATGACCATGTTCACATGGTCGGCCACCTGACGGACCTTCTCCATTCCCTGCCTGCTGCCGGTCCGTGACTTGTCGCCGAGACTGAACCACGATTCGATGCCGGGCAGGATCGCCTTGAACCCGACGCTCTTCATCCGCTTGACATGCGCCTCGCTCAAGATCGACAGGCTGCTCTCGCCGATGAAGTCGATGCTGTTGGCAGGGACGGCGTCTTCAATCGCGTCCATGTAGTCGTTGAAGCGGACGCCGAAATTCGGGTCGTGCCAGGCGACGATCGGCCGCTTGAACTTCGTCATCAGAAACCGCAGATCGTTCTTCAGCAGATCGAAACTGAGCGGCTGATAGGGAATCTCCGCGTCGATGCAGAAGCTGCAGGTGTACGGGCAGCCGAGACTGCCGATCATCGGCACGATCTTGATGAGCGGCGCCTTCCGCAAGGTCGGTTCGATGAAACGCCAGCGCTCTTCGACGCCGGGCAGTTCCGACGGCTGTTTTGCGGCGCTCAGGCGCCGGCCGAGCGGCCGGTGCGGGGCGGCATCGGTCAGGACGTCGCTGATCACCTGACGGTCGGTGAACCCAAGGACGTAGTCGAAATACTTCTGCGCGTCCTGCGGATAACAACGGGCATGCGGGCCGCCGAGCACCGTCACCGCGCCGCGCGATCGGAACAGGTAGCTGAGCGCGTAGGCGAGTTGCGCGGATTCAGTAAACGAGCCGATGAAGACCACATCGACGTCGGTCGGCAGCAGCTCCCGCAGATCTTCGAGTCCGGTGTAGCACGCGAAGGTGACGTGATGGCCTTCGGCTTCGCACCACACCGCGACGACCTGCGGCATGATGCTGACCATGTTCGCGTTCATCAGACGCGAGAACATCCCGGTTTCGGGACCCTTGGTGACCAGGTCGACGACTCCGACGCGGAGCTTGGGCATGAAAGAGGTGCGGCGAGTTTATCGCGAATCGGCGCCGGAAAAAGAAAAAGGCCGGTGCCTCTTGCGGGACACCGGCCTTACCAAGTGCGAGGTGCGAAGTGCGACGCGGGCTACTGCTGCTGTTGCTGCTGCTGGGTGCTCGGCGCCGGCTGCGAGCGGCGCTTCTCGACTTCGAGCTTGTAGTCGTCGTCGCTCATGTAGACGATGTTGATCCACGCGTGGGCCATTTCGTCCACCGTGCGATCGCCCCAGCCGACCCACTGATTCGGATCCGGGTTGCTCTTCTTCGCCGCGGTGTTGTCGTGCCACGCCGTGACCTTCAGGATCGTGCCCTTCGGGAGCAGCGGCGCCGCGTTGTCGGCGTAGACGTAGGTCGTCATCCAGTTGAAGTTGAAGTCGCTGACGTGGCTCAGAATCTGAATCTGGCCGCTCGGGAGAATCGCCGAGACCTGCATCGCCTTGCCGCGGAGATGCATGTGCGGCTGGAAGCTCTCGATGCGGGCCGCCTGGCGCAGCACGGTGAAGCCCTCCGCCATCGAGATGGTGTTCGGGCGGATGTCCATGGTGCCGAGCGCCGCGGGCACGAGCGACAGGCTGGCGCGGTACTTCGGCTCCTGGCCCTTCGGGTAGAAGTAGATCCCCATCTCGGCGTTGGTGGTGATTTCCTCACCGGCCTGCGAGTAGTGGATGTCCCAGCGGAACTTCGAACCGGGCAGCAAGAGCTTGCCGACATCCGGCCGCATCATTTCGCCCTGCTTGCCGACGGCCCACTCCATGAACAGGCCACCGAGACCGCCGAATCCGCCGCCGGCGGGGGCGCCCGGTTCGGTCTGTTCGAGATAGGCGATCGCGTGGTGGATGATGCGACGGCCTTTCATGTTCGACGGGCGGATTTCAATCGCGCGCACCCAGCGCGGTTCGGTGATCCCGCTTTCGGTTACGCGCTTGTCCCACGCGTCCTGCGAGACGGCGGGCATCGTGAAGTCCCAGGACTTGATGACCAGATCCGGTTCCTTCTGGCCGAACATCGCGGCGAAGTTCCAGCCCTGATCCTCCGGGTACACCTTGGCGGCGGGCATGTCCTTCGGATCGCCCTGCGGCGCGCCGGCGTCGACCCAGCGGACGATCGTGTCGACCTGGTCGTCGGTCAGCGAGCGATCGTTCTTGAACTGCTGGATGCCGACGGTCCGGTCGATGTGCCACGGCGGCATCTGCCGCTCGGCGACCTTCGAGCGAATCGAGCGCGCCCAGGGGCGCACGTCGTTGAAGGTCACGAGTGACATCGGCGCCATCGAATCCGGGCGATGGCACGCCTCGCACTTTTCCTGGAAGATCGGCGCGACATCCTTGGTGAAGGTCGGCGTCGGCTTCGCGTCAGCCGCCTGCGCGACTCCGGGCAGCACGAGCGCGGCGCCAAACAGCAGCGCCCCCGCGGCCACCCATGAACGTGTCTGAACCATTGTCTCGCTCCCTCTCGAAAAACTGCGCTGAGAACCCTCTTAGTGTATCGGCCGGACGGCCCTGACGCTCTCTCTAAATTGCGGTATTTCCTGGACTTTCCCGCCCTGTTTGAAACTGCGCCGTCCTTATGCCGCCCTTATTGAATGGTGACTTTGACGTAGGTATTGGTCCAGCAGCACTGGAACCCGCCGCCGCCTTCTCCTGACTCGTCATTAGCCTGGACACGCACCAGGTAATCCCCCGCTGCGCTGAAGGTCGCGTTGGTCGTGACCATATCGCCCTGTTTGGGCACCGAGATGCGCGCTTTTTCAAACGCGACCGTGCCCGGCCCGCGGAATTTGTGGAACGAGATGCTGGTGACCATCGCACCACCCCGGCCGCCGCCGCCGCCTTCGGTGGGTTTGGGATCCTCACCCCAGACGTTGATCGCCACCGGTTGGTTCACACGACCGGTCAGCGTGGCCGCGACCGCCGTGGGTGGCCCGGTGAACTTGGGGCCGCCTTGCACGAAGCTGAGCACCGGCGGGGCGTTGCCCATCCCGATCTCCTTGTAGGGTGCGATCGGATAGCCCTTGTTCAGCGTGAACGGAATCGAGGACCGCTCGCCGTTGGCCACAATCGTCCAGGTGACCGCTTTATTGCCGAAGTCCTTAGGGACCTTGATGACGAACACGCCCCACTGACGGCCGATCTCGAAAAACGTCGGCTGGCCCTGATCGGCGTCGCCAGGCTCGATCTTGTTGTTCGGACCAACCGGGATATCGAGCGTCTGGCGCGTGTTGCGGTTGTAGTACCCGATCAGCAGGCTGAAACTGCCGTCGGCATTCTGGAACCAGCCCTCGAAGGCGGGCGTGATGCCGACACCGCGCTCGCGCGCCGGATCGAGCGGCAGCGGCGCCTCGGGCCGCTGCTGTGCGGAGGACGCGAGCGTCCAGCTCGCCACGGCCACGACCGTCGCGGCCAGCCAGAAACTCCTCGAAGGAACGAACGTTTTCATAACTCTCAATGTTCGCACTTCAGGAGGGAGTCCGTCTACTGTGCGGGCGGGCACAGTGTTGTCGAGGGGCGGAGTGTTTGAAACTTAATGGTCGTCGACGGCGTGGGTCGTCTGGGCGGACTCAGTCACGGCGCACGCGGTCGGCGGCGGCGAGCCACCGCGAAAGCCCCTGTCGCAGCGCCGGGCCGACCGCGGCGAACTCGCGCCGCGTGAACTCGAACGTCACGCGGCCCAATTGCACGAGCACCACACCGGATTCACATTCGGTGATCTGCCAGGCCTCGGCCGACAGGGCCTGTTTACGGACGATCATGAGACATGTTCTGCAGGGCGGCGGCAACACTCGCGTCGCGCTCGCGCCGCGGCAGCGACGGGGCGAGCGACTTCCAGAGTCGCCAGCTGAAGAGGCGGCGCACGGCGAGCGCCAGACCGGTCCATACCAGCACCACACCGCCGAGACAGGCGATGCCCGCGAGCAATTGACCGGGCAACCCGCCCAGTTCGCCGGTGTGCGAAAAGCGGAACCAGCCGCGGACCTTCTGCGCCCGGCTCGACTCGCCGTAAGGCTGCCAGCGCTGCACGTCGCCGCTCGCAAGATCGACGGCAAGCTGCGACCGCGCAAACGCGTTCCAGTGATCGCCGTCGGTCAGCGTGAAAGCCGCCGGTCCGCCGTTGCCCAGCCGCATCGAGAGGATGCTCCATGACGGCATCTGCGCTTCGGCGCGAGCCCACGCGCGATCGATCTGCCCAGCCGTCGGTACGGCGGGACGTGCCTCGCCGCGGCCTCGACCCTCGGCACGGCCAGCGTCAGCCCGGCTGCCTTCGGCGCGGCGGCCTTCCGGTTCGCGCCGTGCGGCTGCGCCTGCTCCACCACGCGGCGCCTGCTCACCGCGCACCGGCGGCTGTTCGCCGAGCGCGCGGAACAGCAGACCGTTCGCCCAGGGATACGAGATCACCGAACCGGTCACCGTCATCACGATGATGGCTGGCGCGCACCAGAAACCGATCACGTGGTGCCAGTTGAAGTCGCGAGCGCGGCCGGTGCGCGTCTTGCGGAACGCGAGGATCGCGCGCGTGTGCTGCGGCGTCCATTTCCGCGGCCACCAGAGATACAGACCGCTCAGGGCCAGCGCGAGAAACGCCAGATTGCCGGCTCCCGTGATGGCGCGGCCGCCGGCGCGGTTCTCGTTCGAGAACGCAAGGTAGCGATGCCAGTTTTCGACGATGCGAAACGCCCCCTGCGCGCGTGTCGAACCTTCACCGAGAATGCGCCCGCTGTACGGATCGACAAAAAGGCTGGCGCCACGTTCCGCGCCCACGCCGACCGCGACCGCGCGCGACGGATCGCGCGCGACGGTGACGTGCGTCAACTGCGCCTCCGGCCGGCTGATTCGCACCGCGTCCATCAGCTGCGAGACCGGCAACCGCGCCGACGCCTGTGCGGTCACGTTCCGCACGTCGCGCTCGACGAAGTTGAGAATCTGTGGTTTCAGCGCGAGCGCCGCACCGGTGGCCGACAGGATCAGAATCACCAGCCCGCCGGTCACCCCGACGGCAAGGTGCGCCCAGAAGAGAAACGATCGCAGGAATCTCATAGCTCCGCCCACCGGCGAACGAGGTTGTGATACACCGCCGTCAGCTGGACCGGCGCGGGATGATCGGGGAAATCCGTGCTGAGTCGTTGAATGGCGGTGTCGAGATCGAAGAGCAATGTGCGCTGGCTGTCCTCGCGCACCAGGCTTTGAATCCAGAAGAACGCTGCGACTCGCGTGCCGCGCGTCACCGGCGACACCCGATGAAGGCTGGTCGCCGGATAGAGAATCAGGTTCCCGGCCGCCAGCTTGACCGCGTGGACGCCGTAAGTGTCCTCGACGAGCAGTTCCCCGCCGTCGTATTCCTCGGGCTCGCTGATGAAGAGCGTCGCGGAAAGGTCCGTGCGCAGGCGATGCGGCGTCCCGGTGACCTGGCGAATCGCGTTGTCGACGTGATTGCCGAACGCGTGTCCACCGTCGTAGCGGTTGAAGAGCGGCGGAAACACCCGGAACGGCAGCGCGGCGGACGCAAAGAGCGGGTTGCGCTGCAGGGCGCCGAGAATCAGCTCGCCCAGCTCGCGCGACACCGGATGGTCCTCCGGCATCTGCCGGTTGGCTTTCACCCGCGCGGACTGGTAGCCCGCGGTGACCCGGCCATCGACCCAGTCGGCCGTGTCGAGCAGGTGGCGCGCGCGGCGCACCTGCTCGGCGTCAAGAACGTGAGGAATCGGCAGCAGCACGACGGACCTAGAACGCGATCGACGTGGTGACTTGCGCCGTCCGCGGATTCCCCGGGTTGTAGCGGCCGCCGTTGTTGTTCACGTTGCGGATGTAGACCTCGTTGGTGAGGTTGTAGACGTTCAGCCGCAGCGTCAGGTGACTGTTGACCGGATACTCGGCCAACAGATCGACGAGGTGATATCCGGGCGCCTTGATCGTGTTCGCCGCATTGATGAACACCTCGCCGGTGGCGCGAATCCCGCCGCCAAGCGTCAGCTTCCTCGGCAGTTGATAGGTCGTCCACACGCTCCCGGCATGCCTCGGCGTCAGCGTCAGGCGGTTGCCGTTGTTGGCCGCGGTTTGCGTCTCGAGCGCCGTGTCGAGGTACGAGTAGTTGGCCATCACCTGCCACTGCGCCAGAATCCGCCCGTTGGCGCCGACCGACATCCCGTTCACGCGCTGCCGGTCGTCCTGGTTGTAGATCGGCGGGATCGCGGTGGCGTCGACGGTAAAGATGACGTTCTCGTTGACGGTGTGGAAGACCGCGCCCTGCAGCGCCAGACGGCCGCCGCCAAGCTCCCACTTGCTGCCGACCTCGAAGTTGCTCGAGCGCTGCGGTTCGACCGACGGATTGTTCTGATTGTTCGGCTGGGCGCTGAGCGTGAAGTTGGCCGTGCCGGGCGGCGTGGTGGTCGTGCCGTACGACGCGTAGACATTGCCTTGCGCGTTCACGCGATAGAGGAGACCCGCCTTGCCGCTCACGAGACCGTCCGACGCGCGTTCGTTCGTCGTCGTCGCGCCGAGAGCGTCGACGGCCAGAAAGTCGGTCGTGAAGTGCTCCCAGCGGAGGCCACCCGTCACCTGCCAGCGCTCGCCGACGTTGACCGCGTCGAAGCCGTAGACGGCGAACGTGTTGGTGGCGCCTTTCGTCGAGGCGCCCGATCGCGTCACCGCGTAGCCGGTGATGGGGTCGTTCGGGTTGGGATTGAAGATGTCGACCGGATTGCGCGTGCCAAGGCCGGTGAGCGTCGGGGCGAACTGCTCTTCCCAGCTGTACTCCACACCGGCGTTGGCGTTGTGCTGCAGGCGCCCGCTCGTGAACTGACCGTTCAGGCTGGTCTGATTCGAGAAGATCTTGTTCTCGCGCTCATTGCCCTGACGCGCAATGGTGACCTGGTTCGTGGCGGCGTTGAACGACGCGACGTTCTGAATCGTCGAGACCACCGCTTCGCGCCTCGCCTCGTTGAAGCGTGACTGGTTCCGCACGGTGAAATGTCCGTTCACGTCGTGTTCGGCGCGCGCGAGGAAACTGTTCTGGGAGCCGCGGTCGTAGTCGTAGCCGAGACTGCCGTAGTAGTTGCCCTGATCGACTGTCGCCGTAGCGAGCGCCGAGGTCGGCGTCAACGGCTCGCTCCACGCTGCGCCCGGAATCCCGTAGTCCGGCACGTTGTTCTGCCGCATGAACTGGCCGGCAACCGTCACACGCGACGTGGTGCCGAGCCCCAATCCCAACGACGGCGCGAACGCCTTGCTGCCGATCGTCACGTAATCGCGGCCGGGAACACCGCTGTCCTGCCAGAGTGCGTTCAGGCGGTAGGCAGACTTCGTGAGCCAGCCACCGTCGGTGCGGGCGGAAAGCGGCTGGTTGATGTCCACGCTGCCGCGCAGCTGGCTCGCCGTGCCGAACGAGAGGATGCCGGACGATGAGGCGCCGACGTGAGGCGTCTTGGTGCTCAGGTTGACGTAGCCGGCGGCTGTTCCACGCCCCACGTCAGAGCCGGTTGGGCCCATGAAGACTTCAATCTGCTCGAGGTTGTAAACGTCGCGAGAAATCAGGCCGTCGTCGCGTACGCCGTCGACAAAGAGACTGTTGGCGGCATTGAAGCCACGCATGTTGAACATGTCGCCGGCCGTGTTGGAAGCGCCGCCGCCTTCGCCGGCCTGAAGCGAGATCCCCGGCACGTTGCGTAGCGCCTCGCTCAACGTCGTCACGCCTTGCGCTTCCATCGCGGCGCGCGGAATGACTGCGATCGTCTGGGGGATTTCCCGTAGCGGCAGGTTGTACTTCGGCGACTCGACCGCAACCGGAATCTGCCGGCCTGTGACCTGGACGGACTCGGACAGCGCGTCGATTTCGAGCAGGCCGGTGCGCGAGGACGTGAAACGGAACCGCACGCTGGTACCCATCAGCAGCTGCTCCAGGGCCTGATCGACGGTGAAGAGCCCCGACACTCCGGGTGATTGCACCGTCCCGAGCGCGTCAGGTGTTAGCGTCAGCGTGAGGTCGGTCGCGCGCTGAAACGCCGCGACCACGTCGTGGAGCGGTCCGGCGGGAATGTCGAACCGGATGCGTTGCTGTGAGACCTGCGCGCCGACGCCATCGACCGCGAAGGCCAGCTGCCGGAGGCGTGCGGACTTGAAGACCGCGTCGATGGCGGCCAGCCGCGAATCAAGACCAGCGGCCGAGACAGGCATTGCCGTTCCAAGCGCCGCCGACCCCACCAGCGCTCCGGCCGCGATCTGCCGTTTTCCTGCGAAATTCACTCGCGCCATGCCCAGAACCTTTAAGTGAGAATGAGTCTCAATTTCGATTTCAGAGCTTAATCCGACCAAATTAGTCCGTCAAGCCCCTACGTTGGGCGTGGTAACCCGCGACCATCAGTCCGTTGAGCCGAGGTCCGGGAGAGGTCAAAGCGGTAAGGCGGAGCGCACATCACCGGCACCTCGCAGCTGGCGGCGCAAAAACAACGGATCACATGTTGCTCACACCACTGCGCGCGCGGGCGCAGATGGGAGCTCATGTGGATCATCCAATGCCGTGGCTGAAGTACGTGCCAGTCGAGAAACTGAACGACCAGACGCTGTCGCTGTCGAGCACGACGCTCACGAACTCCAGCGGCGACAAGCTCGGCGACGTGGCGGGCCTGATCGTCGACGCCGAGAACGGCAAGCCCTACTACGTCGTCGCGGACGCCGGCGGGTGGTTCAAGTCGAAAAACTTCCTCGCACCGATCGGCGTGCTGCGCCTGTCATCCGACAAGCGATCGATCTCGATCCCGCTGACGAAGGAGCAGGTCGCACGTTATCCGGGATTCGACGTCGACGCCTTTGACGACCTGACCGAGACGGAGATTCGACGCATCAACGGAGCCGTGGGCACCGTCTTCGATCCCGATCGCGCAGTCGCCGACGAGCCAATCGCGACGACATGGGACAGGCCGTTGTATGCAACGCCCGACTGGTGGGTGGGTAACATGATTCCGCCATTCCCCAGGACGGCGAAGTTCGACGACGGGAATGTCAGCCCGCACGTCGACAAGCGCGCGCAGCCTGGCGACGTCCTGGGCGTGGAAACCGGCGGTGAGCGAACCTCCATCGGCGATACCGCAGAGGACGAGGACGACCGACGGCGCGATTCTGAAGAAGGCGCGCGGCCGTCTCACTGAGCGCGGACGACGAACGCGAGCGCGGACACGGAGATCCGGAACCGGATCTCCGTTCTCTCGCCGCGCTGCGGCGCCACATACTTCTTGTAGGCCGCAATCCAATCGCGGGCGATTTCGCGCTGCGCCGTCTCCAGATCGACGGCACCCTCGCACACGAGCCGCGGCAAAACTTCCTCGAGCCGATCTTTCACCTTGGCATTCCACGTCCGCAGCGCGTACCGCTCGGGCCAAAGATTGCGCGGATCCGGCGCACCGCCGAGCTCCGGGGTGATGAGATAGTCCAGCTCGTACTCGGCTTCCGGTACGTGCTCCATTCCGTAATTTCGCAACACCTGCTGGCGCACCGACGGCGGCAGCTGATGTTCGATGTCCTGCAGCCGTCCCGAACAGATGTCGCTCAACGCAACATTGACGGTATAGCCCGGCGTCAACCTGGCATCCGGCAATGCACCATGCTCGACGCGCGCCACCAGACGGCCGACGATGTCCGCCGCGGCGCGCCCGGCGCCTGGCGCCATCACGGCCACTAGAGCCATCAACGCGGCAGCCGCCACTCCCACTGGCGCCAGACCGACACGTGCCCACGGCGATCGAGGACGGCGCGCCTCTTCATTCAGCGCAGACGCCAGACGATGACGCAGCGCCGGGGAGACGTCATCTTCAGCCGACAGGAGGCCGGCGACTTCAGCTGACAGCCGCGCCAGCTGCTCGTGCCGTGTCCGGCAACTTTCGCAGCCGGCGACGTGCGTTTCTATCGTCCGCGCCTGCCTCGTGCTCAGCGCCCCATCGGTCCACGACAGGAGTTCACGATCACTGAGATGTCCCGGATGTGCCATGGCCTCAGCTCCCGCTCCGCTGCATCCGCTCCATTGCCCGCGTCACCGACTTCGCCACCGATCCAAGCGACACGCCGAGGATCTTCGCGATCGCGCGATAACCCAGACCGTCGGCGCGAAGGTACAGGCAGCGCCGATCGCGATCCGGCAGGGCCCTGAACACGGCCCGCAGGCGCGCGGTCCGCTCGGTTTCCGCGATCGTCTGCTCGGGCGTGGCGCGGCGGTCGATCAACCCGGCCAGCGTCGCAGCGTCGAGCTCGCTCTCTTTCAGGCGGAGCTGTTGGCGCCGCTGCTTGAGCGCGAGGTTGTGCGCCACCGCAAAGAGCCAGGCGCGAAGGTTATGTTCGGAGCGGCCGGCGCGCAGATGACGGAAGAGCGAAAGAAACACTTCCTGCACGACGTCTTCGCTCGCCGCGGACGGGAGCCCGAACGAGCGCACGTAGCGGAGGAGTCCAGGGCCGCATTCGTCGAATAGTTCGAGCACGCGCTCGTTCAGGCGCTCGCCGACTCGCGGCACGCCAGTGGCGAGACCGGGAATCCGCAGGGTGAGCGCACGAGAGGTGTCCGACATCGGGCAAAGATTCTACTCAGATGCGTCCCGCTTTCGATGGCGCGCGATGCAGGCGAAAATACCGTGAACGCGTCGCCGGGCGCGGGAATATCCTTCACATGCGGCTCTCGTCTTCGGTGCCTCTCGAACGATTCGCGCTGGCATTCATCGCGTGCCTGGGCGCGAGCGTTGTCCAGGCTCAAGGCACCAGCCCCGCGTCCTCCCAGGAACCCGCCCCCGAGACACTCCCGACGTTCGCGACGACAGTCACCGTGATCGGCACGACGCCGCTCCCCGGCATCGGCCTGCCCCTCGACAAGGTGCCGGCTCCGGTTCAGACCGTGACCGACCGCGACATCACGCGCATCGGCGCCCGGGATGTTTCCGGATTTCTGAATCAGAGTCTGACCAGCGTTCACGTAAACGACATCCAGGGCAACTCGCTGCAGACCGATGTGAGCTATCGCGGCTATACGGCATCGCCACTTCTCGGCACACCCCAGGGCCTTTCGATCTACGTCGACGGCGTGCGCATGAACCAGCCCTTCGGCGACGTCGTGAGCTGGGATCTGATTCCGCGCATCGCCATTGGCACGGTGACGATGATGCCGGGGTCCAATCCGCTCTTCGGCCTCAATACACTCGGAGGAGCGTTGGCGCTCCAGACAAAGGACGGACGGGCCCAGCGAGGAACATCGATCGAGGCCTCCTATGGGAGTCACGCGCAGCGGACGATCGAGTTTGAACACGGCGGCGCCACGGCGACGCGTCACTGGTATTTCGCGGGAAATTATCTCGGTGACGACGGGTGGCGCGACGAGTCACCGTCGACGGTCCGCCAGATCTTCGGCAAGGCGGGATGGACGAACCCGTCGCGCGACCTGACGCTGACCGGATCGTTCGCTGACAACACGCTCAACGGCAACGGCCTGCAGGAACAGCGATTGCTCGAGAGCGACTACTCGAGCGTGTACACCAAGCCTGACATCACCGACAATCGCCTGGGCGCCATCACCCTCGCCTTCACGCGTCGTTATCGCGAGGGCTTGAGCCTGACCGCAAACGCCTATTTCCGCCACATCACGACCGGCACGCTGAACGGCGACCTCAACGACGACTCGCTGGACCAATCGGTCTATCAGCCAAGCGCCGCCGAACGCGCGGCGTTGATCGGCGCGGGCTACACCGATGTGCCGGCGAGCGGAGCCACCGCAGCCAACACGCCGTTTCCGTTCTGGCGCTGCCTCGGCAACATCCTGCTTCGCGACGAGCCGGCCGAGAAGTGCAACGGTCTCATCAACCGATCGGACAGTCGTCAGGACAACGCTGGCGCCTTTGCGCAGCTGACTCAGGTGAGCCACCCGCTCGGCGGCGTCAATCAGCTCACCGTCGGCGGCGGCTTCGATGGCAGCTCGACCAACTTCACGCAGTCGACCGAGCTCGGCTATCTCAATCCGGATCGCAGTGTGGCAGGTACCGGCGCCTTTGCCGACGGCGTGAATGGCGGCGGTGTCGACGGCGAACCGTTCGACACGCGTGTCGATCTTGATGGGCGCACGTTGACGGTGAGCGCCTATGCCACGAACACGCTCTCGCTCGGCGGCCGCTGGCACCTCACGCTGGCCGGCCGCTACAACCGGACCGGCGTGCGGAATCGTGATCAGATTCTGCCCGGCGGCGTCGCTGGCTCGCTCGACGGCGATCACGTCTTTCAGCGGTTCAATCCGTCGGCCGGCGTCACCGTCGACCTGCCGCGCGGCGTCAACGTCTACGCCGGCTTCAGCGAGGGCAGCCGCGCCGCGACGTCGATCGAATTGGGCTGCGCGGATCCGGCGCTCCCCTGCAAGCTGCCGAACGCCATGGCGGGCGACCCGCCGCTCGATCAGGTCGTCACGCGAACGTTCGAAGCCGGAATCCGCGGCGGCCAGCGGCTCGCGTGGAGCGCCGGACTCTTTCGCGCCGACAATCACGACGACATCCTGTTCGTGTCATCGTCGACGACGGGATTCGGCTACTTCCGGAATTTCGGCGAGACCCGACGCGCCGGCGCCGAGGTCGGCGGCCGGGCACAACTCGGCCGGCTGACGGTTGGCGGCGGCTACACGTTCCTGGCCGCGACGTATGAGAGCGACGAACTCATTCAGGGCGAAGGCAACAGCGCCAATGACTCGGCGCTCAGCGGTGTGCCCGGCGTCGAAGGCACGATCGACATCGCGCCCGGCGATCACATTCCGCTCGTGCCGCGGCACATGCTGAAAGCCTACGCGGAGCTCCGCGCCACGTCGCGCCTCACGCTCGATACCGATCTCGTGGGGATTTCGCGCTCCTTCGCACGCGGCAACGAGAACAACGATCACGAACCGGTCGCGCCGTACTACCTCGGACCCGGCAGCATCGACGGTTACGCGGTGACCAATCTGGGGGCGCGCTACCAGCTCTCGAGCCGCCTGACCCTGGTCGCTCGTCTGAACAATCTCTTCGACCACCGCTACAACACCGCGGCGCAGCTCGGTGCAACCGGCTTCACGGCCGACGGCCGCTTCATCGCGCGGCCGTTCGCCGCGATCAACGGCCAGTTCCCGATTCAGCAGTCCACGTTCTACGCGCCTGGCGCTCCGCGCGCCTTCTGGATCGGCGCGCGCGCCGCGTTCTAGCCGCCGATCACGGCGCTGGCAAGCCGCCGACAACGTCCGTCGGACACAGAGGTCCACGCTGTGCCAGACGCGACATTTGTCCGTTTTCTCCTACAGGTCGACCGTCCGGTCGCCGATTACCTCGCACAGAGCACCGCGGCGGTGCCGGACTATGCAGGCCTCCTCAACGTCGTCCCGGGCCATGGCGGCCATCGAACTCGACCCCGAGGGACGCGTTGTCTATTGGGGCGCCGAGGCTCACCGCCTTCTGGGCTGGTCGCCGGACGAGGCGGTCGGCATGCTCTCCAACGAGTTCATTCCTGAGCGCAATCGCGCCGTGCACGCCGACACGGTGCGGAAGATTCTCGCCGGTCCCTACGATCGCACGTCGGTGCGCGAAATTTCGGCGCTCCATAAAGGCAACTACGAGCTCCGCATCAATGCCGCGATGACGCGGATCCGCACCGAGCGCGGCGACCGGCTCAAGACGATGATCTCGGCGGTCGACACGCCGGGCCGTGAGGAGCTGGAGCAGCCGCTGCGCTACCGGGCGATCCTCGATCAGATTGAAGACGGATGCTGCGTGACGGACCTGCGCGGCACCTACGTCTACGTGAACGACGCCTTCTGCCGGATGTTCAACTACGACCGCTCGGAGATCGTCGGCAAGAGCTTCACGCAGTCGACCGGACAAGACCGCGTCAGCAAGATCTTTCACGTCTACAGCGAGGTCTATCGGACCGGCCAACCGACCAAGGCGTTCGAGTACGAAGTCTTCCCGAAGGACCGCGAGCCGATGTTCATCGAACAGTCGGTCTCGCTCGAACGCGACGACAAGGGCCGGCCGATCGGCTTCGTGTCGATCTCGCGGGACTGTACCGCGCGCAAGTCCGCCGAGCAGGAGATCGAGCGCGCCCGGCTCGCCGCGGAAGAGGCCCGCATCGCGGCCGAGGACGCCAACCGCGCCAAGAGCGAGTTCCTCGCCAACATGAGCCACGAGATCCGCACGCCCATGACCGCCATCCTGGGCTACACGGACATCCTCCTGGACACCGCCCGCGACCCCATCGAGCAGGAGAACGCGATCCGGACCATCCGCCGCAACGGCGAGCACCTCATCGAGGTCATCAACGACATTCTGGACCACTCCAAGATCGAGGCCGGCCGCCTCGAGGTCGAGCGCATCGAGTGCTCACCGCTCGCCATCATCGACGAGGTCTGCGCGATGATGAACGACCGCGCCCGCGCCAAGGGGCTGGGCCTCGTCGCACGCCCGCAGTTCCCCATCCCCGCCCTCATCCGCAGCGACCCCATGCGCCT
>CAZOAZ010000025.1:0-86137 GCA_964577955.1 uncultured Bifidobacterium sp. | reverse complement strand
CATCGACGATCCCGAGATCGAGTGCATGCTGATTCGCGCGCAGGAGATGGCGCGCTACGTCTCGGACGGCGTCCTCGACGCCGGTCTCACCGGCCAGGACTGGATTGCCGAACACGAAGCCGGCGACGGTAAGACCGGCGTGATTGAAAGCATCGCGGACCTCATCTACGCCAAACAAAGCTTCGGCAAAGTGCGTTGGGTCCTGGCGGCACCCGAAGACTCGCCGATCAAGTCGGCCAAGGATCTCGAAGGCAAGCGCGTCGCCACCGAGCTGGTGCGGGCGACGCGGGCGTACTTTCAGAAACACGGCGTCAACGTCAACGTCGAGTTCTCGTGGGGCGCCACCGAAGTCAAACCGCCCATGCTCGCCGACGCCATCGTCGAGGTGACGGAGACCGGATCGTCGCTCCGCGCCAACCGGCTCCGCATCATCGACACCCTGATGGAATCGAACACACAGCTCATCGCCAACAAGAGCGCGCTCGCGGACCGCTGGAAGCGGACCAAGCTGGAAAACATCGCCCTGCTGCTGAAGGCGGCGATCGAGGCCCAGGGCCGCGTCGGCATGATGCTGAACGTCCGCCGCAAGGACCTGCAGCACATCCTTTCGCTGTTGCCCGCTCTCCAGCGCCCGACGATCTCGTCGCTGAGCGACGACGAGTGGGTGGCCGTCAACACGATCATCGAAGAAAAAACCGTGCGCGACCTCATTCCCAAGCTCAAGGCCGCGGGCGGCCAGGGCATCGTCGAATACCCGCTGAACAAGATCGTCTTGTAGGTTTCCGTGTCGTTGTGGGGTCCGGCTTCAGCCGGACCTGATGCGCTCATGAAGATCATCAACGCTAGTAACACACGCGCGCTGGCGAAACGCTTCGCCGCCGATCACACGGCCGACCGGGCATTCGAACGGCGCGTCGCGACGATCGTCGGACGCGTCCGTCACGAAGGCGATCGCGCGCTGGTCGCGTTCGCGCGCAAGTTCGACGGCCATCAGGGCGCGCTCGAGGTTTCGCGCGAGGAAATGGACGCCGCCGCCGCGCACGTGGCGCCGGCGGTGCGGCGCGCGCTCAAGACCGCCGCCAAGAACATTGCGCGGGTCGCCGCTCAGCAGATCCCCAGGCACCTCGACATCAAGGTCGGACCGGGCGTCTCGGTCGAACAGCGGGTTGAGCCGCTGGCACGGGTCGGCTGCTACGTACCAGGCGGCCGGTTTCCGCTGCCGTCGTCGCTGCTGATGACCGCGGTGCCGGCGCGCGTGGCCGGCGTCGGCGAAGTCATTGCCGTCTGCCCGCGGCCGGAGCCGGTCGTGATGGCGGCCGCGCTCGAAGCTGGCGTCACGAAACTGTTTCGCGTCGGCGGTGCGCATGCGATCGCGGCGCTGGCCTACGGCACGAAGACGGTCCCGCGGGTCGACAAGATCGTCGGACCCGGCAATCGCTATGTCGCGGCGGCCAAGGCGCAGGTGTCGGCTGACTGCGCGATCGACTTCTACGCCGGCCCGACCGAAATCGTCGTCGTTGCCGCTGGCGGCCGCGCGGACTGGTACGCCGCCGACCTCATCGCGCAGGCCGAGCACGATCCCGACGCACGGTCGATCTTCATCACCTGGGAACGGGCGTTTGCCGAGGAAGTGGTCGCGCTCGTCACTAAGCGCGCGACCGGACGGGACATCGTGAAGCGCTCGCTGGCGGCGCACGGCGTGGCGATCGTCACCGCCACGCCCGAAGACGCCATGGCCCTCGTCAACCGGCTCGCGCCGGAACACCTGGTCGTCGATCGCGAGTCGCTGATTCAACGCCCGGTGGTCGCGGGGGCGGTGTTCGTCGGGCCCTACACGGCGCAAGCCGCCGGCGACTACGCGACCGGTTCGAATCACGTGCTGCCGACGTCGGGAGCGGCGCGATTTCGCGGCGGTCTGAACGCCGCCGACTACATGCGGGTGATGGCGGTCCAGCGGCTGACGCGCGAAGGGTTGGCGGCGCTGGCGCCGACGATCGTCACGCTGGCCCGCGCCGAGGGACTCGAGGCTCACGCCGAATCGATCGAGGTTCGTCTGCCATGAACAAGTACCAGAAGCCGGCGGAGATGTACGAGGGACTCCGCCTGCATCAGAACGAAAATACCGGCGGTTGTTCGCCGAAGGTGCTTGCCGCGCTGGCCGGCATCACCGCGGAGCAGATGGGGTTCTATCCGCCTTATGAAGCCGCGACCCGAGACGTCGCGGCGTATCTCCACGTCGATCCGGATCACCTGACGCTGTTGAACGGCCTCGACGAAGGGATCATGGCGGCCGCGGTCGGCTATCTCCGCTCTGGCGCCGACGGCGTCATTCACGAAGCGGTGATCCCGGAACCGGCGTTCGAGATCTTCGGGTTCGACACCGAGATCGTCGGCGGCCGGCCGGTACGAGTTGCACCGAAGCCGGACTTCTCGTTCGCGCTGGAGGGCGTGCTCGCGGCGATCACACCGCGGACCCGCGTGGTCTTTCTCACGAACCCGAACAATCCGACCGGCGCCGCCGTTCCGCTCGAGGCGATTCGCACCGTCTCGCGCGTGGTGCCCAAAGGCGGCATCGTCTTCGTCGACGAGGCGTACGCGGAGTTCTCGGGCGTCTCGTTTATTCCGGAGCTGCCGCAATTCCGGAACGTGGTGGTCGGGCGGACATTCTCGAAAGCCTTCGGCCTCGCCGGGATCCGGATTGGCGCGATCACCGGCCATCCCGACGTGCTCGAACCGATTCGCCTGGCCGTCCCGGTGTACAGCGTCAACATCGCCGCTGTCGTCGCCGTCCGCGCGGCGCTGAAGGATCGCGACCACCTCGCGCACTACCTGCAGCAGGTCGAACACTCGAAGGTGATGCTCTACGCCGCGTGCGAGCGCCTCGGGCTGCGCTACGTGCCGAGCGCCGCCAACTTCGTGCTCGTGGACGCCGGCGCGCACGTCCAGGCGGTAATCAAAGGCGCGCAGGCACGCGGCATCTACCTCCGCGACCGCTCTGGCGAACCGGGCTGCGACGGCTGTTTCCGCATCGCCGCCGGTATCGTCGAACACACGCGGCGTGCCATCGCGGTCATCGAGGAGGTTTTGTGCGACGTGCGGTGATCGACCGGCAGACGACCGAGACGCAGATTGCCCTCACGCTGGGCCTCGATGGACACGGCACGTACAAGATCCGCACCGGGATCCGGTTTCTCGACCACATGCTGGAACTCTTCGCCCGTCATGGCGCCTTCGATCTGAAGGTGCAGGCCACCGGCGACCTCGACGTCGACCAGCATCACACCGTGGAGGATCTCGGCATCGCGCTGGGCGAAGCCGTGTCCCAGGCGCTCGGCAACCGGAAGGGGATCAACCGGGCCGGTTACTTCGTGATGCCGATGGACGAGACGCTGGCGGTGGTCGCGATCGATCTCGGCGGGCGGCCGCACACCGTCGTGGACCTCCAGGTCACGGTCCCGCATGTCGGCGATCTGCAGACCGAGCTCGTGCAGGACTTCTTCGAAGGGTTTGCGATGGCGGCGCGGGCCAACGTCCACGTGAAGGTGATGCACGGGCGCTCGAACCACCACAAGATCGAAGCCGTGTTCAAGGCGTTCGCGCGGGCGCTCCGCGTTGCGGTGGCCAAGGACAAGCGGATGGCCAAGATGTTGCCAAGCACGAAGGGGCTTCTCTGAATTTAGGGATTTCAGGATTTTAGGATTTTAGGATTTTAGGATTTTAGGATTTGGAGCGGACTGACACTCGATGATCGCGCTGATCGACTACAAAGCGGGCAACCTGACTTCGGTGCGAAAGGCGCTCGCCGCCGTCGGCGCGGACGTCTACACGCCTGCGACCGCAGCCGATTTGGCGCGGGCGCGCGGCATCATCGTGCCTGGCGTTGGACACTTCGGTTCGACGCGGGCGCTCGACCAGTCATGGGTCAGCGCGATCGAGTCGCACATCACCCACGGGCGTCCGCTGCTCGGCATCTGCCTTGGCATGCAGTGGCTCTACGAAGCGAGCGAGGAAGCACCCGACCTCAAAGGTCTCGGATTGCTGCGCGGCGAGTGCCGGCGGCTGCGGCCACCGGCGGCCGCGCGCGAGATCAAAGTGCCGCACGTCGGCTGGAACAGCCTGCAGCCCAGGGGCTCGGGATCCATCGTCGACGGCGTGGAGCCGGGCGCGCAGGTGTACTTCACCCACAGCTACGTCGCGCCGGTCACGGCTGACACGGTGACCTCGACCGAGCACGGCGAGGAGTTCGCCTCGATCGTCCAGCGCGGCAAGGTCGCCGGTGTTCAGTTTCACCCGGAAAAGTCCAGCGACGTCGGGCTGCGTGTGCTGCGCAACTTTCTCGCGATGGTAGGAGCGTAGTCGGGCGATGTTGTCGAAGCGCGTCATCGCCTGCCTCGATGTCCGTGACGGTCAGGTCGTCAAAGGCATCAACTTCGAAGGGCTGCGCAGCGCGGGCGATCCCGCCGAGCTCGCCCGCCGCTACAACCGCGAAGGGATTGACGAACTGGTGATCCTCGACATCACCGCCACGCTCGAACGGCGCCGCGCTCTGGCCGATACGATTCGCGCCGTCGCGCGCGAGCTGTTCATTCCGCTGGCGGTCGGCGGCGGCATCCGCACCGAAGAGGACGCCGCCGCGGCCGTGGACGCCGGTGCCGACAAGGTCAGCCTCAACACCGCCGCCCTTCGCAATCCGTCGCTCATCACGACGCTCGCCAATCGCTACGGCAGCCAGGCCGTCGTGGTGGCGATTGACGCCAAAAAGGCCGGCGACCGGTTCGCGGTCTTCGTCCGCAGCGGCACGACCGGCACCGAACGCGACGCCGTCGAGTGGGCGCGCGAGGCCGAGGAGCGCGGCGCCGGCGAGATTCTGCTGACCTCGATCGACCGCGACGGAACCAAGGTCGGCTTCGACTGCGCGATGACGGCCGCGGTGTCGCACGCCGTTTCGATCCCGGTCATCGCGTCAGGCGGTGCGGGCGGCTTGAAGGACTTCGTCGAAGTCTTCACCACGGGCGCGGCCGATGCGGCGCTCGCGGCGTCGATCTTCCACTACGCGGAAACCAGCGTCCACGCGCTCAAGCTGCATCTCAAACAACACGGCATTCCAGTTCGACTCTAAGAACAAATGCGCCACCAAAACACGAAAACACGAAATCTCAGATCCAATGATTTCTCTTTCGTGTTTTTGTGTTTTCGTGGCGCATTTTCGTTGGCGCTTTTCAGATGCTGATACCCGCAATCGATCTCAAGGACGGCGCCGTCGTCCAGCTCGTACAAGGCGAAAAACTGGCGATTCGTGACGACGACGTGTCGAAGTGGGTGACGCGCTTTTCGCGATTCCCGAAGGTGCAGGTGATCGATCTCGATGCCGCGATGGGCACCGGCGACAACCTCGCAATCGTGCGGCGCATTGCCGGGTCGCTCACCTGCCGGGTTGGCGGCGGCATCCGGACGGTCGAACGTGCGCAGGACATCCTGGCGGCGGGCGCCAAGGCGATCATCGCCGGCTCGGCGCTCTTCAAAGGCGGCAAAGCGGATCTCGCGTTTGCGGCCCGGCTCGCCGAAGCGGTCGGTCCGGACAAGGTGATCGCGGCCGTCGACAGCCGCGGCGGGAAGGTCGTGATTCACGGCTGGAAGACCCCGATTCCGTTGACGGCTGTCGAGGCGGTCAGGGCGCTCGAGCCCTACTGCAGCGAATTCCTCTATACCTACGTCGACGCCGAAGGGCTGATGCAGGGCACCAACATCGAGGCGATTCTCGAGGTTCGGCGGGCCACGACCCGGCGCTTGACCGCCGCGGGCGGCATCACGACGCAAGAGGAAATCGACCAGTTGGACGCCAACGGGGTCGATGCCGTCGTGGGCATGGCCGTCTATACGGGAACGCTAAAGATTGAGGGGTAAGGCAAGTACCCGATAATGGTGGCTTGCGCCTGCCACGAAGGGGCGCGCAACACACTGTGAGCACAGCTGTTCAGCCGGAGGCGACCGTCCTGGACGGGACCATGCCCGGACCGGAGACCCGCGTCGTCGCCGACGGGAAGTTCCTGCGCGCCGGGACCGAACGCTTCCTCGTCAAGGGCGTCACCTACGGGACGTTCGCGCCGGACGCCTCGGGCTATCAATTTCCTCCGCTTTCACAAGTCGCCGAGGACTTCCGCCTGATGGCGGCCTTCGGCATCAACACGGTGCGCGTGTACACGCCGCCGCGGCGCGAGCTGCTCGACGAAGCCGCCCGGCATGGCCTCCGCGTGATGGTCGGGCTGCCGTGGTCGCAGCACGTCGCCTTCCTCGACAATCCGCGGCTGACCCGCGACATCGAGCGCGACATCATCGAACAGGTCCGCGAACTCGGCAATCACCCTGCGGTGCTGATGTTCGCGCTGGGCAACGAGATTCCGCCGGGCGTCGTCCGCTGGCACGGCCGCGCGCCCATCGAACGCTTTCTGCGCCGCCTTTACGAGCGCGCCAAGGCGGCGGCGCCGCAGAGCCTCTTCACGTACGTCAACTTTCCGCCGACTGAATTCCTCGACCTGTCGTTCTTCGACGTGTTCTCGTGCAACGTCTACCTGCATCGCGAGCCCGAGTTGCGCGCCTACCTGGTGCGGTTGCAGCACATCGCCGGTCCGAAACCGCTGCTGCTCGCGGAAGCGGGCGCGGACAGCATTCGTGAAGGCGTTGCCGGACAGGCCGCGATCACGTCCATGCACATCCGCGCGGCATTCGCGGAGGGCGCGTGCGGCGCGATCGCCTTCGCGTGGACCGATGAATGGTGGCGCGGCGGATTCGACGTCGACGACTGGGCGTTCGGCCTGGTCGATCGCCGCCGCGTCGCCAAGCCGGCGGCCGATGCGGTCGCCGCGGCCTTCAACGGGGCGCCGTTTCCCGCCGAGGTCAAGCACGCCTGGCCGCGCGTCTCGGTCGTGGTCTGCGCCTACAACGCCGCCGACACGCTCGAAGACAACCTGTCGTCGCTCGAAGCGATGACCTATCCGGATTTCGAGATCATCCTCGTCAACGACGGGTCGCGCGATCGCACGAGCGCGATCGGCCACGCTCATCCGCGCGTGAAGGTCATCGACATCCCCAACGGCGGCCTCAGTGCGGCGCGCAACGTCGGCCTCGCCCACGCGACCGGCGCGATCGTCGCCTACACGGACGCCGACACGCGCGTCGATCGCGACTGGCTGACCTTTCTGGTCCAGCCGTTCGTGACCTCGGACGTCGTCGGCTCCGGCGGGCCGAACGTCGTGCCGGCCGACGATCCGCCGATGGCGCAGTGCATCGCGCGAGCGCCGGGCGCGCCGACCCACGTACTGCTCGACGATCGCATCGCCGAGCACGTGCCCGGCTGCAACATGGCATTTCGCCGCGAGAATCTCCTCGAGATTGGCGGCTTCAACCCGATCTACCTGCGCGCCGGCGACGACGTGGACGTCTGCTGGCGACTGCAGGCGCGCGGTTGGAAAATCGGATTCGCTTCATCAGCGCTGGTCTGGCATCACCATCGTTCGACGATCAAGGCCTACTGGCGTCAGCAGGTCGGCTACGGCGAAGGCGAACGCTGGCTGATGGCGCACCATCCGGACAAGTTCCTCGACGGCAATATGCTCTGGCGCGGACGCATCTACAGCCCGCTGCCGTTCGTCCGGTCGCTCTGGGGTGAACGGATCAACGCCGGCGTCTGGGGAACGGCGGCGTTTCCGTCGGTCTACCGCACGGACGTCCATCCCTTCGCGTTCCTGCCGCATTCGGTCCGCTGGCAGGTGCTTTCGATTGTGATGGCGATCGCCGGCGGCATCATCGCGGCGACCGGTCTGCACACGTGGGCGGCGGTGCTGCTCTTGAGCGCCGGAACGGTCGGGATCTGCGCCACGATCGCGAAAAACGTGTCGTACGCGATGCGCTCGGACGTCGATTCACTGACCGGCAACCGGCTCTGGTACCGGCTGGTTGTGGCCTACCTCCACTTCATTCAGCCGTTCGCGCGCATCCGCGGCCAGGTTCGCGCCATCCTGTCGCCGCCGGAGGTTGGCGCCGGATCGGCAAAGCCACAAACCAGCCGCGGCCCGCGACCCTCGCT
Organism: uncultured Bifidobacterium sp.; assembly: GCA_964577955.1. Classification (GTDB taxonomy): domain Bacteria; phylum Acidobacteriota; class Vicinamibacteria; order Vicinamibacterales; family CAVVIG01; genus CADEEX01. The sequence goes on along the minus strand of CAZOAZ010000025.1, from coordinate 78,054 downwards.
CAAGGAAGCGTGGCGGGCATTGCTCCTCGGCTTCGGCAGCGTCAGCGAAGATCGCTACTGGAGCGAGCAGTGGACGACGACCGATCGCGTCCTGACGCAGCTCACCGACTGGCTGCGGCGCTCGCGCGCGGTCCGGATCATCGAGATTGACGATGGCTGGTCCGACGACCGCGATGTCAGCGTCCTGGTGGGACGCTGGGCGTGGCTGGACATCCGCGCCCTCGTCGAGGAACACGCCAACGGCAAAGGGCTGCTGCGCATCGGCACCCACTTGAGGCCGACCGGTTTCGGCATCGTGTCGGCGGTGGCGATTGCCGGCGTGCTGATGGCGGCCGCAATCACCGGTGTCGCCTTGCGGTGGCCGCCGGCCGGAGCCATCGCCGCCGTCGTTTCGGTCGCCGTCGCCGCCTTCGTGGCCTGGCGGACCGCCCAGACCACCGCCATCGTGCAGCGCGCGTTCAGCAGTCTGGCCGGAGCGCAGGGCATGGTGGCGATGAAGCCCGGACCGGCGCGCGTGCCGCTGGTGGCGCCGTCGCTGCTGCGGGTCTACGGATTGCGAACACTGGCCGTGCTGTTGATCATGATTCTCGGCGTCGGCGCGGGCAGCTTCATGCTGCGCGAAGCGGCCACCGCACAGGTGATCGGCGCGCGCAAGGGCTACGGCGGCGACAACGGCCCGGCGATTCAGGCCGCGCTCAACAATCCCGGCGGCGTCACCGTCTCGTCATCGGGCGAGATCTTCGTCGCCGACTCCGACAATCACGTGATCCGCCGCATCGATCCGCGCAACACCAACATCACCACGGTCGCCGGAAACAACGGTCTGGGGAACGGTTTCTCCGGCGATTTCGCCAAAGCGATCGACGCGCAGCTCGACTCGCCGCAGGGCGTGGCGGTCGCGCCGGACGGCGACCTGATCATCGCCGACTCGAACAACAACCGCGTCCGCCGCATCGATCGCGAAACGTCGACGATCACGACGATCGCCGGCTCGGGCGAAGCCACCTACGACGGCGACGACAAGCCGGCTGTCGAAGCCGGCCTGAACGGACCGAGCGGCGTGGCCGCCGCGCCGAACGGCGACATCTACATCGCCGACACCTACAACTACCGGATCCGGATGATCGATCACGCGACCGGCTTCATTCACACCATCGCCGGCGTCGGCGAAGGCGGTGACGACGACATGCACGTGGGCGACGGCGGCCTGGCGATTCACGCCTTCCTGAACATGCCGAGCGACGTCGCGGTCGGCCCGAACGGCGACATCTACATCGCCGACATGCACCATCAGCGGGTGCGGCGCATCGAGGCGCGCAGCCGGATCATCAGCACCATCGCCGGCAACGGGCACTGGGGCAACAGCGGCGACGGCGGCCCGGCGACCGAGGCCACCCTGGCCGGTCCGGCGGGGCTCGCCATCGTGCCGACTGAAAACCACGATGTCACGGTCTTCATCGCCGACTTCTACAACGGCCGCGTGCGCGCGGTCGATCCGGACGGCATCATCCGCGACGTGAGCGACAACGGCCGGCCGCTGCTCGGGCCGCCGACCCGCGTCGCGTATTCGCCGCGCGGCTGGCTCTACGTCGCCGAGTCGAGCAAGGACCGCGTCGAGGCGCTGCCGATGCCGAAAACGGCGCCGCTGTTCGTGCGGGCGCTGCCGGCGGCGCGGAGCACGCCGCCGAAGAAGGCGCGCGGATGACAGAGTCGCTCGTCGGCTGGACGCTGGCCGCGCTGCGGCCGTACCGCGGACGCGCGATCCTGCTGGCGGTGCTGATGCTCTCGCAGGTGGCGCTCGGCGCGCTGCAGCCGTGGCCCCTCAAGATCATCATCGACAACGTCCTCGGCAGTCAGGCGCTGCCTGACCCGTACGCCGGCTGGATCGCCGCAACCATCGGCGACAGCCGCGTCGCCCTCTTGATCCTCTTCGCCGCGGGTGGGGTCGCCCTGCAGATCATCAATCAGCTCTTCGCAGCCATCGGCACGCAGGTCCAGACCGACGCCGGCCTGCGCATGGTCTACGACTTGCGCTACAAGCTGCTCGCCCATCTCGAAGCGTTGAAGCTGCAGTACCACATCTCGACCAGCACCGGCGATTCGGTCTACCGCGTCGACGTCGACACCTATTCGGTCGAGAACCTCGCGATGGGTGGCGTGTTCCCGCTCGCCACATCGGTGGTCACGCTCGTCGTGATGTTCGCGGTGTTGCTGCGCATGGACTGGACGGTCGCGCTGCTCTCGCTGAGCGTCGTTCCGTTCCTGTTCATGGCGCTGCGCTACTACGCCAACACGCTCGCGGTTCGCGAGGAGCGCGTCAAGGAACTGGAATCGAGTCTGATTTCGCGGCTCTACGAATCGTTTTCGGCGATCCGTCTGATCAAGAGCTTCGCGCGCGAGGCCTACGAAGTGGCGCGCTACGCCGAGGCCGGCGACAAGACGATGCGCAGCCGGATCGCGATTACCTGGCAGCAATCGGTCTTCGGCGTCGTGCTCGGGTCGATTACCGTCATCGGGACGGCGCTGGTGATCGTCGCCGGCGGCGTCCATGTGATGCGCGGCCAGATGTCGATTGGTGACTTGACGGTCGTGATCGCGTATCTCGGCGCGGTCTATGGTCCGCTCTCGGCGATCGCGCACACCACCGGCATGCTGCAGGGTGCCGTCGCCGGCGCGCGGCGAATCCGCACGATTCTCGCGATGACGCCGGAAAGCGTCGATGCGCCCGGCGCGATCGAAGCCAGGGAGATCAAAGGGGACGTGCGCTTCGAGCAGGTCGGCTTCTCGTATCCAGACGGGACGGCGGTGCTGCACGACATCGACTTCGAGGCCAAACCCGGTCAGATGGTGGCGCTGGTCGGCCTGACCGGCGCCGGCAAGACGACGCTGGTCAGCCTGATTCCGCGCTTCTTCGATCCCGTCTCTGGACGCGTGCTGATCGACGGCGTCGACACGCGCGGCTACACCCTGCGTTCGCTCCGCGATCGGATCGCGATCGTCCCGCAGGATGCCGTGCTGCTCTCGGGCACCATCGCCGACAATCTCCGCTACGGGCGGCTCGACGCGACCGACGCGGAGGTCGAAGCCGCGGCGCGTGCCGCCCATGCGCACGACTTCGTGTCCCAGTTGCCGAAAAAATACGACACCCCGGTGGCGGAAGCCGGCGGCGGACTGTCCGGCGGCGAGCGCCAGCGGCTCAGCGTGGCCCGCGCCATTCTGAAGGACGCGCCGATCCTGATCCTCGACGAGCCGACCTCCTCACTCGACGCGATCTCCGAGGAGATCGTCTTCTCCGCGCTCCGCCGGCTGCGCGCCGGCCGGACGACGATCGTGATTGCGCACCGTCTCTCAACGGTCCGTGATGCGGACCAGATTCTCGTCCTCGACGGCGGCCGCATCGCAGCACGCGGTCGTCACGACGAACTGCTTCAGAGCAGCCAGCTCTATCGGCGGATGTGCGCGCGTCTCTCCGTCGGCAAGTCGCTCGACGAGCCCGAAACCGTCGACGAGCTCATTCAGGCGGCGCGGGACTAGTCGCTTGCCAGCCTTGCCTGCCGCGCCAGCCCCGCCCGCCGCAGGCCCTGAGCGAAGTCGCCTCTCGACGTTGCTCGAGACGACCCTGAGCCTGCCGAAGGGTCGAAGGGCCCCATGAAGATCCTCTTCGCTGGCATCATCGCCCGCTACCCGTTCGGCGGCGTAACCTGGTGTTCGCTGATGTACATGGCCGGTTTGAAGGCGATGGGACACGATGTCTTCTACATCGAAGACACCGGCGAATGCGTCTACGACCCGGTGCTCAACACCCGCGCGACCGATCCGTCCTATGGCACGAACTACATTCACGAATCGCTGAAACCGTTCGGTCTCGGCGAGCGGTGGGCCTTCGTCAACTACGACGGCAGCTATCACGGGCGCAGCCACGAGGAGGTCAAGGCGTTCTGCAAGGACGCCGACCTCTTTCTCAACCTGTCGGGCGGGTCGTGGTTCTGGCGCGATGAGTATCTGCAGATTCCGCGCACGGCGTTCATCGACTCCGATCCGGCGTTCACGCAGCTGGCAATCGCGAAGGCCGTGCCGTGGTACGTGAAATTCTTCCAGACCTTCACGCACCTCTTCACATTCGGATCCAACATCGGCACCGCGGCGTCGGCGGTCCCGGTCGGCGACTTCATCTGGAACAAGACCTGGCAACCGATCACCTTGAACGATTGGCAGACCGCGGTGCCGTTCGAGGACCGCTTCTCATCCGTCATGACCTGGCAGATCGAAAGCTTCACGGACGTCGGCGGCAACAAGGATCAGGAATTCCTGAAGTACATCGACCTGCCGTCGAAAACGCCGCAGCGGTTCGAGCTGGCGATCAACGGGCCGCAGAAGCTGCTGCGCGAGTACGGCTGGGACACCGTGGACGCCATGAAGGTGTCGAGCACGCCGGCCGGCTACAGGGACTTCATTCAGCGCTCGAAAGCCGAATTCGGCGTCGCCAAGCACACCTACGTGTCCACACGATCCGGCTGGTTCAGCGATCGGACTGAGTGCTACCTTGCGGCGGGCCGTCCCGCCCTGGTGCAGGACACGGGCTGGACCGCGCACCTGCCGCACGGTGAAGGGCTGCTCGCGTTCTCGACGCCCGAGGAAGCGCTGGCCGGGATCGACGCCATCAACAGCAGCTATCCACGCCATGCGAGGCGCGCACGAGAGATCGCCGCCGAGCATTTTGACGCCCACCGGCTACTGACTCGCCTCCTCGACGTATGCAGCCGCTGAAGATTGCCCACGTCGCGCCGGTCGCGAGCGCGATCCCTCCGGCCAAATCGGGATCGGTCCAGACGATGACATCGCTCCTGACCGAGGGGCTCGTCGCTCTCGGTCACGACGTGACGCTATTCGCCACCGGAGACTCGAAGACCAGCGCCACGCTTCACGCGACGTATCCGCATGGCTACTGGAGCGACACCGACATGTGGCCGTGGGAGCTGTACGAGCTGCTCAACATCGCCGCTGCCGTCGAGCAGGGACGCCACTTCGATCTGATTCACTACGAGTCGTTCTACTACCCGATGTCGCTGGCCTTTTCGCGCCTGTCGCCGGTGCCGGTCGTGCAGACGCTGCATCACGCGCCGACACCGGCTGAAGTGCGGCTGTGGACGCGCTATCCGGAGGCGCCTTTCGTCGCGATTTCTCAGGAGCAGGCGCGGCTGCTGCGCGGGCTGAATGTCGCCGGCGTGGTGCTGCACGCCGTCGAAACCGATCGCTTCGTCTGCCGCGCCGATCCGGACGATTACCTGCTGTTTCTGGGACGCTTCACCGAAGGGAAAGGCGTCCTGCAGGCGATTGAGGTGGCCAAACGCGTGAACATGCGGCTGCTCCTCGCCGCCGCCGAGGACGACTACTACCGCGAGCACGTCGCGCGGCACGTCGACGGCACCCGGATCGTCTACGTCGGCGAAGTCGACTTCGACGGCAAGGTGCAGCTCTACGGGGGCGCGCGTGCGTTGCTCTACCCCGTGCAGGCCGGCGAACCGTTCGGGCTCGTGCTCGCGGAAGCGATGGCCTGCGGCACGCCGGTCGCCGCGCTCGACCGCGGCGCCGTTCGTGAGGTCGTGGACGACGGCGTGACCGGCTTCGCGTTTGCCACGCTCGACGACATGGTCGCAGGTCTCGATCGGGTCCTCGCGCTCGATCGCGGACGGGTCCGTCAACACGCGGTCCGCCGCTTCAGCGTCGACCGCATGGCGCGCGAGTACGTGGACGTCTACCGCCGCATCCTCGCGGCACATCACCAGCACGGCGCGCGATGACTGGTCCGACGGAGCCTCGGCGAAGTCGGATCGACTCCCATCTCCGCGGCCGGACGGTGCTCGCGGTCTTCGCCCACCCGGACGACGAGTCGCTGGCGTGCGGCGGCACGCTGGCGCGGCTCGCCGACCAAGGCATGCAGGTCGTGGTGATGTCCGCCTCCCACGGCGAGCGCGGCGCCCTGACCGGTCCGGCGAGAAACGACGCCCTCGGCCGCGCCCGCCTCGAGGAGATGTATCGCGCCGTCAACGCCCTCGGCGTCGCCGAAGTCATCGTCTGGGATCACCCGGACGGCGACCTGCAGTGGGATCACGTGTCGGAGTTCAACGCTGAACTCGTGCTGTTCATGCGCCGGCGCCAGCCGGCCGCGGTGATCACGTTCGGTGAAGACGGCCTCTACTGGCACAAGGACCACATTGGCGTATATGAGCGCACGGTGACCGCGGTGAAGTCGCTCGCGAACGAGGCGCCGCCGCTCTATCACGTGACGATGAAACGCGGCGTGATGCCGGAAATCGTCGCCGCCGGCCGCGCGCGCGGCTGGACGCCGACGCCCAAAGGCTTCTGGAGTCTGACCCCTGAAGCGTTCGGGCTGCACGCCGGGGAACCGAGCATCGTGATCGACGTCGCCGACTGGGTGCCTCGCAAGCTCGCGGCGATCCTCAGCCACAAGAGCCAGATGGGCGACAATCATCCGTTCGAGCACGTCGGTCCGGACGATGCGCGGCGTCTGCTCGGCCTCGAGTACTTCCACCGCGCCCAGTTGCCGGCGAGCGGTGCTCCGGTTCTGGAATCGTTATGCATATCCAAACCCTAGAGATCCTCCGCTGCCCGTTCTGCGGCGGGCGCTTCGAACTGGTGACTTCGATGTTCCACCGGTCGATCGAGGATCACATCCACGACGGCATCCTCGGCTGTCACTGCTGCATCTATCCGGTTGTCGACGGCATTCCGGTACTGCATCTGCAGCCGCACGCCGTAACCGCCCGCACCCACATCGAAGCCGGACGTCCGGAGCTCGCGCTGCGATCGATGGTCGGCCTTGACACCGACGCGGAGGCCGAGCGCTTCGAAGCGGCCGCCGCCTCGCAGGACTCCACCTATCGCGACATCGTCGAGGCGCTCGGTTCCAACTTCGAGGGCGGATATTTTCTCTACCGCTTTTCCGATCCGACGTTCATCGTCGCGCAGGCCGTCGTGCGCTCGGTGGCGCGGATAGTGCTCGGCGGCCAGCGCCGCGCGATCGACATCTGCGGCGGATCAGGACATCTGACCCGCTCGCTGCTGGATCTGTCGTCGCCACCGCCGGTGCTCGCCGATCTCTACTTCGCGAAGATTTGGCTGGGACGACGTTTCACCGCGCCGGGATGCGAGCCGGTGTGCTGCGATGGCAACGGACCGATGCCGTTTGCGCCAGGGTCGTTCGGCTATGCGATGTGTTCGGACGCCTTCCAATACATCTGGACCAAGCGTCTGTTCATCGGCGAGATGACGCGCATGGTCGACGGAACGGAACCTGGCGCCGTCGTGATCAACCACACGCACAATCAGGTGACGTGGAGCCCGTCGCACGGGCAGCCGTTGTCGCCGGCCGGCTACGAGGATCTGTTCGAGACGCTCGAACCGCGGATCTACGGCGAGGCTGGACTGTTCAAGGACGTTGTCGCCGGCGGCCCGCTCGACTTGTCGCGACGGGACTCGCGCGAGGCGCAGAATGCGGACCCAGCGCTCACCATCGTCGCCTCGTCCGACGAGCGCGTCTACGCAAAGCATCCGCTCGATGGTCCGCATGGCCTAGCCGCCGAATTCCGCATCAACCCGCTTTACCAGGTCGAGGAGCGCGGCAGCCTGCTGCACCTGACGCTGACGTTTCCGAACGCCGACTACGAGGACGAGTACGGGGCCTGCAAGCAGTATCTGCCCGAACACACGACCATCGACCGCTACGCGCTGGACGCGTTGCAGTCCACGGCGCGCCCCCCGGCGCTCCTGGAGCTGCTGCGGCGCAAGGTCATCGTCGAACTGCCGCGGAAGTACTACTGATTCATGAAATCCGGCTAAAGCCGGACGCCACCGACGATTCTTCGTGTCAAAATGACACTAAGGAACAACCCGAGGCCGGGTTGCGTATTGGTCGAGCATGTCCACCGAAACCTCTCGCCAGCTCCGGCTATGGCCGGGTGTTCTCCTGGCCGGACTCATCCCGGTCCTCAGCTTCGGGCTGCCGGTGCTCTCGCCGGACCTGACAATCTACGGTGTATTCGGCCGCCTTGGGTGCGCCGCCGCGATCGTCCTGTGGTGGCTCTTCTTCAGCCGCGCGCCGTGGGCCGAACGCCTGGCCGGCGTGACGTTGATGGTCGGGGGCATCCTGGTCACCTGGCGGTTCGTCGACGTATCGATCTCGACCGGCGCAATGGGCGGGCTGTTGCCGATGCTGGCCGTTCCGCCGCTCACGATCGCGCTCGTCGTCTGGGCCGGCGCGACGCAACGTCTGGCCTCCGGCATGCGCTACGCGACGATGGCCGCGACGATTCTGATTGCCTGCGGCGCATGGACGCTGGTCAAGACCGGCGGCTTCGACGGAAATTTCGACAACGACCTCATGTGGCGTTGGGGCCAGAGCAAAGAGGACCGGCTCGTGGCCGACCCGACAGCCGCCCTCCCGATGGCCGCCAGCGCGCCGCCGCCACGTGCAGACGCCGCGCCGATTTCGGCGCCGTCTCCCGCGCCGGTGGCCATTGCGCCGACTCCCGCTGCACCTGAGCACTCCGAGCCGCCCGCGAACCCCGTGCATCACCGTCCGACGCCGGAGTGGCCTGGATTTCGCGGCCCGCTGCGCGACGGCATCGCGCGCGGCGTGAAGATCGAAACAGACTGGACAAAGACGCCGCCTGCGGAAATCTGGCGGCGGCCGATCGGACCGGGCTGGTCGTCATTCGCCGTCGACGGCGACCGCCTCTACACGCAGGAGCAGCGCGGCGAAGACGAAATCGTGGCGAGCTACAGCGTCGCCACTGGCAAGCCGCTCTGGAGCCATCGCGATCCGATCCGTTTCTGGGAATCAAATGGCGGCGCCGGCCCGCGTGCCACCCCCACGCTGCATGAGGGGCGCGTCTACACGATGGGCGCAACCGGAGTACTCAACGTCCTGGATGCGGAGACCGGTGCGCGGATCTGGTCGCACAACGTCGCCGCCGAGACCCACACCGAGATCCCGATGTGGGGCATCGCCAGCTCACCGCTTATCGTCGACGATCTCGTCATCGCCGCCGTGTCGGGCACGCTGGCGGGCTACGAAGTCTCGAGCGGCAGGCAGCGCTGGACCCGGCGGCCGCACGCGGCGAGCCCCAACGGCAGTTACAGTTCGCCGCAGCGACTGACCATCGACGGGGTCGAGCAAATCGTCCTCGTCAACGAAGACGGCGTCATCAGTGTCGTGGCGAGAGATGGCACGGTGCTCTGGGAATATGCGGGACCGGGCAGCAATATTCTCCAGCCGGTCCTCACTCCCGACGGCGACCTGCTGGTGCATGAGATGAGCATGAGCAGCGGGATGTTTGTGCGCCGGCTTGCGGTCGCGCACAAAGGCGAAGGATGGACGATCGAGCAGCGCTGGAGCTCAGACGGGCTCAAGACCATGTTCAACGATTTCGTTGTCCACAACGGTCATGCGTTCGGCTTCGATGGCAGCATCTTCACCTGCGTCAACCTCACCGACGGCAAGCGGATCTGGAAGCGCGGCCGCTACGGTCAGGGTCAGGTGCTGTTGCTGCCGGATCAGGATGTACTGCTCGTGCTGTCCGAAGAAGGCGATGTCGCGCTGGTCGCGGCGACACCGGAGCAGTACACGGAGCTCGCGAAGTTCAAGGCCATTGAAGGCAAGACCTGGAGTCATCCGGTGGTTGTCGGCACCACGCTGCTCGTGCGGAACGGTGAAGAGATGGCGGCGTTCAGGCTGTCAACCCCGGCACGCTGACACTCGCGACTGCGGCTCACATCACGGCTACGGCGTGATGATGAGTCTTCCAACCGTGCGCCCTTCTTGCATGAGGCGCATCGCCGTAGCGGTCTCGCCGAGCGGGAATGTCCTGGCGATCACTGGTGTGAGGGTTCCCGATTCGAGCAGCCCTCTGAACGTCGCCATCGCCTCAGGCTTGCTGAGCATCTTGAGGTTCTTGCGCCTCTTCGGATTGAGCAGCCCACGCAGGAGCAGGCCCACGAAGAGCGGCAGACTGCCGACGATGCGCCCGCCCATGCGGCCGGTGGCTTTGCCGTAGTTCGCATGACCGATCGGCTGGTACACCCCGGTGGGCGTGAGCACAGGCGCGCACACGTCGAACCAGAGGTTCGAGAACACATCCAGAATGAAATCGAAGCGCTCGCCACTTCGCAGAACGTCTTCCGTCGCGTAGTCGATGACGTGGTCTGCACCGAGCGAACGGAGCATGGGCAACTTCTCGGCGCAATCGACGGCTGTCACCCGCGCCCCGTTGGCTTTGGCGATTTGCAGCGCCAGCGGGCCCATACATCCACCGGCACCATTGATGAGCACGTTCTGTCCAGCGAGATTGCCCGCGGCGCCAAGATTGGTCAGCGCGATGTAGCCGGCCGTCGGTACTGCGGCGGCCTGTTCGAAGCTGACGTTGGTGGGTTTGAGCGCCAACAGCGTCTGAGGAACCGCCGCGTACTCGGCGTAGGTGCCCCCGTTCAGCCACCCGAATTTCACCGACTCACCAAACACCTCGTCGCCGACCTTGAATCGAGTGACGCTCTTCCCGACCGACTCGACGTGCCCGGCCAAGTCCGTTCCCGGCACCATCTTCTTCGGCTTCCTGACGCCATTGCCCATCAGGCGCAAGACGTACGGAAATCCCGCGACGACGTGCCAGACGTCCGGATGCATCGACGCGGCACGAACCCGCACCAGCACCTCGTCGTCTTTGATCGCCGGCTTTGGCACGTCCCGCAGCGTCAAGACCTCGCTCGGAGAACCATATCGCTCGTGAATGACCGCCTTCATTCCAGTCCTGCCCTTCCTGCCCTTCCTGCCCGCCTAGCCTGCCGCGCCTTGCCCCGCCTGCCCTCTTAGGGCGCAATCACGACGCGGCCGGGAACCCGGCCTGAGGTCAGTGTCGCGATGGCCGCAGGAACCTCGGTCAACGCAAAGACGGCACCGACAACGGGCGTCAGTGCGCCCGACTCGATCAATGAGCACAACTGCCCGAGGCTGTCCAGTGTCGTCGCCTGCTTGATCGTGATCCGCGGCAGGTGACGATCGAACGGTGTTCGAACGATGAAGCGAAAGAAGTGCGGGATGGTTCCGAACACCGGTCCGTGATCGCCGCACTGCGGATGCGTGAGCGGACAGTAGAGACCCGCCGGCGTCAGAATCCGCTTCCAATCGGACAGCGGTTGGGTGACCGGGATGTCGAGCACGAAGTCGTAACGATCCTCTCGACGCGTCACGTCCTCGCGGGTGAAGTCCAACGCCTGGTCGGCGCCAAGCGCCTTCAGCAGCGACAGCTTGGGCGCCGCGTCGACGGCCGTCACGTAGAGGCCGCGCGCCTTCGCCACTTGTACTGCGATGCTGCCGACTGCGCCACCGGCGCCGTTGATCAACATCCGCTGACCGGGCCGCAGCGCTCGCGCGTGCTGCAGCACTTCCAGGGCGACGCAGCCGGAGAAGGGCAGCGTCGCCGCCTGCTCGAACGAAATGCCGGCGGGCTTCAGCACCAGCCCGTCTTCGCGGACGGCGGCGAACTCGGCATACGTGCCGCCATTCGGGAATCGCGACACGAGCCCAAAGACTTCGTCGCCTGGCTTGAAGCGGGTCACCCGGCTGCCGACGGTCTCGACAACTCCCGACAGGTCAGTTCCCGGCACCGGATTCCGCGGCCGCCGCCATCCACACACCATTCGCAGGACATAAGGCATTCCCGCGACGGCGCTCCAGACATCGACGTTCACCGAAGCGGCTCGCACGCGAACCAGGACCTGTTCGTCGCCGACGACGGGTGGAGCGATCTCGCGGACTCCCACCACGTCCTCGGGCGCGCCGTAGCGATCCTGAAAGGCGGCTCTCATGGCCGGGTCGGCGGCGTCAGGAGGTCCTGCACGACGGCTTGCACGCTACAACTCGAAGTTGACGCCGGCTTTGGCGAGGCGGCGGTACTTGCGTTCGTCGAAGCGATAGAGCCGGGCGGCGCGATGCGCGACGTCCTGCTGGACTTCGTCGGTCTCGACGAGGAGATCCATCGCGAGCACGCGCTTCCGGAAATTGCGTTTGTCGAGTTCGCGCTCGAGCACCAGCTCGTAGAGCCGCTGCAGCTGTGACAGGGTGAACTTCTTCGGCAGCAGCTCGAAGCCAATCGGCTGATAGCGCAGCTTGCCGCGCAGCCGGTCGAGCGCCATCTGCAGGATGTCGGCGTGATCGAACGCCAGGCTCGGCGTGTCGTGCACGCCGAACCAGCCCGCGTCCCGCGCATCGGTCGCGGCGTGCACCGGATGGTCGATCAGATTGACGAGGGCGTAATAGGCCACCGACACGACGCGCTCGCGCGGATCGCGGTGCACCGCGCCGAAGGTGTAGAGCTGTTCGAGAAAGACCTTGGTCAGACCGGTTTCCTCGGCCAGCTCGCGCCGCGCCGCTTCCTCGAGCGTCTCCTCGAGCCGCACGAAGCCGCCCGGCAGGGCCCATTTGCCCTCGAACGGCGGCAGATTGCGCTGAATCAGCAGCACCTTGAGCTCCTGGTCGTCGAGCCCGAAGACGACGCAGTCGACGGTGACCGCCCCGCGCGGATAGTCGTAGCTGTAAGGAATGGCGCGCCTCTCTTAGTGTCAGTCCGACACTATACTACGTGTTCGTCGAACACTATGTTCGCGAGGGCGTTCTACGGGGCCGGTTGAGGGTGTTCGACGACGTAAATCTTCTTCCCGGCCTGCCAGGTGGCGCCCGGCAGCGGGATGACGCGCAGGATCTCGGACCCTGGAGGCGGGGCGTTGGCGATGCTGAAGCGCGTGGTGCGGCGGGACGTGACATACGGGACGTCCGAACGGCGGTCGGAGCCCGCCGGCAAGTTTTCGGGGTGGGCGTAGAGGCGCCAGCCATTCAGCGCGTAACCCGCGTCGACCTCGGACGGAGGAACGCCTGAGGCTTCGAGCTCCCGCGCCGCCTCGGCACAGGCTTCGTTGAACGCCAGCATGTCCCGTGTCCCGGTCACTGCGACGCCGGCCCACACGACGATCAGCCCGCCCGCCAGCCACTGCGCCGCCTCATGACGGTCGATCGCGAGCGCGCCCAGGGTCGCCAGCAGCGGCGCGAGCGCGATGTAATAGCGGTCGTTGTAGAACCACAGGACATGGATCACTGCCACGTGCCCGGCGAGCATGACGGCGATCAGCCATTGCGCGCGCGTCCATCCGGAACGGCCGGCCACGCCACCGATCAAGGCCGCCAGCAAGCCGGCCGCGGCGGTCACGCCGAGGGCGCGAACAACCGGCAGCGCCTGCACCGACCAGGGTGACACGTCGGGGCGGCCGTCGATCATGGCGCGTGCCGCGATGTCCTGCAGGCTCCAGGTCTGCCAGTTGGGAATCGGCGACCAGCCGGGATCGAGAACGAGGACGCACACGACAGCCACGACGGCGGCCGTCATCACGATCGTCACAGCCCGCCATCGGCCGCCGGCCAGCTGCGCAACGAAGAGCGGCGCGAGCGGAAACGTCGCGATGAGCGCGATCTCGACGGTCCAGATCAGATAACGGGTCAGCGGAATGCTGAAGACCCATTCGAGGTAACTGTTGCGTTCGGCGGCCCAGTCGAGCGGTCCGAAGATCTGCGGCAGGGCAAGCTGCAGCGCCATCATCACCAGCACCGTCGCGATCGCCGACGGCAGCCAGCGGCGTACGACCGTCGCACGATCCGGTCCGAGCACGGCGGTGGTCATGAGCGCCGCCGGCAGAACAATGGCCACCGGGCGCACCAGGAACGCCGCTACCGCGAACGCCGCGCCGGCCCAGAGCGCGCGCGGCTCGAGGCGCACGATTGCCCGGACATACCAGTAGGCGGTGATGGCCGACAGGCTGACGAACGGCACTTCGGTCATGAACGAGAACGAGAGTGCGAAGAAGGCCGGATCGGCGGCGAGCGCGAGCGCGCCCAGCAGGCTGGTCCGGCGCCGGCAGCCCAGCTCGCGCAACGTCAGATACACCGCCGCGCACCCCGCAAATGCGAGGACGAGCGTCGAGACGCGCAGGGCCGCGAACGACATGCCGCCGATCGCCGCAAACGCCGCGCCCCAGAGCACCTGCGCGATCGGATAGATCGCGCTGAACTCGAGCACCTTGAGTCGACCGGTGCCGAGCAGCTGCTCGACGCTCCAGGCGTAGACCCAGTCGTCGATGACCGGCACGTCGGGCGCGCCGCCAACCACCCACCACGCCGCCACGAACAGGCCGGCCAACACCGCCAACGCCGGCCAATCCGCGTCTCGATCGCTCCGCATCGGCACCGGCCGTCGATTCTATCCGGCTGCTCGGCCCTACTTGCCTGTTCAGCCATCCCGCTCGGGGTCAGACACCCGGCGATCGTTCCGGTGTCCGACCCCGTCTGGCTTCCCAGACCCGCGTCCGACCCCGCCTGGCCGGCCAGCGTCCCGTTACGTCAACCTGCGTATCTGCTACGCTATTCAACGTAATGCAGAACCCGTTCGTCTACGGCGAGGTCGTCCCGTCCGACGCCTTCGCCGACCGCGTGGTCGAGCTCGAGCGTCTGATCGGCGATCTGGCCGCCGGGCAGAAGGTCTTCCTGATTTCGCCGCGCCGCTACGGCAAGTCGTCGCTGATCCGGCGGGCGCTCGCCGACATGAGCCGGCGCGGCGCGCTCACGGTCGAGGTCACCGTCAGCAGCTACAGCTCGTACGTGGCGTTCCTCGAAGGCTACGCCCGGGCGCTGGTCTCGGCGGAAACGAAGTGGGACCGCGCCCGGACCTGGCTGCGCGACACAATCCGCTCGGCGACGGCCGAGGTCCGCTACAACCCCGATCCGACGCTGATGACGCCAGGTTCGGGATCGCTGACCGTCTCCTTTCCGACGGTCCGATCAGAACGCGAAGTGGCGAAGCTGGCGCAGGAAGTCTTCGAGCTGCCGGCCCGGCTTGCCGCCGCCCGCAAGCGCAAAGTTGTTGTCGCGCTCGACGAATTCCAGGCCATCGGTGGATTCAACGGCGGATCGGTCGAACACGCGATGCGCGCCGCGGTGCAGCACCAGCGCGATGTCGCGTACGTCTTCGCCGGATCCGAACCGAGCCTGATGGAACGGATGCTGACGCCGAAGCGGCCGTTCTACAAAGCGGGTCCGGTGATGCGGCTCGAGAAGATTCCCGCCGAGGAATTCGCGCTGTTCATCGACGACCGCTTCGCGCGTTCCGGCATCAAGCCGGAAACCGGACTGGGCGCGGCCATCGTCGAACTCGCCGGCAATCTGCCGTACGACGTCCAGCGCCTCGCGCACGAAGCCTGGGATCACGTGCGGCAGGCGTCGCGCAAGCGCGCGACACTGGACGATCTGCATGCGGCACTCAAACGCCTGCTCGCCGAGCACGATCCGCTGTTCGAGGCGGTCTGGCAGCGGCTGACGCTCGCCCAGCGCTCCGTCCTGCGCGCGGTGGTGATGGAAGACGGCAATGGGCTGCTCTCCGCCGACGTCCGCCACCGCCATCGCCTCGGCGGCACCTCCACCGTCCAGGCCGCGCTCACTGCCCTGTCGCGCGAGGACCTGATCAGCCGTGACGGCACCCGCTACATCGTCGTCGACTCGCTGCTGCGGGAGTGGGTGGCCCGGAAGACGTACTGACCTGGGTTGACTGGGTGGCCAAGCGGGGTCGGACACCGGGCCTTCGACTTTCGCTCAGGCCGCCCTGAGTGCCATCGAAGGGCGGAACGATCGCCGGGTGTCTGACCCCGTGCGAAGTGGTCGCAGATGGACGAAAGCGCCTCTGCCCCATGCTAGGATGCGCCCGTTTGCTGAGGAGGTGCCTGTGCGACTGCGAATCCGCTCGATCGACCTTCGCCGAGGCTTCGGCCGACAGGCCGTCGCGTCAGTTCTCGTCATTGGCGGCCTCTGGGCCGCGCTCCCGGCGTTCCATTCGACGGTGGCCGTCAACGCCGCCGAAGCCGTGCGCGACCTGGCGCCGGCGACGCCGGAGTCGGTTGGGATTTCCTCCGAGCGCCTGAAGCGCATCGACGCGACGATGAAGCAGTGGATCGATCAGGGACGGCTGGCCGGCATCGTGACGCTGCTCACCCGTCACGGCAAGATCGTCCACACCTCCGCCAACGGCAAGAAGGACATCCGTTCGGCTGAACCGATTCAGCGCGACTCGATCTTCCGCATCTACTCGATGACCAAGCCGGTCACCGGCGTCGCGATGATGATGCTGTACGAAGAAGGCAAGTGGAAGCTGAACGATCCCGTGTCGCGCTACATTCCCGAATTCGCGAAGCTCAAGGTCTACGTCGGCGAAAACCCTGACGGCTCGCCCAAGCTGGAAGACGCGCGGCGGTCGATGACGATGCGCGAGCTGATGACGCACACCGCGGGGCTGGGTTACACGATCAGCGCCGCGAATCCCGTGGATCGCATGTATCGGCAGACCGGCGTCCTCGACAACAAGAAGCCGTTGCAGGCGATGATCGACGGTCTCGGCAAGCTGCCGCTGCAGTCGCAGCCGGGCACGCGGTGGTCGTATTCCATCGCCGTCGACGTGCAGGGCTACCTGATCGAGAAGTTCTCGGGCATGTCGTTCGACGAGTTCGCGCGCACGCGGATTTTCGAGCCACTCGGGATGAAGGACACCGGCTTCTACCTGCCGAAGGAAAAAGTCGGCCGTCTGGCACTCGTCCACACCGAGACCAACGGCAAGGTCGGCGCGCCGGACGAGAACCGCGGCGATCCGACGCTGAAGCCGCTCGGCCCGTCGGGCGGCGGCGGCCTCTTCTCCACCGCCGACGACTACGCGCGCTTCTGCGAGATGCTGCTGCAGGGCGGCCAGTACAACGGCAAGCGCCTGCTCGCGCCGCGCACGGTGGAGATGATGCGTACGAACCACGTGAACCCGGATCCGCTGAAGACCATGGCGCCCGGCACCGGCTGGGGCATGGACTTCCAGGTCATCATGGACGCCGCAGCCGCGGGCGAGCCGACCTCCGACGGCACCTTCAGCTGGTGGGGCATCGCCGGCACGTTCTTCTGGATCGATCCGGTCAAGGATCTCGCCTACATCACGATGATTCAGACCGACAACTTGGGCACATCGGGCGAACTCCGCGGCATGGCGCGGAACCTGGTGTACCAGGCGGTGATGAACTAGCGTGAATTCTGGAACTTAGGATTTCAGGAGCTTAGGAACTCAGGATTTCGGGACCGGATTTAAGGATTTCAGGAGTTGAGGATTTCAGGACTTTGAGTCACGCGTGACCGTGACCGCTTGCGAACCAAAATCCTGAGATCCTAAGTTCCTGAAATCCTGAAATTCAGGCGTCACGCTGCCCGCTTACTCGAGCGCAAGACCGCCAGCGTCAGGATCGCGATTCCCCAGGTCGTCAGCGCGAGCGCTTCACGCCACCAGGTTTCAAATCCCACGCCTTTGAGGAAGATCGCGCGCAGGATCACCAGGAAATAGCGCAGCGGAATCAAGTAGGTGACGGGCTGCACAATCGCCGGCATGTTCTCGATCGGGAACACGAATCCCGAGAGCAGCACCATCGGCATCATGAAGAAGAACACCGAGGTCATCATCGCCTGCTGCTGCGTCGACGACACCGTCGAGACGAACAGCCCCAGCCCCAGCGTGGTCATCAGATAGACAATCGTCATCGCAAACAGCGAGACCACGCTCCCCCGCAGCGGCACTTCGAACCACCACACGGCGACCGTCAGCACCAGCACGACGTCGACAAGACCGACCAGCGCATACGGCAGCAACTTGCCGACGATCAGTTCGGTGCGGCCGAGCGGCGTGACGTTCAACTGCTCGAGCGTACCCATCTCGCGCTCGCGCACGATCCCCATCGACGACAGGTTGGTGGTGACGACCAGCAGCAACAGCGCGACGATGCCGGGAATCATGAAGTCGCGGCTTTCGAGCCGCGGATTGAACCAGACGCGGACCCGTGGCTCGAGTCCGCCGGCCGGCGGCGCCGCGCCAACCGGCAGCGTGGCGGCTCGCCTCGCCATGATCTCCTGACCGTAGGTCGTGACCAGATTGGCGGCGTAGCTCAGAGAGACGCCCGCCGAATTGGCGTCGCTGCCATCAGCGGCCAGCTGCACGCCGGCGCTGCCGCCCGCCGCCAGCGTGTCGCCATACCCGGCGGGGATCGTCAGGGCGATTCTGGCTTCGCCCCGTTCGAGGTAGGGATCGATCTCGTTCGCGCCGGTCACGACGGCGGTCAACGTGAAGATCGGCGACGCCTGAAACCTGCCGATGAGATCGCGGCTTGCGACGGTCCGATCGCCGTCGGCAATCACCACCGCGACATTCTTGACGTCGGTGGTCGCCGCATACGCGAGCAGGAACAACTGAATCAGCGGCGCCATGATCACGATGCCGAAGAGGCGCGGATCGGACTTCAGCTCCAGGAGTTCCTTCCATACCATGATCCGGATGCGACGCATGTCAGCTCCACTGCCGCTTGAGACGCGCGGACGCCAGGCCGAGCACGACCATGGAGTAGATGACCAGCGCCACGAGCTGCGGCCAGATCATCGAGAACCCGACACCTTTGAGCACGATGCCGCGGAGCGCGATCAGAAAGTAGCGGGCCGGCACGATATACGTCACACCCTGAAGGAATGCCGGCATGCTCGCGATCGGAAAGATGAACCCGGACAGCATCAGCGTCGGCATGAACGAGGCGAGGAGCGCCAGTTGCAGCGCGACCTGCTGGGTTTCGGCCACGCTCGAGATCAGCAGCCCGAGGCCGAGCGCTCCGACGAGGAAGATCGAGAGCGTGCCGAGCAGCAGCAGCCACGACCCCCGCATCGGCAGATCGAAGATCAGCATCGACACGAACAGAATGGCCAGCGCCGAGACGAACGCGATCAGAAAGTATGGAATCGTCTTGCCGACGACGAAGGAGAAGGCGTCAAGCGGCGCCATTCTTACCTGCTCCATCGTCCCGCGTTCCTTCTCGCGGACGATCGACAAGGCAGTCGAGATCACCGCCGTGATCATCACGATGTAGGCGATGAGACCAGGTACGAGAAAGAGCGCGCTGCGCAGCTGCGGGTTGTACCAGACACGCCAGGTGAGCGCGACCGGCGGCGCCACGGCACCCGTGGTCTCCAGCCGGTAGGTTGCCGATTCGTTGTTGATAATCGTCAGCGCATAGCCCATCACTGTCGTCGCGGTGTTGGCGTTGTCGCCGTTCAGGAGCACCTGGATCGGCACGGTCAGCCCCTGCTGCACGTCGGCCGACATGCGCGGCGGAATGACCAGGACGGCACGCACCAGCCCGCGGTCCATCAATCGCGCCAGATCGGCTTCGCCGGCAACCGTGGCGACGACGTCGAAATAGCCGGAGTGGGCGAAGCTGGCAATCAGCGCGCGGCTGGCCGCCGTCCGGTCGCGATCGTCGACGCCGAGCGCAATGTGACGGATGTCGAAGTTGAGGGCATAGCCGTAGACGAGCAGAAAAAATGCCGGCACGAACAAGAGGATCGTCAGGCTGCGGCGATCGCGCAGAATCTGGCGAATTTCCTTCCGTCCGACGCTGAGCGCCTTACGCACCCGCGCCTCCGACGACGTCGAGGAAGACGTCCTCCAGGGACGGCTCGACTTCGGCGACACCGGCCACGCCGACACCGGCGCCAGTCAGGCCGCCGCGCACGATCTGTTCGGCGCCGGCTCCGCCGGCACGCACGACGGCATGAACCGCCGTCCCGAAAATGCTGGTCTTCTGCACCTCAGGCAGCGCGTCGAGCGCGCGCATCGTCGCGACCGGATCCGGCGATTGCACTTCGAGAATCGTGCGGTCCTTGAAGACGCTCTTCAGCTCGCGGGTCGATCCGAGCGCCGCCATCTTTCCGGCATGGATGATGGCGATGCGATGACAGTGTTCCGCCTCGTCGAGATAGTGCGTGGTCACGAGGACGGTCACGCCGTCGATGGAGAGCGCGTCGATGAGCGCCCAGAACTGGCGGCGCGACAGCGGATCGACGCCGCCGGTCGGTTCGTCGAGAAACACAATCCGCGGCTCGTGAAGGATCGCGCAGCCGAGCGCGAGGCGCTGGCGCCAGCCGCCCGCGAGGTCGGCGGTGCGCGTGTTCTCGCGGCCGCGCAGACCAGCCATCTCGACCACGAAGTCGCGCCGCGCCTTGAGCCGCGCTCCGCCGAGTCCGTAGATGCCACCGAAGAACGTGATGTTCTGCTCGACGGTGAGCTGCTCGTAGAGCGAGAAGCGTTGCGACATGTAGCCGATTCGCTTCTTGACCCCTTCGGGATCGCTTCCAACGTCGATGCCGTCAACAAGCGCCGTTCCCGCGGTCGGCTTGAGCAGGCCGCACAGCATGCGAATGGTGGTCGACTTGCCGGCGCCGTTGCTGCCGAGGAACCCGAAGATCTCGCCCGGCTTGACCTCGAACGACACGTGGTCCACGGCGACGAAGTCCCCAAACGTCCGGGTCAGACCGTTGACGACAATGGCGCTCATTGCCCGATGACCCGGCGGAGCCGCGCTTCGGCGAGCTTGCCGGCGGCAATCGCCTGCGTGCGATCGAGCGAGGCCTGGAGCACCACGACCTGGGCATCGAGCAGATCGGTGCTGGTCGCGACGCCGGCCGCAAACCGATCGCCGACGACCCGCCGCGCCTCCGTGGCGGCGCGGACGGCGGCTTCGGCAGCGGTCACCGCGGCCCGGCTCGACGTGATTTCGGCCAGACGCTGCCGGACTTCGAGCGCCACCATCGAATCCAGCTCGTCGAGCCGCGCCTGTAACGCGCGCCGAGCGGCGGTGGCTTCAGCCGTATCAGCCTTGGTTCGTCCGCCATCGAAGATCGGCCAGGACACGTTGATGCTGGCGTCCCAGGATTCCTTCCACGCCGCCTCACGCGGAAAGATTCGCGGATTCGGGTTCGCGTAATCGACACCGCCGTTGACGGCGATGGTTGGCTTCCGGCCCGCGACGGCCGCGTCCTGTCGGGATTCCGTGGCTTTCAGCCGATCGAGCAGCGCCTGCCGGTCACGACGCTGCTGGAGCGCGAGCGCGACGAGCGTCTCTGCCGACCGCGTTTCGACGACAGGATCCAGCGCGACCGTCGGTTGAATTCTCCGGCCGGGCGGCACGCCGACGAGGCGGGCGAGGTCTGCTTCCGCGACCTCACGGGCGACATCGGCCTGGATGCTCAGCATCCGCTGACGCGCCTCCTGCGCCTCGACGGTCAGCACCTCGTTCGGCGGTATCAGTCCGGCCCCGAGCTGGTTGCGCACGTCGCGCAGATGCGCGGTCATGCGGGTCAGCGATTCCGCGACGACGCGGGCGGATTCGTCAGCGGTGACGAGCGACCAGTAGGCCCTGGTGATGTCCAGCGTGACGTCGGCTTTGACGGCTTCGCGATCGTCCGCCGCGGCATCCGCTTCGAACTGAGACGCGGCCACCAGCGCCTCGAACCGGCCGCCCGAATAGATCGGCCATTGCACGTCGAGACGCGTGCGCACGTTGTCGGGGACATCCGGATAGATCACGCGCAGCTGGCCAGTCGGCGTCGGCACGCCGAATTCATCGACGTGATTGGTGCGGGTGTAGCCGCCCTGGGCGGCCACCTGCGGGCGTGTCACCGCCCGGCGCTGTTCGACGCCGGCGGCCACCTGATCGCGCCGCGCGCCGGCTTCGTCGAGGCGATGACTGCTGGCCGTCCCGCGTTCGATCGCCTGCTCGAGCGTCAGCGTGACGGGCGTTGAGGCGTCCTGGGCCGACGCAAGCGGCGACACGAGGAGCAGGAGGCCGAGAATCGCGGAGGGTCTCATGACTGAACCTCACCCAGCCTCGTCACGAAGACGTCTTCGAGCGAGGCCATGACCGGACGAACGTGAACGCCATCGAGGCCGGCGGCGCGAAGACGGCCGGCGATCTGGTCGCTGGCACCTGGATCGTCGCGATCCAGCCGCACGTGCGCGCGTTCGCCGAACTGCTGCACACTGGCGACGCCAGGCGTGTCCTTGAGAACGGCGACGGCCTTGCGATGGTCGCTGGCCAGCACTTCGAAGAGCGACCCCGGCAGCGTCGCGCGAAGCGCCGCCGGCGTATCGAGTGCGAGGAGCCGCCCTTCGTGGAGAAAGGCCACGCGCGCACAGCGTTCGGCCTCGTCCAGATACGGCGTCGACATCACGATGGTGATGCCCTGCGCCAGAAACTCGCTGAGGAGCTTCCAGAATTCGCGGCGCGATACCGGGTCGACGCCGGTCGTCGGCTCGTCGAGCACGATCAGCCGCGGGGCGTGAATCAGCGTGCAGGCGAGCGCCAGCTTCTGCTTCATGCCGCCCGAAAGCTGTCCGGCCAACCGGTGTCGGAAGGGCGTCAGTTGCGTCATGTCGAGCAGCCGATCGCGCGTGGCGCGGTAATCGCGGAGCCCGTGGATGTCGGCAAAGAACGCGATGTTTTCGTCGATGCTCAAGTCGGCGTAGAGGCTGAAGCGCTGCGAGAGATAGCCGACCGATGCGGTGAGCGCTCGATGATCGCGGACCGGATCGAGACCGAAGACGCGGAGCGACCCACCGTCCGGGTGCAAGAGTCCGCACATCATCCTGATCGTGGTGGTCTTGCCCGCGCCGTCTGCCCCGATCAAGCCGAACATCTCGCCGGCGGAGATGGCGAAGGACAGATCGCGCACGGCCGCGACCGCGCCGTAGGACTTGGCGACCTTGTCCAGCGTGGCGGCATCAGCGGCCAAAGGGGATCTCCGCTTCCACCGGCATGCCGGACTTGAGCATGCCTTTGCTGTTGTCGACGCTGATCTTCACGCGGTAGACGAGCTTCGAGCGATCGTCGGCAGTCTGCACGTTGCGCGGCGTGAACTCCGCTTTGTCCGCGATCTGGCTGACCTTGCCGCGAATGCCCTCGCCGCCGGCATCGGTGAAGACCGTCGCCTCCTGACCGATCGTGATCTTCGGCACCGATGGCTCGTCGACGTACACCGTCGCCCAGGCGTGATCGAGATCCGTGACGATCGCGATCGGCGCGCGCGGCTGAATCAGTTCGCCGGCGTCGACCATCTTCTGCGTGACGATTCCGGCCACCGGAGCGGTGACCGTCGCGTCCGCAATGGCTTTCTCCCAGACCGCGATCTGCGCCGCGGCGGCAGCGACTCGAGCGGTCGCCGCGTCCAGTTCTTCGCGACGCGCGCCGGCGCGGAGTCGCGTGACGGTTTCGCGCGCGGCTTTGGCGCGCTCCTGAACCGCCCGTTCCCGCTCGCGCGCCGAACGTTCGCGCTGGCGCGCCACATCCCGCCTCGTCAACGCATCGTCGCGTTGCTTCTGGGAGCCGGAGTTCTGAGTGAGCAACTGTTCGAAGCGCTGCAGGTCGGTCGTCGCGGCAGCGACGTCGGCGGATACCGCAGCCAGTTCGGCGCCGGCGGCGGAGACTTCGGCGTCGGCGGACGCGACCTGCGCTTCGGCCTGGCGGATGTCTTCGACGCGCGCGCCGGCGCGCAAGAGGCGGAGTTGCGCATCGGTCTGGTCGTGTTCAGCCTTGGCGCGGGCGAGCCCCAGCTCGGCATCGGCGGTGTCGAGCTTCGCGAGCAGGGCGCCGGCGGCCACGCGCTGTCCCTCCTCGATCGCCACGGAGAGGACGCGGCCGCCCACAAGCGCGGCCACTCGCACATCGGTCGCTTCGACTTGACCGGACACGCGAACCCGATCGGCCGGCGGCTTGGCCTGACACGCCGCGCCGATGAGTGCAACAGCAAGGACATTCGCGGCGAGGAATTTTTCCGGCCGCAACGGGGTTGGTGAGGACAGCTTCATGGTGTCGAGCTCCGGGCGCTGAGCGTCGCCGTAGACGACGCACTGAAGGCGAGCCGCAGCGACTGCTGCAGCTCGCGCACGAACAGTTCGGGCGTGAGCGACGCGACGTTGGGAACGTGCTGATGAGCGAGTTCTTTGCGGATCGGCGCGCCGCCGAAGAACATCACGACCGGCGCGAGGATCGTCAGATACGCGGCGAGCGGATGCACCGGGCGGAGCGCCTGGCGCTCGACGCCCTGATGCACGATGCGAGCGACCGCCGCCGGGACGGCGGCGAGCGTGCGGATCGTTTCGGCGTCCAGATGGGTCCCGCCTTCGGCGATTTCGCGGAGCATGATCGCCGGCACGAACGCTTCGTGGCTGACGAAGTCCGCGATCGTGGCAATCACCTGATCGATCTTGTCGGCCGGCGCGAGGTCGGTCTCGGCCACGGCGCGCAGCCGCCCGGCGACACGCGTAAAG
Source organism: uncultured Bifidobacterium sp. (assembly GCA_964577955.1). Lineage (GTDB taxonomy): Bacteria > Acidobacteriota > Vicinamibacteria > Vicinamibacterales > CAVVIG01 > CADEEX01. The sequence continues at coordinate 53,776 of CAZOAZ010000025.1, read as the reverse complement.
GTGTCGCGCAGCAGCGCGCGATAGAGCGCCTGCTTGCTGCCGAAGTGGTAATAGAGCATCGCCTTGTTGGCGCGGGCGCGCCGGGCGATGCGGTCGACGCGGGCCCCGGCGTAACCGCGGGCGGCAAATTCCGCCGCGGCGGCGGCGAGCAGGCGGTCTGGCGAAACACGGCGCGGTCGAGGCATTGGCTCTGGGCCGGTCCGGCTGAAGCCGGACGCCACCACTGTCAATACTAACCAGTCAGTTAATAATGACTACACCATACAACAGGATCCCCGGTTTATGAAAATCGTCATCGCCGGCGGCACCGGCTTTCTCGGCCAGCCGCTCACCATCGACCTGATCGCCCGCGGCCACGAGGTCGTGCACCTGTCGCGGCGCGGCGGTGGCGCCGGGCCGGCCCGCACGGTGGCCTGGACGCCCAACGGTCACGCCGGCGAGTGGGCGGCGGCGCTCGAAGGCGCCGGCGCGGTCGTGAATCTGGCGGGCGAATCGATCGCCGGCGGCCGCTGGACGGCGGCCAGGAAGCAGCGGATTCTCGAGAGCCGCGTCCTCGCGACGCGCAGCCTGGCGGCGGCGATCGCCCAGGCATCGACTCCGCCCCCAGTCTTCGTCAGCGGATCCGCGGTCGGCTACTACGGCATGCTCGGCGACGAAGTCGTGGCCGAAGATGCGAAACCGGGGCGCGATTTCCTCGCCAGCGTCTGCGTCCAGTGGGAAGCCGAGGCGGCACGCGCACAGAGTGTGCGAACCCGCGTCGTGAACATTCGCACCGGCCTGGTCCTCGAGCGAGACGGCGGCGCGCTGCCGCCCATGCTCATGCCTTTCTGGTTCGGGGCCGGCGGACCGGTCGGCTCAGGACGCCAGTGGTGGCCGTGGATTCACCGTCGCGACTGGATCGCGCTCGTCCGCATGGCGATCGACAATTCCGCCATCAGCGGACCGATGAACGCGACGTCTCCCAATCCGGTCACCAACCGCGACTTCGCCAAAGCGCTCGGCCGCGCCATGCATCGTCCGGCGTTCATGCCGACGCCGGGATTCGTGTTGAAGATCGTGCTCGGCGAAATGGCGGAAGCGCTGATCCTCTCGGGCCAGCGCGCGCTGCCGGTCAAGGCGGAGCGACACGGATTCGCGTTCACCTACCCGCAGCTCGAACCAGCGCTGAGCGCGCTCTTTCCGTAGTGTGGTCACCGGTTGGGACCGGCTTTTAGCCGGTCCTACAGAAGCCGCTCGACGGTCCAGTAGACACCAGTCAACGCGATCGCGACGGATGCCGGCTGTGTGACGAGGCGACGGTAGGAGACCGGATTCTTGCGCACTGACGACACGATCAGAAGCGCCAGGGCAACGACCGCGAGCTGACCCGCTTCGACGCCGACGTTGAAGGTGAGGAGCGCCGTGAGGAAGTCGCCGCGCGGCAGACCGAGGTCGCGGAGCACGCCGGCGAAGCCCATGCCGTGCAGGAGCCCGAACGAAAAGACCAGCGCCAGCCGCCACGACTTGAGTTCCGCGGTGAGGATGTTCTCGATCGCGACGTAGGCGATCGAGAGCGCGATCATCGGCTCGACGACCTGCGCCGGCACCGACACGATGCCGTAGATCGTCAGCCCCAGCGTGATCGAGTGCGCCACCGTGAACGTGCTGACCTGGAGCAGCACCGACCGCCACCTGGTGCTCAAGAGAAAGAGGCCGAGCACAAACAGGATGTGATCGAGCCCGTTCGGCAGGATATGCGTGAAGCCGAGACCGAAGTATCGCGTCGCCGTTTCCGCCACGGTCGGCGGCGTCGGCATCGTCAAAGAAACGCTCTGGCTTTCTTCGCCGCCTTCAAGCCAGATCGTCTCCCCCGTCGTCTCGCCGACGCGCGTCACGAGCGCAAATGTTCCGGTCCCGAGGCCGTACGACAACGTGTAGGCCTGGGACTGTTCCGGTACGCGACCTGTCAGACGAACGACCGCCGGCGTCTGAACCATGTCGCTGAACGCCGACACCGGGCGGTACTCGAACGCGGGCGTTACGAGCTGGCCGTCAAACTTCAGGCGCACGGCTTTCAGGAACGTCTTGTCGAGCGCCGCGATCTGCTGATCACGAGCGACGCGACCGGTCTCTGTGCGTGGTTCTTCACCGGCGAGGATCTGCAGCCGCGTCAACAACGCGTCCGGATCGACAACGACGTTGAGCTGATACGAACCGTCGCCAGGAAACACCGCCGAGACCTGCGTCGTGCCAATCTCGTGCGCCTCGACGCTCGAGACAAACGCCAGGAACGCACACAGCAGAACCACGAACCGGGACCTTGAACCCAGCACCTTGAACCAGGAACCGGCTCGAGCCGTCATCGTCGTGCAACCTGCTGCGGTGCGTCCTGGATCGCGCGGGCATGGCGGAGAATCTCGGCATCACGCGTTCCGGTCCGCAGCGCGAGCTGGATGGTGCGCTTCGCATCGGTCGTGCGTCCGGCCTTGAAGTACGCCCAGGCCAGCGCATCGTGCGTGAAGATGTCGTGGCGCTCGTTGGCTGCCGCCTCGGCGATGCGTACCGCCTCGTCGATCCTTTCGCCGCGATCGGCCAGGAATCGCGCGAGGTTCTTCGGTTCCGGCGCATCGCTGCGCCAGGCCGCTTCAGCCAGCGCGTAGTAACGCGCGGTCTCTACCGCGCGCCCCGCCCTGGCCGACATGTCACCGAGGAGCGCGTAGAGATCGGGCGTCGGCGCACGCTTCGCCAGATCCTCGAGCAGCGCCCGAGCCTCGTCTGTCTTTCCGAGCTGCGCGATCGCCTTCGCATACCCGGTGACGGCAAACGGATGCCCCGGAAATGCCTGCGACGCCGTCGCGAACTCGCGCATCGCATCGCTCGGACGCTCGAGCCGCAGGTACAGGTCGCCAACTTGTGCGCGGTACCACGCCATCGCCTCGCGGTCGCCGCCCTCGCTGGCGCCGGCGGCCAGCTTCATCGCCTCGAGCGCATCATTCAATTGCCCTTTGATCTCCATCGCGTAGGCCATCCGGGCGTACGACGCGGGGCCCGGACGCCGCTGCATCATCTGTTCGAAGGCCGCAAACGCCTCGTCGTAGTTCCCGAGTTCGAGCTGCGCGTCGCCGATGACGCCGTAGTTGACCGGATCGGCCGGGCGCAGCGCTCGGCACTGTTCGCCGACGGCCGCGGCTTCAGCAAACCGATGCTGCGAGAGATACACCGACCCCTGCATCCGCAGGGCGTCGTAGTTCCCGGGGTCTTCGCGCAGGACGGACTTGAGCGCCCGCTCGGCGCGCATCACCAGTCCGGCGTTTCCAGTCACGCGGCTCTGGCGAATCAGTGCGTCGGCCAGGAGCACCGCGGCACCAACATCGCCCGAATCAGCCGCCAGCTTGCCCTCCATGTCGGCGATCCGCTTGTCGAGGCCTTCACGCGACGCCGCCGGTGCGCCCGGCGCGCCGAAGGCTGGCAGCGCAGTGAAAGGCCGCGGACTTCTGCGGCCTTCCCGGATGTTGGCGGTGATGACCACCGCGGCAACCGCCGCGACGATCATCACCGGCACAATGACTGATGCTGAGAAGTATCGACGCACGATCGGCTACCGCAGCGGATTCGGGTTCAGCTTCCAGGCGTTGCCGCCAGACTGCGCGAGCGCGAGGTACGGGAAGGTCGAGCGGAACGGCACGTCGTTGACGTTCACGCCATCGCCGAGCCCCGTGTTCTGGCCGACCAGCACGCCGGCCGCGGCCTGCAGCGTGATGTCGATCACGTCGTCAGTGAGACGACGGCCATTCGGGAATCCCTGCGTGTCGCCCGCGAGCACGCCCAGACGCTGCGGGCTGGCGGTCGGCGAGATGTCCATGTTCAGGCGCAGCATTTCCGAGGGATTGACGCCCGCCGGTTGATTGAGCCCCTGTACGCCGGTGAGGAACACCGAGACCAGATCGTTGCGCGGTGTCGCCGGCTCCGGGATGTTGTAAATCAGCTTCAGCAGCCGCGGCACTTCCGGACTCGTCACATAGCTCAGGAACTGCCCGTCGTCTCGTGGCTGGCTGCCGTTCCAGGTGTCCTTGAGGCCGACCGGAATGACGACCTCGTTGACGAGCGGCATGCCGAGACGCGAGACCTGCACGTACGGCCCATACGCCGTCTGCGCGCCGGCCTTGCGCTGGGTCATCTGCGGCCGGCTGGCGGTCGCCCAGACGCCGATCACGTTGCTCGTTCCGCGCAGCGACGACTTCGGCACGCGCAGCGCGATGCTGTGGACGTTGAAGCCGGCCAGGCTGTCCGTGCCCGCTTCGGAAAGGTTCGCGCCGTAGAGCAGATCGAACACGCGGAGGTCGAGGAAGAACGGATCGTCGGTCTGCCCGGCGAAGACCTGCGCGTTGCCGCCGGACTGCGCGAACTGGAACACCCCGTTGCCGTTGCTGCCGTAGTTCGGCGCCGACGCGAAGCCGACGTTGTCGTACATCGTCAGCATCGGGCTCGTGGTGAGCACCGTGCGGCCGCTTTCAATCCGCGACACCGTGTAGGTCTGCGAGAAGTTGCGGTTGACGCTGTCCAGACTGGTAATCGGCCCGGTGTTGTAGAGGAACGTGTTGGGGTTCCGGATCTGGTTGGTGAAGTTGAACTGATAGGTGATGTCTTCGACGCCGTCGGCGTTGTTGTCGATCTTGAACTCGTAGTGGACGTTCTCGCCGAACGAGTAGAAGTTGGGGCCGCCCTGCGGATCCTCGAACGGGATCCACGATGAAATCAGCGTCACCGTGTCCGGCGCGTCTGGACTGACGAACGCGTACACGTCGGTCGTGTCCGCTTGCGGATCGGCGCTGATGAGCGGCGCCTCGCGATGACTGGAGGCCCGCGTCGGCAGCATCGAATAGCCAATCAGCAGGACCACTAAGGTGAAGAAAGACAAGCTCTTGCGCACGACGATTCCCTCCTGCGAGCGGGCGGTTGTACCCGTAACTAGGTCTAACTACGCGGGAACCGGGCGGTTGGATTGGACTCTGTGGGACGTTCCGGCACATCATCCTCGGATGGTCACAGCGGACCAGCTCCGGCCGTTTCTCGTCACCACCCTCGACCGCACCGACCTCTCGGGACTCGGCCGCAAGTACGCCGGCAAAGTCCGGGACGTCTACACAAACGGCGATCGCGTCATCCTGGTGTCCACCGATCGTCAATCGGCGTTCGACAAGCAGTGGTGCACGATTCCGCTCAAAGGCCAGGTGCTGAATCAGATCAGCAGCTGGTGGTTCGATCGCGTCAAAGACGTCATGCCGACGCACGTCCTCGATGTGCCCGATCCGAACGTCACGGTTGGCAAGAAACTGTCGATGCTGAAGTTCGAGATCGTCGTCCGGGCGTACTTGACCGGTTCAACGTCGACGTCGATCTGGGTGAACTACGAGAAAGGCGTCAGGAATTTCTGCGGGAACCCGCTACAGGACGGCATGCGGAAGAACCAGAAACTTCACGACGTCATCTTTACGCCGTCGACCAAACCCGAAACCGGGCATGACGTGTCGATGAGCCCCGAAGAACTCGTGGCCCTCGGCGTGACGACAGCGAAGGAGATCGGCGAAGCGTGCGACTACGCGCTTGCGCTCTTCCGTCGTGGCCAGAACGTCGCCGCCGAACGCGGTCTCATCCTCGTCGACACGAAGTACGAGATGGGCTACGACTCCGGGGGCAGGCTCTGCGTCGGCGACGAAGTCCACACGCCCGACAGCTCACGTTACTGGATTGCCGCGACCTACGAGGACCGCTTCCGCCGCGGCGAAGAGCCGGAATCGCTCGACAAGGAATTCTTCCGGCTCTGGCTCAAGAGTCAGGGCTACGCGGGCGATGATGGGCCTCAGCCGGATGTCACCGACGACGCGCGCGTGATGCTGGCGTCGAAGTACATCAGCCTCTTCGAGCGGATGACCGGACACACCTTCGAGGTCCCTAAGGACTCTGACGTCCTCGGGCGGATGGAGCGTCATCTGCGGCGATTTCAGGTCTGAGCGGGCGGGCAGGGCGGGCAGGGCTGGCAGGGCTGGCAAGGCGGGCCAGCGTGACTTCGCGCCGAGAAGCTCTCCATGGACATTTACCCAGCACGTCTGATCGATTACGCACGGCGATCCAAGGATCCAGCAGCGTGGCACAGTGTCGGCTTTTCGCTGCACATCGCGGCTCATCTTCTCTGGCGGGAGCTTCAGCCAGCACTTGAGGCCTGGACGCCAGGCGAGCCTCTAAGCGACAAGTACGAGACAGCTCTCCGACTCCGCGGGCCATTCGCGATGCTGGAGGGAATGTCGATTGAGGCGCTGCTAAAAGGCGTCATCTGCCTCCGGCGAACCACAAATCGCATCGTCAAGACGCATGACCTCATCACATTGGGTAGCCTCGCCGGAGTGAAGTGGACGGAGGACGAAGAAGAATTGCTCGGACGACTAAAGACCTTTGTTGTCTGGGCAGGCCGCTACCCAGTTCCGGTTAACGAAGAAGACGCGCAGGCGTCACGGATCTTGAAAAGAACCGACTACCTCCTCATTGTGAGCGTCGCAACGAGGCTTCAGAATATCCACCTGGGGCGGCAATAGTCGCTTCGCGGCACACGATTGCACCCGGCCAGCCGTGCCCGCCCCGCCAGCCCTGCCTGCCTAGTACGCTGCCAGCTTCCGCAGCGCCTCGGTGATCTTGTCGGCGTTCGGCAGGTTTGCCGCTTCGAGGATGTGCGAGAACGGCGGATGCGTGTCGGGATAGGTGAGGCGCATCACCGGGGCGTCGAGGTGATCGAAGCGCTCTTCGGTGATCACCGCTGAGAGCTCAGCGCCCAGTCCGAGCGTCTTCACGTCTTCGTGCACGACGAGCACGCGATTCGTCTTCTCGAGCGACGTGAAAATCGCATCCTTGTCGTACGGCATCAGCGTCCGGAGATCGATCACCTCGACCTCGACGCCTTCTTTGGCGAGCCGTTCGGCGGCCTCGAGCGACGGCGTGACCATCGCGCCATACGTCAGGAGCGTCGCGTCCTTACCTTCCCGCCGCGTCGCGGCGACGCCGATCTCGACGATCTCGTCGCCCTGCGGCACCGGCCCCTTGGCCCGGCGATAGAGATACTTGTGCTCGAAGTAGATGACCGGGTTGTCGTCACGAATCGCCGCCTTGAGCAGCCCCTTGGCGTCCCACGGCGTCGACGGCGCCACGACCTTCAGGCCGGGACGATGGATGAACCAGGCTTCGGGATTCTGCGAATGGTAGAGGCCACCACCGACGTTGCCGCCGCTTGGCGCACGAACCACGATCGGCACTGAGGCGCGGCCGCCATAGCGGTAGCGCAGCGTCGCCGCCTGATTCACGATCTGATCGAAGCCGCACGAGATGAAGTCGGCGAACTGCATTTCCGCGACCGGCCGGTAGCCGCGAAGGGCGGCACCGATGCTGGCGCCGATGATCGCCGACTCCGAAATCGGCGTGTCGATGACGCGCAGCTCGCCGAATTCGTCGCACAGTCCCTGCGTGACGCCGAACGCGCCGCCGTAAGGACCGACGTCCTCGCCGAGCACGAACACCTTCGGGTCGCGCCGCATCTCCTCGAGGAGCGCTTCGCGAATGGCTTCGAGGTAGCTGATCTCTTTAGACATACAGGTCGGTCACCGCTTCGGACGGATCCGGGTCCGGCGCGCTCAACGCGAACTCCACCGCATCGTCGATCGTGTGCTTCACGCGATCCGCGATCTCCTTCTCATGCGCCTCGGTGAGGATGTTCATCCCCTCGAGATACGCGGTGAAGGTCGGAATCGGGTCGCGGCTCTTCCACATCGCGAGCTCTTCGTTGGTCCGGTAGAACGCCTTGTCGTGCTCCGAATGCCCGTGCCAGCGGTAGGTCTTGCACTCGATGAGCGTCGGCCCCTCGCCTTTGCGGGCGCGGGCCAGCGCGCCGAGCGTCGCCTGATAGACGGCCAGCACGTCGTTGCCGTTGATCGCCACGCCGTCGAAGCCGTAGCTCGCCGCCCGGTCGGCCACGTCGTCGATCGCCATGCTCTTTTCGAGCGGCACCGAGTACGCGTACTGGTTGTTTTCGCAGATGAAGAGCACCGGCAGTTTCTGGACGCCGGCGATGTTCAGCGCCTCGTGGAAGTCGCCGACGTTGCTCGCGCCCTCGCCGAAGTAGGCGACCACGACGTTATCGAGCTGCTCCATCTTGAAGGTCAGGCCGAGGCCGGCGGCCACCGGCAGATTGGCGCCGAGCATGCTGGTGTTGCCGAAAATCCCGAGCTCGCTGACACCGCTGTGGAGCGCCGAGTCGCGTCCCTTCGAGAGCCCGGTGTCCTTGGCGAACATCTGCGACATCATCTGCCGCGCCGTCACGCCCTTCATCAGGAACGCGCCGAGGTCGCGGTGCAGCGGGCAGATCCAGTCGTCCTTGCGCAGGCCAAAGCAGGTGCCGACGATGATCGCTTCCTGGCCGATGCCGGTGTAGACGCCGCTCCTGACTTTGCCCTGCTTGACCAGGGCGCTGAGGCGTTCGTCGAACGCGCGAATCAGCTTGAGCCAGTAGTACATCTCCAGCAGCTGATCGTTGGCGAGCTTGAATTTGGTGCGCTTTATCGGCATGGGCGACCGTTGATGTTATCGCAGAAACGGTCGCCTATGCCGGTGCGGGGTGCACCGTGCACGGGTGCAGGGTGCAGGTGCTGGGTGCGCGGTAGTGGGTGCCTGGTGCAGCGCGCGGCCGCTCGTTTCTCGCTGTTGAAGCCGCGCGCTGGCGCGCCGTGCGCATTACTGAGCAATGGTGACGGCGCGCCGCACCTTGCACCACGCACCGATCACCATGCACCAGCACCGTGCACGGTGCACCGCGCACCCCGCACCGCCCTTAGATGAACGTGAGCCCCGCTCTGCGGTAGTCGCCGTTCAGGATCGAACGTGAATCCCCGCCCAACCAACTGTCGATCACCTGAGCGTAGACCGAGCGGAAGTCGGTTTCGAAGCGCACGTCGGCGGCGTTGTTCTCGAGCGTCGGGTTGCTGGGGTCGGGATTGAGGTTCGGCGCGGTGCCGTAGAGACCGCCGTTGACGCGGCCGCCCATCGCCATCATCACCGACGCGGCGCCATGGTCGGTGCCGTTGCTGCCGTTCTCGGAGATGCGCCGGCCGAACTCGGAGAAGGTCAGGACCAGCGTGTCGTTCAGCAATCCCTGATTGTTGAGGTCGGTATAGAACGCGAACAACCCGTCGTTGAGCGTGCCCATCAGGTTGCTGTAGCTGCCGTTGGCGAGCTGCGGATTCTGCTGCGCGTGCGTGTCGAAGCCGCCGGTGGTGACGTAGAACACCTTGGTGCCGATACCGCGCACCATCGATCCGGCGACGGCCCGCAGCGCCTGCGCGAACCCGTTGTTGGCCGGATAGAGGGCGCTGTTGTAGCTCGACACGGTCGCCACCCGATCGAGCGTCGCCATCGCCGCCTGGGCATTGCCATAGACGAACGCCAGAGACGGGTTCTCGATCGGCACGTGCGAGTTGATCCGGATGACGGCGTTCCGCTCCGCGGTCGCCTCGGCACCCGTGTTCGGACTGGCGAACGCGTATTGCGCCGGGTTGGGAATCGCCGGCACCGCGGTCTGGTTCGACTGGAGCACGCGCGGCAAATCGCGCGTGGTGTTCCACCCGACGAGCGGATCGACGGGCCTGGCCAGTGAATCGAGATACCGTCCGACCCAACCGAGTCCGCTCGAATTGCCCGGATCGGCGGTGGACCAGATATCCGTGCCCTGGAAATGCGAGCGGCTCTGATTCGAATAGCCGGTCCGCTGAATCAGCGCCAGCCGGCCCTGATCGAAAATCTGCTTCAACCCGGCCAAGCGGGGGTGGAGTCCCAGCGCGACGCGCGAGGAATCCGTGCCGATCTGCAGCACGCTGGCGGCCGGCACGTTGATGTTGGGACGCCGCTGTATGTAGAACGGATCGGCGTACGGCACCAGCATGCTGAGCGCGTCGTTGCCGCCGCTCAGATAGAGGACCACGAGATTGCGGACCCGCGCGCCCTGCGCCCGCGCAAGATCGTTCATGAACTCGGGCGCGGTGAGTGTGACCGTGAAGGCGGCGATGCCGCCCTGCATGAACTGGCGTCTGGTGACCTTCATACGAATTGATACTCCGGCGTTCCCGCCACGATGTGCACGAGGCCAACCGTCTTGTTTTCGACCTGCTGGTTGGTGCCGGTCCACGCCCCGGTCGCGCGCAGATACTCGAGCAGGTCGTTGGTCACCAGGGTGTCCAGCCGCTGGGTCTTCAACGAGTCGAGCACGTAGGCCAGCAACGTCTCAGGCGTGCGCGCATTCGGCAGCGCGGCGGCACGAAGGTTCGCGCGCTGATTTCCCGCCAGCTGCGACGCGAAATTCATCCGCGCCAGCATCGAGCCGGTCGAGAACCACGCCGGCCCCAGATCCCAGCCCGCCACGTCGGGCGGATCGTAGAGGTTCTGGCCCATGTTCCCCATCGGCGTCAGCGTGTCGTTCACCGAGAAGCCGCGGTAGCCGATGTCCTTCATCGCCCGCACGACGAACTCGGACGGCCACGAATAGCGGGTGTAGAAGTTGTTCTGATCCCAGAACTCGCGCGACGTCAGCACCGTCCGCATGACGGACTTCATGTCGTAGCCGCTCCGGTAGTAGCTGTTCGCGACGTTGGTCACGAACGACTCCGGAATGTCACCGACCTCAGACACGAAGAAGCGATACAGCTTGCGCGCGAGATAGGGGCCGGTGTTCTCGTTCGCGCACAGCGCGTCGATGAGATCCAGTCCGTCCTGGAGCCCGTTCTGGGCCGTGCGTCCGGGAATCGTGTGGTTGCCGTCCGGATAGATCGCGAAGCTGAAGGTCTTGCCGCCGGTATCGTGCTGGCCGGCGTTGTAGATGAATTCGAGATGGGACGCGTCGCCCGCCGTCGCCGCGGCGCGGCCGGTCAGGTTCCAGCCGGTGAAGACCCGCGCCGCCGCGTAGACGTCGGGCTCGGTGTAATGCCCGACGCCCATCGTGAAGAGCTCCATGATCTCGCGGCCGAAGTTCTCCTGCGGACGGGTCCGCGTATTGAGATAGCCGTCGAGCCACAGCAGCATCGCGGTGTCTTTCGCGATGTTGACGAGGATGTCGCGGAAATTGCCGAGCGCGTTCTCGCGCAGCATCTCGATCTGGCCGCGCACGCCGGCGGGATCTTCCGTCGCCTTCGCGGCGAGATAACGCGTGGCCTCGGTCTGGCCGACCGTGCCGTTCAATTTCGTATACGCCGTGGCGAAGTGGTTGTGCCAGAAGAGGGTCATCTTCTCCTGGAGCGGCCGGTTGGTGTGCACCATGCGGAACACCCAGCGCTGCCGCGCGTCGACGATGTTCGTGCGCGGCGCGAACTCGCCGTTGCGGACCGTGGTGCTCGCGTAGCCGGGCGTCCCGATCTTCGAATCGACGTCGTCCGGAATCAGCTCGTATTCGAGGAGGCGCGTGACGGCGTCTGAAAACGAGAGCCGACGGAAGGTATCGAGCTCGTCCTGCCGGGCGCCGAAGCCGGCGCGCCGGAGCAGATGCTCCATCTGCGGATCGAAAACGTACGGCATGTCTATACCCCTGTCGCTCCGGCCGCCGTCGATCGGCGCTCCGGCCACACGAGAGAAAGAGCCCGGGACCAGGCCAGCCTAGCCGAAAAGGCTGGCACGAGACGGAACATCTCACGCCGCAGCTGCCGGTAACTTAGACGGCCTTTGGCGAGGTCCAGTAAACGCCCCGTCAAGCGACTGCCGGCCGCGGCAGCCACGACGCGCGCAATGCGGCGACGGTCGGCGAACAGGTAGCGCTGAATCAGCACCGAGTCCCGCAGCTCAGCGCCCACTTCCCGGTGGCACGCCTGCTCATATCGGCGCGCCATGCCGCTGACATCACGGCCGGTATTCTGCACGGTCCGCGCGGCCAGCGCGCCTGACACCATGGCGTAGTAGATGCCTTCAGCGGTCATCCCATTGACGAATCCACCGGCATCCCCCGCCAGCAGGACCCGGCCATGGCCAAGACGCTTGAGCGGCCCGCCGACCGGAATCAGATACGGCGTGAAATGACCGCGCACCGACGTCCCCTCGATCACGCCGCGCTCGGCAAGGTCGCCGACCAGCTGCTCCTGCAGCGTGTACGGCGGAATGTCCACGGCGCGCCGGTAGTAGTCCAGCAGATACCCGATCCCGACGTTGACGTGATCGCGTTTGGGAAAGATGTACGCGTACCCCTCGGGCGCCGGTCCGTCTGGCGATAGATTCCGATTCGTTCGCGGCGCATAACCGTAAGCCACCCAGAGCGTCGCGGGATCGACCTCACGCAAGCGCTCGCGGGGCGTTTCCTCCATCATGTCCAACGCCACCGACCGCGCCGGCCACCCGTGATTCAAACCGACCCGCCGCGCCACAACGCTGTTCACCCCATCGGCGGCAATCACGAACGGCGCCTCGAAACGGCGTCCGTCCCGTGCCTCGAGCGCGACATGTGACTCCCCCGCCGTGGCCCTCACGACCTCGGCGTCGGTCACCAGCTCGGCCCCGGCCCGAACCGCCAGATCGACCAGCAGCGCGTCGAACTCGACGCGCCGAATCATCAGGACGGCCGGATCGCCCGACTCAATAGTCGCCGACTCGCCAATAGGCCCTTCGAGATAGAGCCGCGAGAGCCGGTGCGTCGCAATCCGCCCGAGCTCGGCCTCGAGATACGGAAACCGCCGCAGCACGCGGAGGGTGATGCCCCCTCCGCATGGTTTGTTTCTGGGGAACTTAGACCGGTCCAGGAGACGGACCGTTACGCCGGCCAGCGCGAGCGCGCGCGCCGCGGTGGCCCCAGCCGGGCCCGCGCCGACGACGATGATTGAAGGGACAGTCACTAGGAAATTCAGGATTTCAGGATTTCAGGATCTTAGGATTTTAGGATTTTAGGATTTCGAACCACGCTGCCGTCAGACTCTAAATCCTAAGATCCTGAAATCCTGAAATCCTGAAATCCAGCGCTCAGCGGCGCTAGTGGCTGACCAGGTTAGCGAGCAGCTGGTAAGCGCCGTCAACTCCGGCTGGCAGTTCCCGCCAGAGGCCGAGCCCGACATAGATCCAGCGGCCGCGGCCGTACTGCGCGGCCACCAGGGCACCGCGCTTTTCGCCGGGGTTGTACGGGAACGGATCCGACAGCGCCACGAGGTCGCGATAGCGCGAGTCCTTGTCGGCGTCGAGGAAGTACAGTCCGCGCTCCTGGACCCAGTTCTTCCACGTGGCGTCGGTGATCTTGTTCGGCGTGTTGAAGATCGGATCCGACGGCACCAGCACTCTGACCGGCGCAAATTCGTCGGTGACGCGGTCCGAACTGACCTTCCCCTCGTACGGACCGTACTGCGCCTCGTTGAACTCGAACTTGTTGTACTGGACGACCAACGTGCCGCCGCCGCGCACGTAATCCAGCAGCCGCTGATTGTTGGCGCGCAGATCGGCGCGGCGCTCGTAGGCGCGCACGCCGGTGACGATCGTCGGAAAGCGCGCCAGGTTGCCCCACGCCAAATCGTCCGCAGTGATCAACTCCACCTTCACACCGAGCTGTTCGAGCGCGGCCGGCACTTCGTCGCCGACGCCCATCACATAGCCGACCGTCAGATTCGGCGTCGTCTTCACGTCGATCACTTTGATCGTCGCGTCGGCATCGTGGTAGATGTGCTGGCGCCGGATGTGCGGGTACTCGATCACCTGATACCCGCGCACGAATTCCTCTCCGGCGGCCGCCACGATCGCTTTGACCTGAAATTCTCCGGGCGTGGCGTTGGCTGGCGGCTTGACCTGAAAGCGCACTGTCTGCGACTCGTCTTCGCGCGTGAACGTGAGCGCCTGCTCGGGCGGCGTGGCGGTCCAGCCCGCCGGCAGCGTGAGCTTCACGACGTTCTCGCTCGCCCCTTTGGTGTCGTTGACCACCGTCACGCGCAGATCGCGCGTCGGCACGGCCGGCGCCGGCGGCGCCGCCGGCGCATTCCCCCGGCCGCCTCGGCCGGCGGCGGGTGCTGCGCCGCGACCGCTCGTCGCGGCCACCGGCGGCGGCGCGGGCGGAACTGGAAGGATGGCGATGTCCGGCGACATCCGGACGGACACCGGCGGCACGACCAACAGCTCGGAGCGTTTCTCGCCGCTGAAGATGTTGCCTTCGTAGCGGTAGTGAACTGGCAGGCCGCTGATCACTTCTTCCGCGTTGGCGAATCCAAGCGTCACCTGAACGTAGAAGTCGGTGGGCCGATACGGAAGACCGAACGGGGCGTCGCTGTCGAACGTGTAGCGGCCGGCTTCGCCGGCGCGGTGCCAGTACGGCTCGCTGACCCGCGCGTTTGCCGGCACGCGGAGCGTCGGCGCGCACTGCGCAACCTGATCGCGCCGGATGACGCTCATCGGGATCGCCGGCGCCGGTGTCGCGGCGCCACGTCCGCGTCCGCCCTGTCCGGTTGCCTGTGTCAACGTGCAGGCCGCGTCCCCGTCGAACCCCTCGAACGACACCTGTTTCACGGTGACCTCGGCCGCGCCGCGGTTCGCCACCATCACGCTCACCGTCAGCGGCTGGCCGGGGACGACGACGCCGTCATCCGCCAGCGCTTCGACCTTGAGGCTGTTGGCGAAGAGAATCGCCTGCTGGAACTCGCGCTCCTTCTGGCGCAGCCGGTACTCGAGTTCGAAGCGCGGACTGGCGTCGAGCGTCATCGCGCGAAGCTGACCGCGCAGCACCCGCACGGCGCGCAGCCCGCCGAGCAGCGGCAGCAGCGTCGCGTCGTCGCTCTCGGTGTCGAACTTCTTCTGCGCCGTCTGGATCGCTGTGACGATTTCCTTGAGACCGTCGGCGAGTCCCTTGGGCGGCCGCGGACCGGCGTATTGAACGAGACCGGCAATCGAGGTGTCGAGGCCGTCAAAGAGCGACGCTTCCGGCTTCTGAAGCTGCCCCGTGAGCGTGGATTCCACCAGCTGATAGGTGCTCGAGGACGGGCCGGGCAGGGACAACAGCTGCGCCATCCCCTGGCACTTGTGCATGCTGCGCGCCTCGGTCCCGATTTCCGCGTACGTCCGGCCGAGCAGCCGGTCGTACCCCGAGAGACTGATCGTCAACGGCGGAGCCGCCGGCGCGGCCGCGGTCTGACCGCCCGCGAATCCAGCCGCGAAATAGAACTTCTTCGGCTGCCACGGCCGCAGCCCGGCCGAGATCTGCTCCGGAAATTTCGACGGATCGCCCGCCGCCTTGAACGCTTCGCGCGCGAGCACCGCCGACGCCTGGTGGTGCTGGCCGCCGCCCGTTCCGGACGGCGACAGACCCGCGATCACGTCGGGGCGGATCGTGCGAATCAGGCGGACGTAGTCGGCGAGGATTTCATCGTGGCCCCACTTCTCGAACGTTTCCTCGATGCTGAAGGAGTAGCCGAAGTCGACGGCGCGCGTGAAGTACTGCTCGGCGCCGTCGAAGCGGTGCAGCGCCGCGAGTTCCTCGGTCCGCAGCACGCCCAACGCCTCGAAGATCTCCGGACCGATTTCGTTCTGCCCGCCATTGCCGCGTGTCGCGGTCGCGAGCGCGGTGCGATAGCCCTGCCCGCGGTTGAGCATCACCAGCAGCGCGTTGTTCTCGTCGTCGGGATGCGCCGTCGCCATCATGAAGATGCCGGCGTTGTTCAAATGACGGAGGGCGAGGCCCAGAGCGGCGTGTCCCTGCTGCTCGTCGAGCGGCTGGACGCGCATCTGCGCACGCGGAATGACGATCAGGATCGACGCCGCCGCGAACGCCGCGAAAAGCCACCGCTTCATAAGGCCTCGACTAGGGATTACGACGACCGGCGCATTATCTGCGACAGAAAAGCTAACTATAACTCCCGCGGCTGTTACTGAGCGCGGGAGGGGGCGGCGAGGACCTCGCGGTAGTACTGCTCGTAGACCGGCACGATGTGATGATCGCTGTAGCGGTCGACGGCGGTGGCCCTGGCGGCGTCGGCGAATTGATGACGTTTCTTGTCGTCCTGCAGGAGGCCGGTGACCGAGTCGGCCATGCCGTCGAGATCGTCGAGATCGTGGAGGTAGCCGCTGATGCCGTGGTCGATGACCTCAGGCAGCCCGCCGACCTTCGACGCGACGACCGGCAGGTGGCAGGCCATCGCCTCGAGCGCGGCGAGACCGAAGCTCTCCTGTGCGGACGGCAGCAGAAACACGTCGGCGGCCGAGAGAAGCTGGACCACGCGGTCCTGCTCGCCCAGGAAGCGAACGTGTTCGTCGACGCCGAGCGCCCGCGCGAGCCGGATCGACTCAGCGAGGTCGGGACCGTCGCCGACCATCAGCAGGCTGCACGGGATGCGCTGCCGGACGCGGGCGAAGACATCGATGACCGCGGTCACGCGCTTGACCGGCCGGAAATTCGACACGTGAATCAGCAGCTTCTCGCCGGCCGGCGCGAAGCGGGCGCGGAGCGCCGGTACGTCGACGCGTTGATTGGCCTTGCCGTCGATGAAGTTCGGGATGACGCGGATGTCGCAGCTGACACCCAGCTCGCGGTACGTGTCGCGCTTGAGGCTGTGCGAGACCGCCGTGACGCCGTCGGATTGCTCGATGCCGAAGCGCACGATTTCAGAGTAGGAGCGATCGGCGCCGAGCAGCGTGATGTCGGTGCCGTGGAGCGTGGTGATGACCCGCGGGATGATCGTATCGGGTGTGGATGCCAGGATTTGCCGCGCCAGGTACGCCGCCGTGGCGTGGGGGATCGCGTAGTGCGCGTGCACGATCTCGAGCCGTTCGGCGCGCGCGACCTGCACGATTTTGGTCGCCAGAGGCAGCAGGTATTGCGGTTCGCGGAACAGCGGATAGCTGGGGGTCTCGACGCGGTGGAACGACAGCCCGGGGACATAGTCGTTCAGCCGCACCGGCGTGTCGCTGCTCAGAATGTGGATGACATGCCCGCGCGATGCGAGCTGCTTGCCGAGTTCGGTGGCGACGATCCCGCTGCCGCCAACCGAGGCGTAGCAGACGATTCCAATGTTCACGAGGAGTGCTTCATCAGCGTGGTTCGCACAATCGGTTCCCGGACGACCACGCCTTCTGCCCGATGGACGCCGGCCTGGGCGCCGAACTGGGCGTCCCGGCTTTCAATCAGCTGCCGGAAGATCGGCGTATTCAGCCGGGTGGCCACCGGACCGCCCGCGGCGGGCGGCGCAAACTGGCTGCGATGGCACTCGAGCGCCGCGATCTTGCGGTCGTAATAGTCTGAGACGTCGATCACGAACGATGGGATCCCGGTTTCATTAATGAAGTAGTAACAAATCCAATCCGGCTTCCAGGCCTCGCCCTCCGCCTTGTACCGGCGCAAACCGGCATTGAAGCACGCCTCGGTCACGAGCTCGCTGGCCGCACCGTGATCGGGGTGCCGATCGGACCAGTACGGCACCGCCACGACCCGCGGCCGGTGACGGCGAATGAAGGCGACGGCTCGCTCGAGGTGGGACGGGTCCTTGCCAATCGCGCGGTCCGGCAAGCGCAGATTCTCGCGCCAGTCGGCGCCGAGCACGACTCGCGCCGCTTCGGCTTCGGCCAGCCGCTCGGCGACGTTGCCGTTGCTGCCCATTTCTCCGGCGGTCAGGTCGCAGAGTCCCACGCTCGACCCCTGCGCGGCGTGACGCGCGATCGCTCCGCCCAGCCCGATTTCGAGATCGTCGGGATGCGGACCGAAGACGAGCAGATCGATCATCGCCGGAACTCGAACGCTTCGTCGGCCGGGTCGACTTCGCCCAGACAATGACGCAGCAGGACGCGGCTGGCGAGAAACGCACCGGTCACGCCGTCGCTCGAATCGCCAAAAGCAAAGAGATGAAACGGGAAATTGCGATGCGGTCCGATGTAGGGCACACCCTCGAGCGTCAGCGTGTAGGGGGTCGCCCACCCATACGCCGGCATGATGCCGGAAATCTCCGGATAGAGCGTCGAGAGCTCGTACATCAACTGTCCGGTGCGCTGCACGATCGTTTTTTCCAGCAGCCGCGGCACCGGCGCATCGCCGTCCGCCCCGCTCACGAGCAGACGATCCTCGCCCACCCACTGCACGGTGTGCGACGGTACGGCCAGATCGCGCACGACGAGCGCCGGATCGGCCAGCCGCTGCCGGAGCTTCGCCGGGATCGGGTCGGTGAGGGCGCAGAAGGTGCTCTTGAACCAGAAGTGACGGATGAGCGACTTGAAGACACGCGTCGGACTGCCGGTCGTGACGACGACGCGGCCGGCACGAATGGCGCCGCCGGCCGTCCACGCGTCAACGGTCTTGCGCGTAAAGGACGTCTTGACGATCGGCGACCCTTCAAAAATGAGCGCGCCGCGCGCGGCGGCGGCCGCCGCCAGTCCGATCGTGGCGCGATACGGATCGAGCGTGGCGCCGTCGCGCGACCGGATCGCCGCCTGGCCGCTCATTCGGGCGTCGGCGGCAATCGATTTCGCGGGCACGAGCGCGGCGTCGAGCCCGGCATCCTTTCTGAGCTTCTGATCGCGTTTGAGCCGGAGGACCTGATCCGGATCGGCGGCGACGAGCAGCGTCGACCGGGTTTCCAGGTGGCACTTCAGATCGAGGCGGCGCACGAGCGCCGCGGCGTCGCGGGCCGCGCGGCGCCAGGCCTGCCAGGCGTGGCGGGCGTGACGGCGCCCGATCGCCTTCTCGAGATCGGCATACGACACCGACGGCTCGTCGGCGAGCCACCCCGTGGACGCGCCGCTCGCACCGTGGCCGAGGCGTTCGGCCTCGAAGAGCGCCACCTTGAGCCCGGCCGCGGCACAGGCGTAGGCCGTCGCGCAGCCGGTCAGACCGCCGCCGACCACGGCCACATCCACCTTCAGGGGACCGCGGTGCTTGGGATAGGCCGGAACGCGGGACTTGGGGAACTGGTCGATCCAGGGCGAGCGCCCGTAGCGCGTTGACATCAGTCGGGCATTCTATGACACGAGCAGGTGTCGGACACCGGCAGGTCAATAGACGCCGGGTGTCTGACACCGGCTCACGCTTGGCCACCCTGGTCGGGGTCAGACACCCGGCGATCGTTCCGGTGTCCGACCCCTCTGCCTCACCTCTTAGAATGCTGTCATGCGGATCGCGATTCTGGGTTCGGGCGGAGTTGGCGGGTATTTCGGCGGGCGGCTGGCGGCGGCAGGCGCCGACGTGATATTCATCGCGCGCGGTGCCCATCTGGCCGCGATGCGCCAGCACGGTTTGCGCATCGACACGCCCGGCGGGCCGATTCACGCGCCGCGGGTCAACGCCACCGACGATCCCGCGTCGGTCGGGCCGGTCGATCTCGTGCTGTTCACGGTGAAGCTCTACGACGTCGAGTCCGCCCTGGCGACGCTCAAGCCGCTCCTCGGCCCCGACACGATCGTCATTCCGTTCCAGAACGGCGTCGATACCGTCGAGTTCCTGAACCGTTCCATCGGAAAGCCGCATGTGGTCGGCGGGACCACCTACGTGTCGGCGGTCATCAGCGAGCCGGGCGTCATCCGCTACACCGCGATGGGGCGGCTGGTCTTCGGACCCTTGACCGGTCCACCGCCGCCGCAGCTCACTGAATTTCACGCCTTGTGCCAGCGGGTCGGCATTGACTCGACGCTGAGCGATCGCATTCAGGTCGACATCTGGGCAAAGTTCGTGCGCCTGACGGTCTTCAGCGGGCTGACCTCGATCGCCCGCGCACCGATCGGCGTCGTGCGGACCGATCCTGATCTCCGCACGCTGCTCGAAGCCGCGCTGCACGAATCGATCGCGGTGGCGCGCGCGAAGCAGATTCCGCTCGCGCACAACGTCTTCCAGGACTCGCTGGCCGCGCTCGACAGCCTGCCGCCGCATGCGAAGGCCTCGATGCTCGAGGATCTCGAACGCGGCAAACCGCTCGAACTCCCCTGGCTGAGCGGCGCCGTCGTCCGCATCGGCCAACAAGTCGGAGTGGAGACGCCCACTCACAAGTTGATCGTGACGTTGTTAAGGGCGCACGAACGAGGAACTGGTTCTCGGTTCTAGGTGCTAGGTGCTAGGTTCAAGGTGCGGGTTCAAGGTGCGGGTCAAGGTGCGGATTCGGGAGCGGTAAACCCGTACTGCAGTTGATCGATGACCTGCCCCTCCTTGATTGCACTTCGACGGAGACGCGCTTCGAAGACGTAGCCGGCTTTCTCCAGGACGCGCGCCGATGCCGGATTGCGATCGAACACGACACCGAACAGGCGTGTCAGCTGATACCGTTCGATCGCGTACCGCGTGATGGCCCTCACCGCCTCGGTCGCAATGCCGCGACCCCAGAAGTCCTCTCCGAGCCAGTAGCCAATCTCGGCCGTCACCCGGTCGACGTCAGACTTGACGATGAATCCGACGCCGCCCACCGCCGCATCGTCAACGACAATCGCAAACGCGTGCTCGGAGCTTTCCTGCCGTGCGTAACGGATAAATTCCTGCCCGTGCTTCCGCAAGTACGGATGCGGAAAACGGTCGCGGAGGTTCAACCAGATCTTGCGATTGTTCGCATGACGCACGAGCGAGGTCACGTCGCTCGCCAGCCACGGACGCACAGTGCACAAGGACAATGACAATTTCATGGTGCTAGGTTCTAGGTGCTAGGTTCTAGGTGCTAGGTTCTAGGTGCGTAGAAGGTTCCCGCGCGCTGCGACCTAACTGCCCTTCGCGGACCGCCTCCAAGAATATCCGTAGGGAATTTGCGCGGCACGACTCCTGCGTGTCAGGAAGCCGTGGGTGTTCGGGACCATCAGGAGCTGAACTGCTGGAAGCTATCCGTTGAACTACGCCGCGCGGTCGGCGTGATCGCCCGGCGACCTGCATTGAAGGCCGACATCAAGTTTCGGGATCAGATTCGGCAATCAGCGCGATCGGCGCCGGCGAACATCGCTGAAGGATTCGCGCGTTTCACAAGGCCTGACTTTGCACGATTCCTTCAAATGGCCCGGGCGTCGCTGGTTGAAACGCAAGAGCACTTGATGGAAGCCCTAGAAAACGGATACATCACCAACGAAGAGTGCCGATCGCTGACGATGCTTGCCAAACGGGCGACCGGGGCAACAACCAAACTCATCATCTATCTGCGCCGTGGAACCTAGCACCAAGAACCTTGGACCGAGAACCTTGCACCGAGAACGTAGAACCTTGAACCACTATGTTCTTTTACGTTCAAGCGCCAGTCGGAGCCGGAGTTCCGCGTCGCTCAGAGCAGTACGACACTTTTCCCGCGACGCCGCATCAGGCGCGTGCGCCATTTCGTTCTTGATGCGGTCGACTTCCTTCAGCAGTTCCACTTCCTCCGGCACGCATCCGGCGCTCTTCAGCACGGAATAGGCCATCCGGATCTCTTCAGGCAGCTTGAAGTACTCCTCGAGATCGATCGCCTGGTTACGTCCGAGCCCGTCGAACTTGCCCTCGGCCATCGCATCGCGAATCTTCTTCTCCGCAATCCGATCCCAATTCCCCATGCACCGATTTTACGGTGGCCGAGAACCTTGCACCGAGAACCAGCACCGCACCTAGAACCTAGCACCTAGCACCTAGCACCAGCTAGGCCTCCTCCCACTTAAACCGCCACATCGCCATCGTCCCGAACAGAACCGCAAACCCTAGCAACGCGGCGGTCGTCTGAAGCGCGTCGGCGAGCCCGAGGCCGCGCCAGGTCATGGCGTCGAGGCCGTCGATCGCCCATCGGGTTGGAATCGCGAACGTGGCCGACTGCAGCCATGCGGGAAAGAGGAACGTCGGCATCCACGCGCCGCCGAGCATCACCATCAGCAGCGTCGCCAGGCTGGCAATGCCGCGCGCGCTGCCGGGGGTCTTGCCGAGCGACGCGATCAGCAGGCCGAACGTCGCCGCCATCAACGCCGACCCGAGACAGACCAGCACGAATCCGACGACGCTGCCGTGAATCCGCACGCCGAAGACGATGCCGGCAAAGAGGAAGCAGCCGAACAGTGTCGCCATCGCGACCGTCGCGCTGCTGACGGTGCGTCCGGCCAGCAGCGTGTAACGCGAGAGCGGCGCGCTGCGCAACCGTTTCCACAGCCCGCGCTGCCGCTCGAGCAGCACCGCGACGCCGAGATCGATCATCGCAAACAGCAGGAACTGGATGCTCATGCCGGCAAACGAGTGCGCGTAGAAGTTGTACTCCGCGCGATCGGACGTGATGGCTTCTTCCTTGACCGCGTAAGGCATCGAGAGGCCGGCCCCGCGCGCGGGCGCCCCGCCGCCCTGGGCGTTCTGCTCGTTGAGACGCTGCACCGACTGCAGCAGCGTGCGCAGGAGCACGCGTTGCTGCTCGGGCACCGGCGCGCTCTCGAGACTGGCGAGCGAATCGGTGACGGCTTGACGCCCCGACTCGCCCGCGAACATCTCCTGGCTCACCGATTCCATCACGTGGCCCGCCATGGTCCCGCGCACGAGCCCCAGCTCCGCGGCGCGCGACGGGTCGTGGAGCATCGCCAGTTCCGGGCGCGGGCCGCCGCCGAAGAATGCGCGGCCCGCCTGCGCCCCGAAATCCTTCGGAATGATGACCGCCACCGACAGCGTGCCGCGCTTGACGCCACTGCGCGCCTCGTCGAGGGTAGGCGAGGTGACGCGCAGCGTCCGATCGGCGCTGGCGGCCGCGACAATCGCCTTGGACAGGTTGCTGCCATCGTCGTCGATGATCGCCACCGCAATCCGGGCCGGCTCGCGGTTGATGTTGGTGTTGAACACCGAGCCCATGAACGACGCGATCGCAATCGGGACGATGAAGCCCATGATCACCGCGCGCCGGTCGCTGTAGTAGACCTGCAGATCCTTGCGGATCATGGCCACGAGAGGGATGAGAGGCATCAGTCGCGCAGGCTCCTTCCCGTCAGCGAGAGAAACACTTCTTCGAGCGTGACCCGTTCACCGCCGACGCCGCCCGGGATGAGCCGCTGAATCCCGGTGAGCGTGTCGTTGGCCACCACCCGGCCGTGATCGATGACGACGATGCGATCGGCGAGCCGCTCGGCTTCTTCCATGTAGTGCGTCGTGTAGAGCAGCGCCTTACCGCGCGCCTTCAAGGTTTCGAGGTTGTTGAAAATCGCGTTGCGGCTTTGCGGGTCGACGCCGACCGTCGGCTCGTCGAGCAGCACGATGTCGGGATCGTGAAGCAGGCCTGCGGCAAGATTGAGCCGCCGCTTCATGCCGCCGCTGAACGTCTTGACCAGCGATTTCCGGCGATCGCCGAGTCCGACCAGTTCGAGCGTCGCGGCAATCGCTCGCTCGAGCGCCGCCGCTGAGAGGTTGTAGAGCGCACCCCAGAAACGCAAGTTGGCGTCCGCGCTCAGCTCGTCGTAGAGCGCGAGATCCTGCGGAACCAGGCCGATCTTCTGCTTCTTCGGATCGGTGTCGCCGCTGAGCGGCGCGCCGTTCACCAGGACCTCGCCCTTGTCCGGAGGCAGCAGCCCGCTGATCATCGACACCGTGGTCGTCTTGCCGGCCCCGTTGGGGCCGAGGAGCCCCACCAATTCCCCTGGTGCAAGAGTAAACGACACGTCGTTCACGGCCATCAGGTCGCCAAACGACTTGTGCAGGTGACGTATCTCCAGCATGGAGCTGAATGGTGTCACGCCGGCCGGGCCGGTGAACGGCCGATCCGATGAACTGCCGGAATTTCCCGGTGAGTGGTCGGCACCCGCGATAACATGCGGTCCACCCGGCGTCACTCGCGTTCGCCCGAACCAGCACCCTGAACCCTGCACCGGACCTCGGCATCCCCACTGGTTTCTGGAGGGTGGCCTTTATGGATTCGAAACGGCGGCGACGGCAGATCGCGCTCGGGATCGCCCTGACGGGCCTGCTGCTCTCCGGAGTCTGGTGGCTGCGCGCCCGCGCGGCGCCGAACCTTCCTCGCCACCCACCGTCGCCCGTCAGACTTCAGGCGTGGCTGATGACGCCTTCGCCGGTCTTCGCGCCCGTGACGCGTGCAGACCACCAAGAAAACTAACCACAGAGAACACGGAGGACACCGAGAATCTTTGGCTCTGTGAGCTCGGTGACCTCTGTGGTTTGCATCTCGCGCTAACGCGGTTGACGCCGTGCGAGGATTGTTTCCATTTCGTCCATCACGCGGTTCATCTCGCGCACCGTGAGATCGAGCGGCTCGTCGGTCGTCATGTCGACGCCGGCGTCCTTCAGCAGATCGATCGGATACTTCGACCCGCCCGCCGACAGAAATGCCAGGTACTTGCGCGTCGCGTCGGCATTTCCGGCCTTCACTTTCTGCGCCAGCGCCTCGGACGCGGCGAACGACGTGGCGTACTGGAAGACGTAGAAGTCGCGATAGAAGTGCGGGATGTAGCTCCACTCGTGACGGACGTAGTCGTCGACGATGCAGACGCCTTGATCGTGGCCGTAGTACCGCTTCGTGATGTCCATGTAGAGCGTCGCGAGCGCGGCACCGGTGATCGGCTGCCCCTTGCCCGCCATCTCGTGCATCCGCAGCTCGAATTCCGCGAACTGCGTCTGACGGAACATCGTGCCTTTGATGTTCTCGAGATAGTTCCCGAGAATCGACAGCCGCGTATCGTCGTCCTTGATGCTCTTGAGCATGTGATCGATGAGCAGCGACTCGTTGAAAGTGGACGCGACTTCGGCGACGAAGATTGGATAGCTGGCGAGCGGATACGGCTGCGTGTTGTTCGAGAAGTAGCTCTGCATCGTGTGCCCGAGCTCGTGCGCGAGCGTGCTGACGTCCGTGTACTGGCCGTTGTAGTTGATCAGCATGTACGGGTGGACATCGTAGGCGCCGCCGTTCGAATACGCGCCCGAACGCTTGCCCTCGTTGGGGAAGAGATCGATCCAGCGGCGGTCGAAGGCCCGCTGAATCGTCTCGCGGTACTCGCCGCCGAGCGGCGCGACGGCCGCCAGGATGTGTTGCTGCGCCTCCTCCGGCGTGTACTTCAGATCGACCGAACCGACGAGCGGCGCGTAGAGATCGTAGTAGTGGAGCTCGTTCAACCCCATCATCCGCTTGCGCAGCCGCAGGTAGCGGTGAAACGCCGGCAGATTCCGGTTGATGCCGTCGATGAGCCGCGTGTACACCGACGGCGGAATGTTCGCGCTGTCGAGCGCCGTCTCGAGCGCGGTCGGATACTTGCGCGCCTTCGACAGGAACAGCACTTTCTGCACTTCCCCGTTCATCGTCGTCCCGAACGTGCGGCTGAAGGCGCCGAGGCCGTTGAAGAAGGTGCTCATCACCTTCTCGCGATCGGCCCGGTTCGGCAGGGCGCGGAGCTCGGAAAATCCGGCCTGGTCGACCTTCACGGTGCGGCCGTCGCTCAGCTGAATCGAAGCATAGGGAAAATCGGCGTTCGAGAGGATGTTGTAGACGTTGGCCGCTGAGCCCTGGACCGGGCCGGCATCAGCGAGCAGCTTCTCTTCAGCGTCGGTGAGCGTATGGGCGGCGCGGCGGACGACGTCTTCGAGGTAGAAGCGGTACACCTTCAGCCGCGGTTCCGCGGCCACGTAGCGATCGATCGTCGCCTTGTTCGACTTGAGAATCTCCGGCTCGATATAGGACGCCTGCGCCCCGAACGTCGCGGCCAGCTGCACCATCTCCTGCTGCATCCCCTGGTGCGCGGCGTCGCGCGTGTCCTGATCCGCGAGCATGCTGGCATAGACGTAGAGCCGCGAGAGCTCCTTGTCGAACGCCGACTGCTTCTCGAGCGCATCCGCGAGCGTGCCTGCGGACGAAACCAGACGGCCCTGATACTGGCGAAGCTGCGGCAGATCCGCTGCCAGCTTGTCCTTCGCGGCCCGCCACGCGGCGTCAGTCGGGTAGATCTCGGACAGGTTCCACTTGTACTTGTCGGCAATCTTGGTGCGGTCGCGCTCTTGAGCGGCGGCCACGATTGTCAGGGCGGCGATGACGAGGGCGGTCGGCAGCAGACGGAATGAAAGGTGTTTCATTCGCCGATTGTAAACAAACCGTAGTAGTGGAATCCGGCTTTAGCGGCAACAATATACTTGCCGCATCAAGCGGGGTGTGTTTTGATCCCGCCTCGCTCAATCTCGGGCGATCTCCTCTGGGGTTCGTCGGCCATGCGATACGTCTTTGTTGATGAGGCCGGAACGTCCGAAACCGAACCGGCCACGATTGTCGCAGGTTTGATCGTGAACGCTGACAGGCAAATGATGCTGGCTGAAGCGGCCATTGAGGAAGCGCTGGGCGCTGTTCCAGAACCATTCTCTTCAGGATTTGTCTTTCATGCGACGGACGTATTCAGTAACCAGAAATATCGCAAGCTCTGGCCTTTGACGGACCGCCTTGCCCTACTGCACTCAATGATGAGACTTCCGAGGCGTCTGAAGATTCCTTTCTCGTTCGGCTTGGTTCGCCGCGAGAGCCCCAATCGACTCGCGGGCGCTGGGATTTCTCGTACGCAGTGGCACCACATCAACGCGTTCACCTACTGCTTGGCCAGGGCGGACATGTACATCCGCGAATTCGCCGCACCGAACGAAGTCGCCACTGTCGTCGCTGAAGATGTTCCAGAAATGAGGAAATTTCTAAAACAGACGCCAGGGCTATTTCGTCAGGTAATCCTGAGCAGAGCGCCACTTCGTCCGACCACGGCCGAAAAAAACCTCGGCTACATCAAACAGAAAAGGGAGATACGGATCGCGAGAATCCGAAAGGCGATCCACTTTGTCCAAAAAGAAGACGATCCGATGCTCCAGCTAGCGGACGCAACGGCTTTCGGGTTGCGTCGCTACTTTGCTGGGCAACAATTTGGCGATGAGTTCGCATCGTCAATTTTCGGAGCGAACGTTCCGCCGCGCGAGGACTTTGAAGGACTGGAGAACGGTCTAACGTTCCACCACGGCGAAGTGTATTTGACCTAGCGCCGTCATGTTTTCTTGGATTTCGATTTGCGTTGTTGTTGCCATTTCTGTTCCTCGCGCTCAACGTCGGCTTTGGGAACAGCAATGACGCGCTTCGTGAAGTTCGTCAATCGTTCCATCGGCGTGCGGCCTGGAACGGTGACTTTGATTGGACTCATCGCTTTTTCTTTCTGCCGCGCCGGAGTTGAGGCGCAGCGCGTTCGTCACGCTTCCAGAGGTGTTTGACCAATGAGGTCGGTATACATCAGGCGGCGACCGAAGACGTTCATGCAGGCTTCCACGAACCGCATGGCGTCGCTCTTCTTACGATTGTTGAACCGATACGCCTGCTCATCGAGATAACGAAACAGATGGAACGGCTCGACCGACACGTAGGTGCCCTTGATCGACCGCTTCAGGAGACTCCAGAAGTTTTCCAAGCCGTTGGTGTGGACCGCTCCGTCTACGTAGGTCTCGGCGTGGTCGATGACCTGATGCACGTAGCCGCGCTGTCCCATGCGGTCGTAGGACTTCAGGGCATCGGTGTAGATGGTCGAACCGGCTTCGACGTTGGCGTGAATGGTCGCCTCAAGCTGGTGCTTGCGACGGTTGGCAATGACCTGAGTCCGGACCTGCGCACCGCCGTCGTCCTTGTGCCCGTTGCGTTCGAGCAGGCCCATCACGGCGACCTTGCCGATCATGGAACGCGACTGCGAAATACCGAGACGACGGCGCTTGCTGGCGTGCATGTTGCGCGCCTTGCCGCCGATGAACGTTTCGTCAGCCTCGATCTTCCCGTTCATCTTGTCGAAGGACTTGGCGTGAATGGCGAGGCGCAGCCGGTGGAGCATGAACCACGCGGTCTTTTGGGTCACACCAAGGTCGCGGGCAATCTCGTAGCTGGAGACGCCGTTCTTGCAGTTGACGAGCATCCACATCGCGGGCAGCCACTTCGACAGCGGAATCGGGCTGTCCTCGAAAATCGACCCGACCTTGACCGAGAACTGCTTCCGGCAGTTCTTGCA
This sequence comes from uncultured Bifidobacterium sp., assembly GCA_964577955.1. Taxonomy (GTDB): domain Bacteria; phylum Acidobacteriota; class Vicinamibacteria; order Vicinamibacterales; family CAVVIG01; genus CADEEX01. Next base: position 25,876 of record CAZOAZ010000025.1, on the reverse strand, counting down.
CTGCCAGATGCGCCGGGACGCCACGTAGGGCGTATCCACCGAGTCGCAGTGCGGGCAGCGAACCTTGCCGTCCGCCCAACGCAGACCGGCCATGAACATGGTCGCCACGTCGATGTCTGCGAAGTAGGTGATTGCGCCGAGCAGGGTGTCCGGAGTCGCGTTTTCGGTAGCCATACAGAGAGCATATATGGCTAAATGTGATGTGTCAACTATATTGTTACCGCTTTAGCCGGATGGTTTGGGGTGCTGAAGCTGTGCACGGCGCCTCGGCGGACCGCCCGGTGCGAGTTCATTCGGCGGCGGACACATGCCGGAGGCCACCAGCCTGTGTCCGCTACCCCACGCACCGCGCGCTCCGCGTCGGCACCGTGCACTGTGGCTTTCGACGCAACTCGGACTCGCCGAGTTCATCGAGTCCACAAACTGCGACTAAGTTCGCGCGCGGAGGCGGATCGCGCCGTTGACCGTATGCAACTCGATAGACTTGCCGCCATTGCCGAGCGTGCCGTCCACGCGCCGGGCACGACCGCTGAAACTCTGCACGGTCAGCGGCAGGTCGGATTCAAAACGGCCGTTTGACGTGCGCGCGTGAATCTCCGCGTTGGTGCCCTTCGGCACGTTCAGGGTGATGCTGCCGTTCACAGTGTGGTATTCGAGCGCTTCCTTACCGGCGCCGTCGCCAATCGTGGCTTCAATCGATCCATTGACCGTGTCCGCTGCGGCAATACCGGAGGTTGAGACGGCGATCTTGCCGTTCACCGTGTGAATCGTGGCGTCGCTCTTCAGTGACTGGGCGTCGACTGAGCCGTTGACCGTCTTGGCCATTAGTTTCACGCCCGCCGGCACCTTGACGACGAAGTCCACGACGACGTTGTTGTCAAAGACATTCATGCGCCCTTCGGCTCCGGGCCGGCACTCGTTCGGCCTATCGTCCCGGTCGCCGCGCCGTCCCAGCCAACGCGATCGGTCTGGCGTCGGATAGACCGCACAAATCGTCACACCGCTGTCACTGGGAACGACTTCGATTTTCACCGAATCGAGGCTGCTCGGTTCCCGCCGCGAGCGTCCGCGCCAGTCCCGATCGTCGTGGTCGCGCCATCCGCTTCGCTTCGTCGCGGTGACCTCCACCTGATTGCCGGTCGCGAGCTCGGCGCGGATTGCGCCGTTAACACCCTTGATTTCAATGGTTTTACCGCTCGCAAGGCTGCCGCTCCAGCGGAAATCGTTGGACTGGGCGCTCGCCAGGCCAGCCGCCAGGAGCAGGCTGGAACTCATGATGAAAATCCGACGCATACGTTCCTCCGAGGAGCGTTTGATGGAGAAACGTCGAGGATGGTTGGAATCAATCCGGCTGAAGCCGGATCCCACCTAGCGGGAGCAGCGCAATTCGTTGCAGGCGACGACTTCGAACTCGACGCGCCGGTCCAGGGCGTCGCGTGCATCGTCGGTTCCGGTCCCGATCAGCGTCTTGTCGAAGCCCATGCCGACCGTGCAGGACGTGCGCTGAAGGTCCGGGGGCAGAAGCGACTGGACGGTCTCGGCGCGCCGGCGCGACAGGGCCCGGTTCGTTTCCGCCGTCCCGGTCTTGCTGCTGTGGCCGACGATGTTGAAGCAGGTGCGATTGGTCTGGGCCGCCCGGGCAATCTGGCGCAGCCACATCGGATACACCGCGCCGGCGTTGTTCCCGGCCACGAACGACGTGGTGTTCGGCTGGAACAGGAACTTCACGGCCAGGCTGTTCGTAGCGAGACCCAACGCCACAATCTTCTGGAACGCTTCCTCCGCCGCCGCATTGCGGCCGAGATGCAGGTTGGTCAGGTACAGGCCCTGGAACGTGCGCGGTAGCTGGCCGTCGCGGCGGCCCGACACTGCGGTGTATCCGTTCAGCGCCTCTTCCCAGCGTCCGGCCTCCTCCGCGGCAGTTGCTGACTGCAGCAGGGCGGCCGTCGGAATCTGTTCGAGATAGACCGAGTCGGCGCGCTGACCGCGGTCGGTATTCGCGGTCGTGATGTAACCGGTCGTCGGCCGATCGATGACGCTCGACGGCGCTTCGGCGTAGAACGGCGTCGGCGTGGTGTCGAGTCCCGGCTGCTTGAACCGCGTCACCGTGTGCGCGATGACCAGGCCGCTCGACCGATCGCTCAACGACAGATTGAGTTTGTAGAGGTCCGGCTCACCCGGTTCGGCTTCGAGCGTGCCGCTGCCGACGAGTTGCGACGACGAAACGCCGTCGGCGTCGAACGGCACGATCGAGAGTCCGCGCGACGCTGTCGGAAGAGCGGTCGCAAACTCCTGCTGAACGCGGCGGGTGGCGTTGGTCTGCTGGCCGGCGGGATCGATCAGCGGATCGATCGCCAGGGTCCGTCCCTGTGTCGATCGCCCGAGTTGCTGCCCGATGTCCTTGGCCGCGTCGTTGACCGCGGTTTGCAGATCAGGAATTGGCGGCGGCGTCGGCTGGGCGGCCGTCTTCGGCTTGCACGCGCTCGCGGTCAGGGCGAGCACGGTCAGAATCGTCACTACGCTGAACGGTCTGCGGCGCGTCATCGTTCATCGCCTCACCGGCAATTCTTGATCAGAAAGTCCCGATCGGCAGCGGCGAGCGTTTCGCCGATGCTCGCGCGATCGCGCAGCCGGTCGCAGCGGGCCTGAATGTTTCGCTGGGTCGCCGGATTGACGGCCGACGGCGAGCTCGAGCGAGCCGGCGCGGGGGGGCGCGTCTCTGGGGCAGTAACGGCCGGCGGAGTCGTTGAGCTGGTGTCCGTCGTCGTACGCGCGGGCAGATCCCCGGCCCGCGCGGGCGGCGGTGTCGACTCGGACGCCAGCGGCGGCAGCGGCGGTGCGGCAACCGGCGGCGGGATGTCGGCGGTGGTGGCCGGTGACGCGGGGACGTCGCGCGTCGCCGCGGGCGGCGCGGCGTCGCGAACCGCCGGAGCCGTGGGCGTCGCGGCGGGCGCGGTGCCGGCGGTCGAACCATTTCCGCTCTCACGGAATGCGAACCAGCCGCCGATCAAAATCAGCAGCAGCACGATCGCGGCCGCGGCCACGAGGCGCCGATCGAGTCCCGCCGGTTTCGCGCCGGGCCTGGCGATTGTTTTGGGGGTCGGCTTGGCTGTGAGATCGACTGGCGCGGTCGTCTTCTCACCGTGCGGATCGGCCAGAGCTGGCAGCACGGCCGTCGGCGGCGCTGCGGACCGGGCGATGAACGCCTTGAGATCGTCGCGCATACCCGCGGCCGTCTGATAGCGCTCGTCCGGCGCCTTCGCCAGCGCCTTCGTGATGATCCGTTCGACGTCGGGATAGGTGCGGCTCCAGACGACGTTCATCGGCGGCGGCGGCTCGTGAACGACTTTGTACAAGAGCGACGACAGATCGCCGGCGAACGGACGGTGACCGGAAATCATTTCGTAGGCGACCACTCCGGTCGAGTAGACGTCGGTGCGCGCATCGACCGTCTCGCCGCGAAACTGCTCCGGCGACGCGTAGCCGGGCGTCGCCATGAACATCCCGGTCATGGTGATCGCTTCGGCCTGCTGATTTCTGGCCAGCCCAAAGTCGACCAGCTTGATCGTGCCGTCCTGCTCGCGATAGATGTTGCCCGGCTTGATGTCGCGGTGAATGATGCCGGCGCGGTGCACGTGCTCGAGTGCGTCGAGGACCTGCACCAGAATCTGCAGCGTCTCCTCGAACGGCAGCGTGCCGCGTCCGAGTATCGTGGCCAGGCTCTCGCCGACCAGGTACTCCATGACGATGAAGACCGTGCCGTCGATTTGCCCGGCTTCGTAGATCGTGACGATGTTCTTGTGGTGGAGGCGGGCGCAGGCCTGCGCTTCGCGGAGCAGGCGATCGAGCAACTCAGGATTGTCGAGACCGGGACGAACGATCTTGACCGCGACCTCGCGCTTCAGCGTCGGGTCGGAACACTTGTAGACCGCCCCCATCCCGCCGGTTCCGAGTACGGACTCGACCACGAAGCGGCCGATCGTTTTCGGATGGGGGGATTGCGGTTCCATGCTCGTACAGGTTCAAGGTTCTAGGTGCCAGGTTCAAGGTGCGGGTTCTCGCACCGGCACCTAGAACCCAGAACCTAGCACCTAGAACCAGTTACTTCACGCAGTCCCCAACCCTCTTGCCGCTGTAGTTCATCGTCATGGTCATGTTCATGCCACGCGCCTGCGTGTTCATGATCATCTTGCCGGTGTAGGTGTCGGCACCGTAGGTCATTTCCATGGTGCCGGTGCCAGCCATTTCGCCGGTGCAGACCATTTTGGCGGTGATGGTGTTGCCGGTGACCTTCTGATCGGTCACCTTGCAATCCGGCGGCGGACCACCACGGCGGCCCTGCGGCTGCGTCGGAATCGCCTTGTTCGGGTCGTTGGCCTCTTCCTTGGTGATGCACTGCTGCATGGTCTGCGGCGGCATGTTCATGCCCTGCGGCATGTCCGGCATCGCCATGCTCATCTGAACCGTCACGTCCCATTTTCCGTCGCGGCGCGGACCAGCCTGCGCCAGCAGCGATGCCGAGCACGCGATGACGACGGCCGCCACTCCTGCCTGCAGAACCCTCATGCGATCCTCCAATGCCGGACGTGTCAGCGGGCCGGCTCCCGAAGATTTTACGCTGTCTGGTGGGACGGCGGCCGGGCCATCAGCAGAGCGATGAAGGCAATCACGGCGAAGCCCGCCGCCGAGAAGAACGCGTAGCGGTAGTCGCCAAAGGCGTCGAAGACGCGTCCCGCGATCCCCGGGCCGAAGATGCCGGCGGCCCCCCAGGCCGTGAACAAAATGCCGTAGTTCCGGCCCAGATTCCTCGTGCCGTAGAAATCGGCTGTCGTGGACGCAAAGAGCGACAGCTGCGTGCCGTAACACCAGTAGACCAGCGCAATCAGGGCGAAGAAGGGGACCACCTGGGCACGCCAGAGAAACAGCGCCGGCATGGCCACGGCCGACAGCAGCACCATCGTCTTGAGCGTGGTGAGGCGGCCGAGGGTATCCGACATCCAGCCCGAGAGAATGCGGCCGCCGGCGTTGCCGAGCGAGGTGACGACGAGCGAGTAGGTCGCGATCGTCGCGCCCAGCCCCGCGGAACGAGCGAACGGGACGAGCTGGCTGATGGTCATCTGGCCGGCGGTCGTCCCGAAGGCAAAGGCGATCCAGAGGAAGTAGAACGTCGGCGTGGCGAGCATCTCGCGGAACGAGAACTCGCGGCGCGCCGCGTGGCCGGGCGGCGGCGTCCAGCCTTCGGGCCGGTAGCCGGGCGGCGGATTCTTCAAGAGCGACGCCCCGATCATCGTCATCACGAAGAACACCGCGGCGAGAATCTGAAACGTCGTGCGCCAGCCGACCGCGGGGATCATGCGGTCGCTCGCGAGCGTGCCGAAGATCGCCTGACCGCCGCCGTAGCCGCCGACCATCAACCCGACGACCAGTCCGCGCTTGTCCGGAAACCATTTCGATGCCACCGGTGTCGGCGCCGAGTAGCCGAAGGCGTTGCCGATGCCGACGATGACGCCGAAGAAGATGTAGAGCGTGGTCAGCGACGTCGTGTAGCTGGAGAGAAAGAAGCCGGCGCTGACCAGCACCCCACCGATAAACGCGCAGATCTTCGGTCCCTTGACGTCCTGCAGCCAGCCGGCGGCCCAGAACGTCAGCGCGAAGCACAGGACGGCGATCGTGTAGACCCAGGACGTGTCCGCGCGCTTCCAGCCGAACTCCTGTTCCAGCGGCAGGACGAAGACGCTCCACGCGTAGAGCGACCCCAGCGCGAGGTTCATCAGAATGCCGCCGAGGACCGGCAGCCAGCGGTTCGTGGTCATGGCCGGCGGATTATGTCAGTCGGCAGTCGACAGTCACAAGCACCAAGTCATGAAGAGTCGATGATTGATGATTGATGATTGAAGCCTAGGAACGCATGCTGAGCAGCGCCCGCCGCGCGGCCAGTGCCGTCTCGCGCGCCTTCGCGGTCGAGTCGGCAAGCACCGTGAGGTGTCCCATCTTGCGGCCCGGACGCGGCGTGGTCTTGCCATAGAGATGCAGCTTGACGTCGGGCATCGCCAGCGCCGCGGCCCAGTTCGGCTCGCCGCCCATCCAGAGATCGCCCAACAGATTGACCATCGCCGCCGGCGTCAGCAGCTCCGGCGATCCGAGCGGGTAGCCGCAGATCGCACGGACCTGCTGTTCGAACTGACTGGTTCGGCACGCATCGAACGTCAGGTGGCCCGAGTTGTGGGGGCGCGGCGCGATCTCGTTGACCAACAGCTCGCCGGCGCGGGTGACGAAGAACTCGACACACAGAATTCCGATGTAGCCGAGCGCATCGAGGACGGCGGCGGTGATGTCCTCGGCCTGCCGCGCCTGTGCGGCGGAGACCCCGGCCGGCGCGACCGACACATCGAGGATGTGATGCCGGTGTTCGTTCTCGATCGGCACGAACGCCGCCACGTCTCCGCCGACACTACGCGCGGCAACCACTGAAAGCTCCCGATCGAGATCGACAAAGGCTTCGAGCACCGCCTGCTGCTGGCCGATGGCGTGCCAGGCATCGTCCAGCGATGTCGATCCGTCGATCTTCGCCTGACCCTTGCCGTCGTACCCGAAGGCCGCGGTCTTGAGCACCGCCGGCCGGCCAATCGTCGCCGCGGCGCGTTCGAGATCGGCGCGCGAATCGAGCACCGCAAACGGCGTCACCGGCAGACCGTGATCGCGAAGAAACGTCTTTTCCCGGACACGGTGTTGCGCAATCTCGAGCGCGCGGCCGTTGGGACGGACAATCGCCTCGGCTTCCGCCGCCGCCGCGGCCGCCGCCGAGACGTTCTCGAACTCGAAGGTGACGACGTCGACCGCGCGCGCGAAGTCGCGAATGCGATCGAGGTCGTCGTAGGAGCTGACGACTTCGAGATCGGCAATCTGGCCGGTCGGGGTGTCGTGCTCGGGAGCGAGGGTATGAACGCGGTAGCCGAGCCGGCGCGCCGCCATCGCAAACATGCGACCGAGCTGGCCGCCGCCGAGGACACCGATGGTGGAGCCTGGCGGAATGCAGCGGCCGGTCACGAAAGCGAATCGCGGCGGACCGCGTCCGCGATCTCGGCTCGATAGGCCTGGAGCTGTTCGCGCAAATGCGGACGCGATGTGCCGAGAATCGCGACCGCGAGCAGCCCGGCGTTGGCCGCGCCCGAAGGACCAATCGCGACCGTAGCCACCGGCACGCCTTTCGGCATCTGGACGATCGACAGCAGCGAGTCGAGTCCGTTCAAGGCCGCGCTCTGCACCGGCACGCCGATCACGGGCAGCACCGTTTGCGCCGCGACCATGCCCGGCAGATGCGCCGCGCCGCCCGCGCCGGCAATGATCACCTCGAGGCCGCGGCCGGCCGCCGACGCCGCGTACTCCGCCATCCACGCCGGTGTCCGGTGCGCCGACACGATCTTGTTTTCGTGCGGAATGTTGAAGCGGCTCAGAATCTCGTCGGCCTGGCGCATCGTCTCCCAGTCCGACTGGCTGCCCATGATGACACCGACCAGAGGGCGCGGTTCAGACACGGGTCTTACGATAGCTGAATTTCAGGATTTAGGGATTTCAGGATTTCGGGATTTGAGGACTTCGGGTTCTTCCCTAAATCCTGAAGTCCTAAAATCCTGAAGTCCATAAATTCCGAACGTCCGCCGCAGCCCTATTTTCCGGGCCTGGTCTCCTGAGAGAACCCGATCGTGTTCAGGTCGCGGAACACCGGCGTCAGCGGCGGCAGGAGCGCCGGCGACAGGAACTCGATGTCGAATGCGTAGGCGCGTCCCGGGGGTCCGTAGACCGTCGTGCAGCACTTGTAGGTACCGGTGGCCTGGCGGCTGTAGAAGAACGTCGCGATCGAGCCGCGGTAGTTGAGCGTCGTGCCGCCGCTCTCGAGATAGCGCAGGAAGTTGTGCGTGCCGCCGTCGGTGCCGAAGTCGCTCGCCGCTCCGGCCGGCATCGGGAACGCCGGGTTCTTCCCGCCGATAATCGCTACGCGGTAGTACGTCTGCGCGTCGCGCACGCGATTGCCGGGGGAGTAGGGATTCGCGAACGAGTTGACGTCGTTCCAGGCGTTCGAGAGCAGTGTCACGGCGTCGGCCGCGACCGAGGTCGCCGCGTGCGGATCCCCGAAGCCGGCCTGGTTCGCGTTCCAGTCGCCCTGGATGTAGACGGGGTTCTCGGTCGCGACCGTCAACCCGGGCGTGATGATGTTGCCCAGGCCGCCGTTGATCAACTTCAGCGCATGCCGGAAATGGAGTGCGCGGTTGACCTTCGCCACCGACGGCAGCACGTAGGTCGTGGGCCGTGCGTTGATGTCGAGCGGCGAGGCGTTGGGCGCCGGCGCCGGGGGCACACTGTTCGCCACGCCAAGATACGACGGGTACTTGCCGTAGTCATCGAGCGTGTTGCTCGCATCGACGTCTTCGCCCGCGTCGAGCGCGCCGTTGGGGGCTCCATTGGCCGCATCGTTCGGGTTGGTGATGTCTTCCCAGCCGTACCGACCAGTTTCCACGTTCGACGCGTTCCGGTTGTTGCGGCGGTCGGAGAAGTACACCGAGTAGCCGTTGTTGGTCGAACGCGAATTGGCGCCGGTGCCACCGGCGTAGGCGCCGACCGCGCGGAACCAGTTCGAGAGATTCGCGACGTCGAGCGCGATGTAGTGCATCACGCCACCGAGCGCGATGTTGCTGTTGCCGGGCGAGGTGTCGCGGAGCAGCCCCTCGCGCGCGTCGAAGAGGGTCTGCGGCCAGTAATCGTTCGAGGTCGGCATCGGCGCGGCGCCGCCGGCGTAGGTGCAGGTCGCCCAGTTGTTGTCGCGCAGACGCTGGATCCGCAGGATGGCGTTGGGCGTCGGATCGGCGCATTGCGCGCCGCCGGCGTTGGCGCCACCCGCGCCGTTGACGATATTGCGCGCGCCGATCCCGTAGTTCAGGATCTCCATCGTCACGTCGGCCCAGACGCCGTCAGTGCCCTGGCGCTCGATTTTGATGAAGCCGCCGATGATCGCGGTGCCGGTCGCCGACAGCGCCGACGTCGTCACCACGGAGCCGTTCGGCACGTCGACCGGCAGGTTGCAGTTCCGCAGGTTGGTGCCGTCGTAGCCGCCGCAGGTAATCAGGTTGCCGTTCACGAAGAACGTGTTGCGCGCAAACGTCATCGTGCCGTCGATGGCGACCGTGATCGTCTGGGCCGCGGCGCCGGCGATGGTGTTCGCCGCGAGCGTCGTCGAGACGTTGACGTTGCCGTCGGGACCGACGATCGTCGCGGTGACCGTCGCGGGTTGCGCGCCGCCCCAGGCCACGGCGGCATGTCCGGCGAGGCCAACGCAGCCGGTAAAGGTATTGGGGCTCTTGCCGGAGCACACGTAGTTGTAGCTGGCCGCGGGCGGGCTGATCTTGTTGACGGTGATCGTGATCGCGCCGTTCGTGTTCTGGACTTTCCACGCCGCGGGCACGTTGAGCGGAATCGGCAGCGTCCGGTTGGCGCCCGCGGCAACGGCCGCGCCGCCGGTCGTCACGGTCGCCGTGGTCAGGCCGGGCGAGCGGGCGATCGGCGGGTGCGCCAGGTCCACCGGACCGTACGCCGTCCCGTTGTTCGGCGGCGCGTTCCGCCAGTTGTTGTCGGCGACAAAGTCTCCCAGCGAAACCGGCTGGGTCACCGTCACGGTCGGCACGCTGAGAATGTCGGCGGCGGTATCGGAGAGCAGGATCCGCAGGCTGACCTGCGGAAAGTAACGCTGACTGAACTTGACCGGGAAGTCCGTGTCCTCGTTCGCAACCGGCCGACCCACAAGATCCGCATTGGTCCCGCCGGCAGTGATGAGCGGCAAGTCGAGACGCTTGGCGCCGGTGCGGCCGTTGCGGATGTAGCCGTTGTAGGCGCTGAGCGACATGTTGTGCCAGGTCGGCTCGTTCTGCGCGCTGCCGATCCCGTCGACGAGGCTGCCTTCGGTCGGGGCGAGGTTGCGGAACACGTTCGTCGCGGTCGCGACCCGAACCGTCCCGTCGTGCGCCGACGGCGTCGCGATGCTCGCGCCGTTGGCGAGGCGCTGCCGGATGACTTCGCCGACCGCCGTCACTTTGTCTCTCAGGGTCAGTGTGTTGCCGGGACCTTCGGACAGGAACAGATTGCCGTTGGTGTGAACACGGCCGCCGAAGTCGAAGTTCGGACCCGCGAAGAAGCTCAGGTCGACGTCCGAGTAGATGCCGAACTGAAACACCGGGATCGCCACGGCCTCGGTCTTGCGCTGCAGGTGCACTTCACCCTCGGCCACCGTCCGCGCGGTCACATCCATCGTGTACTCGGTCATCAGCGCGATGAGCCCTTGATACGGGCCGGCGCTGATCGTCGTGGTCGTCGGCGCGGCGGCGGTGATTTCGTACCCGGACGCGCTGTTGGATTTCGTGAAGACCACGCCGGGAATCGTCGGCGGATTCGTCGTCAACGCCTGAACCTGCGCCGCGCTCGGGGCCACGTTGGCGAAGAACAGCGTGCCGAGGTCCGCGGTCATCTTCTCGAGCCCGGCGCTGGCGGCGTAGAACGCCTGCGAGCGATCCTTGTCGATGAAGCGGTGGCGCTGGTCGCTCATGACCACCGCGGTGAATCCGACCAGCAGCGCCGAGATGAGCATCATCATCATCAGCGCGGTGATCATCGCGACACCGCGTTCGTTGGACGGATGGGTAGGGTGCGTCATGGCCTTTTACTGATAACGGTTGATGGTCGCCAGGTCGCGGATGCTGACCGAGGTCGACAGGTGGTTCCGGATGAAATCGCCGCTGCGCTGCATCGACATCTGTTCGGAGCGAACGCCGATGTGCAGGTTCACCTTGCGAATCTGATTCGACGTATAGGTCAAGCCGTTCAGCGTGTACGGCAGCGAGCTCACGTTCGCCGGATTGGTCACGCCGTCGACGAGGTCGTAACTGATCCCCACGTCTTCGACGATGCCGGCGAGCGCCTGGGGTGTGAAGTCGTTCTGGACGCGGGTCAGACGCGGGCTGCCCGGAACGGTGATCGCGTCGACGTAATAGGTGAACATCAGCAGGCGATAGATCTTCATCGACGGCGGCCACGCGCCGCCGGCCTGCAGTTCCATCACCGTCCCCTGACCGGCGTTGCGCTGGTTGAAATTGAACCAGTCGTTGGCCGCGAAGTAGGCCTTGGTCGCGTCCGTGCTGGTGACGGTCTGGATCGCGCCGCCGCCGGAGTTGAACCAGACGAGGTCGCCGGCCTTGATCGGGTAGACGCCGTTGGCCACGTCGCCCGCGATCCACGTCGAGCCCGCACCGAGCGTGACATTCGAACCGTCGGCGGCCAGCGCGCCCGCCGCCAGCGTCACCGGCGGCAGGAACGGATCGACCATGATCATTGTGATCATGTCGGTCGTCTGATTGGTCACCATCGGCCCGAGCGCCCACCCGCTCGTGATCGCCGGCAGCGTCGTCTGGGTCGTGTTGTCGAAGTAGTAGACCTGTCCCGGCGGGCTCGGCCGATGGATCGGCTGCGCCCCAGGCCCGGACGGAATCGGGATGCCGCCGACGGGAATCGCGCGGCCGGCCTGCAGCAGGTCGCGGATCAGCATGTTGGTGCCGGCGCGCAGGTTCTGGTTCGAGTCCGCGAGCTGGGTGCCCGAATCGTTCAGCGCCAGCGCGTTCTTGAACGTCGTCGTCGCCGCGCCGAGGAGCAGGAGCGTGATCGTCATGCTGACCATGAGTTCGGCCAGCGTAAAACCGTCCTGACGTGAGAAATCGCGCACCAGAGCACCTTCTATGAGTAAGTCGAGATGTACGTCGTGAGTTTGTAGGTCCGGGTCGTGGACCCGGCCCGGTACGTAACCGTCACCACGATGGTGCGGAGCATGCCGCCCTCGTTCGGAACGTCGCGGATCTCGATTTCGCGGGTGTAGTTGGACAGGCTCACCGTCGAGTCGTCCGCGGTGCCGAGCTGTTGATCGGGGCCGGGCAGCAGCGTTTCTTCAATCGTCGTGTCGTCGGCGGTGTTGGCGATGCCGTCGACGCCGGCCAGCTTGATTGGCTGCGGGCCGTCGAGAAACACGCCGCCGTCTGAACCGCTGGCGCCGTGCACGTTGCGAATCTGCGACCACGTGAGCTTGTGCGAATCGCGTGCGCTGTAGACCGCTTCGATCGCTTCAGACGCCTTCTGCGTGGTCAACACATCGCCAGGGGAGCTGGCCAGCTTCTCCATGCCCTGGGCGAGCACGCCCGCCGCGCCCAGCATGCCCACGGTGAGCACGCCCAGCGCCATCAGCACCTCGACCAGCGATGAGCCTTTTTCCGACGTTGTTTGCCGCATCGCTACACCATCTTCCATTGCCGGCCATCCCACTTGTAGCCGCGGATCCGGCCCGTGGTGCCCATGATCGTGACCGCGCGCGCCGAACGCATCTCGCCGCGAATCTGCAGAAAGATCGATCCGTTGAGCGGATTTCCGGACTGATCGATCAGCATGCCGTCCGAGCCGAACCGCACCGACGTGGCCGCGCCGAAATTGACCGCCGACGTGGCGCCGAAGCTGTCCGGCGTGTCGGGGAGACCGTTCAGCAGCGCGAACGTCGCGCCGCCTTCCATCACGACCTGCGTCAGAACGGTCGTCGACGGACCCGGCCAGTTCTCGCGGACCACCTGAATCTGATTGCCGCCGGAGGTGACGACCACCTGCATGTTTCGGCGCTGCGTAATCGCCTGCTCGCGCGCCGTGCTCAATTGCCCGATCAGCGTGCGCATCGCGCCGTCGCCTTTGACCGACATCTGCGACGCTCCGAGCGAGAGCGCCGCGGTCGCGGTCACCACGCCGAAGATGCCGACAACGACCAGCATTTCGAGCGCGGAATAGCCCGCTTGTGACCGAAGCCTGTGAATCACGTTCATGCCCCGGTCTTGAGCAATCCGCGATCCACGACCGGCGATCGGCCCTAAGTCTTCAGGCGATGCGCAGTTGGAGGGTATTTTTCGGCTCAGAACGCTCGAGCCGTGGCGTGCGCTTTTGGCGCGAGAACCTCAGATTCGTAACTTGTCAGCGCTTCGGTGCAACGGCGCTGATCGCGAGCCCCACCCCCACGACGACCGCGGCACCAATCAGGTTGTGCCACAGGAAAGCAATCGGCGTGGTGAAGGCAACGATGAGGACGACGGTCATGCCGGCGATGAGGCCGTAGAACGCGCCGGCGGCAGTGGCACGTTTGCTCAGAATGGCGAGGATGAACACGCCGAGGATGGAGCCGTAGAAGAACGAGCCGTAGCGGTTCACCACTTCGATGAGCGACCCCTGGCCGGCTGCATAGATCGACACGCCGCTGGCCAGCAGCCCCCACCCGACCGTCACCAGACGCGACACGCGGAGATAGTGCGCGTCGGCGGCCTCCGGCACGAAGTGGCGCTTGTAGAAGTCGATGATCGTCGCCGACGACAGCGCGCTCAACTCGCCAGACGCGCTCGACATCGCCGCGGCAAAGATCGCGGCGATCATCAACCCGACGAGCCCGACCGGCATGTGCGTCGTGATGAAGGTCGGGAACACGTAGTTGACGTCCGAGTACTTCGTGTCGCCGGTGGTGTCCTTGACGAGCGTCACCGCCCGCGCGCGAACGTCGCGGACGCTGCTATCGGCCGCGAGAAACTCCGTCTTGTCGCCGGCCTTGCCGGCGGTCCGCCGCCGCGCGATCGCCTGATCGAACTCCTGCTGCAGCGCGGCGTACTCGGCGGCGCGCGGACTGGCCAGCATGTCGCCGTCGTGGATGCGATTGAACAGCAGCGGCGGCGTCTGGAAGATGTAGAAGACGAAGACCAGCACGCCGGCGCTCAGAATCACCAGCTGCAGCGGAATCTTCACGAACGCGCTCATCAACAGCGAATGGCGCCCTTCGTCGATCGACTTGGCGGTCAGGTAGCGCTGCACCTGGCTCTGATCGCAGCCGAAGTAGGAGAGGCTGAGAAACAGACCGCCGATGAGACCGGACCAGAGCGTGTAGGTCTCGCGCAGATCCAGCCGGGTATCGATCGCCTTCAGCCGGCCGGTCGCGCCAGCCAGTTGCAGCGCCTGCCCGAAATCGACCTCGCGCGTGATGCCGAAAATGAGAATCGTCATCGCCGCGAAGAGACCGAAGACGATCACGAACATCTGCTTCACGTCGGTCCACGCCACCGCCTGCACACCGCCGAGGCTGGTGTAGAAGACCATCGGCACGGCCAGGACCAGAACGGTGAAGGGGATGCTCCAGTCGAGAATCGCCGAAATCACCACCGCCGGCGCCGCCAGCGTGACACCGAGCGAGCAGGCGCGCCCGACGAGGAAGAGCAGGCTCGTCGCCGTCCGGGTCCGCAGGTCGAACCGCTGTTCGAGATACTCGTAGGCGGTGTAGACGCGCGCCCGGGTGAAAAAGGGGACGACCGTGAGACAGAGGATCACCATCGCCAGCGGCAACCCGAAATAGAACTGCACGAATCTGAGCCCGGTCGCATAGGCCTGACCGGTCGTCCCGACGAGGGTGATCGCGCTGATCTGCGTCGCCATCACCGACAGTCCGACCGCCCACCACGGCAGCGATCGATTCGCGAGAAAGTAGCCTTCGACTTTGTCGGTCCCGTGCGATCGACGGATCCCGTCAACGATGATCCAGGCGAGATAGGCGCCGACGATCAGCCAGTCGACGACGCTCATGAGTAGAGCCGGCCGATCCACCAGAGGACGGCGATGATCGCGGCTTCAAGGACGATCACCGCGACATAGCGGCCGGTCATCGGCGTGTCGCGTTCGGGAGGCGGGATCGAGGCCATGGCGCGCGGGTGTCCCGAGTATAGCGTTCGCGGCGCGGCGCGGTTACGCTGTCCGCGGTGACCCACGTCATTCACAGCCGGCCGCCGCGCGGCGATCGGCGCCTGCCCGCCGCCAGTTCCGACCCAGACATCCTCGCCGCACATCTCGAGGACGCCGCGCACGTCCCCGGCGGCCACGCCGACGCGCTCTACACGCCGTCGACCGAAGCCGAAGTCGCCGAGATTCTGCGCGCGGCGCGGCGGGTTCTGCCCATTGGTGCGCAGTCGTCGCTGACGGGCGGCGCGACTCCGCAGGGCGGTGCCCTGCTGAGCACCCGGCGCTTCGATCGCCTCACGATCGAGCAGGTCGGCCGCGTGAGCGTGGGCGCCGGCGTTCCGCTGTCGCGTCTCGACCAGACGCTGGCAGCGGCTGGCGCGCTCTATCCACCGCTGCCGACCTTCATGGACGCGGCCGCCGGCGGCGCGGTGTCGACGAACGCCGCCGGTGCGGCGACTTTCAAATACGGATCGACGCGCGCCTGGGTCGATGGGCTCACCGTCGTGCTGGCCGGAGGCGATGTGCTCGACCTCCAGCGCGGGGTCGTCCGCGCGCACCGCGACGGCTTTTTCGATCTCGTGCTGACCGACCGCACCGCACGGGTCCACGTGCCCCGCTACCGCATGCCGGCGGTTCCCAAACTCTCGGCCGGCTACTTCGCCGCGCCGGAGATGGACCTGATCGATCTCTTCATCGGCTCGGAGGGCACGCTCGGCGTCATCACCGACATCACCTTTCGCACGCGGCCGCGTCGCCCCGCGCGGTGCCTTGCGTTCGTCACCGTCGACGACTCGACGCGAGCAATTGCGCTCGTCCGCGACCTTCGCGAGCGGGCCGTGGCGGCGTGGCGCAGCGACGATCCCGCGGGCATCGACGTCGCCGGCGTCGAGCACATGGACGCGCGGTGCCTCGAGCTGCTGCGCGAAGACGGCATCGACCGCAAGTGCGATCTGATGTTGCCAGCGGACGCCGCCATGGCCCTCCTCGTGGCGCTCGACCTGCCGCCCGGGATGGACGCCGCGGCGGCCTACGACGACATCGCCCGGGCCGCCAGCGCGAGCCCCTCCACAGCCGCGCTGACGACCTTCGTGCAGCTGCTCGACGCGTACGGGCTCGCCGATCGCACCGTTCTCGCGCTGCCCGGGGAGACACGCCGCGCGCAGCAGTTCCTCGACCTTCGCGAGGGCGTGCCGCTGGCCGTCAACCGCCGCGTCGGCCTCGCCCGCCAGCAGGTCGACCCGCGCATCGACAAGACCGCAGCGGACGCCATCGTCCCCTTCGATCGTCTCGGCGAATTCATCGCGATGTGTCGGTCGACGTTCGAGACGGCGGGACTCGACGGCGCCGTGTGGGGACATATTTCTGACGGCAACCTGCATCCGAACGTCCTCCCGCGGCGCTTCGCCGACGTTGAAGCTGGACGCGAGGCCATGCTGCACATTGGGCGTGAAGCGATCCGTCTCGGCGGCGCTCCGCTAGCCGAACACGGCGTCGGCAGGAATCCGACGAAGCAGCGCCTGCTCCGCGAGCTGTACGGCGATGAGGGGATCGAGGCGATGCGGCGCGTCAAAGCGGCGCTCGATCCGCACTTCAAGCTCGCCCCGGGGGTGATCTTTGAATTTTAGGATTTCAGGATTTTAGGATTTCAGGATTTAGAGCAGCAAGCCAATCAGTCCGGCAACGAGTCCCGACACGAGCAGCCACGGGGACGCGGCGCCGGTGACCGATCCGACGATGTCCTCGACGAGGGCGTGATCGTCGCCGCGGCCGAGGTTGCGGGTGACCTGATTCTGCGCGCTCAACGCGGCCGCGACCGTCGCGATCAGCAGCAGCAGGCTCGCCGCGAGGACACCGCGCGCCGCTGGTGCGTGCCCCGGCAACCTTCCGATCACGACCGCGACGCCGACGGCGGCAACGCCGGCAAACGCCGTCACCAACCGCAGCCGGCCGATTTCGCGCTCGCCGGCCTGGCGCAGCAACTCGAGCCGCAGCGCACGTTCGGCGCGCCGCCGATCGTCCTCGGCACGTTGCCGTTCGAGCTCGAGCCGTTCCGAGTCGCGATCGAACACTTCCTTGAGCGCCGACATGACGACGCCGGTCAGGTGCGATTCGACGCGACCCGTCGCCGCGAGACGCTCGTCCGGCTCGGTCGCCCGCCCTTTCAGCGAGCGCACGAGATCGGTCGCGCCCAGGACGCCGTCGATCAGCCGCAGCCAGGGCACCGCCATCGCTACTGACCCAGCCACGCTTTCCGCATCGCCCGCTGATCGGCGGTCGGTGATCCGTTGGCGACGAGGTCCATGCGCGGATCCTCGCCCAGCACGACGCGCGAGTGTCGGGTCGCGCCCGATCGATCGACGAACTCGATGGCGATCGTGTCGCCCGGCTTGTGGCGGCCAAGCATTCCGGCGATCTCGTCCGGCGACGACACGCGCGAGCCGTCCACCGCGCGGATCTCGTCGTCGAGATCGAGGCCGGCCTTGTAGGCTGGCGTATTGGCGAGCGGCGCCACGGCGACACGCAGACCGCTCCGCGTCTCGAAGCGGAGATCGCCCCACCACGCCCGCCCCGGATCCGCCGGCCGCAACGTCAGGCCCATCGGCGCGAGCAGCGACCGATAATCCACCGCCTCGCGGCCCTGCACATAACGCGCGAAGAAGTCGCGCGCAAAGGCGGCGTCGCTGATCTCGGCGAGGCGCCGTTCGGCGTCGTCCAGCGTGTAGGGCCGATCGACGTAGCCCTCGCGCGCGCCGCCTGGTCTGCCGTGGACGCGCCACATCGCGCGCATGAAGTCGTCAAGCGTGACGCGGCCGCCCGAGCGCTGACGCAACGACAGATCGAGGCCGAGAGCGATCGCGCCGCCGTACGGATAGTAGGAAATGAACGTGTTCGACCAATTGGTGCGATCGACGGTCCGCCCGCCGTCGGTGAACGCCGCCATCTGGCTCATTTCTTCCGCCGATCGCGCTTCCCGCCCCGGGCTGGCCGTAATCGACTGAATCAGACCGTTCATGGACGCGAGCGTGGCGTTGAGATCGCTCAGTCCGGCGCGGCTGGTCGTGAGCGGCGCGTAGTACTGCGTGAACCCCTCGGCCAGCCAGAGCTCGCCCGAGATGTTGGCGCGTTCGAAGTCGAACGGTTCGAGCGATCGCGGCCGGATGCGTTCGACGTTCCAGCCGTGAAAGAACTCGTGCGCCACCGTGTTCAGCAGTCCGTCCCGGCTGCCACGGATCGACCCGGTCGACGTGATCACCGTGCTGTTGCGGTGCTCCATGCCGTCGCCGTTCGCATAGGGCAGATAGTCCGCAAGGAACGTATAGGTTCCCGCCTCGTATGCCGGAAACTCCCCGAAGACGTCGCGCTCATGGCGGACGATCTTCTCGACGTCCTTCACGAACCCGTCGAGCTCCGCGTCGGTGCCGGTGTGGTGAGCGGAAAACCGGAACGTTCGGCCGTCGATCTGGAACTGGCGGATCGACACTGGACCGAATTCGGTCGGGCTGTCCATCAAGTACTGCAGATTCGGGGCGGTGAACTCGAAGGCCGAGGCGCCCGGATGGAGCTGCGTCGCCACCTGCCACTTCACGCCGGCCGGCGTGACGAACCTGAGTGCGGCAGGGCGATCGTCAAGCCCTTTCGCCCACAGGATCGCCGCGGGCATGTTGATGTGGGCATGACTCGCATCGATGCCGAGATACGTGCCGTCGACGCGATCGCCGAAGACTTTGTAGCGGACGCGGACGGTTGCACCGTGCTCGGGAACCGTCCAGCCGTACGGATCGGGCCGCGTCGCCTGGAGCGCACGGCCGTCACCGTCCTCGACACGGACGTCGTAGACGTTCTTGGCGAAGTCGTGCAGCGAGTAGCGGCCTGGCGACGATCGGCTCATGCGGAGTTCGAGCGGCCCGGCACCCAGATCCGGAAACACCGCCTCGACCTGCATCCAGTGATGATGCGGTTCGGGAAAGGTCAGGACATAGCTGACCGCGCCGGCACCATGAAGCTCGAGGCTCGACCCGGCAATCGCGAGCAGGATCGCCGGGAACATGGCGCGCGACAGGCGGCTCATTCGGCGGCTCCTTCCAGGCCGACCGGCTTGAACGCGGCCAGCGCCTGCTCGACGAACGCCTGCTCCGGAAGCGCTCCAAGAATCTCGGGCCCGTCGTCGACGACGGTTTTCGGCACGCCGGTGACATGGTAACGGCGCGCGAGTTCCGGAAACTCGGTGACTTCGACCGCATAGGCGGTCACGTGCCGGTTCGCGGTGGCCATCTCGAGCGCGAGGTTCACTGCGGAAGGACAATGCGGACAGGTCGGCGTCGTGAATACGCGAAGCGTGACCGGACGATCCACCGCCGCCAGTCGCGCCCGGCTCGACTCCGACAAATGCGACGCCCCGCCACCCGCAAGCAGGACGGCGCGAAGCAACGAGGCAAATTCGTATCCGGCGGGCATGCCGAGAAACCGCATCCGCGTGTCCTCACGGCTCCCGTCCTCGCCGTCCACGAGAATCGCCACCGCGGGCGCCTCGTCGATGCCGAAGGCCTGCGCGCGCGCCCGGTCGAGCACGAGGTTCACCTCTTCGATGACGACATGGTCGGTGAGCGGCGGCAGTTCGTCGAGGATCTGGCGCGTCTGGATGCAGGTCTCGCAGCCAAAGGTCTGGGTGAAGAAGAGGAGACGCACGCGCCGGGTCATCGCGGTGAAGTCGCGGCGCAGACGGTCTTGATCTGACGGAGAGAGAAGCGGCATCGCCTACTTGAAGAGATCGTCGAAGGCCTGACGAGCGCTCGGCGGACCAGCCGGCGTACCGGTCTGCCGCTCGACCGTCGTCCGCGGCGAAAAGAGCTCGCAGAGATTGCCCTCGTCCTTCGGCGCGACCCGAGCCTTGAGGGCGTTGGCCTGCGTACACTCCCAGCGTTCGCTGGTGTCGAACGACACGCAGTTGATGCAGCTGTGGACGTCGACGCCACAGCGCTGGCAGCGGGCGCCAAGCTCCACCGGCAGGGACAGGCGGTTGCCACACCGTGCGCACTTGAACACTTCATGCGACGCCATCAGGTTCGGGGTCTTTGGACCCGCGGCATCCTGCAGCTGACGCCCCGGAGCGCGTTCGGGCGGCGGCTTTTTCGGCCCGCTCGGACGCTGCCGCTCGCGATCGCGCGGGTCGTCCTGGTAGCCGCGCTGCCGGTACTTTCGGTCGTCGCTCATCAGTCCTCGCTAGACGGACAAGCTAAAGCGTGTCCCTACCGATAGCCACTTTCCCTATCGCTGCAATTCGGTAGGGACAGGCTTTAGCCTGTCCGCACATGAACCAGTCGCATCCTATAACGGGTGACGATATGACGTGCACATCTGGTTGTAAGATGCCCCCGTGCTTGACACTCCGAGCGACGTCGAGGAGTGAACCGTGGCGATCGCGGCTGGGAGACCAAACCGTCGTCGCGAGTGGATGGGCTGCGCGTCCGCGGCGCTCCTGCTGTGGCTCACCGCGCTGCTGCCAGCTCAAACGGCACCCGGCACCCAGAACCCGGCACCCAGCACCGCGAACCCGGAACCCGGAACCCGGCGCCCGGAACCCAAGCCGCTCACCCTCGTCTCGCTCGCTGAGATTCCCCGCATCACCGACCCACAGCTCGCGCCGGACGGCCGGACCGTCGCGTACACGCTCGGGCGAGCGGATTGGAAGGCGAATCGTTCGATCACGCATGTCTGGACCGCACCGATCGCGGGCGGCGCGCCACTCCAGATGACGAACACAGAAGGTGGCGAATCGTTGGGGCGCTGGTCGCCGGACGCGGCGTCACTGTCGTTTGTGGCGCGCGGCGAGAACGGCCTGCAGATCTTCGTCGTGCCCGCCGCCGGCGGACCGCCACGGCAGCTGACCCGCCATGCGACGGCCGTCTACGCCGGCACCGCGCCGGTCTGGTCGGCCGACGGACGCTTCATCTACTTCCTGGCCGCCGATGCGCCATCACCCGCCGAGCGCGAGCGGGATCGGCTGCGCGACGACCTGTTCGTCTACGGCGCCAACTTCAAGCAGCGTCATCTCTGGCGGGTCGCCGTCGCCGACGGCGCCGAAACGCGGCTGACCGACGGCGCGTTTTCGGTGCTGTCGTTCCGCCTCTCCCGCGACGGCTCGCGCATTGTGCAGCAGCGTGGGCCGACGCCGCTCATCGACGATGCCTGGAAGAGCGAGGCGTGGACGAGCGACGCGGCCGGCGGCGCGGCGCAGGCGATCACCAACAACGGCATCGAGGAAATCGACGCCGAGCTCTCGCCCGATCTCTCGCAGCTGATGTTCATCGCCCAGGCGAACGAGCGCCTGGAGCCGTACTACAGCGGCATGCTCTTCACCATCCCGGTCGGCGGCGGACGTCCCGTGGCGCTGCTCCCGAACTTTCCCCATTCGATCGACCACGCGTCGTGGTCACCAGACGGCCGTTCGATTCTGGCCGTGGTCAACATGGGCGTGCACAGCGAAGTGTTTCGCGTGAACGTTCGTGCCCGCACCGCAGTCGCGATGACCGGCGGCCAGCATTCGGTCCAGTTCTGGAGTCTGCAGCCGGCCGCGCGCCAGATGGTGATGCAGCTCGACGAACCGACGCGGATCGGCGACGCCTGGACGCTGCCCGTGGACGGCGGCAAGCCGGCGCGCGTCACCGGCATCTACGACACGCTCGCCACTGAGTTCGCACTGCCCCGCCAGGAGCTCGTCACCTGGAAAGGCATCGACGGAACGACGGTCGAAGGCCTGTTGTTCTATCCGAACGACTACCAGGCTGGGCGGCGCACTCCGCTCGTCGTACAGCTGCACGGCGGACCGGGCGACTCGGACAAGTTCGGCTTCGGCCCGGGCGTCATCGTCAACTACGTCCAGGTGCTGACGGCGCGCGGCTATGCCGTGCTTCGCCCGAACTACCGTGGCAGCGCCGGCTACGGCAATGCCTTCCTGCGCGACATCGTCGGCAGCTACTTCAAGAACATGCATCTCGACGTGCTGGCCGGCATCGACACGCTCGTGAAGAACGGCATCGCCGATCCGGATCGTCTCGCCGTGATGGGCTGGAGCGCCGGCGGTCATCTCACGAACAAGCTGATCACTGTGACGACACGGTTCAAGGCCGCTTCGTCTACCGCGGGCGGCGCCGACTGGATGTCGCTCTTCGCGCAGAGCGATGAACGCGCGCATCGAGCGGTCTGGTTCGGCGGCATGCCGTGGGGCCGGAACGCGCCGACTGAAGCGTTCTGGAACAATTCGCCGCTCAAAGACGCGTCGAGTGTGAAGACTCCGACGTTGATCGTCGCCGGCCAGGAAGACGCGCGGGTGCCGATGGTGCAGGGGCTCGAATTCTTCCGCGCGCTCGAGCACAACGGCGTGCCGGCGCGGCTGCTGGTCGCGCCGCGCGAGGGTCATCAGTGGGGAGAGCTGCGGCATCAGCTGGCGAAAGCGAACGCGGAGCTCGAATGGTTCGAGCATTACGTCAACGGGCGCCCGTACGCGTGGGAGCGGGCGCCGGGGGACCCGCCGGGCGAGGGAAATTCTGGTATTTTTCGTTAAATTTGGCCGAAACTTGACAGTAACGTGAAATGTTTCACAAAATAGGTCTCGCGCGGTAGGACCAGGCGAGAGAGGGTTTCGGAGCAAGTTCGGCGTCGGCGTTTCCCCGTTGGTGCCCCCGTACGTGTCCTCGGTCGTCGTGTAGTGCCCCTGTACGGAACGGAATGTCGCAGATCTTTCATCGCAGTGCGAACACCATCTCGCGCGTCAGTATTTTTGGCGCGGTGTTCATCGCCGCGGGCCTCGTCGGCCTGCTCACCCAGGTGAACCGTTCGCCGTGGGTGACCAAAGCCCGGGTCGCGCGTGAGCAACCGATCCAGTTCAGCCACGAACGGCACGTCGCCGGCAACGGCATCGACTGCCGGTACTGCCACACGTCGGTCGAAGATTCGCGGTTCGCCGGCATTCCGCCGACCAAGACGTGCATGAACTGCCACTCGCAGATCTTTGCGAACAGTCCGTTTCTCGAGCCGGTCCGCACCAGTTTTGCGACCGGCAAGCCGCTGCAGTGGACGCGGGTCCACGATCTCCCTGACTTCGTCTACTTCGATCACAGCATTCACGTGAGCAAAGGCGTCGGCTGCACGACCTGTCACGGCCAGGTCGATCGGATGCCGCTCATGTGGCAGGAACAATCGCTGCAGATGGAGTGGTGCCTCGACTGCCATCGCACGCCTGAGAAGTACGTCCGCCCGAGGGACGCGGTGTTTCGCGTCGACTACCAGGTGCCGTCGAATCAGGCGGAGCTCGGCGCCCGACTGGTCGCCGAATACGAAATTCAGAAACTCACGAGCTGTTCTACATGTCATCGGTAGGTTCGAAAGGTTCGATGGGTTCGAATGGTTCGATCGGTTCGGGTTCGAAGGGTTCGACAGGTTCGCTGTCGCGAGGGCGCGAGTTCTGGCGGACGCTCGATGAACTGGCGGACGATCCGTCGTTTCGCGAACGGCTGTACAACGAGTTCCCGTCGGAAGTCGAAGCGATCTCCGATCCGCAGACCCGCCGCACGTTCCTGAAGCTGATGGGCGCGTCGCTGGCGCTGGCGGGCGTCACCGCCTGCACGACGCAGCCCGACGAGAAGATCGTTCCGTACGTTCGTCAGCCCGAAGAGATCATCCCGGGCAAGCCGCTTTTCTATGCGACCGCGATGTCGCTCGGCGGCACGGCGGTCGGACTGCTCGTCGAGAGCCACGAAGGGCGGCCGACCAAGATCGAAGGGAATCCGCTGCATCCGGCCAGCCTCGGCGCCGCCGACGTGTTCGCGCAGGCGGCGATTCTCGGCCTCTACGATCCGGACCGCGCCCATACCCTCACCCATCTCGGCGAGATTCGCCCGTGGTCGGCGTTCATCGGCGCGATGCGTGCGGCGGTGGCGGCGCAGCAGCCGCTCCAGGGTGCCGGCATCAGGATCCTGACCGATACCGTCAACTCGCCCACGCTCGCCGGGCAGATCGCCGATCTGCTGAAACGCTTCCCCGCCGCGCGCTGGCATCAGTGGGACGCCGCGGGACGGAACAACGCGCGCCTGGGCGCGCAGGTGGCGTTCGGCGAATTCGTCGACACGCAGTACCGCATCGATCAGGCGGACGTGATCCTGTCGATCGACGCTGACTTTCTGGCCAGCGGTCCCGGCGGTCTCCGCTACGCCCGGGAGTTCGCGTCACGCCGCCGCCCCGAAAACGCCGACCGCATGAACCGTCTTTACACGCTGGAGACGATGCCGTCGCTGACCGGGGCGAAGGCGGATCATCGCGTGGCCCTGAAACCAAGCCAGGTGACGCTCGTCGCGCAGCAGATTGCCGCGGCGCTCGGCGTCGGCACGACCGCCGGCGCCCCGGGCGATCACGCAAAGGCGGTCGCCGCCATCGCCAAGGACCTCCAGGCTCATCGTGGCGCGAGCCTGGTCATCGCCGGCGAATCGCAGCCGCCAGCTGTTCACGCCCTGGCCCATGCGATGAACCTCGCCCTCGGTAACGTCGGCAAGACCGTCGTCTACACGGATCCGGTGGAAGCGGGCCCGGTCGATCAACTGCAGTCGCTCCGCGACCTGACCGCAGACATGCAGGCCGGCAAAGTCGACCTGCTCATCATTCTCGGCGGCAACCCGGTCTACACCGCGCCCGCGGATGTGGCGTTCGCACAGGCGCTGGACAAAGTGCAAACACGCGTCCGGCTCGGCCTCTACGAAGACGAAACCTCCGAGCGCTGCCACTGGCAGATTCCGGAAGCGCACTTCCTCGAATCCTGGAGCGATGCCCGCGGCTTCGACGGTACTGCGGCCATCGTCCAGCCGCTGATCGCACCGCTGTACGGCGGACGCTCGGCGCACGACGTCATGGCCGCGCTCACCGATCGGCCGGAACGGACTGCACACGATCTCGTCCGCGAACATTGGGCACAGTCGCGCGGCACGACGGTGACGCCGGAGTTCGATCGCCTGTGGCGGCGCTGGCTGCACGACGGCATCGTGCCGGACACGGCTCTGCCGGCCAAAGTGGTCAGGCTGAAGCCGGACGCCACGACTGGAATTGCGAACGCGACGGCGGGCAGTGATCTCGAGATTTCGTTCCGGCTCGATCCCGCAGTGTTCGACGGTCGCTTCGCGAACAACGGCTGGCTGCAGGAACTCCCCAAGCCGATCACCAAGCTGACCTGGGACAACGCGGTCATCACCAGCCCGGCGACGGCCGAGAAACTCCGCGTCTCCGGACGACCGTCGGCGCAGGGCGGCGAACACGGGCAGATCGTCAGCGATGTGGTCGAACTGAAGTCTGCGGACCGGGTCGTCCGCGGCGCCATCTTTGCGGTCGCCGGACATCCGGACGACTGCGTCACCGTTCACCTCGGATACGGCCGCGCCCGCGCCGGCCACGTCGGCAGCGGCGCCGGGTTCAACGGCTACGCGCTGCGGACTGCCGCTGCGCAGTGGTCCGGCACCGGGCTTCAGGTGACGGCGACGGGCGACACGTACCCGCTCGCCTGCACGCAGTATCACCACCTGATGGAAGGCCGCGGGATGGTGCGCGCGGTCACACGCGACGAGTTCGTGCACGACCCGAAGGCCATGCACGAAGGGTTCGAGGCGCCGCCGCGAACGATCACGCTCTACCCCGACTTCAAGTACGACGGCTACAAGTGGGGCATGGCGATCGACGTCAACGCCTGCATCGGCTGCAACGCCTGCGTCGTCGGTTGCCAGGCCGAGAACAACATCGCGGTCATCGGCAAGGAGCAGGTGCTGAAGGGGCGCGAGATGCACTGGATCCGCGTCGACGCCTACTACGCCGGCGACGCGAACGTGCCCGAGACCTATTTCCAGCCGGTCCCGTGCATGCAGTGCGAGAACGCGCCCTGCGAGGTCGTCTGTCCGGTCGGCGCCACCGTGCACAGCGACGAAGGCCTGAACGACATGGTCTACAACCGCTGCGTCGGCACGCGCTACTGCTCGAACAACTGCCCGTGGAAGGTGCGCCGCTTCAA
>CAZOAZ010000024.1:56116-87897 GCA_964577955.1 uncultured Bifidobacterium sp. | reverse complement strand
TTGATCTTCAGCTGCATCGGGTAGCCGAGCCAGCCGACGATGTCGATGTTGTCCCAGCCCTCTTTGTTGTCGCCGCGCGGCGGATAGTAATTGATGCGGACGACGTGCGAAAGGTCCTTGTAGAGATCCGGATAGAGGTGCGGCTGGAAGATGTAGTCGAGCGCCGACTTCTTGCTCTCTTCCTTGGTCTTGAACGACTCGGGATCGTCGAGCACTTCGCCGTCGCGATTGCCGAGGATGTTGGTCGAGTACCAGCCGCGGACGCCGATCAACCGCGCCTTGAGTCCGGGCGCAATGATCGTCTTGATCAGCGTCTGCCCGGTCTTCATGTCGTTGCCGCACACCGGCGCCTTGGTTTTCGCGGCGAGCTCCTGCAACGCCGGCACTTCGGCGCTCAGGTTTGGTGCGGCGTTGCCAAACGGAATGCCTTCGCTGAGCGCCGCATAGGTGTAGACCATGCTGGAGGCGATATTCGGGTCGTTCTCCTCCAGGCCCTTTTCAAACGCCGCGAGCGATTTGTGGCACGCCGACTCCACCGTGAAGACCTCGGTGCTGCCGGCCCACACCATCACCAGCCGATCGCAGTGATGTTTCTGCTTGAAGTGGCGGATGTCGGCGATCACCTGATCGGCGAGATCCTTCTTGTTCTTGCCCTGCTTGACGTTCGGTCCGCTCAACCGCTTCACGTAGCGCTGATCGAACACCGCCGGCATCGGCTTGATCGCTTCGAGCTCCGGACGAATGGCATCGAGCAGCGAGCGCTCGAGCACCCCGGCCGTGCATGCGGCGGCATAACAGTCCTCTTCGAAGATGTCCCAGCCGCCGAACACCAGATCGTCGAGTGAGGCGAGCGGCACGAATTCGTTGATTTTCGGCGACTTGTTCTCGGTCCGCTTCCCCAGGCGGATCGTGCCCATCTGGGTCAGCGAGCCGATCGGTTTGGCGAGACCCTTGCGGATGGCGACGACGCCGGCAATGGTGGTGGTGGAAACGGCGCCGAGTCCAACGAGCAGGATACCGAGCTTGCCGCGTGCGGGAGCGATTTCGACAGGTGTAGACACGGGCGAAAACTATATCATCATCGCTTGATGAAACTGTTCGGACGGAAGGCCGCCGAATCGCCGCTGGTGGTCGGCATGACGGGCGTCAAGATGGGCGACCGCATCGCCCAAATCGGCTGCGCGCATGGCGGACGGCTTGCCGCCGTCGCCGCCAAAGTCGGACTCTCGGGACGCGCGGTGGCGGTCGTGCCCGACGAAGCCTCGATGGCGCGCGTGCAAAAGGGCGCCGCCGCCCAGGGCGTGCTCGTCGATGTCGAACGCTCAGCCACGACCCGGCTTCCGCTCGAGGATCACGGCTTCGATCTCGTCATCGTCGACGATGCCGGCGGTCTGCTGACCACGATGGCCGACGAGCCGCGGGCGCAGACGGTGCGCGAAGCGCTGCGCGTCCTGCGCCCCGGCGGGCGCGTGATGGTCATCGGCAGTCTTGGCAAGAGCGGCCTCGCGGCGCTCATCGGCGGAGGCGGTGCCGGTCCCTCGTTTGATCCGCAGCCGGTGCTCGAAGCCAACGGCTTCAAGTTCGTGCGCCGTCTCGCCGAGCGCGAGGGGTTGAGTTTTGTCGAAGGACTGAAGTCTCGAACGTAGAACCTGGCACCTAGAACCTAGAACCTATCTGAGACAGGTCAAGTGTCGCCCGCCGTCGATGGGGATCGTCTCGCCCGTCATCCAGCTCGCCTGGTCGGACGCCAGAAACAGAATCAGTGAGGCCACTTCGTCGGCATCGCCGGGCCGCCCGAGCGGATGCGTTTCCTTCGAGCGCGTCAGAAATGCTTCGTACTGCGCGTCGTTCATCCCGCCGCGTTTGTGGAGATTGGTGACGGTGACGCCGGGATTCACGCCGTTGACGCGGACGCCGTGCGGCGCCAGTTCGAGCGCCGCGCAGCGCGTGAGCTGATCGACGCCCGACTTGCTGACGCAGTACGCGAGCACGCCGGCAAACGAGCGCAGCCCGTTGACGCTCGAGACGTTGACGACCGTGCCTTTGCGCGCCTTGAGCGACGGCAGCGCGGCGCGCATCAGCCGGAACGGCGCGCGCAGGTTCACTTCCATCATCGCGTCCCACGCCGCGTCGGAGGTGGTCTCAATCGTGCCGGTGGCAATGACGCCGGCCGCGTTGACGAGCACGTCGATACCCCCGAACGCATCGAGCGCGGCCTGAACGATGTGGTCGGGCGCGTCCGCGGCCGTGACGTCCGCGGCGCACGCCGCGGCGCGACCCCCGCCAGACTCGAGTTCGCCGGCGACGGCCGCCAACGCTTCCTGGTTCCGGCCCACCAGAACGACCGACGCACCCTGGCGCGAAAGGGCCCGCGCCGTCGCCAGGCCGATCCCGCTCGACGCGCCCGTCACGATCGCCGACTTGTGCTCAAAGGACATGGGGACGAAGTGTAGTGGCCGTCTCCTCGGGAGGGCAACTAGGGACGCGAGCGGCGCAAACGCTGGAGGTTTTGAACATGGATCGTGCGGCAGAAGTCTTGCTACGAGTGGGAATTCCCTTTAGATTCTGAGGACACTCTGTGAGAGCCAGACAGCCGCTGACGTGGGGCCGGACGCTGGCGCTGAGCCTGCTGGGGGCGATTGCCGCCGACGGGCTGCTCCAGGGGCAGGCCCGGGATCAGCGCGGCGACGCCTTCCGCTTCAAGTCGGGCGTCGAGGTCATCAACGTCACCGCGACGGTCTACGACGCGAACGGGCGCTTCGTCCCCAATCTCCGCCGCGACGACTTCGTGATCTACGACGACGACCGCGAGCAGGAGGTTACGGCGTTCAGCGCTGACCGGATCCCGGTCAGCCTCGGCATCCTCCTCGATACGAGCGGCAGCATGGCGGGCGAGAAAATCGATGCGGCGCGCGGCGCGCTCGACGGTTTCGTCGGCGCTCTTCTGACCGGCGATGACGAAGCGTTTCTTTACCGCTTCGACGACACGCCGCAGCTGCTGCAGGGATGGACGAACGATCGCCGCGTGCTGTCTCGGATCCTCGGTCGCGTGACGCCGCGGGGCGGAACGGCGATGTACGACGCCCTCAATGAAGCGCTGCCCTTTGCCGCCGGCGGTCGCTTTCCCAAGAAGGCGCTGGTGGTCATCTCCGACGGCAACGACACGTCGAGCAGCAAGGGCCCGATGGCCGTCACCAATCTCGCGCGCGCGAACGACGTGCTGATCTACGCCGTCGGGATCGACGCCGAGTCGATCGTGCCGGATCGAGAGGATGCTCCGGACCCCAAGCCGTTCGGCCCGGAACCGGGACCGACCCCCAAACCACCGACGCCGCGGCGGCTGCCGCCGATCATCCGCGTGCCCGGCGGCCGTCGGCCCGCCTTCACCGGGGCCAATCAGATTCGGTCGCCCCAGGCGGATGCCCACGTCGACGCCGCCGCGCTGCGGCGTCTCACGGATGATACCGGCGGCCGCACCGAAATCATCCGCTCGGTCCGCGACCTGCGCCCGGCCACGACGAGCATCTCGAACGAATTGAGCCGCCAGTACCAGTTCGCCTATAACGCGCCCGGCTATAAGGACGGCACGTGGCACACGATCCGGGTCGAAGTGAAACGGGCGGGCTTCACAGTTCGCTCGCGGAAAGGCTATCTCGCGAACTGAATCTTGCGGTGCGGGTGCGGGGTGCACCGTGCACGGTGCAGGGTGCAGGGGCTCGGTGCAGAGTGGGCGGTGCTGGGTACAGCGCGCGGCCGCCATTTCCTCAATTCAAAGCCGCGCGCTGGCGCACGACTCGATGATGCGGGAGGTCGTGCGCCGCACCTGGCAGCACCTCTCACCTCGCACCGGGTACCTGCACGGTGCACCGTGCACCCAGCACGGCGCACCTCGCACCGAATAGAATGAGGCGGTGACCGCAACCGCAACCGCGCTGGGACTCAGTATCCTGGGCAGTCTCGGCGGCCTGGTTGTCGCCTCCTCTCTCCTGCTTTTCAAAGACAGCGTCCGGCGGCGGCTGGTGCCGTGGCTGGTCAGCTACGCGGTGGGTGCGCTGCTCGGCGTGGCGCTCCTGGCGCTCTTGCCCGAGGCGCTCGAAACGCTGCCACCGTCCCGCGTGTTCGCGACGTTGCTCTTCGGCATCCTCGTCTTCTTCATCCTCGAGAAGATTGTCGTCCTCAGGCACTGCCACACTGACGAATGCCACGTGCACGCGGCCGCCGCGCCGCTCGTCCTGCTGAGTGACGGCTTTCACAATTTCATCGACGGCGCGATCATCGCGACCGCGGTCATGACCTCGGTGCCGCTCGGCATCAACACCGCGATTGCGGTGGCCGCCCACGAGATTCCGCAGGAGGTGGGCGACGTCGCAATCCTCCTGGCCTCGGGCTATTCACGCCGGCGCACGCTGCTTCTCAATCTGATTTCCGGCGCGTCGGGTCTGGTCGGTGCGCTCCTGGCGCTCGCGACGGTGAGCGTGGTTCCGGACATCCGGCCCTACGTCCTGTCGTTTTCGTCGGCCAGCCTGCTGTACATTGCGATGTCGGATCTCATCCCCGATCTGCATCGCGGACAGCTCGACCGCGGCGGGCTGCGGCAGGTGCTCCTGATCGCATCGGGGATCGGGACCATCGTGCTCTTCGAGTACTGGATCGGCTGAACACGAGCGCCGCGCTCGCCGGTAACCGCCATGGCCCTCGACAAGACCAATCTGGCAACGGTAGAGAAGATGTGGCGGCGCGAAGCGGAAGCCGCCGCGACCTACCGGCATCTCGCCGAGCGCGAGCCGGACGCCAAACGCAAGAACATCCTGAACCGGCTGGCCGATCAGGAAGCCCGTCACGCGACCCGGTGGGCCGAGCGTATCGCCGCGGCGACCGGGCGGACGCCGGATCCCAGGACCGTCGAACGCGGACTGAGCTGGTTTCAGCGCATTTCGGATCCGCTCGTCGTCCTGCAGCGGCTCGAACAAGAGGAGAACCAGGCCGAAGCCGAGTACGACGAGCTCCTGTCACGACTGACCGATCCGGCCGATCGACAGATCGCCGAGGACGCCAAGAACGAGGAGCGCGATCACGCCGTGATTCTCCGGACGCTGTCCGGTGGTCCGGCGCCGACGCCGCGGTCGGCGCTCGACACCATCTTGCGGCGCGAACGGTGGCACGTCCGCAGCGCCGGATGGATCGGCGACGCGATCTACGGCGTCAACGATGGGCTCGGCGCCGTCTTCGGCATCGTCTCGGGCATGGCCGGCTATACCGGCGGCAGCGAAGTCGTGCTCGCCGCCGGCCTCGCCGGGACGCTCGCCAGCGCGCTCTCGATGGGCGCCGGCGCGTACCTGGCGTCGAAGTCCAACCGCGAAGTCTACGAATCCGAAGTCGCCCGCGAGCGAGCCGAGATCGAAGAAGACCCGCACGAAGAGTTGCTCGAGCTGGAGCTGATCTATCAACTCAAGGGTTTCACGCCCGAAGAAGCGCGCGCCCTCGCCGAACGCCTTCAGAACGAGCCCCAGCAGTTTCTCAAGTCGCTGGTCAGCGAGGAACTCGGGCTCTCGGAGGAGAACTTTCCCAACCCGCTGCGGTCGACGATCTCGGCGACGGTGTCCACGGCCATCGGCGGGTTCATCCCGATCATCCCGTTCTTCTTCACGGTGGGCATGCCGGCGGTCGTCGCGTCCTTTCTCATCAGCACGGCGGCGCATTTCGTGGTCGGCGCCTCGAAGGCACTGGTGACCACACGCTCCTGGTGGGCCAGCGGCGGCGAAATGACCCTCGTCGGCATCATCGAGGCCGCCATCACTTACGGACTGGGACTGGCGTTCGCCCAGTAAACACAGCGGCCGGGCCTGGCATTTCATTTGCCATTCCCGTTGGCAGGATTTGCCAGCGCGGGAGGTGCGGTATGAAACGCGTTCTAGGACTGGCGGTTATCGCCTTGACGCTCGTTGGCCAGACAGCTCTGGCCGGCGAAGCTCAGCGGAAGGATTTGCAGGTCTTCAAGGACATTGCGAGTTCGGTGAATCGCTATGCGTACTTCACGATTTTCGACGACATCAGCGCCCACGTGCAGGACGGCGTGGTCACGCTCAGCGGTCAGGTGACGCAGCCGTACAAGCGGGACGATCTGGCCAGGCGGATCGCCAAAGTCGACGGCGTTACGAAGGTCGTGAACGACGTGAAGGTGCTGCCGCTCTCGGGATGGGACGATCAGCTGCGCATCCGGATCGCGCGGGCGATCTACGGCAATGCGAACTTCTGGAACTACGCGATCATGGCCAACCCGCCGATTCACATCGTCGTCGAGCGAGGCCGGGTCAGGCTGTCGGGCGTCGTGCAGAGCGACGTCGATCGCATGCTGGCGCGATCGCTTGCGACGATCCCCGGCGTGATGTCGGTGACGAACGATTTGATGACCGAAGCGGAGGCAAGGGCGCAGCGTGAAGAGTCCTGAAGAACTCTCGGTCGCGCTCGAGGGCGGCGCCGCCACCACGGCGCTGCTCTACGAGCCGGCGGGCCAGGCGACCGGCGCGACCTTGATTCTCGGCCACGGTGCGGGCGCCGGGCAACGCAGCGTCTTCATGGTGGATTTCTCCCGCGCGCTGTCTGCCTTCGGCATCCTCACCGTCACGTTCAACTTCCCCTATACCGAGGCGAGCCGCCGTCTGCCGGATCGCCGCGCCGTGCTCGACAGCTGCTATCGATCGATTGTCGACGCCGTCCGTGCGAGGGTGGGCGCCGCCAATCACGCGCTGTTCATCGGCGGCAAGTCGATGGGCGGACGAATCGCCACACATATTGCCGCCGCGGATCCCGCGCTTCCGATTGCCGGTCTGGTGTTGCTCGGCTATCCGCTGCATCCACCGGGAAAGCCTGACGAACGCCGCGACGCGCACCTGCCGGATCTGAAGCGCCCAGTGCTCATCGTCCAGGGCAGCCGCGATACGTTTGGCACACCGCCGGAGTTCACGTCGGTGATGGATCGCATGGAGCCGCGTCCGCTGCTCCATGTCATCAGCGGCGGCGATCACTCGTTCAAGGTGTCGCGATCAGGCGCGAGCCAGTCGGCGATCTACGCCGACATCCAGCAGCACATCGCGGCCTGGATCCTGGATCTCACACGCTGATTCGATTCGGTAGGGACAGGCGTCAGCCTGTCGGACACCGGTTAGGGACAGGCTTCAGCCTGTCCGTTTGGTGAGAATGCGCTCGAGGAATTCGCCGGCGGCGGCACTGAACACCGCGGTCCATTCGTGCCCGGCATCGGGTGCGGCCGACGTGAGGTCCACTCCCGCGGCACGCAGCCGACGCAGATCTTCGGCGTGAATCTCGGGTTTGTAGAGTTCGTCATTCTTTCCGCGGCCGATCAAGACGGCAGGCACCCGCAGAAGCTCCGCAGCGGTCAGCTCCGGCGGCACGTCGCCACCGAACGCGATCACGCCGTCCGCGCCGCCGCGGTGGAGTGCCCCACTGCGAAAGGCCATCGCCGCGCCCTGCGAGAAACCGGCAAACACCAGCGGACCCGAGGCGCCGCCGCGGACCTCGGCGATCACCGCCGACACGTAGGCGAGATTGTCGGCCATCATCAGGTCGCGATCCTGACGCGTCATCCAGCTGGCGACGACTTGCGCCGCGGTGTTCCGGCCGCGGTAGAAGCGATGCAGCCCTTGCACCGAGACACGCGTCCAGTTCGCCGCACCCGGGATGCCTGCGAGCCGCTCCATCTGGACTGCCGCGTCTTCCGCGTAGCCGTGAAACCCAATCAGCAGCGGCGCCGCCGGCGCGGGCACAGCGGCCCGCACGACAAGATACCGCCCGTGCGTTCCTGTCGCGATCGTCCGTGCTTCGATCATCGTGCGTCCAGCGGATGGGCCGCGATCAGATGCTCGTGCACGAGCTGCCCGCCGATGAGGTGTTCCTGGATGATCCGTTCGAGCACCGGTGGATCGCAGCGGCCGTACCACGCGCCTTCGGGATACACGACCGCGATCGGTCCGCCTTCGCAGATCCTCAGGCAGTTGGCTTTGGTTCGCAGGATCCCGCCGCGCTCGGAGAGCCCCAGCTCCTTGAGCCGGCGTTTCAGATAATCCCAGGCCTCGAGGCTCCGCTCCGTCTCACAACACTTGGGCGTCGTCTGATCGGCGCACAGAAAGATGTGCCGGCGCGCGACTGGCACGCCAATGCTTTCGGCGACGGCTTGCTGACTGGTCAACGGATCCACGGTTCGGCCTTCCAAACTAGAAAAGTAGCGTGGTCACGAAGTGGACGCGAGTCCGCTGGTCGCGCAGATAAGCGGGCGTGCCCTGCTGGACGTGCGCCACGTACACGTCGGCGCGGAAGAGCGCGGCGGACAGCCAGACGCCGCCGCCATAACTGCGCTGGAGGTCGACGTCCGCCAGCCGCTCCGTCTTCGCGTAGATCGCGCCGGTGTCGACGAAGGCGCTCACGCCAAGCTTGCCGATGCTGAGCGGCGAGGTCAGCGGCAGGCGAAACTCGGCGGACGCCGCGACGAGGGTGTCGCCGGTGGCGACGCCGGGCTCGAAGCCGCGCACGTTCGCGAGGCCGCCAAACAGCGGGCTCAGGTACGGCGGCAATGGGCTCGTCGAATCCTGACGGAGCCCGCGAACGATCACCACGCTTTGGCCGAGCAACCCGACGTAGGCGCGGGCGTCGAGGTCGGTGCGCAGCGCCGTCTCGGCGCTGCGCGGCGCGACAACGTCGACGGCCGCACGGGCGAAGATCGCGTTGCGCGACAGCAGCGGATCGATGCGGGTGTCGAACGTCAGGTCCGCACCGATCGTCGTGAACCGGTCGTCCTGATCCTGAAACGTCACGTGCTGCCACGCGCCGGTGACACCCAGACGCAGCGACTTGGTCAGCGTCCGTTCGCCGCGCGCCTGCACGCGCAGCCGCAGATCGGATTCCTCGTAATGCGGGTTGACCCGTCGCGTCACGTCGGCAAACACGATCGCGCGGGAGAACATGCCGGCCAGGTCCTGCTCCAGCTTCACCCCGGCCCGGCGCTCGCCGCCCCATGTCGCCGGGAACGAGAGCCGGCTGCCCGGACCAATCGGGCGCGGAATCGCCGTCTCGACGCCGTAGGTGAAACCGTAGCCGTCTTCGCGGTTGAAGAGCGGCAAGTACATGAAGCCCGGACCGCGGCGGCGCTCGACATGGGCGGTCGAGTCGCTGTCCCGCTTCACCTGCACCCGACCTTCGTCGACGACGATGACGATGAGAATCTGCGTCGGGTCGGCGATCGAGGCGAAGCGCCGCAGGACGTCCACGTGCTTGAACTTGCGCGACTGGCGGAGCCGCAGCGCCACTTCGTCGACGAGCCCGGGCGCCGCGGGCATGCCGATCTCGACGGCCGCCAGCCGAATGACTTCGGCATCGGGCGTCAGCGAGTTTCCCTGTACCTGGATGTCGGCGACGCGGTCGGCCGGCTGCGCCGACAGCAGCGCCGCGATGAGCACGAACGAAAGGACCACCTCAGCGACCGTCGGGAACGATGAGCGTGGAATTCGTGTTCGCCTGCCGGTAGTCGTGATACTCGAGCCCGTAGTCGAAGGTCACGGGCCCGGTCGCCAGCATCACCTGGACGTGCATGTCGAGACCACGCGGCAGCCACACGCCGGGGAACGCCTCGCCCATCGTCATCGCGGCCTTGGCATCGCCCATGCGTACCAGCCACTGCGCGGGGAAGAAATCCCAGCCGAGATCGTCGAAGTCGTACTTCAGAATCTGATGGGACGACGGTTCGATCCAGAGCGTGACCTTCGAGTTCTTGTTCATCAGCCGGGTCAGCTCGGCTTCTTCGGCGCGCGGCGGCGTGGTGCGCCGGTTTGGCCCGCGGCCGCTCTGTGGACCCACGGTCACGCGGTTCTGGGGGCCAAAGAGCTTGCTCGGGTAGTACTCGATGCGAAGCGTCTCGCGGCCTTCGAGCGGCTCGCGACCGACGAGCGCGTAGCGGCCTTCGTCGAACTTGAAGCGCAGGAAGTACGCTGAGGAGACGAATTCCGGCTGGCGCGTCTGTCGAATCAGTCCGTCAACGTCGCTTGGAGGGTCATCGTCTTGCGGCGGCGCCAACGCCGGGCCCGGCGAGGTGCCGCTGCCGCGCGCGGAGTTCTCGCGTTTCTGCTGGCGGATCAGATACGCGGCCTCGTACTTCCGGCGATCGTCTTCGCCGACCGTCGCGCCGTTCACCTTCACCGGGCTGCGCACGAAGAAACCGTCGCGGATGTACCAGGTGTAGTCGCGCCGTTCACCCCAGAGCGTCGTGCGTGACGGACCACGCAGTTCGATCGTCTCCCGCTCGTCGAGCACGTACTGCTGGAGCTTCTTCCAGTTGTCGTCGCGGCGCGTCATGACCTGTTCCATGAACTGATTCAGGTCGTTCTGCGCAGTCGTGATGACCGGCACCCCGCCGAGCAGAGCCGCACCGAGCAGAAGAGCGCTGGGCTTCATGACTGGACCCTTCCGAGTTCCGTGTATCATGAGAAAAGACCTACGCGACGCTGGGGACCGGATGCCACACTCCAAAGATCGAGCGATTCACGCGTCGACCTCCGAGGCCGTCACGAACAACGTGCGCGTTGAAGTCGAGTCGCAGTACGCCTCCGAGCATTCGCAGCCGTTCCAGAACCACTGGTTCTTCCACTATACGGTTCGCATCACGAACGAAGGCGAAGAAACCGTCCAACTGATCAGCCGACACTGGATCATCACCGACGCGACCGGTCATACCGAAGAAAAAAAGGGGCCCGGGGTGGTCGGCGCCCAGCCGGTCCTGTCTCCCGGTGAATCCTTCCAGTATTCGTCGGGCTGCTCGCTCAAGACCTCGACCGGAGTCATGCACGGGACGTATCAGATGGTCACCGAAGACGGCGACCATTTCGACGTGGAAATCGCCCCGTTCTTCCTGCGGGAACCCTACACAATTCACTAGTTCAGCCGGTCAGGGCGTGGCTATACTGCCGACCCATGCGTCGAATCCTGGCAGCCGCCGTTCTCCTCGCCGCTGCTCTCCTGACCGGCCCCGAACCGCACGCGCAGTCGAGGTCCGCGCCGAAGCTGCTGCGCGTGCTGGTTCTGGTCGACTCGAGTTCGGCGGTCCAGAACATGTTGAACCCGTTCCGGTCGGCGCTGGCCAACCTGGCCGACGGGCTGCCGTCGAGCGCCGAAGTGCTGATGGTCACCACCGGCGGTCAATTCCATCTCCGCCTGCAGCCGACGCTCGACCACGAGAAGTTCCGGAAGGAAGCCCGGGGTTTCACGTCGGACGGTGCGGCCAATACGCTGCTCGAAACCATGATCGAGGCCGATGAACGGTTCCTGCGCAAGGGCACCGATCGGCGCCCGGTGATCGTGATCATGACGACCGACTCGCGGCAGGCGCGCGAGGAGTGGCACCTCGACGCCTACAACAAGTTCATGAAAGACTTCGTCGCGCGCAACGGCCGCGCGCACGGCATCGTGATCCGCGGCGGAGTCAACGGGGCGATCACCTCGATCGTGATGAATCTGGCGCAGAACACCGAAGGATTCTACGACTCGATTGCCATCGACACGGCGCTGCCCGACAAGATCAAGCAGCTCGCGGCCGTCCTCTCCGCCGACAGCCTCTAGGCGCGCCTACTGCGGCCGGCGGAACGTGCGGATCGCATCCAGGAACGCGTCGCCGAAGGCTTCGGCCTTGCGCGCGCCGACGCCGTAAATCTCGTGCAGATCGTCGAGTGTCGCGGGCCGGCGGTCGGCCATCTGCCGCAGCGTGGTGTCGTGAAAGATGACGTAGGGCGGCACGCCACGCTCGCGCGCGAGCGCCAGGCGGACCGCGCGCAGTGCGTCGAACAAATCGTCATCCCCGCCGTACGAAATCCCGCCGTGGCCGCGCTGACGTGTACGGGCTTTCACCGGCTGCAACTCGCGGTAGAGCGCGCACGTGCCGTCGCCCTTGAGAAATGACACCCCGCTCGGCGTCAGCCGCAGCACGGGATACGGATGCCCTTCGCGGGTCAGAAGCCCGGTGCCGATCAGTTGCTCGATGTAGCCTCGAACCGCGTTCCCGGATTCGTCGCGCAACAGTCCGAACGTCGATAGTTCCTGGTGTCCGGCGGCCTGGACTTTCTCGCTCGTCTTGCCCATCAGCACGTCGGTCACGTGTCCGACGCCCCAGGTCTGCCTGACTCGGGCCACGCACGACAGAATCTTCCGCGCCAGCGTTGACGAGTCGGCCACCGGATCGAGTTCCTTGAGGCACCAGTCGCACGCGC
The DNA here is from genome assembly GCA_964577955.1 of uncultured Bifidobacterium sp. GTDB lineage: Bacteria > Acidobacteriota > Vicinamibacteria > Vicinamibacterales > CAVVIG01 > CADEEX01. Next base: position 75,631 of record CAZOAZ010000024.1, on the reverse strand, counting down.
CGCAGGTCTCGCGGTCATAGGACTGACCGAAGTACTCGACCAGCGCCCGGTGGCGGCAGCGCGTGCCCGCGGCGTAGCGCTCCATGTCGCGCAGCAGTTCGCGAGTGCTCTCGGTGAACTCGCCGTTGCTCTCGAGCATCTGCCGCCAGCGCACGAAGTCCGACCCCGAATAGACCAGGACGCACTCGGCCGGCAAACCGTCACGGCCGGCCCGCCCCGATTCCTGTTGATAGTGTTCGGGCGATCGCGGCGCTCCGGCGTGAACGACGAAGCGGACGTTCGAGCGGTCGATGCCCATCCCGAACGCGACCGTCGCGACGACGATGTCGGCGCGTTCGTCGAGAAACGCATCCTGGTTGGCGGCGCGCACATCGTCCGGCAGGCCGGCGTGGTACGGCACCGCCTGGTGTCCCTCGCCCTGGAGCCACTCGGCCAGCTCTTCGACCTCGCGGCGCGACGTGCAGTAGACGATGCCGGCCTCGTCGTCGTGGCGCGCCAGAATCTGCTGCAGCTGCTGATGGAAACTGCCGCGGCGCAGTACGCGATACGTCAGATTGGGCCGATCGAACGAACCGACCAGAATCTGCGGCGACGTGAGGCGCAGTTCCGTGACGATGTCGCGGCGAACGCGCTCGGTTGCGGTGGCGGTGAAAGCGTGGAATGTCGCCGACGGAAATTCGTCGCGGATCCGCCCGAGCTGCCGGTACTCGGGCCGGAAATCGTGCCCCCACTGGCTGATGCAGTGCGCCTCGTCGATCGCGATGAAGCGGATCCGCAGCTGCTGCAGAAACCGGCGGAAGACGTGACTGCCCTCACCGACGAGCCGCTCGGGCGACACGTACAAGAGGCGGCACTGGTCGGCCTTCAGGCTCGCCATCACGCGGTCGCGCTCGCCGACCGTCTGTGAACTGTTCAAGCACTCGGCCGCCACACCGTCGACGCGCAGACCGTCGACCTGATCCTTCATGAGCGAGATCAGCGGCGACACGACCAGCGCGCAGCCCGAGTCGTGCACCACGGCCGGCGCTTGAAAGCACAACGACTTGCCGCCGCCGGTCGGCAGCACGACGACGCTGTCGCGCCCTTCGAGGACGGCGTGCATCGCTTCGCGCTGAAGCGGACGGAAGTCGGAGAACCCCCAGATGCGATGGAGGGCGTCGCGGAGCAGCGTGTCCGTCGACGCGAGCGTGGTCAGGCTTTCCTCGCGTAGCGCGACGACACGTAGTCGTCGACGAGCTGCTGAAACGCGTCGGCCAGCTCGTCGTAGGTCCCGCGCAGCGTCTTCACGTGTTCGCCGTCGATGTAGATCGGGCAGTTCGGCGCTTCTCCGGTGCCGGGGAGGCTGATGCCGATGTTGGCGGCTTTCGACTCGCCGGGGCCATTGACGACGCAGCCCATGACCGCGAGCGTCATCGTCTCAACGCCCTCATACTCGGTCTTCCACGACGGCATCTGTTCGCGGATGTAGTCCTGGATCCGTTCGGCGAGTTCCTGGAAGGTGCTGCTCGTCGTCCGGCCGCAGCCAGGACATGCGGTCACGCTTGGCGAGAAGGACCTGAGGCCGAGCGACTGCAGCAGCTCGCAGGCAGCGTAGACCTCTTCGCGGCGATCCCCGCCAGGCCGCGGCGTGAGCGAGACGCGGACGGTGTCGCCGATCCCTTCGTTGAGCAGGACGCCCATCGCCGCCGATGACCAGACCAGCCCCTTGGTACCCATGCCGGCTTCCGTCAGACCGAGATGCAGCGGCTGGTCGGTCTGGCGCGCCAGCGCGCGGTATACCGCGATGAGATCCCGCGGCCGCGAGGTCTTGCAGGAAATGATGATCTGGTCCTTGCGCAACCCGGACTCGATGGCCAATGCCGTCGACTCGATCGCGGAAAGGATCATGCATTCGTTGATGATCTCCTCCGAGGTCTTGCCGAGATTCCTGTCGGTGTTCTCCTGCATCCGGGCCACGACCAGTTCCTGATTGAGCGAACCGCCGTTCACGCCGATGCGGACCGGCCGCTGCCGGTCGACCGCGACCTGGCAGATCATCGAGAACTGTTCGTCCCGCCGCCGCCCGGTGCCGACGTTGCCGGGATTGATCCGGTACTTGTCCAGCGCCTCGGCGCAGCGCGGAAATTTCGTCAGCAGCAGATGACCGTTGTAGTGGAAGTCGCCGATGAGCGGCGCGGTGCAGCCGGCATCGAGCATGCGCTGCTTAATCTCGGGGACCGCCGCCGCCGCTTCGGGCGTGTTGACGGTGATGCGGACCATCTCGGATCCGGCATCGGCCAGCTCCACGCACTGCGCCGCGGTCGCCACCGCGTCCGCCGTGTCCGTCATGGTCATCGACTGCACCACGATCGGCGCGCCGCCGCCGACCTGTACGCGTCCGACTTTGACGCCGACGGTCCGGTGGAGCCTCAGGACTGACATGAATTTCTCATGATAGCATTCGTCTTCATGCGCGCCATTGTCGTACGCGAGTTCGGCGGTCCCGACGTGATGCAGATCGAAGACGTTCCGGCGATGAAACTTTCGCCGGCACAGGTACTGGTGAAAGTGCGCGCGGCCGGCGTCAATCCGGTCGACACGTACATTCGCAGCGGCGTGTATGCCGTGAAGCCGCCGTTGCCGTACACCCCCGGCATCGACGGCGCCGGCGAGGTCGAAGCGGTCGGCAGCGAGGTGAAAGACTTCAAGCCGGGCGATCGCGTGTACATGTTCAACGACAACTCCGGCAGTCCGCGGACCGGCAGCTACGCCGACCACGCCCTGCTGGCGGCGACGCAGCTCCGCCATCTGCCCGCTCGGGTCTCGTTCGCGCAGGGCGCGGCGATTGGCGTGCCCTACGGCACGGTGTATTACGCGGCCTTCAAGCGCGCCAACGTGCGTCCCGGCGAGACGGCGTTCATCCACGGCGCGAGCGGCGGCGTCGGCATCGCGGCGTGCCAGGTGTTGCGCGCGTTCGGCCTCACGGTCATCGGCAGTGCCGGCACCGACCGCGGCTTGCAGGCCGTCAAGGACCACGGCGCGCACGTCGTCGTCAATCACAAGGATCCGGCCTACCTCGAAGAGGTCACGAAGGCCACCGGCGGCCGTGGCGTCGACGTCGTGTTCGAGATGAATGCGCACCTCAATCTCGACAAGGATCTGACCGTGCTCGCGCGCCACGGCCGGATTGTGCTCATCGGCAACCGCGGCCGTATCGAAATCGACCCGCGCGGCATCATGGGGCGCGAGGCGGCGGTGCTCGGCATGGTGCTGTTCAACGTCAAGCACGAAGACTTCACCTGGATCCACGCCGCGATCGGAGCCGCGCTGGAGCACGGCACCATCAACCCGCTCGTGGGCCGCGAGCTGCCGCTCGCCGACGCCCCGCGCGCGCATGAAGCTGTCCTCGAATCGGGCGCCCTCGGAAAAATCGTACTCGTTCCCTAGTAGCAGGCCGCTTATGACTCACTTGCGATCGGTGCGTATGCCGGCGATCGCCCTCCTCGCGATCGCCCTCCTCGTTGTCCTCGGGTTCCAAACCTTTTCCTCACCGACCGCGGCGCAAACGGCTCCGCCGGCGGCAGCCGCGCGCGGCAAGGCGGTCTACGACCAGCGCTGCGTCGAGTGCCATGGCGCCACCGGCAAGGGCGACGGTGCTGCGGCACACCTGATGACGCCGCAGCCTCGGGATTTCACCGCCGGCAAATACAAGATCCGGACGACGGAATCCGGGAGCGTCCCGACCGACGAGGATCTGATGCGGTCCATCCGTCTCGGGTTGCCGGGTTCGGCGATGCCGGCATGGCAGCGGCTGCTGTCCGACGACGACATCCGCGCGGTCACGACCTACATCAAATCGTTCTCGCCGCGTTTTGCGTCTGAACCAGCGACAGTCATCGTCGCCACCACGCCGCCCGCAAAACCGCAGGACTCGGTCACGCGCGGCCTGGCCGCCTTCCAGAAACTGCAGTGTGGCAAATGCCACGGCAACGACGGCCGCGGCACCGGCGCTGCGGCGACGTCGTTCGAGGACGATTGGCGTCATCCGCTCAAGGCGACGGATCTGACGGAGCCGTGGACGTTCCATGGCGGATCGACCGCCGCCGATGTCTACATGCGCTTCCGCGCGGGCATGTCCGGGACGCCGATGCCGTCGTTCAAGGACGCCGCCACTGACGCGGAAATGTGGGACCTCGCCGATTACGTCGTCTCGCTGGCGCGCAAGCCGGTCTGGGACATGACTACGGACGAAATCAAAGCCTTCTACACCAGGCGCGCCGGCGAAGACACGGCGGCTCCTCTGAAGCGCGGCGAGTACCTGGTCGAGACGCTGCTGTGCACGCTTTGCCACACGCCGATCGATGAACAGCGCCGCGCCCTGCCCGGTGCACGCCTTGCCGGCGGCCTCCACTTCCGGATTGAACCATTCGGCGACTTCGTGTCCTACAACCTGACCTCCGACAAGGAAACCGGTCTCGGCAACTGGACGGACGAGCAGATCAAGAAGGTCCTGACACGGGGCGAGCGGCCGAACGGCAGCCGGATGCTGCCGTTCCCCATGGACTGGGCCGCCTTCTCGACCATGCCGGCGTCTGACCTCGACGCGATCGTCGCGTACCTGCGCACGATTCCGCCGGTGCGAAACAAGATTCCGGCGCCGAAGCAACCGTTCCTGCCCGTCTTCCTGTGGGGCAAATTCAAGATGCTGATCCTCGGCCAGGATGCGCCGTTGAGCGTGCTTGCCGGCAACGCGGGCGACATGACCGTGGGAGGTGCGAAGTGAAGCGCATTCTCAAATGGGTCGGGATCGTCGTCGCCATCCTGGTCGTTGGCGGATTCGGCGCCTTCCTCTACCTCATTCCGCCGTTCTACATCACGCCGGCGGAAGATCTCATCAAAGGTGCGGTCGTCATCACGCCGCTCGACGGGATCAGCGATCCCAAGGTGAAGCTGCTCGCCGAGCGTGGTCGCGACATCGTCGTGCGCACCGGCTGTAACGGCTGTCACGCGCCGATCGGACCACAGGGCCCGGACTTTGCGAAGTTCCTGGCGGGGGGCAGCTACAAGACGCTTCAGCAGAACGGCACCTACATCAGCCGCAATCTGACGCCGGATCCGGAAACCGGACTCAAACGTCGCAGCGATGAAGAAGTGCTCCGCGTGCTCCGCAGCGGCGTGTTCCCCGATGGCCACGTCTCGCCGATGAGCACGATGCCGTGGCCGGTCTTCTCGAACTGGACGGAAGAAGACCGGTATGCCGTGCTGGTCTATCTCCGCAACATTCCAGCGATCTCGCACAAGATCCCGGAGCCCGTGCTCACGCCCAACGATCTCGGACCCGGCGTCGTGCAGCGCGACGTCGCGTATCACGATGATGAGAAGTAGGGGCTGGGGGCTGGGGACTGGGGGCTAGCGCTAGCGCTAGGGGCTGGACAGATGGCGGTCGCCACAATCGTGCGCGCAGGAGTGATCGCTGGCGTGCTCGATCTGCTGGCCGCGTTCGCCAACAGCTGGCTGCGCGCGGGCACGAGTCCGGTCCGCGTCATGCAATCGATCGCCGCCGGCGCGCTCGGACCGGCAGCGCGCACCGGCGGTGCCGGCAGCGCCGCACTCGGGGTCGCATTTCACTTCCTGATCGCGACCGTCGCCGCGGCAGTCTTCTACATCGCGAGCCGGCGTCTGCGCTGGCTGGTTGCCCATCCCATCATCTGCGGCGTCCTCTACGGCATCGCCGTCTACACGTTCATGAACTTCGTCGTGATCCCGCTGTCCGCCATTCCCGGCGGCGCGGCTCCGCCGCTCACGCAGCGGCTCATCGGCTGCACCATCATCGTCGTCTGCGTGGGGTTGCCGATTGCTGCCGTTGTTCGAAGGGCGGAGTAGCGATTGGCGGTGAGAACCTCCGTGTCAACGATGCTGCATGGTGAAGAGCTCTGAACACAGCGCTCATAGGAACGCACAACGCTCTCGTCATCGCGCCATCGCCGGACGACGAATAATCGCGACCAGTTCTTTGCCTCCGACGGCGGTTTTCGCAACCGTCATCCCGACGAGCTCATACCCCGCAGCTCCGGCTTCCACCAATTCCTTCTCGAGCGTCGATGTCCGGCTAGTGGCGACAAGCTTGTAGTCTGACCTGACGGCGCTATTGTCTTTGTCGCGTTCGAGCACGCAGACAACTTCCTCGCCGCCGAACGTCGACTTGAAAACCGTTTGGCCTCGATATTCGAACCCCGCAGCCGCCGCCTCCCGCAGCTCCTTCTCCATCGTGGAGGTCCGCGACGTCGCCAGCAGTTTGTAGCTGTAACGGCCAGTCCCGGACTTTGAGCGTGCCACGACCGCGACGGTCTCGTTGCCGCCGATGGCGGTTTCGCCGCCCATGACCGTCTGAAAGCGAAAGCCGGCCTCCGCCGCCTCGTTGAGTTCTTTCTCCATTGTGGACGTCTTGTTGGTGGCCACAACGCGGTACTCCACGGACGGTGCTTGTGCCACCAACGTCTGGCCTGAGACCAATCCCCACACCACGACTGAGAATGTAAGCGTGAGTCTTTTCATCACAAAAGCTCCTATCAACACCTTAGCTAGCTTCGTCCCTCACCCGAGTCCAGGACCTCGCGGACCTTGTCGGCGAGCGCCTGCAGGATGAACGGCTTCTGAATCGACGGCGTCGTCGGCAGGACGCGCGGGCCTTCGACGGCATCCGACGGCTGGAGCGTCGCCAGCGACTGAACGAACGGATCGATCGCCTTCAACCTGGCGACGAGCGGCGCGCCCTGGCTGGTCACCGCGCCGCTGTCGGAGACGACGAGGTGAATGCGGGCCGGATGCGACGCGAAGATCTCGAGCGCCGCCGTCGCGGACTCGGCCTCGAGCACCTGGTAGCCGCGCCGCCGCAACGCCTCGCCGACCAGCGCGCGCAGTTCGCCATCCTCTTCGACGACGAGGATCGTTTCCGTATTGGTGGCGGTATCGCGCGCCGCATCGGGCCGGTCGGAGCGGATGGCCGGAAAGAGCAGCGTGAACGTCGCGCCATGGCCGGTCTCGCTCTCGACCCAGACGAACCCGTGGCTCTGTTTCATGATGCCGTAGACCGTGGCCAACCCGAGACCGCGGCCGTTGCCCATGCGCTTGGTCGTGAAGAACGGCTGAAACGCATACGCGCGCGTCACCGGATCCATGCCGTGCCCGCTGTCGGTCACGCTCAATCGCACGTAGCGTCCCGGCCGCAGCCAGACGCGCTCGCGCGTGGCGCTGTCGCCGACATCCATCGAATCGACACTGATCGTGATGACGCCTCCGGCGGGCATCGCGTCGCGCGCGTTGGTCAGCAGGTTGGCCAGCACGTGCTCGACCTGCCGCGGATCGGCGCTGATGAGCGGCAAATCGTCCTGCACCTGAAACCGCACGTCGATGTGATCGCCGACGATTTCGGCCATCACCGGTCGCGCCTCGTCCACCAGTTTTTCGAGCGAGAGCGGACGAAGCTGAAACACCTGGCGGCGGCTGTAAGCGAGCAGTTGCCGCGTCATCGACGCCGCCCGGGCCGCCGCCTGATCGATCGCGGCGACGGAATGGCGGAACGGATCGTTGGCCGGCAGCGCCTCGAGCAGGCGCTCGCTGTTGCCGCTGATGACGGTGAGGAGATTGTTGAAGTCGTGCGCGAGGCCGCCGGCGAGACGGCCGATCGCTTCCATCCGTTCCGCGCCCTGGAGCCTGGACTCGAGCCGCTTGCGCTCGGTGATCTCGGCCACTTGCCCGCGAATCGAGACGAGCGTGCCCGGTTCGCCGACCGATCCCGAAAGCGAAAACGAGACGTCGATCGTGGCCCCGTTGGCGCGGGTCATCTGCAGCTCCGCCGGACCCGCGCGCCGTTCGACCCGCGTCACCGCGAGGAGCTTCTGCAGCACCGGCGCGTCCGGCGTCAGTTCCAGCAGGCTCGCGCCGACCAGCGCTGCGCCTTCTTCGTAACCAAGCATGCGGGCCAGGACCGCGTTGCAGTCCATGATGCGCCAGTCCGGAGTCGCCACGAAGCGGCCGTCGGTGTCTTCCTCAAACAGATCGCGATAGCGCTGCTCGCTCGCCGCGAGGGCGTCAGCCATGCGGTTGCGATCGGCGACCGGCACGAACGTCGACGCCACGAGACGATGCCCCTCGACTTCCACCGCGCGCGCGGTGTGCTCGACCACGACGACACCAGCAGCGGTCACCAGGCGCAGATCGGTTGTGCCTGACGAATCGCCCGATCGTCGTGTCAGCTCGATGGCGCGGGTGAGCGTGCCGCGGTCGTCAGCGTGTACAAAGGTCGCGAGGTCGGCAGCGTCGAGCGCCGCGGGCGCCACGCCGACGAGGCGCCCGAATGCCTTGGTGGCGAAGCGGATCGTCTTGCCGTCGGTCGCGACGACCGCAATCTCGGCAGCGTCCCACAAGGCGCGCGTGACGAGGTCCGAAGACGGCTGCATCATCGTCCGCCCGGCGCATCCGTCGCGTCCAGCGCCCGCCGGACGGAGCGAAGCAGCCCCTGGCGATCGAACGGCTTCGAGATGAAGTGCGCGCCAGGCGCCTCCGCCGATCCATCGCCGACCGTCGGCTCGGGAAATCCTGACATGTACATGACCTGAAGGTCCGGCCGCGCGACGCGCAGCCGCGCCGACAGTTCCAGGCCGCTCATCTCGGGCATGACGACATCGGTCAGCAGCAGCTGAATGTCACCGGAGAATTCGTGGCTGAGGCGCTCGGCCTCGGACGGCATCGCGGCTTCGAGCACCGTGTAGCCGGCGAGATCGAGCATGTCGCGAACCAGCTCGCGAACGCCTGGTTCATCCTCGACGAGCAGGAGGGTCTCCGTGCCGCCGCGCACGCTCGCCGCCGCCGGCCGCTGCCCCACCGGCGCCTCCAACACTCGCGGGAAACCAAACGTGATCGTGGTGCCCTTCCCGAGCGCGCTCACCAGCTCGATCCAGCCGCCGCCGTCCTTCACGATGTTGTGGACCGTGGACAGTCCGAGACCCGTGCCTTTGCCGAGTCCCTTGGTCGTGAAGAACGGTTCGAAGGCCTTGGCCTGTGTCGAGTGATCCATGCCGACGCCGGTATCGCTGACGCTGATGGCGACGCCGCCGGAGGTCGCCCGCGGCAGTCTGACCGTCAGCGCATCGCCTGAGACGTTGCGCGTTTCAATCGTCAGCGTCCCGCCCTCCGGCATCGCATCGCGGGCGTTGACGGCGAGGTTGAGCAGCACCTGTTCGATCTGATTGCGATTGGCGGAGATCGGCCAGAGGTCGGCCCCGCAGATCGTCCGGAGCTTGATGTGTTCGCCGAGCAGGCGATGCAGCAGCTGTTCGGCCTCGATGACCACCTGGTTCGCGTCGAGGACTTCGGGGTCCTGCACGTGCAACCGCCCGAACCCGAGCAGCTGCCGGACCATGACGCCGGCACGCTCGGCGGTCAGCTTGATCGATTCGGCGTGCGACCGCAGGCCCGACGCGCTCTCGAGTCCGTCGAGCAGTTGGCCGCTGGCACCGATGATCACGGTAAGCAGGTTGCCAAAGTCGTGCGAGATACCCGCGGCCAGGCGGCCCAGGACCTCCATCTTGTAGGCCTGACGGAGCTGCTCATCGCGCTGCCGCAGCACCGCCTCGGAACGACGCTGCTCGGTGACGTCGGTCGCAATCAGACCGGCCCCAGCGTCGCCGTCAAGCAGGTGGACGAGCGCCTCGAGCCGATGCCACACGGCATTGACGTCCACCATCTGGAACTCGAGTCGCTGGCGTCCACCCTGTTCGAAGGCGGCGTTGAGCGCCGACCGGACCTGCACGACGTCGCTCGGGTGCACCACTTCCCAGAGCACGCTGCCGACCACTTCGGTCGGAATGCGGCCGAGCGTGGCCTGAATCGCGGGGTTGACGTAGGTGATGGCGCCGGATCGATCGACGATCGCGAAGATATCGCGGGCGTTGGCGATCAGCTCTCGAAAGCGATCAGGCATCGATGACGACGGACCAGAACGCCGTCATCATACCAGCCGTTCGCGCGGGACTCAGTGGGCCGGCGTCTCGGTCTTCACGGCCGGCGCGGCTGCGGCGGGCGCAGGCTCGGTCGCGGATGACGCCGGTGCCGGCGCCTTCGGGGTTTCGCTGGCCTTCTTCATCAGCGGGCTCTTGACCAGAATCGAGACGCGGCGATTCCGCGGATCGCGTGGGTCGTCGGGATAGCGCAGCTCGCGATCGGCGAGGCCGCGCACCGCCGTCACCTGGTTCGGCTTCACCCCGGCAATCTCCATGATCCGGCGGGCGGCGTTGGCGCGGTCCGACGAGAGCTCCCAGTTCGAATAGCGGTTGGTGCTCGCGTACGGCCGGCTGTCGGTATGGCCTTCGAGCACGACATCGTGGTTAAGGGCACCAAGCTCGATGGCAATGACCGCGAGCATCCGCTCGGTTTCGCCCTTCATCTTGGCGCTGCCCGAGTCGAAGAAGCTGCTCTCCGCCTTCTCGATCAGATCGATGCGAAGGCCTTCCGGGGTCACCGAGAACTCCACCTGATCGCGCAGCGCCTGGAAGGCCGGAACTTCGGCGAGGCCTTCCTTGATGTGCGTCACCGCGAGCTCGAGCCGCGCGCGCTCGACATCCTCGCTCGATTCCTGCGGGGCCTCGGCAGGCGCCGGCGCTTCGGTCGTCGGCTTGTCCAGCGTCTCGCCACCCGGGAGGACGCCCTTGCCGCCCTCCATGAAGGCCACCGGGTCGCGGAAGTAGCCGCCGACGCCGGCTCTGACTGCCTTCGAGCTGCTCACCAGCCACATGACCAGGAAGAACGCCATCATCGCGGTCACGAAGTCGGCGTAGGCCACCTTCCAGGCGCCACCATGGTGACCGGCATGGCCACCCTTCTTCTTGACGATGATGACCGGCTGAACGGGCGTGCTCATGCCGCGGCCGCCTGCGTCTCAGCGCGCATCACACCCTTGCACAACTGCTCGGTCTCGTCGAACGACGGACGGACATCGTCGGGCAGCACGCGGCGCGCGAACTCCACCGACACCATCGGCGAGAAGCCCTTGTACATCGCCAGCAGTCCGGCCTTGATGCACTGCTCGTAGCAGCCTTCCTGGTTGATGCGGGTGTCGATGGCGGTCGCCAACGGTGAAATGAATCCGTACGACAACAGAATGCCGAGGAACGTGCCGACCAGCGCCGCGCCGACCTTGTGGCCGATCTCCGACGGCGGGCCGTCGATGGCGCCCATCGTGATGACGATACCGAGCACGGCCGCGACGATGCCGAGGCCGGGCAGCGAGTCGGCGACGCGGTTCAGCGTCTGCGCCGGCGCCTGCGCTTCGTGATGCCGGACCTCGAGGTCGAGCTCCATCAGGTTCTCGAAATCGTGCGGCCCGATACCGCCGATGATGATTACCTTGATCGAGTCGGCGAGAAAGTCCACCGCGTGGTGCTTGGCGAGGAACTTCGGGTACTTCGAGATGATGGAGCTCTCCGCCGGCTTCTCAAAGTGCGACTCGAGCGCCATCACGCCGGCCTGCTGCGCGGCCTTGAACAACTGATAGAGCATGGCCAGCAGGTCCATGTAGTCGGTCTTGCCGGGCCCCGATCCGAGCAGCTTCAGGATCTGCCCGATCAACTGCTTGACGACCTTCGGCGGCGTCGCGATGAGCAGGCTGCCGAGCGCGGCGCCGCCGATGACGACGAACTCGGCCGGCTGGTAGAGCACCAGCACGTGGCCGCCTTCCATGACGTACCCGCCGATGACCGCGCCGAGGACGACCAGCGCACCAATGATTACGAACATGCCGTCCTCCGCGCCTCGCGATTCTGCGCACGCATCATTGCCGTCTCACTCCTGACTCACACTCTGCCGCCGGCGCGTCCTGACAACGCAGCCAGGCGTTCACCACTTGCGGATCGAACCAGGATCCGGCGTTGCGTACCAGCTGGGCGTTGGCCGACGCTGCGGCCTGCGGCGGCAGCGGCGACCCGCCCCCGCTCAGCGTGTCGAACGCTTCGGCCACCGCGATGACGCGCGCGCCGATCGGAATCGCGGTCCCGCGCAGCTGCTGCGGGTAACCGCGGCCATCGAAGCGCTCGCGCGTGCCGCCGACGATTTCGGCGGTCGGGGCGAGATAGGGCACGCGGATCAAGACTTCGGCCGCCACTCGCACGTGCGAGCGCACGATCGCGTGCTCGCCGGAACTGAGCGGCCATTCCTTCTTCAGAATCGCCTGCGGGATCGCCAGCTTGCCGACATCGTGCAGCAGCGCCGCGCGCTCGATGTGACCGAGCAGCGGCTCCGCGATGTCGAGCGCCCGGGCGAGCCGCAGCGACGACGCGGCAACGCGGCGGGCATGCTGCAGCGCGCCGGAATTGGCGCCATAGAGCTGTTCGAGGCAGCTATCGAGCGCCGCCGACGACGACACGCCCTGTTCGGTGAGCAGGCTGCCGACGCGCACCACGCCCTGCGCCATCTCTTCTTCGTACTGCGCGAGCGATCCGCGCGACTGCTGAACGGATTCGCGCCACTCGATGGCGCGGTTGACCGCGTCGGCGAGTTCACCGGCGCTGACCGGCTTGGCCAGGAAATCCACGACGCCCATCCGAAGCGCGTCGACGAGATCTTCGAGGCTGCGCTGAGCGGCAACGAGGACGACGCCGAGATCCTGGTTCTCGTTGCGCAGCCGCTGCGCGAGACGGAGCCGATCCACGGGACTCACGCCCGAGACGTCGAGAAGCGCCACATCCACACCGGAGCGGCGCGCCAGCGCCAGCGCCTCGCTGGTACCGGTCGCACCGGAACAGCGGAAACGCTCGGACGCGAGCGACTGACAGATCGAAGTTGTGAGGTCGGTACTTTCGCCGACGACTAGCACGTGCGGCAGATCAACGGACGGCATGACGATATCGCACGACTCCCCCTGGAGGTTCTGAGAAACTCCGGTTGGGAAATCGGCACCCTCGGTCACAACTTGAACAAAGTGTCATGTCGGAACTTCGACATCATCGTCGGGACACCAACCGCATCGCCGGCTCGCTTTCCCCTGTGATGACTGCGTTTTGGCGTGATTTCACGACTGGGCGGTCGTCGCTGAAGCGTGCAGCACATGGCACGCAGGTTGCGGATGCGCTGCCAAGACGTGTCCAACTTTCTTGCCGGAAACCTCGACGCGCTGCGCGCGCGAATGGGCCACGAGCCGATCCTCCATCCGGAGACGCTGCCCGTCATTGCACATACGCCCGAGACCGTCGCCGAGGCGGCCGCACGGCTCAGCGACGCCGTCGCCGGACCCGTGCCGGACACTCTCTTCATCATCGGCTGTGGCAACGGATCCTTGCTCGACGCGATTGAGCGTGGGAATCCGCGCGCACACGTGATCGTTCTCGAGCCCGATCGTGCATCGGCGCGCAACTTCCTGACCCGCCGCGACTGGACGGCGTGGATCGCGGCCGGCCGTCTCCAACTGTTTGTCGGCCCCGAATACCCGGGCGCGAACGCCGCCTGGCGCCCCTCGAGCGTGCCGTCCGATCTTCCGCTCCTGATCGATCCCGACCTGCCGCCGCAAATTCCCGAAGCGGTCGACGCGGCCGAGTCCATCGTCGATCGGCTGGTGCGCGAGGCCCGCGCCAATGCCCAGGCGCGGCGGGTGAACGCCGGGCGCTATCTGTTGCATACTCTGGCCAACGCCGCCTGTATTGCCCGTGAAGGCGATGTCACGACGCTGAAGGGAGCGTTCCCGTCGACCCCGGCGGTGATCGTCGGTCCCGGCCCGTCGCTCGACGGGCGGCTGCCGGAACTGGCCGCCATCGCCGACCGCGCCGTCGTCATTGCGTGCTCGGCAGCGGCGCGGCCGCTCATGACCGTCGGCGTCACGCCGCGGTTCATCGTCGCGTCGGATCCTTCCGAGCTGAACGCGATGCACCTGTCGGCGCTGCCCAACCCGCGGGGATCGTGGCTGGTCGCCGAAGGCAGTCTGCATCCGTCGGCGCTGGCCGCGTTCGACCGGCGGACGTTCATCTTCAACGTCAGCGACCATCATCCGTGGCCCTGGCTGCGGTCGCTCGGCATCGATCGCGGTCAGCTCCAAACGTGGGGATCGACAGCGACCTCCGCGCTCGACCTCGCGCTCCGCATGGGCTGTTCGCCGATCGTCTTTGCCGGTCTGGACTTCGCATTCGTTGACGGCCGCCCGTATTGCCGCGGGACGACGTTCGAGTCGCAGTGGTCGATCTCGATCGGCGCCGGCCAGACCTTCGACGCGATCTGGAAACAGGCGGTCAACCGGTGGCCGCTGATGCTCGAGAGCGACGCCGAGGGCCATCAGGTCCGGACCGCGGCGCATCTCGTGTCGTTCCGCGACTGGATGTGCCGTCAGATCGAGAGCGCCACCGGGACGCGCTTCGTCAATGCCACGGCGGGCGGCATCCTGCATCACGCCTTCATCGAACAGTCCACACTGCCGGCGGCGCTCGGCCGCATGCCAGCGCTGGACAGCAAGGGTCTGGACGCCCGCATCCGGTCGCTGCATCGCGCGACGCCGCGCACGAGCGCGGCGCTGTTTGCCGCGGCAGAGCGTCTGGCCGGCAGCGCGGCGCAACTCGAACCGCCGCTCGCGGACTGGGCGGAGTTCACGTCGCACACGATTCGTCCTGAGACGTTCATCGGCGCCCTTCGGTCGCACGAGTACGAGGCCTGGAAAGACGGCCGCGGGCAGTGGTCGGAACCCGCCCCGCTGGCCGCCGCAGGGTAAAACGCATGACCAGCCAGTTGACGATTCTGATTGCCGCGCGCAACGCCGCCGCCACTATCGAACGGGCCGTCCGCTCCTGTGTCGCCGAAACCGGCTGTCCGCTGCTCCTCGTCGACGATCACTGCACCGACGACACGGTCGCGCGCGCGCGCGCCATCGCCGGCGCGCGGCTGCAGGTCATCCAGGCGCCCGATCCGGGCGGTATTCCCATCGCCCGTCAGACCGGCCTCGATGCCGTCACCACGCCGTTCGCCACCTGGGTCGACGCCGACGACGAGTGGGTTGCAGGGCGGGCGGCGCGCCTCATCGACGCACTGCAAACGCACGATCTCGCCGTCGACGCCTTTGATCTGTTTGATGGCGCGAGCGGACATTTTCTCGAGCGGCTCCCTGCGCCGGGCTTTCTCCAGCGGCCGGGCGGCGCGCTGCGGCTCTTCGAACGTAACTGGCTGCCCGGTGATTCACCGGTGGGTTTCCGGGTCCAGGTGTATCGCGACGCGGGCGGCTACGATCCGGCCGTCTTCGGTCCCGAAAGCTACGACCTCTTTCTCCGCGCGGTCGCGCGCGGGGCGCGCGTGGCCTGGAGCAACGAGGTGGGTTACCGCATCTACGCCTACGCCGGCAGCGTCTCGCGACAGATCGCGCGCCAGCGCGCCGCGGTGGCGACGGCGCTGCGCAAGCACGACTACGGCGTGATCCGCGACCAGTTCCTCCGCGCCGGCTACACACCGCGCGTCGCGGACTGGGCGCTCGCGTCGATGGCGCTCTTCCGCGACGAACCGGGCATGGCACTCCGCTTCATCGACGAGGCCAGTCCGGCGGACGCGGATCCGAACGAGGTACTCGAACCGGAGGGTCCGTGGCCGTTTCGCGAAGGCTGGCGCCGCGCGTTCTCGAGAGGCGTCGCCCTGCTGAAGTTCGGCGGCCGCGATGAAGAGGCCGCGCAGTCGTTTCAGCGCGCAGAATTCCTCGAGCCGACACCGGAGGGCGCCAACAATCTCGGCGTGGCCATGGCGCGCCTGGGCTGCGGCGCAGTGGCACGCGGCTGCTTCGTCACCGCCTCGCTCCGTTACCCCGACTTCGCCGACGCTCGCGCCAACGGTAAAGCGCCGTCAGACGAACGGATCACGACTCACCCGCTGCGCCGGATCGCCGCCCGCCGCGACTACGCGGCCTGAGTATGGTGCCGGCGGTTCCAGGGCGGCCCACCGTCCACCTCTTCATCGGCCTCCACAAGACCGGCAGCACGGCGATCCGGTTCATGCTGGACGTCCACCGCGGTCTGCTCGCGGCCCACGGCTTCCACGTGCCGCGCGCGACCTGGACGTCGTTCATGCACAGTTTCTGGAACGGCGGCCACAACAACATCCCGTGGGAAATCTGCGGCAATCATCCGCCGGTCGCCAAGTACGGCACCGTGGCCGACCTGGTGCGTGAAATCGCCGGCCGTCCCGCCGATCAGCACATTCTGCTCAGCGAAGACCTCGACGTCGCGCAGCCTGAACACATCCGCCGGCTCGCCGAGTCGTTCGCCGGTTTCGACGTCCGCGTGATCGTCTTCGTCCGCAACCAGGTCGACTGGCTGCAAGCGATCTTCGCCGAAGAGCAAAAATGGTTCGGCGCGACCGACTTCGAGAGCTGGTACCTCCGGCGGCGCGGCGACGAACGGCTCGACCTGGATGGGATCTGCCGCCGCTGGGCAGAGGTCTTCGGCACGGTGACCATCCGCTGCTACGAAGACGTCAAGCGGCGTGTCTTCGACGCCTTCCTCGAGTGCTGCAACGCACCGGCGGCGTTGCGCGAAGCTCTCGCCGCGCGCGGCCTGCCGATCATCAACGACACGCCCGGCGAGTTTCCGCTGGCACTGATTCGGGAGGCCGCCGCATGTGCCGCCGCGACCGGCATCGAACCAGCGTATTTCAACCGATCCGTCAGCGGTGCCGCCATGTCCTCGGCGCGCCAGCTGGGTCGCTTCTCACGGACGCGTTCGGTGGTCTCGGCGGACGTCGCCCAGGACCTGTTTCCCGCGATGCAGCGGACGAATCGCTGCCTGGCGGAGCGCTTCGGGCTGGCGTTGGACGCGCCGTATCTGAACCCACAGCTGCCGGCACAAGGCGGGGTCGATGAATTTGCGCCCTCGGATCTCGACGACCTCGCGAAGGTCGTGATGAACATCGCCTGCGACGTCAGCTTCAAAGCGGCCGTCCAGATGCGGCTCCTCGTCGTGAAGCACGCCGGCGCCGCGGGCACGCCGCTGCACGACGACCTGCAGCAGCTCGTACGCGAGTGCTATCCTTGGAGGGATCTGACCGCCGGTCCACGCCACCTCGACGATCTCATCGAGGAAAGCTCCTGTGACGGCGACGAGACGCTGTATCTCGAACGGCAAGACGATCGCGCGACGGCGTTTCGCAGCAACGCCGGCGGCATGACGCCGATCCGGAACCTGAGCGGCGACGAGTGGCAATCGCTGATGACCGAGCTGCAATACCGCGCGGGCTATGCACCGGTTCTTGGTTACAACCTGCGGCAGGGTTACGTGGAATTCGACCGCGCCGGGCGTCCGGAGTACCTGTGGGCCCGGCATGCGCTGACCGCCAACGGTGAGCTCGCCGTCATCGAACGAGTCTGAACGATCGCGGCGGCAGTCGCACGGATCTCGGCAGGGACCAGCGTCAACCCATCCTACGCCGCTAACACGTTGGACAGCAGGCCCCGGCTGATGAGGAGACGGAGCACCCGATCGGCGCTGACGCTGACCGGCTCGACGTCGGTCCGGACCGTCAACTCGGCGTTGACCGGCGGTTCATACGGATCGGAAATCCCGGTGAAGTGATCGATCTCGCCTGCAAGCGCGCGCTTGTAAAGCCCCTTCACATCGCGGGCGATCAATGACTCGAGCCGCGGATTGGCAAACACCTCGACAAACGGAATCCCCTCGGCCGCCGCCAGCCGGCGCATCTCGTCGCGAGTCTCCGCGTAGGGCGAAATCGCCGCGGTGATGACCAGTACCCCATGACGCGCCAGCAAGCGCGCCACGAATCCAATGCGCCGAACGTTGGTATCGCGATCGTCGCGGCTGAAACCCAGCCCCTTCGAAAGGTGCGTGCGCACTTCGTCGCCATCGAGGATCTCCACCGGGCGAACCCGCGCGAGCCGTGCCGCGATCGCATCGGCCAGCGTACTCTTTCCAGCCCCAGACAACCCGGTGAACCAGAGAATTGCTCCACCCATATCAGCCATTCCTTTCCTCATGAAGCCCGAACCCTGCCAAGACGAAGGAATTCCAGCCCCGCCTGTGCTTCCGGCCAGTCAGGGCGCAGATCGAGCGCCGTCGTCACTTCGCGTTCCGCCGCATCGCGCTGCTCCAGCGCAGCGAGCGTACGTCCAAGTTCGAGGTGTGCGCCGGCCCACAGCGGATCGAACACCAGCGCCTCCTCGAGCGTTCGCCGCGATTCGTGCAGTTGTCCGAGCGCCCGCTGACAGATCGCGATGTTCTTGTGCAGCTTGAAAGACGACGGTGTTCGCCGCTGCAGTTGTTCCAACGCCTGCAAGGCACGCACCCACGATCCCGCCGCGAACGCGCTCTCGGCCAGCTCGGACCACACCTGCTCGTCGCCCCGCTCGAGATCGAGCGCCCGGCCGAATCGTTCCGTCGCGTCGTTCCACAGGCCCAGCCGGTAGCTCGAACGTCCGGCAGACAGCCAACCCTCGCCGAAGTCGGGCGCGAGGGCGAGGACCATCTCGAAGTCCGCGAGGGCGCGCCGTTCGTCGCCGAGGGCCCGGAAGGCGCGGCCGCGCTCGAAATACGGATCGGCCCAATCCGGAACCAGGGCGATCGCCCGCTCGAATCGTGGCAGCGCTGCGGCCGGTTGTCCGGCCCGAAGCTCCAGGACCCCAACGATGTGATGCGCCAGCGGGTCATCGGCGCCTTGCTCGATCGCGATCCGCAGATGACGATGCGCGGAGACCTCGTCCTGCTGGCGGTAGCGAATCAGGCCAAGCTGAAGCTGCACGGCCGTTCGCTCCGGCGCGACTTCTGCGACGACCGCGAAGGCGTCCGCGGCGCCCGCCGTATCGCCGTCGGCGAGTCGCAGCTGCGCGAGATCGAACTGCATGTCGGCGGAACGCGGCTCGAGCGCCACGGCCGCCGTCAGCCACCGGAGGGCCGCGGACGGCTCGCCGAGCTCGAGAGCGATCAGACCGAGCAGATGACGGGGCGCGGCATAACCCGAATCCAGTGAGGCGACCTGTTCGAGGAGCGGCCTGGCTTTCTCGAACTGCCCCAGTCGGTATCGGATCTGTCCGGCTTCGAAGTGGGGCGATGTCCAGTCTGGGCGGAGTGCGGCGGCGGCTTCGAAACTCGACGCCGCGCCATCCTGATCGCCGAGCGCGAGGCGGAGCTGCGCGAGATCGAAGTGCGCCTCGACCCACTCCGGCGATTGGGTCGTCACGCACTCGAGGCTGCGAGCCGCCCCCGCCAGATCGCCGAGCTCTTTGCGCAGTTGACCGAGATCGAAATGCGCCGCGGGCCACTCCGGCTGCTGCGTCGTCGCCGCCTCGAGACTCCGCGCGGCGCCGGCGATGTCGCCGAGTGCCCTGCGCAGTTGGCCAAGATCGAAGTGCGCTGACGGCCACTCTGGTTGCTGCGTTGTCGCTGCCTCGAGACTCCGCGCGGCGCCGGCGATGTCGCCGAGTGCCCTGCGCAGTTGGCCAAGATCGAAGTGCGCTGACGGCCACTCTGGTTGCTGCGTTGTCGCTGCCTCAAGGCTTCGCGCCGCGCCCGCCAGATC
>CAZOAZ010000024.1:0-56016 GCA_964577955.1 uncultured Bifidobacterium sp. | reverse complement strand
ACTCTGGTTGCTGCGTTGTCGCTGCCTCAAGGCTTCGCGCCGCGCCCGCCAGATCGCCGAGCTCCCTGCGCAGCTGACCGAGATCGAAATGCGCCGCGGGCCACTCCGGCTGCTGGGTTGTCGCCGCTTCCAGACTCCGCGCCGCGCCGGCGAAGTCGCCGAGTGCCCTGCGCAGTTGGCCAAGATCGAAGTGCGCTGACGGCCATTCTGGCTGCTGGGTTGTCGCCGCTTCGAGACTCTGCGCCGCGCCCGCCAGATCGCCGAGCTCCTTGCGCAGCTGACCGAGATCGAAGTGTGCCGCTGGCCACTCCGGCTGCTGCGTCGTCGCCGCCTCGAGACTCCGCGCGGCGCCGGCGATGTCGCCGAGTGCCCTGCGCAGTTGGCCAAGATCGAAGTGCGCTGACGGCCACTCTGGTTGCTGCGTTGTCGCTGCCTCAAGGCTTCGCGCCGCGCCCGCCAGATCACCGAGCTCCTTGCGCAGTTGGCCAAGATCAAAATGCGCCGCCGGCCATTCTGGCTGCTGGGTTGTCGCCGCCTCGAGACTCCGCGCCGCGCCCGCCAGATCGCCGAGCTCTTTGCGCAGTTGACCGAGATCGAAATGCGCCGCGGGCCACTCCGGCCGTTGCGCCGTGGCGGCCTCGAGGCTTCGCACCGCGCCGGCACGTTCGCCAATCGCCTTCCGGAGCTGGGCGACGTCGAAATGCGCCTCGGTCCACTCCGGCACGAGCGTCGCTGCGCGGTCGAGGTGTTCGATGGCGCGGCGTACCTCGCCGCGGGCGCGGCACAACTGGCCGAGATCGAACTGCGCAACGGCCCACTCGGGTTTCAGCCGGGTCACTTCAGTCAGGCTGCGCACTGCACCGGCGGCGTCGCCCAGCGTCCGCTGGACCTGACCAAGGTCGAACCAGATGGTGGCCGTCTCGGGATCGAGGCGCGCCGCCTCTTCGAGCCAGCGCAGGGCTTCCGTCAGATTTCCGTGACGCCGGGCCAGCGTGGCGAGGATATGGCGGGGCGTGGCCCAGCGGGCGTCGAGGCCCGCGACCTGTTCCAAGAGCGCGACAGCTTCCGCATCCGCGCCGCGCTCGACCTTGATCAGCGCGAGTTCGAACAGCGGGTCAGCAGACCGGCTGTCGCGATCAATGGCACGCTCGAACCAGGGCGTCGCTGCGTCTGGTCCCTCCAGGCGCGCGGTAATGATGCCGGTGATGTGGTAGGCGAGCGGCCCTTCGGGCGCGAGCGCGATCACCGCCTGCATACTGGCCAGCGCGGCCGGGTAGTCCTCGCGCTGAAACTGGATGACGCCGAGCTCGAGATGCGCCGCCGCCCATCCCGGCACCAGCCGCACGACAGCCGCAAAGCAGGGCGCCGCGCCTTCGGTCTCTCCGGCCATGCGATACAGCATCGCAAGATCGAACTGATAGCTCGCGGTCTCGGGCGATAGCCGGACGGCGGCCTCGAGGCATCGGCGGGCCGCCTCCTGATTCGAACGCCGCTGCTCAACGAGGCCCAGCAGGTGCTGCGACGGCGCAAATTCATCGTCGAGGGCGATCGCGCGCCTCAGAGACTCGGCCGCGGCCGCATCGTTCTTCGCGCGGAAGTGAATGAGCCCGAGCTCGAAATGCGCCGCAGCCAGAGTGGGATCGAGCTCCACCGCGCGTTCAAAGCAACGCCGAGCGGGTTCGCTGCGCTCCAGCCTCAGATACGAAGCACCGAGGTCCAAGTGCGCCGTGGCCGACAGCGGCGCGAGTGCCACCGCTTTTTCGAGCCACGGCAACCCCGCGGCGTGCCCGTCGCGGCGGCGCGTGGCCAGGCCCATCACATGATGCGCGGCGGCAAGCCCTGGCGCGAGCGCCATCGCATGCGCCAGCGCCTCGCGTGCGCCCTCGTCGTTGCCGGCATGAAAACGCGCGACCCCCAGTTCCAGATACGGCGGCGACCAGGCCGGATCGAGGGCGACGGCGCGCTCGAAATAACCGACGGCGGCGGCATCGCCGTGTTGGGCGCGGACCACGAGGCCGAGTTCGTGTTGCGGCGGCGCCCAGTCCGGCTCGAGGGCCGAGGCCTGTTCCAGGAACAGGCGCGCTTCGCTGTATCGCCGTCCGTCCTTGAGCACGCGCCCGAGCAAATGCGCGGGGAGCGCCCAGTCCGGCCGGAGCGCGCAGGCGCTGCGCAGAAATTCTTCGGCTTCGGCGCTTCGTCCACGGTCGACGAGGTGCGCGCCGATCGTCATCTGCACCTCCGCGTCCGACGCGCCTTCGTCGGCCGCGCGCTGCAGTTCGTGCCGCGCGTCGGCCTCGCGGCCTTCGAGCTCGAGGATGCCCGCTTCGCCAATTCGCTGCAGCTTCCAGCCGTGCGCCAGGCGTTCGATCAGCCGCGGTCCGGCCTGACCGGATACGGCGCCGAGCGACGCCTGAAACGCCGCCACATCGATCGAGGCATCGCTGAACGCCTCGATCACGTCACGGACATCCGCGCCGATGGCGCGCGGAAACACGAGTCCCATGCCCGAAGGCGTCCTCGTCAACAGGCGTCGCTCGTGCGTCTCGGGCAGCGCCAGCGAACCAAACGCCTCGACCATGTGCCAGTGGAGTACGTCGTGGCAGAGGAAGATGCACGTGGGCGATCCGAATGGTGCGACCGCGTCGAAGTCGCGCCGGAGCTGACGGTTCGAGTGGAAGCCGTCGAGCAGGACGAAGTCGAGCGGGGCGCGGCCGAATTCGCCGCTGACGACGCGCGGCACATCGCGCGGCGACAGCGCCTGAACGATGCGGATGTTGAGACGCTCCTCGGCGGCGATCTTTCGGGTGAGATCGGCGCCAACCAGATTGGCTTCGCCTTCGAGCCCGGCATCGAGCGCAACGACGACCGACGCGGGGTTCAGGAGACCGAGCGCAATCGAACTCCAGCCGAACGCGTTGCCGATGACCAGCGCGCGCGCCGGGCGAGCGCCGGCGGCGAAGAGCGCCTCGAGGAACTGAATCTCCTGAAACGCGAGGCCGGCGCCCACGGCGACGGAGGAGCCGCCTTCGGTGACGAGGCGCGTGAACGGCGCATCGGCGTCGCCGAAGTAGAACGGATTCAACCCGGTGCGAATGAGGTACCCGTGCCTCTTGTACGCATTGAGGAGTTGAACCAGCACGCTTGCCATTTACCGACACTCCGACGCTGTCGGCCGACCGACACGAGAGTCGGCGAACCGGCTGCCCTCTCCCTCGTCCGGGAGCGGGACTGCGTCCATTTCTACGATGCAGGCCATCTTCGCGGGCCGCACTGCTTGGAGTCGGCGGCCAGCCAACGTAGGAGCAAACCGGCTGCCACGACGCACGTAGCGCACCCTGGCTACGGCACCATTCCTGCTAAGGCAGTCTCCGTCTGATGGCTCTTTGCGCGACGACAACGGTTCCGGCGCTCCTGACGCCGGCGGGCCTCGCCCCTGGCAGCCGGTTCTACCTGTACGCCGCGGGCGACGCCGCCTTCGCCCGACGCGTGGAGACGGTGCTGGCCTTTGCTTCGCCGCGCGCGCAGTGCGTCGGCATCGGTACCACGCCGCCGGGCGATGCCACCGTCGTCTTTTTCGAGGCGGCGGCGCTCCCACAGATCGACGCGCTCGAACGGCGCAAGGCAGCGGGCGTCTCCTCGTGCCGTCTGTTGCCGATTCCCGTGGCCTATCCGTGGGCGTTCTGGGACGTCTGGCAGTGGTACGAGGACCGGCCGGATCTGCTCGACGATCTGCCGTCGTTCGCGGCGTTTCGTCAGGCGTTTCAGGCATCGCGCTACCTCGGCGGTCCCGCCACCGCCGAACGGATCACCGGGTGGAACGCCCTCGCGGACACGCCGTTCTACTGGCAGGAACAGCGCGCGCACTTCGATCAGCACCGCGCCGAGATCGCCCGCGTCTGTGGGCGCCTTGCGGACGATCGTTCACGCGCCGTGTACAGTGCCGCCCTCCGCTCAAATCCACGAGAACTGTGGCGCCACTTCTCCGCCACCGTCTTCGACACCATCGACTATCTCGACGCCGCCTGTCCCGGGCCAGGCGATCACGTGCTGAACCTGGGCGTGTTTACTGGACACGAGATTCCATACTTCGTCGCCTGTGTGGCGCCGGACGGCGTCGTCCACAACATCGATCCCGTCGGCTTCGATCTCTTGAGCGACTACGCCCGCTCGTTCGTCGAGACGCGGCGGCCGCAGATTCGCGAGGAGCGTTTTGCCGCCGGTGCCGAACCGGGACACGGGCGCTTCCTGCACTATCCCGACGGCCAGGCGTGCCTCGACCTGCAATCCACCGAACCCCGCAGCACGTTCCCAATCCGCACGATCGATGCCTATGTCGAGACGACCGCCATGAACTCGGTCGACTTCATCAAGATCGACGTCGAGGGCATGGAGACCGCGGCCCTCGCGGGCATGACGCGGACGATCAGGAATTTCCGCCCGACCATCAGCCTGGCGATCTACCACTCGGCAGAAGACATGTGGCAGCTACCGCTGCAGTTGATGGACAGCCTCGACTCGTACTCGTTCCACATCAGCCACTGCAGTCCGGTGCGGTGGGAAACAACACTGACCGCGGTACCGGCGGAACGTCAGCGCCACGCACGGATCTGATGCAGCCACACCCGGAACCCGGCACCCGGAACCCGGAACCAGCGATGTCACGTCCCCGCCCCACCGTGCATTTGTTTGTCGGTCTCCACAAAACCGGATCCACGGCGATTCGCTTCATGCTCGACGTCCACCGCGATCTGCTGGATCGCCACGGCTTCCATCTGCCCCGGGCGGCCTGGACGCAACACGTTGACGGGTTCTGGAACGGCGGCCACAACAACGTTGCCTGGGAGATCTGCGCCAAGCGGCCGATCGTGCCGGAGTACGGCACGGTGGCCGATCTCGTTGACGAAATCCTCCGGCGCCCCGAGCAGCAGCACCTCGTGTTCACCGAGGCGCTCGATCGCGCCGACGCGTCGCAGATCGACCGGCTGCGCGGCGCCTTCGCGGCGTTCGATGTCCACGTCATCGTCTTCGTCCGCAACCAGCTGGACTGGCTGCGCTCGATGAACGCAGAGGAGCAGAAATTCTTCGGAGCGCCCGCGCCCGACGACTGGTATCGCGATCACCTTGCGAACGATCCCCGTGTGGACTACCACGCCTTCTGCACGGCGTGGGCCGATCGCTTCGAGCGCACGACGGTGGTTCCGTACGAAGACATTCAGTCACGCGCCTTCGACGCTTTTCTCGCCTGCTGCGGGGCGCCGGCGGCACTGCGCCAGGCGCTGGCCGGGCGCGGCCTGCCGCTGATCAACGCCTCCTACGGTGAACTGCCGCTGGCGCTGATCCGTCACGCATCGATTGTCGCCAAAGCGGCCGGCGTTCATCCGCGCTATTTCAATACGGTGGTCTCGCCGGCAATCCTCACGGCCTCGCAGCACGCGCGCCTGCCCGGCGGCCGGTTGCCGAACGTGCCGGTCGATCTCGCCGGCGATCTCTTCGCCCGCATGCGGACGTCCAACGCCCGGCTGGCACAACGCTTCGGCCTCGAGCTCGACGCGCGCTATCTCGACCCGTCGCTCCCCACCGGTCATCCGCCAGCGCCGGCGCCTTCGTTCAGCATCGAAGCGGTTGCGGAACTGATTGCCGCGAGCTGCTTCGAAGTCGGGACCCGGGCCGGCACGCGTTGGCAGTTCCTCAGCGATCGTGGGGACGTGGCCGACGAGGCGGCGCAGATTGCCGCACGCTATCACCCCTGGACCGGACCAGAGGGACCGATCGCCAGTCCACTACTCGACGAACTGTTGGACGATGTCGTCCAGTCGAACGCCGCGCTGTATCTGGAACGCCTCGGCCCTGCCGCAACGGCGTACCGGCGCTCCGACGGCGATCTGATCGAGCTCCGCCGCATGGACGACGCCGAGTGGCTGGCCCTCGTCCGGGCGATTCAGGTCAACGCCCGTCTGAACCGTGCGTCCTGGAACAACCTCTGCGAAGGCCGGATGATCCGCCGCGTCCAGGGCCACGCGCAGCGCTTCTGGGTACGCAGCGCGCCGACCGCGAACGGTGAGCTGCTCATTGCCGAACCACTCCATCCTCCGCACCCGAGTTCCCGCGGCACCGGTTTCCGGTGGGCCGCCTGAAGGTCCATGCATCGCATCCATTCAAAGCAGCGCCGTCCGATCGTTCACCTGTTCGTCGGACTACACAAGACCGGCACGACCTCAACGCGCGTCATGCTCGACATCCACCGCGAGACGTTCGCGCGGTTCGGGTATCACATTCCGGGCGCGTGCTGGACGACGAAGGTGAACGGTGTCTGGAACGGCGGCCACAACAATCTCGCCTGGGAGATCTGTGGGTTGCGCCCGTCGCTACCGGAGTTTGGAACGGTCGACGATCTCGTGCGCGAAATCGCCGCGATGCCCGACGCCCAGCACATCGTGCTCAGCGAAGAACTCGACGCGGCCCGGCCCGAGCAAGTGGCCCGCATCCGTGACGCCTTCGAGCATTTCGACGTGCGCGTCGTTGTCTTCCTCCGGAATCAGCTGGACTGGCTGCAGGCGATGTTCGGCGAAGAGCAGAAGTGGATCGGCGCGACGACGTTTGATGACTGGCTCGCCGGGCGGGTCGACTGCGAGCCGCGGATCGACCTCGAGGCGCTCTGCTCACTCTGGCGCGAGGCCTTCGGACGGATCAGCATCCGGTGCTACGAAGCGATTCGGTCGAACGTCTTCGCGCACTTTCTCGATTGCTGCGATGCCCCGGACGGCCTGCGGGCCGCGCTGGCCCCCCGCAGTGTCGCCATCGTCAACGCCACGCCGGGAGAGCTGCCACTGGCGCTGATTCACAAGGCCTCCAAGCGCGCTGAACGCGGCGGCATCAGACCAGATTTCTTCAACGCGCATCTGACGCCGGCGATGTTCGTCGTGGCGAAGATCCTGGGGCGTTACGAGCGAACGCAGTCCGCCGTGTCCCGCGAAGCCGCTGAAACGCTCTATCCGATCATGCGCAGCAGCAACCGCCGGTTGGCGGAGCGGTTCGAGGTCGACCTGGGCCCGCAGTACCTTGAACCGGTACTCCCCGACGCTGCGACCGATGCGGCGCCGATGACCATCACGCTCAACGACCTGAACCGGATCGTCATCGCGATCGCGTGCGGAATGGGCATGAAGGCCACCGCGAGCCTTCGCGCGATCGGTCTGGCTGCGGCGCAGCAGGACCCCGAGCTCGAACGCCGCATCGGTGAGGCCATCGGACGGTTCGCCCCGTGGGATCAGGCCCGGGACATCGTCCCCCAACTCGACGCGCTTCTCATGCGCACCATGGTCGGAGGCGGCAGCGCGCTCTATGTCGAGCGGAAGGAATCGGTCGCGACGGCGTACAGCCGGATCGATGGCATCATGCATCCGCTCCAGGAACTGGATGCCGACGGGTGGTCGGACCTGCTGGTCGAAATCCACGCGCGCGCCGGCTTTCCTCCCGTGGTGCCGAATCTGCGGACGGCACCGGCCGACAACTTCCCGCTCAGACAGGGCCATCTCGAGTTCGACGACGGCGTCGGGGCTCGGCGGCTTTCGGTCCGCCACGCCATGACCGGCGACGGCGAAATCGTCGTCATCGACGCTGGCGAAACCGAGCGCGAGCCGGCCACGGCCCTCGAGCGCGCCGCCTAGCTAGTAGTACTGGTCCTTAGGCGCGACGGACGTGGAGAAACTCTCCGTGACAGTGCACGGGTGAGGTTGGTCCGAAGAACGGCCAGCGCGACGGCGCGCTGAAGACCTGCTTGAACTGATCGAGCCGCGGAAACGCCGCGACCGGGGTCTGGGCGAAACGGTGCCCGCTGTCGATCAGGTTCTCGTGATAGAAGAACCGGCCGCAGACCCGCTCGATCTGTTCGTGATATTCGGCAATCGCCGCTCGCTCCATCTCCGACAGGCTGATGAAGTTCACCACGCCGTCGACCGATCGCTCCTCGAGCCGCGGCACCATGAAGTGCGGCATCAGCACGATGTCGTACTGCCGGAGCGTGTCCGGATCGAGCGTTTGTTCGAAGGACTCATAGAGAAGCACGCGTTTGTCGGGGTGCGCCGCGAGCAGGACATAGGACGCAACCAGCAGATTGTCAGGAAGATCGAACCCGACATAGGTGCAGCGCGCCCGGGTCGCGACCAGCTGGCGGCCGAACCCGCCGTAGCCGCCACCGATCTCCACGACAATCGGATGCGCGACGTCGTCAAGGAGCTGGTTCACGGATGCGGCCCGATAGTCGTTGAGGAACGTGTTCTGATGCACGACCCGGCCGTCGACCCACCAGCCATAGGGATTCCCAACCAGTGGCGACGCCACTCTCGACAGATCGGGCACAGGCACGCTGTGCCGCCAGACGTTGAAAACCTGACGAAACTTCCCCGCGCCGTCTGCACCCGCCAGCACGAAGCGGTTGAAGGCGTCGTAGGCGGCGTGGCCGGAAAACATCCCGGTGGTCATCTCGTTCCTGAAGCACGACGCCAGCAGCGCGCTCAAGGAGGAGATGTCACCGCGAGCCATGCAGTCCCGGTACGCCGGACGAGTCGTCTGAATGAAGCGGTCCCAGAATCCCGCAGTCGCGTAAGGGCCGCTGCCGGGGACGTTACGCGTCGCGCGTCGGTGCGCTGCGAACACACGCTCGGCCAGCGCGCGCTGCTCGGCAGTCGACAGCGGCGACGGCATGTCCTCGACGGCCATCCCGTCGATCCGCGCGTGTCGCTGGCGCGGCGCAACCCCGTTCCATTCCGACGCATCCCGCCACGACAGACCGGGCGCGGCGGTGTCCCACCGTGCGACGCAGTCGTGCGACTCGGTCGCAAAGGACAGCAACCGATCTTCCGGCCAGCCACGTGAAGTGAGCAGCCGGCGCAGATCGGCAGTCAGCGGCGACGCCGCGACGATGAGATCGACCGAGACATCGGACAGATGATCGAGACAAAGCTGCGGCAGCCCCCGGAACTCGCCGGAGCCGTCGGCGGCAAGATAGGCCACGACGCGGGCGCCGGCAAGCGCGGCCCGGTACTCGAGCGGGTTGTATAAGCCGTCCTGGTCGGCCCGATCGGTTCGAAGGATGGCGATGTCCATGGCGCCGCGCTCGTCGGGGCCGCTACTGGACCTCGAACGTCAGCTGGCCAAAGGCGAAGAAGTTGCCGTGTTCAATCGGGAACAGTTCCTCGGTTGTGCGCCGCAGAATCACCCGATCGAATCCAGGGTTGACCGTGACGTAACCGATCTCCTTGTGCGAAAGGCTCTGCATCCAGAAGACATTGGACATGCTGCGGTTGGGGAGATACCCGGCGGGAATCTTCAGGTAGATTTCCTTCGCCGGCACGCCGCGAAGCGTGGTCTTCTTCAACCTGAACGACAGCGTCATCGTCTTGCCCTCGACGCGGTAGGCATAGGTGACGACGTTGCCTTCGCTCGCCAGCCATTCGAGCGGACGTTTCGCGTCGAAGTTGGCGGCGTCGAACGGCACGTCCACCCAGTCTGAAATCGCCCCGGCCATCACCTTTGCTCCTTGTTCCGCACGAATGCGTCGGGCCGCGTGCAGCAGCCGGCGCCGCGTCGTTGCTGGCGAAAAACCTGGAATCTGTTCCTGCCAGCCGGACCAGAGCTCGGACTGGTCCTCGCCGCGTGCAGCGGCCTGCTCGAGCGCGTCGATGAGACCGGGCACGGCAGCGGTGAATGGCCGCGACGCAGCCTTGCGCAGCTTCTCTTCCGCAGACACTTTGCCGCTGATGCCCTTCAGCGCCTCGGTCAGCGTGCGGTGCTCGATGCCCGGGCCGTGAAGGATGGTGGCCGGACCACTGGCATTGATGAATCGGCGACCCTTCGTGGACGCGACGACATTCCGCACCCAGTTCCTGAATGCGACCATTTGCGGCGCGGTGCGGACGGCCTTGCCCTGAGTATCGGCGTCCTCGACGGCGACTTCGGCAATGCGGGTTTCCCAGACCGCTTCGAGCGAGGGCAGGCCGTCGCGCCGCTGCTGCAGCTGCCAGTCCTCTTCAAACGAGGTGCCGCGGCAATACGGCTGGTTGTTGGTGAACGACAGGTCCATCCCGGCGAAAATCACCCGCGCGGCGTTCATGCGCGTGAAGAGATCGCATGACGCGGTCAGTACGGAGCCCCAGACCTTCAGCTTGGTTGGCGCGACGCCGAGACTCTCGAGCCACGGCCATGGATCGGCACGGCCAATCTTGCAGACGAACGTTCGCCCGGCGAAGGCATTCATCCCGCGCGGATCGATGCTCGGCTCGGCAATGAGCCACGGCCGTTCCCGCACCGGAATGTTGAACACGTGCCGGCCGTTCAACAGCGTCGGATCGATCGACATCACGATGTCCGGCACAATCCCGGCATTCACCAGCGGCCGGAGCGCGGTATCGAGCGCCACGTACCAGGCCCGCTCGCGATGTTTCTTCAGTTCGGGCAAGAGCCGATCGAGCGAAGGGCCGGCGCCGATCAGCACCAGCGCCTGGCCGCCCGCCAGACCGTCGAGCGCGCTCACGTCGGCGGCGCCGGCGAGAGCGGGCAGGTTGTCGATCGTGTGGTCGAAATAGATCCCGGCGAGCCGCCGCCGCGCCTCCGCGTTGGCCCGCTGTTCGTAGAGAAATTGCTTGAGGGCGCTCTTCGCCTGCTGAAACGCCTCGGGAAAAAAGTGTCCGAGGATCGGGTTGACGATCACGAGCGGACGCTCGTCGACGACGGCCGGCGGCCACGACGGATTCGGCAGCGGCGCACCCGGCTCGGCGGCCACGACCATCCGGCCGCGGTCAAACAGCTCGTGCCAGGCGTGATGCGGACGGCACACTTCGTAGAGTCCCGGCACCAGCTCGATCGCGACAATCCGCACGTCCGCGCGCCGGCGCAGCAGTGCCTCGACCATGAAGCCGAGACCGAGGCCGAGGAGGACGACGACGGACGGAATCGGTTGATCCTTGGCGGCGCGATCGACGAGATCGTTGGCTTCCGCGTGCGGGTCCGCGGTGTCGTGAACCGACACCCATCCGCCGGGCGTCAGCACCTGAAGATCGATGTCCTCACCGGTACCGGCCAGACGGAACGGCTTCTGCGGCGCCGCCGGCGGGCGCTCGGCAACAGCCGACTTCGATGAACGTTTGGACATCTGCAGTTACCGGACCGCGGCCGGTCGCCGCGTTCCAGCCGCCGGCCTCACGCCGGAATCAGGACGTTCCACGCTGGCGCGCGCACGTCGTAGAGAGGCACGAGCGCCATTTGCGGCTCGAGCGGTTTCAGCTGTTCGTAGATCGCGGGGCCGGAGTAGGCCGCCGCGATCAACAGCACGTCCGGCTGGACGGTGCGCAGATCGAAGGAGCTGTAAACGGGAACGCCCGCAATCTGACGTCCGGCCATCGCGCGGTCGAACAGCGCGACCAGCTTGACGTTTTCGGTGTTGCGCACGAGGTCAAAGGCCTGTTCGGCCATGTCGCCGCGCGCGCCGTAGATGGCCACGGTCTGATTGAGCGCCGCGGCCTGCCGCAGCACCGCGCGCAACGGCTTGATGTAGTCGGCGCCAGCCGCCTGGTCGCTCGTCGCGGCCGGCTCGGGAATCCTGACCAGCAGTTCGGAGAGCACCAACCCGGTGGGCAGCGCGCCAAGGGCATCCACCTGCTTGACGCTGCCCGAGAGAAAGGCCTCGAGCAGCCGCGGCACCGCCGCGGGACGGGCGACGTAGTTCAAGAGGAATCGCGCCTGATCGAAGTCGGACACCGACGGAATCCGCGTGAGCAGCTCGGCGCGCTGCCAGAGCGGCACACTCTCGAGCACGACGCGCTCGGTCAGAAAGCCGCCGGCGATTTCGGAGCGCTGCGGCTGGAGCGGGTTTCGGGCGCGATCGGGAATCTGGTAGAACGCGCGGCCGGAGAACAGATCGGCGTCAGCGTGCCACCAGTCGCGGAGCGGCTGATAGTTCGTGCTCGCCACATCGCCCTGGCAGCCGAGGATGTGGACCAGATCGCAGCCGTCCAGAACCTCCGGGTGCGCGATCAACCGCTCCCGCAGCGCCCGCACGTCGTCAATGGTCTGGACCGGAATCGTCTTCACGCGCGGCATCGGCCGTGCCTTGGCCGCGGAGCGGCGCGCCGGCCACAACTCCTGCGCGTGCCCAAACAGCGTCTTCACGCGGTGGTCGAGCGTGTGCTCGGCGTGCGCCCGCTTGTAGCCCGCCGCGGCAATGGCCTTTCGTTCCTTGTCGTGCGCGATGTAGTAGGCGACCTTCTGGCAGAGATCCTTGTTGTCCTTGTAGAAGGCCGTTTCCTTGCCGGGCTTGAAGAGCTCGGCCAGCTCCGGATTGTCATTCGTCAGCTGGAACGCGCCGCACCCCGGCACTTCGAAGTGACGGAGCTTGGTCTGCGGCACCGGATCGCCTTCATCGGC
Organism: uncultured Bifidobacterium sp.; assembly: GCA_964577955.1. GTDB lineage: Bacteria > Acidobacteriota > Vicinamibacteria > Vicinamibacterales > CAVVIG01 > CADEEX01. The sequence goes on along the minus strand of CAZOAZ010000024.1, from coordinate 43,596 downwards.
GGTCCAGCCCGGATTCAGGACGATCTTCGATTCGTGATAGACGCGAATCATCGCGTCGTGCGACAGCAGGCCGCCGGCATACGCCGCCAGCCGCGGGTGTTTTTCCCAGCCGTAACCGAAGAGTCCGAGCCGGAGCTTCTTCTTTTTGCACAGCTCCGCGACCTTGATCAGCGCCTCGTCGCGGCGCTGGCCATCCTCGCGGAACAGCGTCGTATCGTGATCGTGGACCTTGTACTTGCCGATGAAGGTCACGTCGTACTTCGGCGCCACCGCCTTCGCCGGCCGGTTGAAAAACCGCTGATTGAAGCCCCACGGCAGATACATCGTCTGCGTCGGGCGGTTTTCGGCGACGCGGCGCTGCACGCCGCGCTTGGCGTGGGTCGCCACGAGATCGAACCGCCCGTCGAACACGCGATTGCGCTGGTACCACGTCTCCGGCTCGTCGTCCGGGTGATAGGCGATGGTTTTCACGCCGGTGCTGCGCACGTTCCCGAAGAACTCGTCCGGGAAGTCGGTGAAGATCCAGTCGTGATAAAGGAACAGGTAGTCGTAGCTGCCGGTCGCGAGCAGGCGATAAACCGCCTTCATGTGCGATTCCGGCGGCGCGCAGGCCAGCCAGGCCGAGACGTTGACCATCGTCACGTCGTCATTCAGCGTGTGACGGAGCGCGTCCGCCCAGTTGTCGCGAATATAGGGGATGTCGAGAGCACACAGGGCGAGGGCGCGCATAGACGTTTTGGGGAGCTGGGACGTTGCTTGTTGTGGCGTCCGGCTTCAGCCGGACTACATGTATCGACATCGTGAGGTCCGGCTGAAGCCGGACCCCACGTCATGAGAGTTAGGCAACGGCCTCGCGAGCGTAGGCGACGCTCACCCGCCGGCCTTCGATGATGCCCGCACGCTCGGTGCGGATCTCGCCGGAAACGTTCACGCCGAGCACCGGACCGTTCGTCGCATCGCCGGCGACCGCGTGCACTTCACCGTAGTTGGCGCCGGTCGCGTTGTTGTACGGCACCACCGCCGCCACGAAATTGTTCTCGCTGGCCAGGTGGGCGACGCGCGCGGCGAGCGCGGCCGCGGAGAAGTTGAACGCCTCGTTGAACGTGTGCGTCTTGGCCTTGTCGATGGTGTAGTCGAACGAGGGAATGAAGCGCTCGTGTGTCAGCACGTGGCCCTCGAAACCGAGGTTCTCGAGCGCGCCGAGAATGACCCGCGTCAGACCTGGACGCGCCGACTGCGTGACGATCACGCGCGGCCGCGTCGTCCCGGTGATCGGCGGCAGCGCGGCCTTGAGACGCGCCTCGAACTCGGGCGTGCGGAGCTGACGGATCGCCTTCTCCTCCCAGAAGCGGGAGTAGGCTTCCTTCACCCAGCCTTCGAGCTGCTCGGGTGTGAAGTGCTCGGTGCGGGCGACCGCCTTGTGCGAGCCGAGATACTCTTCCCAGTTTTCGTTCAGGAGCCAGCCCTTTTCCTTGTAGAGCCGGTACATCTCGGTGCCCGGATACGGCGTCGAGATCGAGAACTGGACCGTGTCGGCCGGCACGCGGCAGGCGAGCTGAATGGTGTTCTCGATCGTTTCCGGCGTGTCGCTCGGCAGACCGAAGGTGAAGGTCAGGTGGACGCGAATGCCGCGCGCCTTGGTGCGTTCGATGCCGTCGACGACGTCGGCGATCGAAATGTTCTTGCCGATTTCGTTGAGCAGTTCCTGGTCGGCCGTTTCGACGCCGTACTTGATGCTGAAGAGGCCCGCGTCCTTGAGCGCGTCGAGCATCTCGTCGTCCATGAGATCGGCGCGGCCCATCGTGCCCCACGGAATCTTGTCGAGCCCCGCTTCCTTGATCGCCGCGGCAAGCTCCAGGATGTAGTTCTTCCGGATGTTCACCGTGTCATCGTCGATGTAGAAGCTCTTGTAGGGGATCTTCTCGAGATTCGCTTTGATCTCCGCCGCCACGTCCTTCGCGGTGCGGACGCGGTACTTCGGACCGCGGAAAATCAGCTGCGGCCAGCCGCAGAAGATGCAGCCGTACGGGCAGCCGCGGGTCGCCATCAGCTGGAGCTGCGGGCGCTCGAGGCCGCAGACGCCGTCGTAGTAGTTCTCCATCGGCAGGTCGTCGCGCTCGGCCCACGGCAGCGACTCGAGGGACCCGAGCTTCTTGAAGTCCTGCTTGACGATCTCGGCCTGCTTCGCTTCGAGGTCGGCCTTCTTCACGAGCTGCAGGATCGGCGTCTTCTTTTCGCCGGTTTCGGTCGAGCAGCTGGAATCACCCGACGTGCCGCAGCCGCCGACGGCCTCGGGGGCGTCGTTGTAGGCCGGGTTCGACTCCTCGACGTGCGTGGCTTGCCCGTCGGCGGTGCGGTAGCAGATGCCGTCGATCTTCGAGAAGTCGTTGGTGCCGGCCTTGAGCTGATCGAGGATCGCCGCGACCGGGTACTCGTATTCGCCGATCACCGTGAAATCGACCTGCGGGTACTTCTCGAGGAACGCCGGTTCCGAGAGCTGGAAGTGCATGCCGGTGAAGATGATCTTCACGTTCGGCGTGATCGTCCGGATCGTGTTGACGAGTTCGATGTCGTGCTTCAGCGTCGGGGTCGAGGTTTCGATGACGATGACCTTGAACCGCCGGGTCTTGATGTTCGCGTAATAGGTCTCGTAGGTCTCACCCGAGGCGACCGAGTCGCGCATCTCGACATCGTGGCCGTTGCGCTTGGCTAGCGCCGCGGCCGTCGCGAGGAAGACCGGAAACGGAATGTAGCCGCCGATCAGCTCGTTGATGTGACCGTGAACGGGTCCCGCCGACCGGAACTCGAACTGGTGGGGCCAGCGGGAACCCGCGCGCACGCCGCGCAGATTGGTGGTCTCCGGGCCGCCTTCCAACGTGTACCAGGGGGGATTCGAGAACAGAACGCGCATCACTCAGCTCCTTTACGCAGCGATTTGTGCAGGGACGGAAATCAGGTCGGGCGCGCTTGCGTTGAAGCGCTTCGACAGAACGTTGATCCAGGTGCAGTCGGAAATGGTTTCGAACCAGTGCACTTCACCCGGCTCGATGACGAAGATGCTGCCACCGTAGAAGGTCTGTTCGGTGGTCTTGCGGCCCTTGACCGGCTTGATCCGGACCTTGAGGGTGCCGCTGATGATCAGGAACAGCTCACGCGTGTCGCGATGATAGTGACCGCCGCGCACCTGTCCGGCTGCGGTCTCGACGAAGTTGATCTCCTCCCACTTGCCGTCGTTGATGACCCCGAGCATCGAGCCGCGGGAATCGGAGAAGTGGCGATACGGTTCGAGAATCGTCAAGCTGGCCTCCCATAGCGATCTGAGCAAGGGCCGTGTCGTGTGTGGTTGCGGAAAAATTGAGGCGCGAGTCGGCAATCGGCGTCACGAGCGACAGGTCGGGAAACAGTGTCGACCCGGCGCCGCGCTCGGCCGGGCGAATCAGCTCGTCGGCGAAGCCGAAGGCCGCGGCGTACTGCCGCGCGAACTCGTAGCGGCTGACCCGCGGGCCAGCGACGTGGACGACCGGCGGCCGCTCCGGTGCGACGAGGAGCTGCGCGATGGCGCCGGCAAAATCTTCGAAGTAGGTCGGCGAATAGAACGCATCCGAGAAGCACTCGACCGCACGGCCGGCGGTCAATTCCTTCGCCAGGAACGCGAGGAAGGTCGCCGATTCGTCATAGAGCGCGCTGACGCGAATGCTCGTGAACGTGCGGGGTCCGAGCAGGCGGCCGCTGCCCTCGGCGCAGAGCTTCGACAGTCCGTAGACGGTACTGGGCGCGGTCGCGGCGCTTTCCGCGTAGCGTCCGTCGGTCCCAGGGAAGACGTAGTCGGTCGAGATGTACAGCACCGGCACGTCCGGCCAGACCTTCATCAGGTTCAGCAGCGTCGTGACGTTGGATTCGTAGGCGAGCTCCGGCGCGCGCTCGCAGGCGCTGATGTTCTTGTTGCCGGCGGCGTGCACGATCGCGGCGGGCGTGCCCTCGGCGGCAATCGCGCGGAGCGCAGCCTCGTCGGCGAGGTCGCACGTCAGCGCGGCCCTGCCGCTGCGGCTGAGACCCACGACGTCGAAGTCACCGCCGAGCCGGGCGAGCAGGCGTTGGCCGACGTAGCCGTCGGCGCCGGTGACAAGGAGCGAGTCCTGAATCGCCATATGGAAGTCCATGCCAGGGTTTTGCAAGACGTGTGCTCCACCCCAACCGCAGCCATCGAGCGCACGATCCGCGTTTTTCCCAATGAATTAGGCGAGTCGGCGGGAGTGCGTGTCGCGGCTCCGTCCAGACCGCCGTCGCGCTGACGGCGCGCCGACACGGCGGTGCGCAGTGCACAGTGCAGGGTGCAGGGTGCTGGTGCTCGGTGCGGGGTGACAAGGTGCGAGGTGCGTGCAAAGCGCACCACTAATTCAGAAACGACGGGCGCTTTACACGCACCGTGCACCAAGCACCCTGCACGATGCACCTGCACCGTGCACCGTGCACCGACCACCACGCACCGGTGCGGCCCCGTTACGCGGTGTCAGCGCGTCGTCGCATCGGAAGAATCGAGGCGACGCCGGTGCCGGGCGCCGTACGCACGCTCGTGGTCACCGAACCGAACACCCCTTCGCGGAGGCGCGGTGTGACGGCGGGCCTGGCCGGCTGCGGACGCCGGCGTGGCGCCATCGGGCGGATGGCGCGGGCCTGCTCGACGGCGGCAGCGCGCTGCTCCCGGGCAAGCTCCCAGGCCTGCGCGCTCGGCACGAAGTCGCGCACCACGACGGTCAACGTCGTCATGACGCCGTAGGCGTCGTCGCGCGAAACCGCGCGGCGCAGGGCGCCAATCCAGGTGCCCGCCATCGTCGTCCGGCTGAGCGCCTGATGGGCGACGAAGACCCGCGGATGCTCGGTCCGTTCGAGACCGATGCCCTGCGCGGCCAGCTGTTCGACCATCTTCTCGCCTGGCCTGAGACCGATCGTTTCAATCGGCACCGGCGGCAGTCCCTGCCGGATCGCCGCCTTCAGCAGCCGATCGGCGAGATCGCCGATGCGGACCTGCGGCCCCATGTCCAGCCAGAATGTTTCGCCGCCGCGGGCGATGGTCGTCGCCTTCATCACCAGCGAGGCGGCTTCGGCGACCGTCATGAAGAAGCGCGTGGCTTCGGGATCGGTGACGAGAATCGGTTTGCCTTCGCGCACGCGCTCGCGCATCACTTCGACGAAGCTGCCGCTGCTCGCGAGCACGTTGCCGAAGCGGACGACGATCGGACGCATGGCGAGATCTTCATCGGCGTCGAGGGTGACCATTTCGGCGAGGCGCTTGGTCGCGCCCATGACGCTGTGCGGCGCGGCCGCTTTGTCGGTCGAGATCAGCACGAACCGGGCCCCGACGCGGCGTGCCGCCGCGAGGACCACGCTGGTGCCGAGGACGTTGACGCGGGCCGCGGCGCAGATGTCGCGCTCGGCCATCGTCACGTGCTTGTATGCCGCCGCGTGGAACACGAGATCCGGCGAGAAGCGGCGCATGATCCGCAGCACCGAGGACGCGCGCGTGATGTCGCAGAGCGCGAGTTCGAGCGTCGCCTCGGGCGCCAGCTCGCGAATCGTCTGCTCGATGCGGAACAGCGCGTACTCGGAGTTGTCGAGCAGCACCAGCCGCTTCGGCCGGCACGCCGCGATCTGCCGCGCCAGTTCGGCGCCGACCGTGCCGCCGGCGCCGGTGATGAGGCAGACGCATCCGGCGAACATCTTCGTGTCGGCGTCGGTCAGCAGCGGCTCGACCCGGCGGCCGAGCAGCAATTCCTGTTCTTCGTGGGTCATGGTGATCATGGCGTCTGACCGGCTCCCGCCGGTTCCTCTGCAGTCGTCGTCTTCGCGTTCAGAATGACGAGATCAATCCGCCGGTTGCTGGCGCGCGCCGCCGCCGAGGTATTGGGCGTCAGCGGGTGGAATTCGCCGTAGCCGGTGGCGGACAGGCGCGCCGGCTGCAGTCCGCGGTTGATCAGGAATTCCACGACGCGGCTGGCGCGCGCGGCCGAGAGATCCCAGTTCGACTGGAAGCGCGCCGTATGGATCGGCACGTCGTCGGTATGACCCTCGACGCGGACGTTGTTGGGAAAGCGGCTCAACGTCGTCGCGACTCGCTCGACCAGGGCCTGGGCGCCGTCCGACAGTTCGTCGCGGCCGACGCCGAACGTGCCGGCTTCGGGAATCGACAACGTGACGCCGCGCCGATCGAGGCTCAAGCGCAAGTGTTCGGCCGCCAGTTCCTCGGCCAACGCTTTCGAAATCATCTCGCGCACTTCCTCGCTCGACTGTTCGGTGTCGTCGGGCGGCAGGTTCTTCGCGACTTCTTCCGGCACCCGGGCGGCGCGTTCGCGGCTCTTCGCGGAATCGTCGAAGGCCTTCTCCATCGCCTGCGCCACGGTCGTCAGCTTCTCGGCGTCGACTTTCGAGATCGCGTAGAGCGTCGCGAAGAACGCGAACAGCAGCGTGATGAAGTCGGCGTACGACACCAGCCACCGCTCGTGCGAGGGCCGCCGCCGGATGTGGCGCTGGCTGAGGGTCCGCATCTAGGCCACCTTCTTCGGGGCGGCCGGCGTCTGACCCGCGGCGATGAAACCGCGCAGGCGCTGCTCGAGGAGCCGGGGGTTCACGCCTTCCTGAACCGCCGACATCCCTTCGATGATCACTTCCCGGTTGATGGCGTTCTGGCGCGCCCGGCCGCGGATTCTCGTGGCCAGCGGCAGCAGCAGCAGATTGGCCGCGCCGACGCCGTACACCGTCGCCACGAACGCGACGGCAATGCCGCTACCCAGCTTGGATGGATCGCTGAGGCTCTGCATCACGTGGATCAGACCGAGCACCGCGCCAAGAATGCCGAGCGTCGGCGAATAGCCGGCGGCGGTCTCGAGAACCTCGGCGGGCGCCTCGGCGTGTTCGCGCCTGGCATCGCTCTCCGCTTCGAGAATCTGCCGCGCCACCTTGGCCGACGTGCCGTCGACGGCCAGGTTGAGGGCGGTCTTCAGGAACGCCGGGCTCGCACGTTCGATTTCGGCTTCGAGGGCGATCAGTCCCTTGCGCCGCGCCGTCTGCGAGTACGACAGGAGCTGGGCCAGCACCGGCTCGATCGGTTCAACGCTCGACAGGCAGACGTCGCGGAGTGCGATCGCCGTGCGCCGCACCAACTCGGGCGGATAGCTGACCACGATGGCCGCCAGCGTCCCGCCGAACACGACGAGCGCCGCGGTCGGTTGCCAGAGCGCCCGGACGGGCGCGCCCTCGAGCCGCTGCGCGAGCAGCACGATGGCGAGCGCCACCGGCACGCCCAACACGATCGCCCAATCGAGGCGTTTGAAAAACGGCCGCTTCTTCACGCGACCTTGGCCTCGACGCCCCGCGCGTCGATGGCGCGGATGATCCGCGCGAGTTCCGGTTCGGACGCCCAGCCGCCGAGGCGGACCGCGAGATCGCGCATGAACGCCAGGTCCTGCGGCGTGTCGACGGTGATGCGGAGATCAGGACGCCAGACGGCGGCGGGAGCCTTGGTGATGAGCGGGTTGAAGTGCGCGAGATCGCGGCGAATCAACGTGGTCACGTGTTCACGATCGGCGGGGTCCGCCGCGAGCAGCGCCGCGCGATTGAGGGCGTCGGTCGTCATCCCCTCGACGCAGCCGCCATACGGCAGCCCGTCCTCGACGACGTAGTCGACGCCGAACCGCCGCAGGTCGCGGAGCACGCGCTCCGGTCCGTCGATGTCAATCGCCGGATTGTCGGCGGTCGCGCGCACGACGTAGCGCGCGCCCATCGAGCGCGCGGCGTGGACGTAGCGCAGCAGCACGTTCTCGTTCGATCCGCGGAAGACCGGAATGCCGTACGGCGCCGCCGCCGCCACGAGACAGTCGTCTTCGCGGTTGGTGGTCGTCGCCAGCATGACCGGCGCCGCCGATCCGAGCTTCAGCCGCGCGATGCAGTGCGCCAGCAGCGTGCGCGCGCCAATCGGCTCGAGCACCTTGCCCGGCAGCCGGGTCGACGCCATGCGGGCCTGAAGGATGATGACGGCCTGACTCACGCGACGTCTCCCATCAGCAGCGGCGGCATGCGGCCCTCCTCGAGTTCCGAGGCCGCGACAAACACCGACGTCTCGTAGCTGGTCATCCACATGTCGTCGCGGAAGCGGCCGATCCGCGGCGCCAGGCGCTTGCCGAGCGCGAGCTCGACGAGCATCGCCGGAAAGTCGGCGCCCGCGGCAATCGTCAGCGGAATGCCGCCGGAAAAACGCGGGTTGATTTCGAACACCGTGGGCACGCCGTTGACGACGCGGCACTGGATGTTGGCCGCGCCGCAGAACGGCAGGATGCCCGCGACGTCCTCGGCGAGCTCGATGAGCGATTCATCGCGCACCGTGCGGCCGCGGTCGGTCACGCCTGAGCGCACGACGACGCGCTCGCGCGGGACGATCGAGATCGGCCGGTGCGAGAAGTCACACAGCACGTCGATCGTGTATTCCGGACCGTCGAGGTACTCCTGGATGACCGGCGTCGGCACATAGCCGCGGAAGAACTCGAGATCCTTCTGGCCGCGAATCGCAAACGCGCCCACCCCGCCGCGCCCGAACCGCGGCTTGATGAAGAGCGGGAATCCGGGCGCCGCGGGCAGTTCGCCGGGTAGCCGGCTTTCGGCGGCAGGGATGCCGAGCGAGCGGAGGTGCTGACAGGTCAGCAGCTTGTCGTTGCAGATCCGGCTGGTCGGCTCGGGCGACACCGCGACGCGCACGCCTCGCGACCACAACCAGTCGGCGGCCCGGCCGAACAGCTCGAGTTCGTCGTCGATGGTCGGAACGATCAGGCCGATGCCCTCGCCGTCGCAGATGCCGGCAATCGCGTCGAGATAGTCGGGCGAAGTCGCGAGCGGCACGTGATACCAGCGATCGGCGATGTGCACCGCCGGCGACAGCGGATTCACGTCGGTGACGATGACGCGGCCGCGACGGCCGAACGACTGCAACGCCGACTGAAACGCTCGAACGAGAGGAACGCGCCGCGACGCCGCCGTGATGAGGACGTTAAGCGACTCCACGTTGACTCCGACTGTTGACGAGGTCATGGCCGAGAAACGGCGCGCCGGCCTCGACGGCGCGCGTCAAAACCGTCCCGACCAGGTCGTCCTGCAGCGAGGGCGACAGTCCGCGGGAGGGTCTCAGGACGGCAATGTCGTTCGCCGTCACGGTGTGGCCGGCCGGCAGCGCCCGCGTGGTATGCAGGGAGCGGCGGCTGGCGGTCAGATTCACGGCTTCGGCCGGCAGACATTCGCGGCGGCCATGCCCGAGCGCCGCTTCGGTGCGGGCCGCCAGCGTGACGATGGCCGCGAGCTGTTCCGGCGTGCTGGACACGGCGGCGTCGACACCGTCGCCGCCAGGGAGCATGACGTGGCGTTCGTAGACCGATGCGCCGAGCGCGATCGCCGCCGGCAGCAGCAGCGTGTCCGCGGCGTGATCGGAGAGTCCGACTGGCGTGTTGAACATCCGCCCGAGCGTCTGAATCGCGCGCAGGTTCTGGCTGGCCTCGGGCACCGGATACGCCGACACACAGTGCAGCAGCGCCAGGAACCGCGCCCCTTCGGCGCGCGCCAGCGACACCGCGTGCGCGACTTCGTTCAGCGTCGACATCCCGGTCGAGAGAACCAGCGGCCGGCCGGTCCGCGCGGCGCGGACGATCAGCGCGTCGTAGGTCAGGTCGCCGCTCGCGATCTTGATGGCGTCGACGTCCAGGTCTTCCAGCATGTCGACGGCGGCGCACGAAAACGGCGTCGAGACGAACTTCAGGCCGCGCTCACGGGCCCGATCGCGAATCGCGATGTGCGCCGATCGATCGAGTTCGAAGCGGGCGAAGAAGCCGCGCAGTGACGTCTCCGGAACGTGCGCCGGCGCCGGACAGTTCGCCGCCACGAGATCCTCGGCCCTGAAGCTTTGCAGCTTGATCGCCGACGCGCCTGCCGCGGCGGCCGCGTCGACGAGCTCGAGGGCGGCGGACAGCGAGCCGCCGTGATTCAAGCCGAGCTCCGCGATCACGAACAGGGGTTCCCGGGCGCCGACGCGCTGGCCGCCGATCTCACAATGCATGGCTGACTGTCCTCTGAGACACGAGTTGGTGTGCGAGCGACGGCACCTGCGGCAGCTGGCGCACGTGCACGCCGCGGCAGAACGACGAACACGAACCGACACCGCCGGAGCCGACGAGATGAATCGCGTGCAGGCCGGCCGCAGTTGCACCGGCGATGTCCGCGTCCGGATCGTCGCCGACGAATACGGACGACGCCGCGCCCGCTCCCAGCCGCGCAAGCGCGGTGGTAAAGGTGTCGCGTGACGGTTTGCCGAGTCCCTGCCCCACTTCCGTGGCGCAGACCACGTCGTCCACGAGCGGGGCCAGACCGAGGGCCGCGACCTTGCGGCGCTGAATCGCCGGCGTCCCGTTCGTCAGCACGCCGATCTTCCAGTCGCGGCGGAGATCGGCGAGCACCTCGCGCGACGTCTCCGGAAGCCGCAGCGTCGGCTGGTGGGCGCGCAGCACGGCGACCAGCGCCGGAATCACTCCCGCGGGCAGTGCGAACCGCTTGCACACCACCTGCAGCTCGCGGCCGCGATCGGTCGCCAGCGCCTTGAGCAGCGTGCGCAGCACGGCGCACGCCGAGAGACCGTAGTCATCGGCCAGACGCCGGCTGACGACGCGGAATCCGCTCTTCACGAACGCCTGATACGGATAGAGCGTGTCGTCCAGGTCGAACAGGATGGCGCGCACGTCAGCCATGGAGACGCGCTCCGTTCTGCAGCAGCGACACGACGTGCGCCGCGACCCGCACTGCACCGCGGCCATCGACGAGCCGCTGGGCACGCGCCGACGCCTTGCGCCGGAGCGCCGCGCTGCCGATGAGACGCGCCACCGCAACGGCCGCCGCGTCGATCGCGCGGCGATCGCTTGACGCATCGCCGGCGTTGATGACCGCGCCCTGTCGCGCAAACGCGCGAATCGCACGCTGTTGTTCGGGAACGACCGACAGCGCCACGGCGGGAACACCGAGGGCGCACGATTCATACAGCGTGACGCCGCCCGCGACGACCGCCACGTCAGTGGCGCGCAGCGCCTTGACCAGCCCGCGCCGCGCGGACAACCAGCGCGCATGACGGAGCGGCGGCCGCTTGCCGCCGGCAAAGCCGGCCGCGACGAGGATGTCCGCCTCCGGGCACTCGCGGACGATGGCGTCGGCCAGATCCTGAGCGATCCATCGCACGTGCTGACCGCCACCGAGGGCCACCAGCACCCGCGGCCGTTCAAGCCGCGTTTTCATGGCCGGCCGCGGCGTGGCGGCAATGCGCGAATCAAGCAGGTAAAACGCCGCACCGGAAAGCACCGGCGACGCCGTGGCGGGGCGGCCGGCGCCCAGGCTCGCGTAAACCACGAGGTCGGCGTCGTGCGCGCGGCCATCGTCATGCACACTGACCGTCGGAATGCCCAGCCGCCGTGCGTTCGCAATCCACGGCCGGCCGTGCGCCAGGCTCGGATCGTCGACCACGAGCAGGTCCGCAGCCGCGAGCGACGACGAGTCCGCCAGCGACCCGATACCGATCGCCGCGTCGCGCGCGGCTTGTCCCCCGCGGACCGAAACGGCGATCTCCATGCCGAGGCAACGAGCCAGCGCCCGCGCCCGCATCAAATGACCGAAGCCGACACGAGGACCGGCCGCCACGCGAAACAGGCAGCGTGAACGTCCCGATCGGGTCCGGGTCGGCACTTAGTCCACCTTCCAGACGCGCCGGGCCACGAGCCCCCACGCTTCAAGAGTCGGCGCCAGCTCGCGCTCGAGGAGTCCGGCCACGGCCGGCCAGTCTTCACCGCTGCGCAAGCTGGTCACGGTGTCGACCAGACTGCAGAAGCGCGCGACGAGCGAATCAAGGTCGGTCCGGTGCGGCTCGGTGCAGGCTCTCGCCTTGGCCAGCACCGCGGTCACCGTGGTCAGTGTCTGTACCGAGGATGTGAGATCAGGAAGTTCGCGGAGCCGCGCCATCTCGTCGCCGGCGCGGAGCCGGGTGGCGATGCGTAGCGATGCCCGCCGCAGCGGCCCCACGCTGTCGAACGCCGCTTGTGCAGATTCGTGCAGCAGCTCATCGACGGTAGCGGTCTCGACGTCGATCTCCCCCAGATCGTCGAGCAGCCGTTCGAGCGCGCCGGGCTCCCGAAATGTCGGCACAGCGACACCGGCGAATCGGACGGCCGTCACAATTTGGCGCGACAGTCCTTCGCCGCCTTCGAGCAAATTGAGCAATTGGCCCCAATTTTTCGGCCTTGACGGGTCCGAATGGGCCAGACCGTTCACATGGATCTGGAGCACTGCCAAACCTCCAGCGCGGGATGAGAGCCAGAAGCTTGCCAATAGGTGAGGTGGATTAAAGCGACTGCCGACCGTTCCGATTACCCCCGTGAACAAACGGGCTTTGCGGCCCGGGTGGTAGGCATGGATGCCCACCGCTGCATTCAAGGAGGACAGTCAGATGTCGTTTTCAGTTCTCAACAACATCGCCGCCGCGAACGCGCAGGCGAACCTCGCGACCACCAACATCGGCCTGAACAAGGCCCTCAACCGTCTGTCGAGCGGTCTCCGCATCAACAGCTCGGGTGACGACGCGGCCGGCTTGGCCGTCGCGAACAGCTACCGTTCGACGGTGGCCGTGCTCAACCAGGGTCTCCGCAACGCCGGCGACGGTCTCTCGACGTTGCAGATCAAGGACGGCGCGCTCAACAACATCTCGAACCTGATCGATCGTCTCTCCACGCTGGCCACCCAGTCGGCGTCGGCGTCGGCGGCGGTCAACCGCACGACCCTGAACACCGAGTTCCAGGACGTGCTCGACGAAATCGACCGCGAAGCGGCGGTTGCGGGTCTGACCGCGTCGGCCGGCTTCTCGGTGTTCGTCAGCAACGACAGCGGCAACGGCACGATCGGCGGCACGATCGGCGCGGCCGACACCAGCTCCAGCGGCCTGAACATCACGGGTCTGAGCATCGCGACGGCGGGAAACGCCGCCACCGCGGTCGCCACGCTGGCCACGGCGGTCACCACGCTCGGTGGCATTCAGGCTCAGGTCGGTACGATTGAGAACCGGCTCCAGTACGCGATTTCGCTGGCGCAGTCCCAGATCGTCCAGACCACGGCGGCCGAAAGCCGCGTTCGTGACGCGAACGTGGCCGAGGAAGCTTCGAACCTGACCAAGTTCAACATCCTGACCCAGGCCGGTATCGCGTCACTGGCCCAGGCCAACCAGACGACCGGCGCAGTGCTGCAACTGCTCCGGTAATCGCTGACCGACTGACGGAACCCGGCGCCGGCCTCACTGGCCGGCACCGGGTTCTGGTTTTTTCTCGCGCTTTCACGCGACGCACTGGCCCCGTGGTGGGGACGAAATGTGGCTCGAATCTCGCATGACGGATCCCGCATCCAGGCCAGATGACGGCCTCTAGGAGTTTGTAATGGGATCCGGGATTACGTTCAGCGGCTTCAACAGCATCGACTTCAACGTCGTCCTGAACGCGATCATGACGCAGGAGAGCCAGCCTCTCGTGGCGTTGCAGAATCAGCAGGCCGCACTCAAACGCACCGACACCAACTACGCGACGCTCGCCACCAAGCTTTCCAATCTCCAGACCGCCACCGAGGGTCTTTCGAAGAGCAGCGGCTTCACCAAGTACAAGGCCACCAGCAGCGACACCGGCGCGGTCACCGCGTCCGCGTCGAATGGTGCAACTCCGGGCAGTTACACGCTCGCGGTCACGCAGCTCGCCTACGCCCAGACCTCCGTCTCGAGTTCGTTTGCCGGTGACGTGGATACGACGGTCGTCGCCACTGGCGGTTCGCTGTCGATCGGCGGGCAAACCGTCACGTTGACGGGTGCGGTGACGCTCTCGGAACTCGCCGCCGCCATCAACGCCAACGACGACGTGCCCGCGACGGCGTCGATCGTTGAAACCGAGCCGAACAAGTTCCGACTGGTGCTCACCGGCAAGGAAACCGGCGAAGACAACGCCTTTGCCGTGAACGTCGCCGGCCTCACCGGATCGACCGTGGCCTTCGCCGATCCGGACGCGGTGGACGCCACCAACGCGGAGCTCACGATCAATGGGATTGCGATCGAGAGCGCCAGCAACACGCTCGAGAACGGCGTTCCCGGCGTCACCGTCACGCTGCTGCAGGACGACAAGACCACCGTCATTACGGTCGCGCGCGACGACGACGACCTGCTCAACCGCGTCGACGCCTTCGCCACCGCCTACAACGATCTCATCAAGTTCGCCAACGACCAGACCGCCGCGACGAACAACGGCGCGGTCGGGGCACTGGGCCGCGACTCGATGCTGAAGACGGTGCGCGTCGCGCTGCGCAACGCGCTGGTCACGGCCCAAGGCAGCGGCAGCTACGAATCGCTCGCTGAGGTGGGCATCGGGTTCAACCGCACCGGCCAGATCACCGTCGACCGCACCGTGCTGCGCGACGCGATTGCCGCCGACCCGGCCGGTGTCCAGACGCTGTTCGCCGATTCGACGGACGGTGCCTTCACCGCCGTCGACGCGCTGCTCAACGAGTACACCAAGTCGGGCGGCTTCGTGCCGGACGCCCGGACACGGCTGAGCAGCGAAGTGAGCCGTCTCGATCAGCGAGCGGCGGATTTGCAGGCGCGCCTCGCCATCCGGCGACAGGCGCTGCAGAAGGAATTCATCGCCGCCGATCTGGCGATGTCGCGCCTCAAAAGCCAGGCATCGTCGTTGTCGTCATTCAGTACGAATCTGATCTCGAGCAGCTTCTAGGAGAGCTTTGATGTCCGCGTTCGCCGCCCGCAACCCGTATCTGCAAACCCAAGTCGAGTCGCGCACGCCGCTCGAACTCGTCGTGATGCTCTACGACGGCGCGCTGCGCTTCTGCACCGAAGCGCGCGATGCCATCACCGCCAAGGACGTCGCCCGGCGCGGCCGCGCGATCTCGCGCGCGATGGCCATCGTGTCCGAACTCCACTGCACGCTCAACATGGACGAGGGCGGCGAGGTGGCACAGTCGCTCGACAAGCTGTACGGGTTCGTCCGCGATCGCCTGATGGACGCGTCGGTCCGACAGGATGTGCGGCCGCTCGACGAAGCGATCCGTGTCTTGACCACGCTGCGTGAAGGCTGGGTCGGCATCGCGTCCGGACCCAGGGCCGTGAAGTAACTCCATGGACCGGGGCCAGCTGATCACGCTGATCGATCAGTACCGATCTGGCCTCGACGCCGAGATCACCATCCTCCTGCGCCTCCGCCAGGTCGCCGCGCAGCAGCGCGAAGCGAGCAACGCGCACGACCTCGACGCGCTCAATCGGGCCTGCGACGAACGCGACCGCCTGATGGGCGGACTGGTCAACATCGAAGGACAGCTGAAAGACGTGCGCAAAACGCTGTCGCAGCGCAAGAAAGACGCCAACAAGCTGCCCGGCTACACTGACGCCGTCGAACTCCACCATCAGGCCATCGCCCTGGTGTCCGAGATCCTCAAGACCGACAGCGAATCCACAGAGGCGCTCGCCAAGGCCGAACTGGCCCGGCGCGATGCGGCCCGCGCCATCGAGCAGGGTGAGACGACGCTGAGCGCCTACCGCCGGGTGATGACGGCGCCGGCCGGCGCCGCGCTGGTCGATCGCCGCGGCTGAAACGTTCCCGCCGACACGAAGCTGCCCATCGTTTGAAAGCGCGCCTGCTCGTAGAGAGAACGCGCGCGGCGGTTGCTGCCGCCGACCATGAGCGTCATCCGCCGCAGTCCGGCGCGCGCCGCCGCTGAGCACGCGAGTTCCAGGAGCTGCTGTCCGACGCGGCGGCCGCGCATCTGCGGATCGACGACGAGCTGCGCCAGGTGCCCGGAGTGTTCAGAGATGCGCGTGACGATCGCAACCGCCATCAGACGGTTCGGACCGGCCGGAATGCAGAGCGACGCCTCGGGATCGAGCGTGCCGCAGCCGGACCCGCTGGTCAGGCGGAACGCGTAGTCGGTCCACTCGTGCGGCGTCCCGCCGGGAGCGAACGGCCGCGTGTCGACGCGCCCTTCGTACGCGCGCGCGAGCAGGCCGGCGGTCGCCGTCAGGTCCTCGACCCGCCACCGCCGCAGGTCCTGCAGCGGATGCGGCGCGAGGCGAGTCAGCTCGCGGCCCAGATAGAAATAGCGATCGACCGACAGCCCGCGCTGTCTGAGCGCAGCCGCCAGTCCGGGCGCCTCGCTGAACGAAAACATCGTCACCGATTGAACGAACGAGAGCGTCGGCGTGCTCAGGATGTGATCGAGCATCAGCTGGACGATCGACTCGGCTGCGGCCTGAAAGGCGCCGATCTGCAGAACCTGATGGCGCGTCTGGTAGTGACTCCAGCCGGAGATGTTGCCGTGTTCGTCGAGGACCGCAATCCCGGGCGCCGCGCCGGCAATCCGGGCGCGCTCGATCTCCGCCCACTGCGCGGCGCAGTCCCAGTCGAGCAGGCGCGCCCAGCGGTCGACTTCCGCGGCGATGAGCGGCGACACCCGATCGGCGGCGAGCATCCGCCAATCCATGACCCGCGGCCGGGCCGGAAATTCCGCCAGGGTCATGGACGCCCGAGGCGACCCCGCAACCGCTCAACGAGTTCCCCGACCTCCGGTACCGGCGCCGCCGCCGAGGCGTTCGCGGCGCGAATCAAATCGTAGATTTCCTGACGATGGACCGCGACATGCGGCGGCGCGGTGATCCCCAGCCGGACGCCGTCGCGCCCATGACGGAGCACCCGCACTTCAATGCCATCGCCGATGACGATGGCCTCGTTCCGCTTGCGCGTGACGACCAGCACGTCTCACGCCTTGCCCAGCGGATAGTCGACCGGATAGTCGTGATCGTCGCGGATGAACTGGCAGCCGATCATGCGGGCCGGGTTGATCACGACTGGCGCGCGCAGATTGGCCAGCGCCGTCCCGTCCTTGATCGTGACGATGGCCAGCCAGAGCAGCGGTTCCTCGCCCGCGCCGAGGCGGGCGCGCTCGAACTCGCGCAGCGTCAGGTCGTAACCGCGATCGGCCAACTGCGGATCGACGGTCAGAAACGAGGCGTGCGGCGCATCGAGCGACCGGAGACAGGTCAGCGGCTGCAGTTCCTCAGGTGCCTGGAGCACGAAGCGCCGGCAGGTTTCGAACCCGGGGATCCCGGCCGGAAACTGAATCACGCCCGGTTCCGATGCCGGCGCGCTCGGGGCGCCCTCCGGCTTGGTTTTGACGGTGGCGACAGCTTTCATCTCAGGTAGTCCATCAAAGTGAGTTTGCCGATCGTGGCGATGGAGGTCAGCGCCGCGCGGTAGGCGGTTTCAGATTGCGAGAGCTTCGACGCCGCTTCCGCAAGATCGATGTCCTCGATGCTCGACAGCCGGGCGACGACGCCGACCTTTTCCGCCGACAGGCGGATGCGGCTGTTTTCGATGTTCTTCAGGTCGTTGCCGATCGCCGCCTGCGCCGCCGTGGAGCGATCGAACGCCCGTTGCAGCGCATCGGCGCCGGCGGTAATGCCGGCGGAATTGCCGGCCGCGACGTCCGCGGCCAGATTGGTCAGGACGTCGAGCACGTGGGCCGGATCGCTGCCCTGGAACAGCGCGCCGCCGTCGAACGTGCTCGCCACCGTTCGTCCGGCTTCGACTTCGAGCCGGGTCGGCGAGCTGTTCCCTTGATAGGCCGAGATCCCGGTGGGCGTCGCGGCGGACCCATAAGGCGCGGTGGTGGTATTGGAGCCGCTGAACAAGTAGGTGCCCTGGAACCGGGTGTTGATGTCGCCCATGAGCGCATCGCGGATCGCCAGCAACTCTCGCGATGCGGCGTCACGCTGCGACTGATTCTGGAACGAGCCGCGCGACGCCAGCGCCGCAGCCTGCGCCGCGGTCAACTGGCTGACGATGTCCGAGAGCACGCTGTCGGCGATCCCCAGACGCGAATTGGCGGCATCCGAGGTCCCGGTGTACGCATCGACGCGCGCGCCGGTGTGGTGTTCGCCGATCGAATTCGCGGTGCCGAGCGGGTCGTCGCTCGGCCGTCCGACGCGCCGGCCGGTCGCCAGCTGGCGCTGCGCGTCGGTCAGGCTGTCGGCCGCCGCGTTGATCGCGCGGAGACCGTTGCTGAAGCTGGTATTGAAAACGACCCGCATGAATTCAGTCCAATCAGAACGAGCGCGACAGTTCCATCAAGGTGTCGAGCGTCTGCGATGTCACCTGAAAGAAACGGGCGTTGGCTTCGTACGCCCGCTGGAACTTGAGGAGCATCGCCGCTTCTTCGTCGATCGAGACGCCGGAAATCTGGTCGCGGAGGTTTTCGAGCTGCACCGTGACCTGTTCGTGCCCCTTTTGCGATTGCTTGGCGCCGCTGGCGTCGGTGGCGACCGAGTAGACGAGCGCGCCCCATCCGTCGACCGGCCGCGTCGTCGTGCCGGTCATCACGTTGTCCTGCAGCGCGCCGATCGCACGCGCGATGTCGTTGTTGCCGGCGGCCGCGGCGCTGGCGCTCGCGACGACGAGCGCGTTGTTGGCGGCGACGGTCGGACTCACGGTCAGCAGCCGCGCCGTGCCGGACACCGCCGACGGCGGCGTGAAGAACGGGACGCCGGCGTTGCCGTTCAGGTCGTAGCCGGAGGTCGTCAAGGCGTTCACGTCGGTGGCGACCGAGTAGGCCAGTTGATCGAGCTGGGCCTCGTAAGACGGCACCATCGTGTCGCGCACCTGAATCAATCCGGCGGCGCGGCCGCCGGTGATCTCGTCGGTGACGTCGGTGGCCGATCCGCCGGTGCTGAGAATCCTGGCGAAGCCGGTGCTGGGCTCGTTCGTGATGTCGAGCTGATAGGCATCGTCGCCGATCACGAGGGCGCGGCCGTTGCCGATCGCCAGATCGACGCTGGAGTCGCTCCGCATGATCACCGAGACGCTGACCAGTTTGCCGATCTCAGCGATCACGCTGGTCTGCTGGTCGATCAACCCCTGCGCATTCGCCGACTCGGTCTGGCCGATCTGGTGGTTCAGGTCGGCGAGCTGTCGGGCGAGCACATTGACTTGCGTGATCGTCGAGCGGATGTCGGCGTCGGCGGTCTGCTGCGCTTCGTCGAAGCGCGCCGACATGTCGTTGAACGAGCGGGCCAGCGACTGGCCGGCGAGGATGACTTGCTGCCGCGAGGTGCCGGCGGTGGGATTCTGCGCCAGCGTCTCGTACGTGTTGTAGAACACCGCCAGCGCTTCGTCGATCGAGGCACCCGGCTGCCCGAGCCCCGCCTCGATGACTGCCAGCGATTCCGCCTTCGCCTGTTCGCGCGAGGCCGCCGGCTGCTCGAAGCGAAGCCGGGCCTCGACGAGCGGCGCGCGCGAGGCGACGACGGCGACCGCGTCCACGCCACCGCCGGCGCTTCGCAGATCGGGCGGCGGTACGTCGGCGAGAATGAGCGCGCGCCGGACATAGCCGGGCGTGTTGACGTTGGCGATGTTCTGGCCGGCGACGTCCAGACCGAAGCGCTGGGCGTCCATGCCGCGGACGGCACGGCCGAGGAGTGTGAAGAGATCAGACACGTTACGTCGTCACCTTTACCGTCGAACCGGCGAGCGCGGCTTCCACGTATCCGCCGTCGCGTCCGTAGGTCTCAGAGCCGGCACACATCCGAAGACGGGTGCTGGCGAAGCTCGTGAACGAATTCCCCAGACGCCGGCAGCGCAGGAGCGCCTCCGCGGCGCGGCGGACCAGCGCCTCGAGCGAGGCGCGATCGCGGACCGCGGGTCCCGCGGCCAGCGCGGCCAGCAACTGCTCGAGCGTCGCCTCGGTGTCGAGCAGCGTGTCCGCGTCCAGCGTGACGAGCGCGTCGCCAATCCGATCCAGCGTCTCGCAGAGACGCTGGGCGCTGATGACGACCGGATCGGGGTCTTCGAACATGTCGCCCTAGGACTGATTCAACAGGTCGTCGATGATTGAGTCGGCGAGCGCTTCGGCATCGTTGCCGACCTTGCCCTCGTTGAGCAGGGTGCGCATCTTGTCGACCAGATCCGAGCGCACGGCCGGCGGCTGGTTCGCCGCGGCTTGCAGCTTCAGCGCGTCGGAGGACAGGGTCAGCTGTTCCTTCGGGGCTGGGGCGGGCGCCGTCTTGGCTGCGGTCGCCGCCTGGTTGGGCGTGCGCCCAAGGGGGTCGGTCGCTCCGGTCAATCCGCTGGGGTTGTCGCTGTTAATCTTCACGGTTCCTCTTTCGTGTGCGGCCCTGACACACCTGGGCCTCGTCTAGTAATCGACCTTGAGGCCCAATACTTTAGCGACACGACCCATCTACTCCGCGAGGGCCGCGCCCGGGTCGACCGGGCGGCCGTCCACCAGCAGCTCAAAATGCAGGTGAGGACCGGTGCTGCGGCCGGAATTCCCGGATTTTCCAAGCACTTGCCCTTCCGTCACGCGGTCGCCGGCCTGCACCGCCTGCTCCGACAGGTGGGCATAGCGGGTCTGGCGTCCGCCGGCATGGTTCACGACGACGGTGTTTCCGTAGCCATTCTGGGTACCGGCAAAGGCCACGACTCCGTCGGCGGCGGCTCGAACGTCGCGGCCGTAGGCGACCGCGATGTCGACTCCCTTGTGAAATTGCGGCGTTCCTGAAATCGGGTCCTGGCGCCAGCCGAACTGGCTGCTGATCGGCGCCGGCGCGGTGACTTCAGCCGGCAGGAACGGCGTGTTGACTGCGGGCGGAACCGTGGCCGGGATCAGGTTCTCGAGACCCGGTGTCGCGTTCGGCGCCGCGGCGCTGTCCGGGGTCACGCCCTGCAGCGTGTTGATCTGGCGCTCGAAGGCGGAAAGGAGCGACTGCCCCAGGCCAAGGCCGCCGATCTTGCTCAACGCGATGCCGAGCTCGATGTCGCCGGTGTCGGTCATCGCGCTCGAGCCAAGACCGAGGGAGTCCTCCTCCTCTTCGGCCAGCATCGACTTGCGCATCTCCCGCAGCATCTGCGTCATCAGCATCGCTTCGAACTGCTGCGCGAGACGGACCACTTCCGCCTTGTCCACCTCTTGCTGCTCGGTGGACTTCGGAAGAACGCCCGATGGATTGAGTTTCTCGATGCTCACGTCGTCTCCGCCCTAGCCCCTAGTCCCCAGCCCCCAGCCCCTAGTCCCTAGCCCCCCAGCGCCTAGAGGATCACCAGCTCCGCGCGCAGCGCTCCGGCGGCCTTGAGCGCCTGCATGATCGCGATGATGTCGCGCGGGCTGGCGCCAAGGGCATTCAGTCCGCGGACGACCGCGTCGAGCGTGGTGCCCTCGGGCAACGGCAGCAGCTGACTTTTCTGCTCGCTCACGTCGACCTGTTCCTGCGGCACCACGGCGGTATCGCCGTTCCGCGAGAACGCATTCGGCTGTGAGACTTCAAAGCGCGTCGAAATCCTGACCGAGAGGTTGCCGTGCGCGACCGCCGCGGGGCCAAGCCGCGCCGACCCGCCGATCACGACGGTGCCGGTGCGCTCGTTGATGACGACGCGGGCGACCGCATCCACTTCGACCGGGAGCGGCTCGAGCCGCGCCACGAGTTCGGGAATCGCATTGCGATACTGGCCGGGCACGCGAACGGTGACCGTGGCGGCGTCCGTGGCCTTCGCGGAACCCTCGCCGAGCTCACGGTTGATCGACTGCGCGATCTGGTTGGCGCTCGTGAAATCGGGCGCCTTGAGGGCAAACCGCACCGCGTCGAGCACGGGAATCTCCTGTGCGACTTCGACGCTGACGAGCGCGCCGTTCGGCACGCGACCCACGGTCAGGTGATTCACCTGGACGGCGTTGCCGCCGCTGCCACCGCCGAATCCACCGATCGAGAGCGCCCCCTGCGCCATCGCGAGAATGGCGCCGTTCGGCCCGTGCAGCGGTGTGGGCAGGAGCATCCCGCCCTGGAGACTCTTCGCGTCGCCGATCGACGAAGCAGTGATGTCCAACCGGGCGCCGGCGTGGGCGAACGACGGCAGGTCCGCCGTCACCATCACCGCCGCGACGTTCTCGACCTTCATCAAGGTCGGCGAAACCGTGGTGTTGAACTGCTCGAGCGTGTTGGCCAGCGTCTGTGTCGTGAAGAGCGTCTGCCGCTTGTCGCCGGTCTTGTTGAGGCCGATGACGAGCCCGTAGCCGATGAGCGGCATCGACCCGACGCCCTGGAGCGAGGCCACATCCTTCAGCCGCGTCGCGGCGTCGATCGATTGCGCCCCGGAGAGCGCGGACTGCAGCGTGAGCGCGGCAGCCAGCAGCGAAATGCACGTGCGCATCAGAACACCTTGTTCAGGAACCGGATCAGGAATCCGGGTTTGAGGTTGTCCTTCATCAGGCCGCGGCCGAAGTAGCGGATGCGCAGCTGACCGATCTGGGTCGAGAGGATCACGTTGCCGGGTGTGATGTCGGTGGTGCGCACCACGCCGGTCAGGACGACCATCTGGCGATCGCCGTTGATTTCGACTTCGCGCACGCCTTCGACGACGAGATCGCCGTTGGGCAGCACATCCGATACCCGCGCCGTCATCATCGTCGTCAAGGCGCCGGCGCGAGTCGTCGTACCCGAGCCTTTGAAGGCGGTGGAGCTGTTGACGGATGCCAGATTGGTCGGGTCGATGAGTGACGGCAGCTTGGTCTGCAAACCGAAGAACGAGGGGAGCGCGGCGCTGCCGGAACCGTCCTTGGACAGTGCCGAATCAGCGGTACCACTGCCGGTAATGCTCTCGATGACGCGGATCGTGAGCAGATCGTTGACGCTGCGAGCGCGGCGATCGAGGGACAGGCCCGACATCCAGGCCCAGGCCTGCACGTCCGGCGCCGCGGGCCGTGCCGTCCGCGCGTCATTCAGGTAGCGCGCGAACAACTCGTCGTAGTTGTCGCTGGCCTTGGCGTCCTTCTTGTTTGGCGCCGGCGGCGACGGCGGCGTCGGCTGGGCCCACGCGCTGGCGGAGCCGAGCAGAAGACCGGCGGTCAGCACGACCAGCAGCCGCACCCTCGAGGTATTACCGGACATTGACGACCTCCACTTCCCCGCGGCCGATGACCCGGGCGCGCGTCGCATGGCGAGTCTCCTGATTGACCAGGCGAATCACCGCGTCGCGGACGCCGCTCTCGACCGCCACCATTTCACCGAGCACTTCGACGTCGCCGACCCGGACGTGCACGCGCACCGTGTCGCCGGCGCGAACCAGCGGATCCGGGGCGATGTCGCCGCGCGCCAGCACCGTCTCCGCGCCGATGTCGCGCTTCGCACGGGAGCCGATGACCTCGTCGAGCGGCGGCAGCGCGCCGAGCGGCCAGCCCTTCAGATCCGTGCCGACCACCGCCACGTCACCGGCCGACAGGCGGTCGCCGCGCGACACGGCGCGGCTCGTCTTGACGACGTCCGCCACCACGTTCACGACCGCGGTCGCTTCGCCGATGCGCGCCTGCGGCTTGCCGACCCGTTCGCCGAACAGCACGAATCTGACCGGCTCGCCGATGCGAGCCGACGGTCCCGGCTGGGCGACGATCGCCCCTTGGGACGCGACGACCCGGACGCCGGACAGATTGGCGATCGACACCGTCACGTCTTTGCCGACGCGCGATCGCACGGCGCGTTCGATCGCCGTGGCGATCGGATCGGGCGTGACCGTGCTGGCGGCGGCGCGAGGGCCGAAGCCCAGCACGCCGGCCAGGGCGATCAGCCGCCAGCGTCTACCGGACAATGGTGTTCACCTGGGACAACATTTCGTCGCTCGCTTTGATCACCTTCGAATTGGCCTCGTACGCGCGCTGGCCGAGAATCATGTTGACCATTTCCTCGATGACGCTGACGTTCGAGTCTTCGAGGAGGCCCTGCTGAATCGCACCGCGGCCGTCTTCGCCGGCCGACCCGACCTGCGGATCGCCCGAGGCCGTCGTGGCGAGAAACACGTTGCCGCCGGCGGCGCGAAGGCCGGACGGGTTCTGGAACGACGCGGTCTCGATCGTGCCGACCTGCTGCGCGGCGCCCTGCCCCGGAATCTGCGCCGAGACGATGCCGTCTTTCGAGATGCTGATCGCGGTCGCGTTCGAGGGAATCGTGATCTGCGGCTCGAGCTGATAGCCCTCGGCGGTCACGATCGCGCCTTCGGCGTTGAGGTGGAACGAGCCGCTGCGGGTATAGCCGGTCTCGCCGCTCGGCATCTGCAGCTGGAAGAAGCCGCTGCCCTCGATCGCCAGATCGAGCGGGGCGTTGGTCGTCCGCAGGTTGCCGCGGGCGAAGTCGCGCGAGGTGGCGACGGCACGGACGCCGAGACCGGTTTCAAGGCCGATCGGCGCTTCCCCGGTCGTCGAGGTCGCCGCACCCGGCACGCGGGTCTGGTCGTAGACCAGATCCTCGAACTCGACGCGGCTTTTCTTGAACCCGGCGGTGTTCGCGTTGGCCAGGTTGTGGGCCACGTTGTCGATGTTCGCCTGCTGGGCGGTCATGCCGCTGGCGGCGGTATACAGCGCGCGGATCATCTGTCTACTCCTTGTGCTTCAGTTCCCGGCGTTACTTGCGACCAAGCTCGGTAATCGCGCCCCGGTCGACGTCGTTGATCAACACCGAGACGCCCTTGAGCAGCGTCTGGTAGTTGCGCGACACCTCGCTCAGCTCGGCGACCCGTTCGACCAGCGAGGCGTTGGACTCTTCGAGCGCGCCCGACAGCACCTGCGGGTGCTCGATGGTCCGCGCTTCCCCGTCGGCGATGAATTTGGTGCCGCCGCCGCGCGTCAGCTTCGCGGCCGGATCGAAATCCACCAGCTTCAGCGTGCCGACGATCTTGTTGTCTTCGCGCACGGTCCCGTCCGGATCGATCGCGATCTCGCCGCTGCCGATCTTGATCGGACCGCTGGCGCCGAGGATCGGATCGCCTTCGTCGTTGGCGAGAACGCCCTCGGCGCTCCGCGCCAGCCGGCCGTTGCGCGAGTACTGCGGCCCCTGCGCGGTCTGCACGACGAAGAACCCGCGGCCTTCGATCGCGACGTCGAGCGCGCGGCCGGTCGTCTTGACCGATCCCGAACGAAAGTCGATCCGCGACGGCGAGCTGGTGACGTCGATGGCCGACTGCAGCGCCTCGTCGAACGCCGGCCGCTTCGCTTCCTGGGTGCCGCTGCGCTCGGACTTGTAGCCGACGGTGCTGACGTTGGCGATGTCGGAGGCGATGCGATCGAGCGCATCGGTCCGCGCCTTCAGCCCGCTCAGTGCCGTGTAGTAGCCGCCAGCCATGCGTCATGCTCCTCGACCTGCTGCGGATACGGCGGCACCAGCAGTGTGCTGATCCGGCCGTTGGCGGCGATGCGGACCCAGGTATAGGCGTCCACGTTCGCTTCCTTGACGGTGACCTCGCCGGCGGCGGCGGCCGCCGCGGCGATCCGCGACGCGCCCTGCGGAATGTCGCGCACCGTGGTGGTCGGCACCGATTCGTCGGCACCTTCGACATACGCACTGCGCAGCCGCTCGAAGTCATCGTCGGCGACGAGATACGGTTCGACGGTGCGGCCGATCAGCGCGGTCATGGCGTCGAGCGCGGCGTACGGCACCGGCGCGGTGCACGCGACCTGCAGCCGATCGCCGTTTTCGCGGAACGGCACGATGCCGAGCGCCTTGATTTCGTCGGAACTGAGCCGTCCCGGCGCCGACTTGGCCGCCGACTGGTCGATCGTGGCGAGATACCGGACGCCGCACTGGGCGGCGAGCGCGCGCAGCACCGCTTCGCGGCTGCTGTAGCCCAGCCGCTGGAGCTGATCGCCGAGGCGGAGCCCCGACTGACGCTGCTCGCGCAGCGCCTCGGTGAGATGTTTGGCAGTGACGCCGTTCTGCTGGAGCAGCACGGTCCCGAGCCGCAGCGACGGCGACTGCTTGGACGCTTCGCGGGCCCGGACTTCGCGCAGCCGGCGCGTCGCGTCGGCTTCGACGCAGCGGTCCGAGCAGAACCAGGCGCCGTCCACCCTGAGGCCGAGCCCGATGGCGCGGACCAGCACGTCCGGCCGCCAGCTGCCGCAGGTCTCGCGATTACAGCGTGCCATAGCGTTTCGCCTCCGCCGGCGACGGCGTCTCACGGTTGACATGGAGCCGAAGCGCGACTTCGCTCTCCGACAAATCCTCGCGGGCGGCGATCGACGACAGCGTTTCGCCGCGGCGGGCGGCGCCGACGACGCGGCGCTGTTTCGCCTTGCGGGCGGTCACGTCCTCGTCATCGTCGACGCTCACGGCGCGGCTGCGCGCGGCGGCCGGAGCCGGCCGGACGTTCTGCGACTGCATGAACTGCAGCTGCATCGACAGCGCCTTGAAGCACGACTCGGTGGTGTCGGTCAGCAGCGTCGTCGAATGCGACAGGGCGTCGAGCCGCTCCTGCATCTCGGGGACGACGCCGAGCAGGCGGCGCACCCGCAACAACGCGACGATGCCGATCGCGCCAAACAGCAGCGAGACGGCCGATGCCCCGACCAGTACGCCAATCGGCCAGGGATACATGTGGGACATCACCAGCTCGGTCCATTGCGTCATGAGAGTTCTGCCTCCAGAGAACGGGCGCGCTCCGCGGGACTGACCACGTCGTGCACGCGAACGCCGTAATTGCCTGCCACAATCACCACTTCGCCGCGGGCGACGATGCGGTTGCTGATCAGCACGTCGACCGGATCGTCCGGCGCGCGCCCCAAATCGATGACCGAGCCCGGCCCCAGCGCGGTCAGCGTCTTCAGCGGCAGCTCGGTGCGGCCGAAGCGCACGACCAGGGGCAGGTCGATGTCCATGATGACGTCGAGCGTGCGGCTCTCCGAGCGCGGGATGCCCGCGACGGCCATTTCCGTCAGCTCGAGGTCGCCCACCACCACGATCCGCAGCGGCGTCTCGAAGCCCTTCGCGACGATCTCGCAGCCGATGCCCTCGGCGGCCAGCGGCAGTTCGGCGGCCTTCTCGACCGCCGTAATCCGCAGCCCGGCGTCGGGCGCGAACGCGCCGAGCGTCTGGCCGCACAGTTCCTTGAGGCTCTCGAGAATGCGCGCCTCGCTCGGTTCGAGCGGCGAGGCGCTGGTCGCCTTGGCGAGCGCTTCGGCACCGGTGCGGCCGAAGTACACCCGCAGCTGGCCGCGCGCGTGCGTCGCCGTCACCGTGACGCCAAAGCCGTCTTCCTGCGCCGCCGTCCCCGTCCGGGTCGACGCGGTCGTCGCCAGCAGCGCGCCTACGACGCGCGTCAACTCGGTGACGAATCGCCCCATCAGCTCGTCCGCCCTCATCCCTGCACTCCGTCAGCGTCTGGTCCGGCATTGCATCGACGGGTGACGAAGACTCCACCGCGCCCATTCGTCGCCGCGAGACGACCTTTGAACTTCACGAGATCGCCAACGCGGATGTTGACGTGCGTTTCCGCCGGAATCCCGAGACTGAGAATCTGGCCTTCCTGCAGGCTGATCAGCTCGCGCGTCTTCAGCGAGGTCTGGAGATCCGCCGACACGGTCAGCGGGATCCGGCCGAGGCTTTCGCTGAGCCAGCGCTCCTCGACGGCGGTGCGGTCGCGCTTGGCGGCCTGCAGCCCGATGACGAAATTGGTGCCGCTCGCCTCGATCAGGCTGGCCGGCACGCACAGATTCAAGAGTCCGCGCGCTTCGCCGACTTTCAGATCGAGCGTGACCAGGATGACGACTTCGTTCCACGAACACACCGGCAGCATCTGCGGCCGCGTTTCACGCGCGTGGATGCGGAAATTGATGTCGGTCGCGGTCTTCCAGGTCTCGGTCAGGTGCTCGAGCAGCAGCTTGACGACGCCATCGGCGACGTTCTGTTCGATTTCGGTGAGCGCCCGCGACGGCGCGGCGGTCTCACCGCTGCCGCCGAGAATGCGGTCGATCATCGCGAAGGCCACGCCGGGATTCATTTCGAGCGCCGCCAGGGCATCGAACGGCGGCATCGCCAGCGCGTAGAAGAGCGTCGGGTCGGGGAGCGCCAGCAGGAACTCCGAATAGGCGAACTGCTCGACCGAGACGATCGAGAGCTCGGTCGTCGTGCGCAGGAAGGCCGACAGCGAGGCCGTGGCGTTGCGCCCGAAACGGTCGTGGAGGAAGTGCAGCGACCGGATCTGATCCTTGGACACCCGATCCGGGTGGCGGAAGTTGTAGGCAATGACCGGCGCCGAGCGCTCCGCCCGCCCGGCCGCGTCGGCCGGCGTCGTCGCAATCAGCGAATCGATTTCTTCCTGCGAGAGAATCCGGCTCATCTACCGGCCCTCGGACAGCTGCAGCGACTCGCGCAGGCTCGAGCGCAGCCGCGCGATGGCGTGGGTGCGAATCTGCGACACGCGCGACTCGCCGACGCCGATGATCTCGCCGATCTCGGCGAGCGTCATTTCGTGTTCGTAGTAGAGCGACAGGATCTGCCGCTCGCGCTCGGGCAGGCGCTGAATCGCCTTGACCAGATGCTGGCGCAGTTCCTCGCGTTCGAGGCGGGCGTGCGGGCCCTCCTCGGATTCGATCGCGATCTCGAGCAGCGGTTGATCGTCCGGCGACTCGAGCTGGCGCAGCGCCGCCAGATCGACGGCGCGGATCTGATCGAGCATCTTGCGGTACTCGGGTTCGCTCACCGCCAGCGCGCCGGCGACTTCGAGCTCGGTCGGCTCGCGCTTGGTGTCGTGGCGGAGCTGCGAGATGGCGCTGTCGATCTCGCGCCGCATCCGCCGCACCGACCGCGGCGCCCAGTCCATCCCGCGCAGCGAATCGACCATCGCGCCATGGACGCGGCGGCGCGCGAAGGCGTCGAACGGCACGCCGAGCGACGGCTTGTAGCGGCGGGCGGCTTCGACCAGGCCCATCATCCCGACGCTCACGAGCTCGTTGAACTCGATGTGCGGCGGCACGCGGTGCGCCAGTCGGGCGGCCAGGGTCTTGACGAGGTCGACGTGATCGAGCACGAGGCGATTGGCGGCCTCGCTGTTCGGTTCGACCGCCTGGATCACGCGCATCGGGGCGACTCCTCCACAAAGCGTTCAGCGGACTCCGCGGTCGGCAGCCGATCGGCGCCGAGCGAACGGGAGGCCACTCGCAGGCCGGCGCCGCCGCCGGGCAGGCTGCCGGCAATTCGCGACGCGAGAATCCGGAAGCAGCGGCTGGCCGCGGCCTGCGGCAGCTGCTCGACGACGAGCTTCTGATCCAGCACCGCGTCGCGCACCGCGTTGTCGTTCACGACGTAGCCGAAGAACCGCAGCGGCCGCTTGAGGAAGCGGTTCGCCGCGACATCGAGCTGGCGGAACACCAGGCTCGCCTCTTCGGCGTCGCGCGCGGCATTGATCACCAGCCCGACTTCCTTGCCCGGCGCCGCGGTCGTGAGGATCTTGATCACGGCGTAGGCGTCGACGACGGCCGCCGGTTCGTACGACGTCACCACCAGCACGCGCTCGGCCATCACGAGCAGCTCGACGACGTTGTCCGAGATGCCGGCGGCGGTGTCGATCAGCAGGAAGTCGAGATCGGCGCTGATCTTCCGGATCAGCGCTTCGAACTTCCGCCACTCGTGGCGTCCGAGCTGGGTCAGCGCGCGGATGCCGCTGCCGGCCGGCACCAGGCGGATCCCGAGCGGACCGCGCACGACGATCTCTTCGAGCGTCTTCTCGCCGCTCAGCACGTGACCGAGATGGAACTCCGGCGTCATGCCGAGCAGTACGTCGACGTTGCCGAGGCCGAAGTCGGCGTCGATGACGCCGACCCGGTGGCCCAGCCGCGCCAGCGAGGCCGCGAGGTTGATGACGACATTCGTCTTGCCGACACCGCCTTTGCCGCTGGTGATGGCGATGATGCTGCCGCGTGATGCGCGCGTAGTGGTCTGAGTCATGACAGGTTCTGCGGAACAGGCGCCGATTCGCCAAGAACGGAGGCGGCCAGCAGTTCGGCCGTCGCGCGATTGAGGTCTTCCGGCACCCGCTGCCCGGTGCCAACGTAGGAAATGGGAAGCTGCCATTCGTGCAGCAGGCTGACGAGCGGCGAGAGCGACTCGGCTTCGTCGAGCTTCGTGATCACGAGCCGCGACGGGCGCGCGTCGGCGTAGCCCTCGAGAATCCGCCGCGCCGTCGTCGCGGGAGTCCCGGCCGGCAGCACCAGATGCGTGCGGATCTCCGCGGCCTGTCCAACGACCTGGAAGAGTTCGCGCGTCTGCGGATCCGACAGCGAGCGGCCGGCGGTGTCGACCAGGACCGGCGTGCGCTGACGGGTGGCGAGCGCCGAGTCGAGTTCCTCGGCGGTCCGCGCAACGCGGAACGGCGCGTCGAGAATCTCGGCGTAGGTGCGGAGCTGCTCGACGGCACCAATCCGGAAGCCGTCGGCGGCGATGAATCCGAGCGGTTGACCGCCGCGCGCCCGCTCCTGAGCCGCGATCTTCGCGATCGTCGTCGTCTTGCCGGCCCCCGGAGGGCCGACGAACACTTCGGCTCGGGCGAACTCGTCGGCCGGGGCGGCCAGCCGGGCCAGCCGCATCGCCAGCGCGTCGCGGAGGCGGGCCGGCGAGGCCCCGCGCCGGGAACGCACCGGAATCGAGGCCACGACTTCATCGGCGATCGCCCGATCCATCCCGGTCGCCACGAGCTGCGCCGTGATGTTGTCGAGCGGCGTCGGCGGCGGCGGCTGTCGGTCCGCCGACACCGGCGGCCGGCTCACCGGCTCTTCCCGCTGTGCAGCGGCGGTAATTTCGACCTCGCGCGCGCCCATCAGACCGCGCCAGCCGCGGGCATTCACCATCGCGGTGGAGAGCACCAGCGCGTCGGCGCCGAGCTCCTCGCGGACCGCGCGCAGCGCGTCACGCACGTTGTTGCTGCGAAAGCGTTTGAGATGCATGTCAGTCCAGCACCGCGACGGTGGAGATCCGCAGTTGCGCGGGGACTTCGCTGTGCGACAGCACACCGATGTGCGGCAGCACGCGGGTGAACAGGCGCCACAAGTGAGGACGGAGCATTGGTGTGCATAGGAGCACGGGCTGTGCCAACGCGCCGCTGATCGCTTCGGCAATCTTCGAGGCCAGATGTTGCGCCTGGTTGGGGTCGAGCGCCAGGATTGGGCCTTGTTCCGTGCGCACAACTGACGACATCAGCTTGGTTTCGAGCGCCGGCGTCAGGCTGATCGCCGGCAGTTCGCCGCGATCGGTCTGGTACTGTCGGCAAATCGTCCGCCCCATGGCCTGACGGACGGCCTCGATCATCGCGTCGGGATCCTTGCTGCCCGGCGCGGCGTCGGCCATCGCCTCGAGAATCGTGATCAGATCGCGCACCGGCACGCGCTCGCGCAGCAGCTGGCGGAGCACGCGTTGCACGTCGCCGACCTGAATCACCTTCGGAATCAGTTCCTCGACCAGCCGCGGCGAGCTCTGCGCGATGCGATCGAGCAGCTCCTTGGTCTGCTGCCGCGTCAGAAGATCGGGCAGGAACGCGCGAATCGTCTCTGACACGTGGGTCGACAACGCCGTCGTCGGATCGACGACGGTGTAGCCGAGCGCCGACACCTGCTCGCGATTCGCCACCGGAATCCACCACGCCGGCAGGCCGAACGCCGGCTCGCGGGTCTGCGTGCCTTCGATCGGTCCGGTCGCGGTGCCGGGATTGATCGCCATCAGTCGATCGGGCACCAGATCGCCGCGCGCGACTTCCACGCCCTTGACCAGAATCGAGTAGGTGCGCGGTCCGAGCTGCAGGTTGTCGGCGACGTGCACCGGTGGCACGACGACGCCGGTGTCGGTGGCGATCTGCTTGCGAATCGACCGCAGCCGGTTGAGCAGCGTCCCGCCCTGTTTGTCGTCGGCGAGCGAGACCAGCGCGTAGCCGATTTCGACGCTGAGCGGATCGACCAGGCCGGGCGTGTCCGAACTCTCCGACGGCGCCGGCTCCGGCGCGGCCTCCGGCTTGGCGGTCTGATTCGCCTGGGCGCGGGTCGCCAGCGCGCCGGCCCCGAAGAGCAGCGCGACGAACAGGAACGCGGCCTTCGGCAGACCGGGAATCAAGGCCAGGCCGACCAGCATGCCGGCGGCGACGGCGAGCGGACGGGCGCGCGCCAACAACTGCACCGCCACGTCGTCGCCGAGGTGCGTTTCCGAGGCCGCGCGGGTCATGACCAAGGCGCCGGACATCGAGACGAGGAGCGCCGGTACCGCGGTCACCAGACCCTCGCCCACCGTCAGAATCGTGTAGGTTTCGGCCGCCGACGCGAGATCGAGGCTGTGCTGGAAGACGCCGATCGAGAGCCCGGCCACGATGTTGATGAACGTGATCAGCATCGCGGCCATCGCGTCGCGCTGCGTGAACCGGATCGCGCCGTCCATCGAGCCGTAGAAATCGGCCTCGCGGCGGACCCGTTCGCGGCGGGTCCGCGCTTCCTTCTCGTCGATCAGGCCGGCGTTGAGATCGGCGTCGATCGCCATCTGCCGGCCGGGCATCGCGTCGAGGGTGAAGCGGGCGGTGACTTCACCGATGCGGATCGCGCCGTGGTTGATGACGATGTACTGAATCGCCACGAGCACGAGGAACACGACGATGCCGACGACGAAGTTGCCGCCGACGACGAACTGGCCGAACGCCTGAATCACGTGGCCGGCGGCCTGGATGCCCTCGTTGCCGTGCAGCAGAATCAAGCGCGTCGACGCCACGTTCAGCGCCAGCCGCATCATCGTCAGCAACAGCAGGACCGAGGGGAAGACCGAGAACTCGACCGGCTGGTTGATGTAGATCGCGGTGAGCAACAGCACCGCGGACAGGCCGATGTCGATCGATAGCAGCAGGTCGATGGCCACCGCCGGCAGCGGCGCAATCATCAACACCACGACGACCAGAATGGCGACTGGCGTCAGCAGGTGCATGCCGCGAAGCGGCGTCGGTTTCGGAGTCAGACTCATCGCAGGCTACCTTCAGAGCACCAGCTGCTTGATGCGGATCAAGTAGGCGAGGATTTCGGCGACGGCGCCGAACAGCGGACCGGGGATGGTGTCGCCGATCTCGCACTCCTTGTAGAGCGCGCGGGTCAGCGACGGGTTCTCGATGATCGGCACCGAGTGCTGGCGCGCGATCTCGCGAATCTTGGCGGCGACCAGATCCTGGCCCTTGGCGACGACCACCGGCGCGATGTTCTTCTCGCGCTTGTACTGGAGCGCCACGGCAAAGTGCGTCGGGTTGGTGAGGACCACCGTCGCCTGCGGCACCGCCTTCATCATGCGGCTGCGGAACAGGTCGCGCTGGATCTTGCGGATCCGCGCCTTGACCTGCGGATTGGATTCCGTGTGCTTCTGGTCTTCCTTCAACTCCTCGTCGGTCATCTTGTGCTGCGACATGTAGCGCCACTTCTGCACGCCGTAGTCGGCGGCGCCGAGCGCGAGCAGCGCGAACCCGGCGCGCCACATCAGCCGCAGCGCCTCGTCCCAGCCGTGATTCACCGCGACGACCGGATCGGTCCAGGCGAGGCGCTCGGTCTCGGCCATCAGCGCCTTGACGACCGGCCAGGACAGCGCGACCAGCGCCGCGGCGGTCAGAATCGCCTTGAGCGTCTCGATGCCGGTCCGTGACGGCGTGAAGCGCTTGAACCCGGTCGCCGGATTCAGCCGGTTCAAGTCGAACGCCAGTGCCTTGGTGGAGACGTTCCACTTGGTCTGGACGCCCGAGAGCATGAGCGCGGTACCGGCGGCGGCGCCGGCAATCGGTCCGACCGTCAGGCCGAGAAACATCGCGCTCCGCACCACGAGCTGCGTGAGATCGCCCTCGGCAATCGAGCGCAGCGGCGCGTCGCCGACGTGCGTCAGGCTGTCGACGATCCAGGCGTTGAGCCGGTGCAGCACCAGCGAACCGGTGCTCATCACCACGCCGGTCGCGGCGAGCAGCCCCGCCGACGCCGACAGGTCGCGGCTGAAGACAACCTGGCCCTGCTTGCGCAGTTCGCGCAGGTGGTGAAATGTCGGTGTGTGTTTCTTTTCCTGGTGATTTGAGCCGGCCATCGTCCAGTCCTAGCGAAAGGCTTCGGCGGCGCGAACGCCAGCCTGAAGAACGGTGGACGAGAGGTTGCTCAGCACGCCGAACGAGGCGGGCACAATCACGCCGAGCAGCACCAGACCGAGGAACAGACGGATCGGCGCGCTGACCACCATCAAATTGAGCGCCGGCGCCGAGCGGGCGACGAGTCCGAGCGCAAGCTCGCAGATCACCAGCACGACAATCAGCGGCGCCGCAAGGCGGACGCCGAACGAGAACACCAGACCGAGCATCGCGGTGATCGCCTGCGGCAGTGAGGCGCCGATTTCACCGCGTCCGAGCGGCAGCATCGCGTACGAGTCGCGCAGCGCGCGCAGAAACGCGTGGTGCGCGTTCACCAGGAGGAACGCGACCATCGCCAGATTGGAATAGAGGGTCGACAACAGGTTGTTGCGGACGCCACTCGCCGGATCGACGGTGGCCGAATAGGAGAGGCCAAGCTGGAAGCCGGCGAGATGCCCGCCGAGCTCCGCTGCCGCCATCAGGACGCGGGTCGCCAGACCGAGGGCCAGTCCGATTGCCATTTCACGCGCGATGACCACGGCGACGCCGACCGCCGACACCATCTCGGGCGGGGTCGCCACCGGCATCAGCATCACCGCCAGGAAGAACGTCAGGCCAATCTTCACCGGCGCCGGGGCAAACACCCCGCCAAACGGCGGCGCGACCAGGATCAGCGTTCCCGGCCGGACCAGCAGCAACCCGAGCGACACCAGCGGCGACAGATCGATCACCGGATCATCTCCGGCAGGCGGAGAATCAGGGTGCGCGTGAAACCGCTCAGCACCCGCAGCATCCACGGAAAGGTCAGCGCAAAGACGACGAAGATCGCCGCGGCGCGCGGGATGAACGCCAGGACGTTGTCCTGAATCGACGTGATGGTCTGGAAGATGCTGACCGCCACGCCGGCGACCAGCCCCGCCACCAGCATCGGCGCCGTCACGATGACGGCGATCTCGATGGTCTGGCGAATGAGCCCCACAATGACTGCGTCAGACACGAACTTGAATCCTTTCGACGTCCCCGCCTAGGCGAGCACGAAACTCTTCACCAGCGACGCGATCAACAGGTTCCAGCCGTCCACCATGACGAACAGCAGAATCTTGAACGGCAGCGAGATCATCGCCGGCGGCAGCTGCATCATCCCCATCGACAGCAGCGTCGTGGACACGACGAGATCGATGAGCAGAAACGGCACGAACAGGAAGAAACCCATCTGGAAGCCGGTCTTCAGCTCGGAGATCGCGAAGGCCGGAATCACGACCTTCATCGGGAGATCGTTCGGCGACGCCGGCCGCGGCAGTTTGCCGAGCTCGACGAACAACCCGAGGTCGGCCTCACGCGTCTGCTTCAGCATGAAGTCGCGGACTGGCGGCGTCCCGGCATCGAGCGCCTCGAGCACCGTCATCCGGCCGTCGAGCGCCGGCTGCACCGCGAGCTCGTTCACCTGCGTCGCCACCGGCGCCATGATGAACATGGTGAGGAACAGCGTCAGCCCGATCAGAATCTGGTTCGACGGCATTTCCTGCGTGCCGAGCGCCTGGCGCAGGAAGTGGAAGACGATCACGATCCGCGTGAAGCAGGTCATGATGACCAGCATCGCGGGGACGAACGACAGCAGCGTGAGGACGAGGACCAGCTGCAACGGCGCCGAAATCCCGCCGATGCCGTCGATGTTGACGCTCAGGTTCTCCGGCGGCGCCGCGTCGGCCACGGTCGTCGTGGCGAGCAGCATGACGACCAGGGCGGCAATCCAGCGGGCGCGTCTCACGAGCCCACCTCGCGGTTCGCGCTCTCCGGCTTGGCGCCAAGATCGGTCAGGAACGAAATCGTGGTCGGGGTCAGGCCGACCAGCATGCGGCGCCCTTCGACGCCGACAATCGCCAGCTGCCGCCGGTCGCCGATCGACGTCGCGGTCTCGATCGTGATGTTGCCGCGCGGCGCGAACGACGACAGGCGGATCGAACCGCGCCGCAGGGCCCAGACGAACAGCACCAGCAGGCCGATGACCGCCGCGAAGCTCAGGCCGGTCCGCATCAGCGTGACGAGGTCGGTCACTGCTCGCCCCCGTCACCCTTCGGCGAGAGAATCTCGGTCACCCGGACCGAGGTCGTCTCATCGTCGACGACGATTTCGCCGGTGGCCGTCGGCACGCCCTGCACCTCGACGCGCAGGTCGGCGCCGGCCAGCTCCTCGAGCCGGATCACGCTGTCCTTTTGCAGCTTGAGGCACTCGCGAACCGTGATCGTGCCGTGGCCGACGATGACGTCGACCTGGCAGGGCACGTCGAGCATGCCGCCGTACGGACCCGCCGCCGCCTCAATACTGGATGACGAGGTCGGAGAAGAGGACATCGGCTACCTCGATCTTTTCGTGCTCGAGAATGTGGTGCGCTTTCTCGGTGATGTGCTTTTTCAGCTCCGCCTTGCCTTCGCTGCTGGCGACGGTTTCGGAGGTCTGCTCGGTCAGCAGTTCGAGGATGTCGGCGCGCAGGCGGGCCTGCAGGACCTGGCTTTCCTCGACGTGCTTGGCCTGTTCTTCCTCGGCGACCAGCAGGCGTACCGTGATGCGCAGGAAGCGGCGTTTGCCTTGATCGGCAAGATTGACGACGAACGGCTCGAAGTTGACGATGCCGTTCGCCGCGTGTTCCTTCGGCGCGTCGGCGGCCGCCGCTTCGCCTTCGGCGGGTGCCGGCTTGCGGAGCATGAAGAACGCTCCGGCGCCGCCGCCCCCGAGGAGCACCAGTACGACCGCGAGAATGATGAACAGCTTGCCGCGGCCCTTCTTCTTGGGTGCTGCGGCATCGCCCTCAGCAGCGGCTTCGCCCTTCGGCGCGTCTTTCGTCTCTTTGGCTTTGTCTGACATGGCACATCACACTGGCCGGCCCGGAAATGGGCGCGTGCCACGTGGATGAGCAAGCCGAGTGCCGTGCGGAGGAAACGGAAGTGCGTGGAAGTGCGGCGATTTCTGGCAGGGAATGCGGGGGTCGTGCCAAAACCCCGGACGGCGCTCCGACGTGGTGTCGGTGAACCGTCAAACCGGTGCGGGGTGCACCGTGCACGGTGCAGGGTGCAGGTGCTTGGTGCGGAGTGCGGGGTGTTTGGTGCAGCGCGCGGCCATACCCTCTTCTTTCGCTGTGCCGCGCGCTGGCGCGCAGCATCCGCTCATCAAGAACGGCGGCTGCGCGCCGCACCGCGCGCCTGCTACCGGGCACCGGGCACCCGCACCGTGCACCGTGCAGCGCGCACCCGGCACCGGTTCTAGGTCGACTGCAGTATGAGTTCGACGAACACGTGGTGCGTGCCCATCGTGAACGGGCAGAGCACGCGCGAGGCGACGTTGAAATGCTGCGCGCAAAAGTCGCTGCCGCGGGTCACGCTTGGCGGCGTGATCATCAGCGTGTCGCCGCTCTGCGCCAGCTTGCCGCGCAGCGTTCCGGCGATCATGTTGGTGATCTCGCCGACCGTGTCGGCGATCTCCTCGCCGGCTTCGTCGGGGCTGATGCCGAGCAGGGTGCCGGCGATTTCCCGCGCCGCCGCGTCGGACGAGTAGAAGGACACCGTGCCGCTCAGCGTGCCGAGGAAGCGGACCGCGCCGACGACGCTGGCGACCGGCTGCTTGCCGTCGATGATCGGCGTGCCGGCGGCGAGCGTCGTGAAGACCATGGTCTGAAACACTTCGGTCGTCGCGTCGACGACCTTGGGAATCATCGCCAGATAACGCTGCGGATCGGAAGCGGCCGGTTGTTCGCCGACCGCCGCGCCGGCATCACGCTTACTTTGCGAGTAATGCATTGATTTTTTCCTGGAGGGTATCCGGCGTGAACGGCTTCACGACGTAGTCGTTGACGCCGGCCTCTTTGGCGCCGGCAATGTCGGCGCTTTCGGCGTTCGTGGTGACCATCAGGACGGGCACCTTGGCGGAAATCTGCAATCCGCGCAGTTCGCGGACGAACTCGAGACCGTTCATGACCGGCATGTTCCAGTCGGTCACGACGAAGTCGATACCGCCGCTGCTCAACTGCTGCAGCCCCTCGGCGCCGTTCCCCGCCTCGCGAATGTCGTCGCACCCGATCTTCTTCAGGGCGTTCGCGATGATTCGCCGCATCGTCGAAGAATCATCTACAACCAGAACTCGCATACTCCCTTGCTCCTGAAATTCTCGACAGTCCTTTGTCGATTTACTGCGTTTTTGCCGCCGCCGCCGCGTCCTGCTCGCGCACACAGAACCAGAACGTCTGCGGTTCCCCGGTCATCGATTCGAACCCGAACCCCATCACAATCGCGTCGCCGGTCGGATCCGTGGTCGGCGCCGGCCCCGGCAGCCCGATCTGGGCGGTCAGGCCGTTGTTGGTCAACCCGTGCTGCACGCGTCCGCCGATCATGTTGAGGATCTCGGACAGCGCGCTGGTGACGGCGTCTTCGGGCAGGTCGCCCGTCGACGATTGGAGCATGCGTGCCGCCAGCTCGAGGCTGGTCGCCTCCGTCACCGACGCCGCGACCAGTACCGCCGCGTTCTGCTCGGTCAGCGAGATCGGAATCGCGATGTTCACACCCGACTTCGCCATCGCCGGCGGCGTCGTGAGAATGTTGACCTCGGTTCCGAGCATCATGCCGAACACCTGTTCCACCGCGGAAATCGTCTGCGACCGGAAGCCCGGAATCGCCGCCGAGACCTTCGCCAGCACGCCGGGCGCCTTGAGGAAGTTCTCGAACTGACGGAGGAACGTTTCGGGCACGAACGAGCGGACCGCCACCCGGTCGAAGAGTCCCGAATCCACCGTCGCCTTCATGTCGCCCTTCGAGACCACCGCGATCAGCCGGGTCTCGCTGAGCTGATCCATCTGACGGATCCGCCGCGCGAAGGTCGCCTGGCTCATCGTGCCGATCGCGCCGCCGACCAGAATCGCGTTCGGCGGCTGCGCCATGGTCATCACCATCGCGTGCGCGCCCGACGCCGTGGTCGTCACTTCGTACTGGGACCGGAAGATGTCGGAACAGAAATGCCGGAAGTCCGCATCCTCGTCGATCACCAGCAGCGTGAACGCGCTCGACATCGCCCCGGCGGCAAAGAGATCCGATTGACTCTTCGCCCGCGCCGTGCCGATGCTGCGTTCCGCCGAAAACACCCGCCGCAGCCGCTCGACGATGACCGCCTGGTGCTGATCCTTGAGGATGTAGTCGGCCACGCCGAGCGACAAGGCTTCCTTGACGCTGCGCTCGTCCTTCTCCTCGGTCACCACCACGACCGGCAGGCCGCGGCTCCGCGTCGATTCGCGGATGTCGCGCAGCACTTCCAGGCCGCCGAGCGTCGGAATCTTGAGATCGAGGACAACCGCGTCGACCTCTCCAGAGTCCAGCCCCTCGAGCGCGGCGATCCCGTTGTCGGCTTCGATCACCGTGCTCTTGAATTCCCGATGCAGCACGCGCCGCAGCACATGCCGGGCGGCGGGGTCGCTGTCGGCGAGCAGGACGTTCAACTGGCGTGCGATCGCGCCGGCGCGGGTCGGCGCCTTTGAAATCGTCACTCCGGTTGTGGTCTGTGTCACGCCACGAGCCCTCGAGTCCCCGCCGCACGCACTGGCGCTGCGGCGCAGGGACTACCGCCGAACTGGTAATCGGCGGGCGCGACCCAAACTCCACTGGGCGAGCGGAACGGCATTGCGCGCCGTGGCGCGCCGGATCAGGATGCCGCGCGGGTCGGGCGGGTGGCGCTGGCCGGCTGGCCGCCCAGGCACTCGGCGATCCGGCGCGGCATGGCGAGCAGCGTCGACACGTGCACCGCGCCGCCGCGGGCAATCGCTTCCTTGGGCATGCCGAACACGACGCAGGACTGCTCGTCCTCGGCGATCGTCGTCACGCCGGCCTTGCGGAGCGCGACCATGCCGTCGGCGCCGTCGGAGCCCATGCCGGTAAGCAGCAGGGCCACCATCGGCACGTTGCGGAGACGCGCGGCGGAATGGAACAGCACGTCGACCGCCGGCCGCTGATAGTGGACCATCGGCCCGCTCCGCACCACGGTTCTGAGTTCCACGCCGACCGCTTCGACCGTCATGTGGAAATCGCCGGGGGCGATGTAGGCGACGCCGCGCTTCAGCACCTCACCGCCCTTGGCTTCGAGCACCTGCATCGCGGTCACCGAGTTCAGGCGATCGGCAAAGGCCTTGGTGAAGCCCGCC
Source organism: uncultured Bifidobacterium sp. (assembly GCA_964577955.1). GTDB lineage: Bacteria > Acidobacteriota > Vicinamibacteria > Vicinamibacterales > CAVVIG01 > CADEEX01. The sequence continues at coordinate 3,408 of CAZOAZ010000024.1, read as the reverse complement.
GGCATGTGCTGGACGATCAGAATCGGCGGCGTGTCGGCGGGCAGCCGGGTCAGGACCGCTTCGATCGCCTGCGTGCCGCCGGTGGAGGCGCCAATCAGGATCAATCCCTTGGCTTTCGACAGCTCGCCGCCGGCCGCGATCGGCGCCGAGGCGGCGGGTGTCGACGGCTTGAGCGCGGTCAGCTTGAACGTCTGACCAGGCTTGATGTGGCGAATCCGATGTTTGAGCTTCTCGACCACCTGCCCGACCGACTGCGGGCCGCCGGGCTTGGCGATGACGTCGATGGCGCCGGCCGACAGCGCCTCGATGCTCGCGGCCGATCCGGTCTGCGTCACCGAGCTGACGATGATCACCGGCAGCGGATGGTGCTCCATCAGCTTGCGCAGGAAGGTGAGGCCGTCCATGCGCGGCATTTCGATGTCGAGCGTGATCACGTCGGGTTCGTGCTGCAGGATCAGATCGCGGGCGACGAACGGATCGGACGCCAGGCCGACGACTTCGATCTCGGGATCGCTGTTCAGCGCGTCGGACAGCATCTTCCGGACGATCGCCGAATCATCGACGATGAGGACTCTGGTCTTGCGGCTTGGCGACGACATGTGACGTTTATCCCCGAGGAAACGAATCAGCGTTTCTGTTGCAGCGCGTAGAACCGGACGTCCACCTGGCACGGCAGGTCGTCGATCGACACCATCAGGCCGGTGCGGACTTCACCGCTCGACGCGCTGAGCGGCTTGGTGCCGACGATCGGCTTGCTCAGGTTGAAGGTCCGGTCGTTGGCGGCGCGGGTCAGCCAGGCGCCGCAGACCATGTTGGCGAATTCACCGACCAGGTCGCGCACTTCCTCGGGATGCGGCGGCGGCTCGTCGGCATCGCGCCCCGAGAAGGCATCGAACAGGCGATCGGCGAGCGCGCTCGGCAGCCGGCAGCTCACCGCGCCGGCGCAGGTCGGCTCTTCGAACCGCACCGTGGCGATCAGCCACTCGGCGTGCGGCGCCGCCAGCTCCTCGAACCGCGCGTCATCGCACGGGTCGACCATCGCGAAGAAGCTGCGCTCGGCGACGTCGGCGACCGCCGAAAACACTTCCTCGCGGTCAGGCGTCGGCAGCGTCTCAGGCAACTTCAGTGAGGACATCTCTGATTACCTCCGGACTGAACGGTTTTTCCAGATACCAGCGGACATCGAGCCCGGCGGCTTCGTCGCGCCGCGCCGCCGACCCGTCGGTGGAAATGATGACGCGGCGGAGCTTGGCCCAGCGGTCCTTGTTCGAGATTTCACGGAGCAGCTCGGTGCCGGTCATCACGGGCATGTTGATGTCCGTGAGCAGCACGTCGATGTCGTTCTTCTCGAGCACCTCCAGCGCCTCGGCGCCGTTGCCCGCCTCGAAGATTTCGTCAATCGCCAGATCGACGAGCGCGAAGACGCGGCGGACCATCTTCCGCATCATCGCCGAATCGTCTACGATCAGAATGCGCATCGCCCTCACAGCTCCTTGATCTGTTCCCGCCCGTTGAAAATCTGCATGCGGCCGTTCACGGTGGACAGATGTACCGTCCGCGGCGTCGTCCCGCCCACGTCCTGGGCGTTGATGAGCACGCCGTTCTTCCACAGCAGGTTCTTGGCCGCGAGCGCGTTGCGGCGGCCGATTTGCAGCGATCCGCTGGTCGTGTCGCCGAGTTCGGCGCCGCCGGCCAGCTTGACGATCGCGCGCTTCTTGTCGAGCCCCTGTTTGTAGGCCGACTGAAACAGCAGTGGAATCCCCGTATCGGCAAACGCGCCGGGCTGCTGCCGCGCCCGCTCCGCGTTGATCTTCGATTCCGGCAGCAGGAAGTGCAGCATCGCCGCCACGCCGGCGACGGGATCGAAGAGGCAGACCGCGATGCAGCTGCCGAGCGCATGGGTCACGATCACTTCGTCGGGATTGTCCGACACCGCGAATTCTCCGATACCCACGACCACCCGTCGGGTCGGCTCGGTCTGCGGCGTGCCGGGCGCGGCAGTGGCCACCTGCATCATTTCTGACCCCGTCTGTAGATCGCCGGCGCAACCCAGGTCAGGCCGTGCGTGATCCCGTTGAGACTTTCCGAATGTGAAATGAACAGGTAGCCGCCCGGCGCCAGCCGCCGCTCGAGGTGGTGCACCACCCGCTGCTGCACCGAAGCGTCGAAGTAGATCATCACGTTCCGGCAGAAGATGAAGTCGAAGAGTTGGTCGTGTCCGGGATCGAGCAGGTTGATCTGGCGGAACTCGACCAGCTTGCGCGCCTGCGGACCGACCCGCACCGTCCCCTGCTGCGCGCCGAGGCCTTTCTCGAAGTGCCGGCGCAGCGTGTCGAGCGGCAGCGATTGGACGCGGTCGGCGGCATAGACGGCGTTCTTGGCGACCTTCAGCACCTTGGTCGACAGATCCGACGCCAGCAGATGGACGCGCGTCGCGGCGCTCTCACCGATCTTGTCCAGGCAGGTCATCGCGATCGTGTAGGGTTCCTCGCCGGTCGAGCAGGCCGCGCTCCAGCCGAGAATCCGCTGCGCCGCCGGCCGCGCGATGAGCGGCGGCAGCACGACGTCCCTGAGGAACGCAAAGTGCTGCGGCTCGCGGAAGAACGAGGTGTGATTGGTGGCGATCGCGTCGAGCAGCGCCGTCAGTTCGTCGCCGCTGGTGTCGCGCTGGACATGGTCAAGGTACTGCTGGAAGTTGGCGAATCCGCCCTGTTTGACGCGCTTCTGCAGCCGCGCGGTGACGAGCGCCTTCTTGCCGGCGTGCAGCGTGATGCCGCTCTTCTCGTACACCAGCCGCACGATAGCCTTCAGCTCGCGATCGCTGATTTCGGGTACCGTTTCGGCCCAAGCCGGAGTCGAACTCGCCGTCATGACCTTTAGAACGCGCGGCCCGAAATCTGGGTGTCGGCGCCCAGCACGCGGTCGAGCGCGAGCAGGATCTTCACCGTCCCCTTGACCTTGGCGAGGCCGAGCATGTAGTCGGTCGTCACCCGATCGCCGAACTCCGGCGCCTGGTCGATCTCGGCGGCCGCGACGTTCAGCACCTCGGACACCGAGTCGACGACGATGCCCATCATCACGTTGGCGCCCGACAAGGCGACATCGACGACGATAATGCAGGTCCGCTCGGTGTAATCCTGCGGCGGGAAGCCGAACTTCAGGCGCAGGTCGATGACCGGAATCACCTTGCCGCGCAGATTGATCACGCCGCGCACGTGGCCCGGCACCTGCGGCACCTGGGTGATGTCCATCACCTTGATGATCTCGCGGACCTTCAGCACGGGCAGTCCGTATTCCTCATCCCCGAGCGCAAACGTCAGGTACTTCCCCGCCAGCTCGGGATGTCCGTGCTTCGAATGCGTGCTCTGGTTTTCCGCCAACATCGCGTCCATCGTCACTACTCCTTAG
>CAZOAZ010000023.1:0-88042 GCA_964577955.1 uncultured Bifidobacterium sp. | reverse complement strand
GGTTAGAGCACCTCGCTTACACCGAGGGGGTCAACTGTTCAAATCAGTTACCGCCCACCATGTTTTTCCCGCGGGGACGTAGTTCAGTTGGTTAGAACGCCGCCCTGTCACGGCGGAGGCCGCGGGTTCGAGTCCCGTCGACCCCGCCATTCGATGCGCGAAGTCGAGTGGCACCCCCAGTCTCTAGCCTCCAGTTCCCAGTCCCTGCGAAGCGAGTAGAATTTGGCCCGGCCGAACGGCGGCCCACGGTCCGCGTAAAGGGTTGAACCCGCCCCTGTACGCTCAACACAACTGTCAGCGACCCTGACTTCCAGCCCGAGAGACGCGGACACCCGGGCGACCACGGAAGGAAGGGGTCTATGTCCGAGTCGAAACTCCCCGAACGCGCGTCGCTCGAATTCCTGAAGAAACTGGCCAAGGATCGGTTGCGCGAGCTGCGGCGATCCGATCCCGGCGCGACGCTCGCCGCGGCGCTGCTGTCGGTCGCGCGCGAGCACGGGTTCGCCAGCTGGCGCGCGCTCAAGGCCGCGGTGGACGCGCGGCAGGAAGTCGATGCGGCCGCGGTGGTTCGCGCCTGTGCGGCGGGCGACGTCGACGCCGTGCGGACATTCCTCGCGCACGATCCCTCGTGGACGCGAAAGGCGCTCGACGCTCCGCTCCGTCATCATGGCGGATGGACCGCGCTGCACGAGGCAGCGAAAGCCGGCCAGCTCGGTGTCGTCCGTCTGCTGCTCGAGTCGGGCGCCGATCCAAACGCGCGCGAAGACGGCGACAACACCTATCCGCTGCATTGGGCGGCGGCACTGGGACATACCGTAGTCGTTCGAGCGCTGCTCGACGCCGGCACCGATGTCCATGGCTACGGTGATTTGCACGAGCAGGACGTGATCGGGTGGGCGACGGTGATGGCGGAGGCCGTGCCTGCCGCGAACCAGGCGGCGGTGGTCGCGCTCCTGCTCGAACGGGGCGCACGGCATCACATCTTCTCGGCCATCGCGACCGGCGATCTCGCGCTGATTCGCCGTCTTGTCGAGGAGAATCCGGACGCGTTGGAGCGCCGCCGCTCACGCTTCGAAGGACGGCAGACACCGCTGCACTACGCGATGAGTCAGAAACGCCCCGATATCGTCGCGCTGCTCATCGAGCTCGGCGCGGATGTCGAAGCGGCGGACGCCAGCGGTCAGACGCCGCTCGCCGTCGCGATGCTGAAAGGCGACGCCGAGGTGATGCGGCTGCTGCACGCGGCGGGCGCGAAGGCGCCGGAGACGACGGCGCCTGAGGCGTTTCTGGCCACCATGACGCGGCTGGGCGGCTCGGTGAAGAAGAGCGTCGCGATGATCGGCGCTCCCGACGTGGCGGCTGCGCTCGAGTGGTACACGTCAATCGGATTCACCGAACTGACGCGTTATGGAGATGACGGAGTATTGAACTTCGGCGCGCTGGCCTACGGCGAGAGCGAGTTGATGTTGAATCGGTACCAGCCGCTGGCGTCGGAGGCCGTGAGCCTGTGGTTCCAGACCGATCAAGTCGATGCGCTCTACCAGCAGCTCAAGGCGCGTCAGCTGGCGGCGGCGCAGGCCGCGCTCACGGGCGCGGTTTCTGACGAGCGCGGCGTCGTGTTCCAGCAGGACATCGAGGACATGTTCTACGGCGCGCGCCAGTTCGGGATCCGCGATCTCAACGGCTACACGCTGTACTTCATTCAGCACAAGGATTGACGTATCGTGAACAGTCATGACGCATCATCCGATTCTGGGTCTGCACCACGTCACCGCGACCGTGGACGCGGCGCAGGACGATCTGGACTTCTGCGCCGGCATCCTCGGCATGCGGCTGGTGAAGAAGACCGTCAACTTCGACAACCACCACGTCTACCACTTCTACTACGGCGACAAGGTCGGGACGCCGGGCACGATCTGGACGACGTTTCCGTACCAGGGCCGCGGGGTGCCGGTCGGACGCAAAGGCGCCGGCCAGGTCGTCACCACGTCGTTCTCCGTGCCCAAAGGGTCCCTCGGGTCGTGGCGCACGAGGCTTGCGAAGCACGGGATCGCGGTCAACGACATGGAGGAGCGGTTCGGCGATGCGGCGGTGGCCTTTGCCGATCCTTCGGGCCTCGAGTTCGAGCTGATCGCGAGCCCGCATGACTCGCGCCATCCCTGGGTGTCGCGCGACGTGGACGAGGACATGGCCATTCGCGGCCTCCATTCGGTCACGATTGTCGTGCGCGCGCTCGAACCGACGTTGGAGCTGATGACGAAACTGCTCGGCTACAAGCTGATTGAGACCGAAGGGAACCGCACCCGCGTGGGCGTCCACGGCGGCGGTCCCGGCAAGGCGCTCGACATCGTCGTCGATCCCAAGGCCGCGGCCGCCGTGAACGGATTGGGCACGGTGCATCACGTGGCGATGGCGATCGGGACCGGAGAGGAACAATTGGCGATCCGCGAATTGCTCCTCAAGCACGGCGCGCGCGTGACCGAGGTGCGCGATCGCTGCTACTTCACGTCGATCTACTTCCGCGAGCCCGGCGGCGTGTTGTTCGAGATTGCGACGATGGGGCCCGGCTTCGGCGTCGACGAAGGCGTCGACGAACTGGGGACTGCGCTCAAGCTGCCGCCGTGGGAGGAGCAGTACCGCGGCGAGATCGAGCGCGGCCTCGCCGAGATTGTCGTGCCATGAGCGATCCGCATCACGGGCTGCCGGTCGTTCACGCTGGCGCGCCGCTCGGTCCGAAGCGCGTGGCGGCCATCATGATTCACGGCCGCGGCGCCGAGCCGGCCAACATTCTCGAACTCGTGCCCCGTCTCGATCGCGCGCACGTGTCCTACCTCGCGCCGGCCGCGGCCAACCGCACCTGGTATCCGCTGAGTTTTCTTGCCGAGACCGAGAAGAACGAACCGTTTTTGACCTCGGCGCTGGCGGCGGTCGGACGCGTGGTCCACGAGGCGCTCGAGGCGGGCGTGCCGCGCGAGCGGATCGTCTTCCTGGGTTTCTCGCAAGGCGCCTGTCTCGCCTCGGAATTCGTGTACCGGCACCCGGGCCGCTACGGCGGGCTGATTGTGTTCAGCGGCGGTCTGATCGGACCGCCGGGAATCCACTGGTCGAAACCCGGTTCCTTCGACGCGACGCCGGTCTTTCTCGGCTGCAGCGACGTGGACGCGCACGTCCCCAAGACGCGCGTGAACGAAACCGCAGAAGTGTTCGCCCGCATGGGCGCGCACGTGACCGAACGCATCTATCCAGGCATGGGGCATCTCGTCATCGACGACGAGATCGCCTACGCGCAGCAGATTTTCGATCATGCCGTTTCGTGACGTGATCGGACACCGCCGGCTGGTCGCGCTGCTGTCGCGATCGGCGGGGCGGCAGTCCATTCCGCCAAGCCTGATCTTCGCGGGGCCGCGCGGCATCGGCAAGCGCCTCGTTGCCGTGTCGATGGCACAGGCGGTCAACTGTCTGAGTCCGGTCACGAAACCGGCGCGCCCTGGCGCCGACGCCATCGAGTACGACGCGTGCGGCAGCTGTTCCGCCTGTTCACGAATTGCGCGCAATGTCCATCCGGACGTCATGCTCATCGAGCCCGGCGACACGGGAACGATCAAGATCGATGTGGTTCGCGAGGCCATCGACCGCTCGGGATACCGGCCGTTCGAAGGGCGCCGCCGCGTCGTCGTGATCGACGATGCCGATGCGCTCGTGGTCGGGGCGCAGAACGCGCTCCTCAAGACGCTCGAGGAGCCGCCGTCGGCGTCGATGTTCGTGCTGGTGTCGTCGCGCTCCGATGCGCTGCTGGCGACGGTGCGGTCGCGCTGTCCACGGCTGCGCTTCCGGCCGTTGAGCCTGGAAGAAGTCAGCGCCGCGCTGATCGCGCGCGGCCGCAGCGAACACCAGGCACGAACCATCGCCGCCAACGCCGGCGGCAGCCTCGGCCAGGCGCTCGAAGCCAGCGGCGAGGAGCTGATCGAGGCGCGGGAGGTGGCGGTTCGTGTGCTGCTGCAGGTGGCACAGTCCGACGATCCGCGGCGGCGCATCGAGTGCGCCAAAGAGCTCGTCCCGGCCACGACGGGCAAGGGTGCGACCGATCGCGAACAGCTCTCGATTGCGCTCCGGGCGATGTCGTCGGTGCTCCGCGACGTGTCGCTGCTGGCGGTGAAAGGCGACCGCGACGCCCTCGCCAACCGCGATATCGAAGGGTCGCTCGCCCGGCTGTCCATGTTTCAGGGCGACCGCGGCGTCCGCGCGTTCCAGGCCGTCGACCAGGCGCTCGCCGCGCTGGAGCGGAACGCCGGCGTCAAGGTCGTCGCCGACTGGGTCGCGCTGGCGATTTGAGCAGCGGTAGGACAGGCTTTAGCCTGTCCGACTATGATCCGGCTGTGACCCATCCCCTGCGCTTCGTGACCGCCAAACTGACGCCGGTCGGCCGGGCGCAGAGCTTTGTCGTCGAGGGCGAGGGGCGGCTGCCGCAGCCACGCGAGTCGATCGTCGTGCACACCGAGGCTGGTACGGCGGTGGCCACCGTGGTGGCGTCGATTCCTCAGCTCGAGGCGCGCCGGCGGCCGGCGGCGGACGCGGCTAACCGTGTGGTCAGACTGGCGGCGCATGACGACATCGTCACGAGAGTCCGGCAGCAGCAGCGGGAACGCGAGTGCCACCGGATTGCGCTGCTGAAGATCAGGGAACGCGGGCTGGCGATGAAGCTGACCCGCGTCGAGCAGGCCTTCGACGGATCGCGGCTCACGTTTTACTTCACCGCCGACGCGCGAGTGGATTTCCGGGAACTCGTGCGCGAGCTGGCCGGTGAATTCCGGACCCGCATCGAGATGCGCCAGATCGGCGTCCGCGACGAAGCCAAGGTGCTCGGCGGCTACGGCAGCTGCGGCCGGCCGCTGTGCTGCACGACGTTCTTGACGTCGTTCGAGCCGGTGTCGATCAAGATGGCGAAGCAGCAGGATCTCAGCCTCAATCCGTCGAAGCTCTCCGGCCTCTGCGGCCGCCTGAAGTGCTGCCTGCGCTACGAGCTGCCGAACTCCAAAGGACAGACGCAGGCACACGGCGGATGTGGCAGCGAGGGCGGCTGCGACAACCCGTCGGGCTGCGGCTCCGGTGGCTGCGGCACGTGTGGCTGCCGATGAGGAAGCCTCGCGTCGCCATCACCGTGGGCGATCCGGCCGGGATCGGTCCTGAGATTGCGGCGAGCGCCGCCGAAGATCCGATCGTGCGGGAGGTGTGCGATCCGCTGATCTACGCCGCGCCGCCGGGACACTACGCGCCCGGTGAGCTAAGCGCCGCCGCCGGCCGTGCCGCGCACGACACCATCGTCCGCGCCGTTGCCGACGCCAGGGCCGGCGCGATCGACGCGATCGCGACCGCCCCGGTGAACAAGGAAGCGTTTCGCCTGGCCGGGCTGCCCTGGGCCGGCCACACGGACTTGCTCGCGCACCTGACTGGTGCGCCGCAGGTGGCGATGATGTTTCATTCGGATGTCCTTCGCGTGGTTCTGGCGACGATTCACATTCCGCTTGCGGAGGTCCCGGCGACCATCACACCGGACAGTCTCGAGGCGATCATCGGGCTCACGCATCGCGAGCTGCCGCGGTTTGGTCTGCCGAATCCGCGGATCGGTGTCGCGGGTCTCAACCCTCATGCCGGGGAGCACGGGCTGTTCGGGAGCGAGGAGTTGCGGGTGTTCGAACCGGCGATTGCCGCGTGCCGGAGTCGCGGCATCGCGGTGTCAGGACCGTTTCCCGGCGACACGATCTTCGTTCGCGCCCTGCGCGGCGAGTTCGATGTCGTCATTGCCAGCTATCACGATCAGGGACTCATTCCGATCAAGCTGATTGCCTTCGGTCAGGCGGTCAACGTGACGCTCGGTCTGCCAATCATCCGAACCTCAGTCGATCACGGGACGGCGTTCGACATCGCCGGCCGCGGGGTCGCCGACCCCGGCAGCATGATCGCGGCGGTTCTGCTCGCGGCGCGGCTGGCCGCCGTCTCGACGGCGCCGTCGGCGCAGGTGGGACCGCACTCATGAAGGAACCGACCGAGCGCGAGAAGGCGCAAGCCAATATCGCCGAGAACCGCAAGGCCTTTCACGATTACCACATGGTGGAGACCTTCGAGGCTGGCATGGCGCTGCTCGGCACCGAGGTGAAGGCGATTCGTGAAGGTCGGGTCAATCTTCGCGACAGCTTCGCGCGCGTCGAGGACGGCGAGGTCTTCCTCTACAACGTCAACATCAGCCCGTATTCGCACCGCGGCTATGCCGAGCACGAGCCGCTGCGGCGCCGGAAGCTGCTGCTGCACCGCGAGGAGATCCGCAAGCTGATCGGCAAAACCGTCGAGAAGGGCATGACGCTGGTCCCCGTGCGGATGTACTTCAAGAACGGCCGCGTGAAGGTGGCCGTCAGTCTGGCCAAGGGCAAGAAGGATTACGACAAGCGCGAGACCATCAAACGCCGCGAGACCGACCGTGAGACCCGGGCGGCCGTCAAGTCGCGCCGGTAGTACAATTCCGCCGCCACAGTGGAACGTTTCACGAAGATCATCGTCACGCTGTGGGTGTGCGCGGCCATTGTGTTGCAGGCCTGGCTGTTGCGCGGCTGGCCGGATCTCCTGTGGTACACCCTGGCGGCGTTCGTCCTCACGCTGGCGCTCTCGCGGTTCGATCGCCGCGTGGTCATGTTCGTCCTGCCGTTCGCGTACCTGTTTCCGGCGCTCCTCAAGCTCCTGCACGGCAATTCGTTCGCCTTGTTCGAAGTCATGTGGATGGGCGCGCTTGCCGGCGTGATCGCTCCCGATGCACTGCGCTCGCGATGGCACATCCCGGCCCGCTGGCGCGGCGCGCTCGTGCTGGCCTGCCTGATCACCGTCACCAGTGCCACGCTCATCACCTGGCGGGAGATCGACGGACAGGTGACGCTGCTGTCGGCGTTCGAGTCGACGTACTGGCGCGCCGGCGAACCGCCGCCGTTTCAGGTGCAATGGATCTTGAACGTGGCGTTGATTCTTCTGCTCGGCGTGTTGTGGTTCGACTGGCTGTGCGGCCATCCGGAGCTCGACTTCGAGCGCGTCGTGGCGATGCCGCTGATGCTCTCGGTGTCGATCCTGGCGGCGGTCTCGGCGTACCAGACCTTTGTCGACATCCGCTTTCTGAACGAGACGGTCTTCGGAAACATCCACCGCGCGAGCGCGACCATGTACGATGCCAACGTCGCCGGCGCGATTGCCGCCTTCTGGGTCGCCGGGGCGTTCGTCTGGGCGCTGCGGCTGCGCGGTCGGTACGTCTACGCCGGAGCCGCAGTCATGCTGGCGTGCATCCTCGCGGTGTGGGCGTCGGGATCGCGGACGGCGGTGCTGGCCGGAACGGTTGCGATCGCGGGCGCGGTGGTCTCGCTGGTGCTGGCCGGGCGGCGGCGCATCGGACGTTGGAGCATCGCGGCCGGCGTCGGTCTGGTGGCCGCGATCGTGGCGGTCGTGGCCGCGATCGGCAAGGCCGATCCGCTGGCGCTCAATCCGGCCGCGCGGATTTGGTACACGTTGATCTCATTTCCGTCTCCGGCGGCGTTTTTCGCCGAGATGTGGAATCGCAATGGCTACGGACGTTCGGCGATGGTTCTGATCGAGCGCTATCCGTGGTTCGGGTCGGGAATCGGGAATTTCAACCAGGCGGTGGTCGTGGTGAGCCACGAACTGGGATACTGGACGCCGCCCGACAACGCGCAGAACTGGCTGCGGCATCAGGTCGTCGAGTTCGGTCTGATCGGCGCGCTGCCGTGGGCGATTTGGATGTGCGCTTTTGCGTGGTTCGTGTTGATCCCGAAGCGGCAGGAACCGCGGAGCATCTGGGCCTTGCGCGGCGTTCTCCTGGCGTTCGGTTTCATCTCGCTCTTCGGGATGCCGGGTCAGGATCTCATGGTTGCCATCACGTTCTGGTCGCTGGCGGTGTGGTATGCGCGGCTTGCGGGAATGCCGGCGGATCGTCCGCTGCACCGCCTGACGTGGGTGGCGATGGTAGTCGTCGTGGCGGCGTTTTCGATCGGGACGGTGTCGACATCGGCCAGGACCTTGCGACTTTCCGAACGAGCTCGCGCGGAACGGCGGCCGTTTTCATACGGCTTCTCACCGCCTGATGCCGCCGCTCAAGACTTCCGGAAGATGACGCCGCACGCAGAAACTCTGCTCGATCCTGCCGACCGCTGGATTGCCGTCGTCGTGAAGCTTGAACAGCCGCGCGAGCAGGCGGTGGACGTGCGCGTCTGGTGCGACGGCGACCTCGTCGTGAAGGCGTCGCTGAAAGACGGAACACCTGTGGAAGGGTTCGTGCCACTCAAAACCGGCAGCCGTGCGCTGCTCGAGGCGAACGCCGTGCCGTCGGGCCTGGCCGGGTGGTGGCCGTTCACGACCAGGACCGGTGTGCTGATCCGCTGGGATTTCGTCGGCGAACCTCCGGTCGGATTCACCGGCTACAGGACGTCCGCGGCCGGCGCAAAACCATGACCAACCCGCGCACTCCCGCCGCCGTTCGCGTTCCGCTGCTCGACCTGCAGCCGCAGTACGCGCCGCTTCGCCAGTCGATTCTCGCGGCCATCACGCGCGTCTGCGACAGTCAGCGCTTCATCATGGGTCCCGAAGTGTCGTCGCTCGAAGACGAACTGGCCGCGCTCCTCGGCGTCGAACACGCCGTCGCCGTGTCGTCGGGCACGGACGCCGTCCTGCTCGCGCTGATGATGCTCGGCATCGGCCCCGGCGACGAGGTCGTGACGACGACGTATTCGTTCTTTGCGACGGCCGGCGCCGTGGTGAGAGTCGGCGCGCGGCCGGTGCTCGTCGACATCGATCCGGTCACGTTCAACATCGATCCCGAGGCGATTGCCGGGGCGATCACGCCGCGCACGAAAGCGATCCTGCCGGTGCACCTCTTCGGGCTTGGCGCCGACATGGCGCCGATCATGGAGAGCGCCGCGCGCGCGGGCGTCCCGGTGATCGAGGATGCGGCCCAGGCGATTGGCGCCACGATTGCCGGCCGGCCGGCGGGCGGGATCGGGGCGATCGGCTGCTTCTCGTTTTTCCCCAGCAAGAATCTCGGCGCCTTTGGCGACGCCGGGCTGGTGACGACCAATGACGCGGGCCTGGCCGCGCGGGCGCGGTTGCTGCGCGTGCATGGGATGGAACCGAAGTACTACCATCACGTCGTCGGCGCGAACTTCCGGATGGACGCGCTGCAGGCGGCGGTCCTGCGCGTCAAGGCGCCGCATCTGGCGGCCTGGACCGAGGCCCGCCGCATGAATGCCGCGCGCTATACGCGGCTGTTCCGAGAGCGGGGCGTGGCCGATCGCGTCGTCCTGCCGGTCGAACCGTCAGGGCGCCGGCACATCTTCAACCAGTTCGTGATCCGCGTCGCCGGCCGCGATCGGCTCAAGGCTCACCTCGACGCGCAGGGGATCGGCAACGAGATCTATTACCCGGTCCCGTTCCACCTGCAGCCGTGTTTCGCTGATCTCGGCCACACCGCGGGAGACTTTCCGTACGCCGAACGGGCGGCGCTCGAGAGCCTGGCGATACCGATTTACTCAGAGCTCACCACGGAGCAGCAGGAGATCGTGGTCGACGCCATTGTCGACTGGGTGAACACGGCCGGCGGTCAGTCATGATCCAGTCCGACGTCTCGGCCCCCGCTGCTTCCGGCGGTCGCCGCATCAGTCCGGCCACGCAGATTTTCATCGGGCTGGTTGCCGGGATCGTCATCGGCTACGTGTGGCCGGCGCTGGGCGTCGGGACCCGGCCGCTGGCCGACGCCTTTCTCCGCATGATCCGGATGATCGTGGCGCCGCTGCTGTTTTCGACGCTGGTGGCGGGGATTGCCGGTGCCGGCGATCTGAAGTCGGTCGGCCGGATTGGCGTCAAGGCGATCGTCTACTTCGAAGTTGCGACGACGATCGCGCTGCTGATCGGACTGGGCCTGGTGAACATCTTCCAGCCGGGCGCCGGATTGAGCGTGCCGCTCACTGCCGACACCAGTGCGGTTGCGTCGATGGCGCAGAACCAGCAGCACGCGTGGGATCTCTTCCTCCATATCTTTCCAACCTCGGTCGTCGACGCCATGGCGCGCGGCGACATCCTGCAGGTCGTCGTGTTTTCGACGTTCTTCGGCGTTGGCGTTGCGGCGATTGGCGACAAGGGCAGGCCGGTCGTGGAGCTGGCCGACAGTGTGGCGCACGCCATGTTCCGGGTCACGGGGTACGTCATGGCGGTGGCGCCGATCGGTGTGTGTGCGGCCATCGCGGCGACAGTTGGCGGCAAGGGGCTGGCGGTGCTCTTCACGCTCGGCAAGCTGGTTGTGCTGATGTACGCCGGACTGTTCATCTTCGCGCTGCTCGTCGTCGGCGGTGTGTCGTATCTCGTCCGGGTGCCGCTCATTCCGTTCCTGGCGGCGATTCGTGAACCCTTTCTCATCGCGTTCACCACAGCCAGCTCCGAGGCGGCCTTGCCCAAGGCCCTCGAGGTCATGGAACGGTTTGGCGTACCGAAGCGCATCGTTGCATTCGTGCTGCCGACCGGATACAGCTTCAATCTGGACGGGTCGACACTGTACTTGTCGCTGACGAGCGTCTTCGTCGCGCAGCTCGCCGGCATCGACCTCACGGTCGGCCAGCAGTTGACGATGATGTTGACGCTGATGCTGGCGAGCAAAGGCGTTGCCGGCGTCCCGCGCGGCGCGCTCGTCGTGTTGACCGCGATGCTGACGCAGTTCGGGCTGCCGCTCGAAGGCGCGGCGATTCTTCTCGGGATCGATCAGGTCATGGACATGGGCCGAACCTCGGTGAACGTGATGGGCAACTGCCTGGCCACGGTGGTGGTCGCGCGCTGGGAAGGGGCGTTCGACGACGAGAAGATGCGGGAGTTCGCGATCGCGCGGCGAAAGGCGCACGCATGAAAGTCGTCGTCGTCGGGGCCCGCGGTCGGTTAGGGACGGCGATCGCCGAGGAATTCAGCGCCCACGCCGAGGTCATCGGCGTCGATCGGGCGGGACTCGACATCACCAACGATCGGCAGGTCTTCGAGACGCTGACGCGTCTGCGCCCCGCCGCGATCATCAATTGCACGGGCTACAACGACGTCGACGGTGCGGAAAAGACGCCGGTGGCGGCGCTCGAGGTGAACGCGTTCGCGGTGCGCTCGCTGGCGCGTGCGGCCCGCGCGGCCGGTGCCACGCTCGTCCACTACAGCAGCGACTTCGTCTTCGACGGCACGGCCACGACGCCGATGACCGAGGACGATCCGCCGAACCCGCGCAGCGCGTATGCCACGTCGAAACTGCTCGGCGAGTGGTTCGCGCGCGATGCGCCGAGATGGTACGTGCTCCGGGTCGAGAGCCTGTTCGGGGCGGTGCAGGGGACGAGGGTCAAGGGCACGGTGTCGGTGATGGTCGATGCCATCGCCAGCGGCGACACGCCGACCGTCATTGCCGATCGAACCGTGTCGCCCACCTCGATTCTCGACGCGGCGGCGGCCACCCGAGCGCTTCTGGACCGGCACGCGCCGTTCGGGCTCTACCACTGCGTGAACAGCGGCCACGCGACCTGGTTGCAGTTCGCGACGGAAGCGGCGCGGCTCCTGGGCGTCGCGCCGCGTTTCAAAGTCGTCAAGTTCGCCGACGTGCGGCTGCCCGCGGTCCGGCCGCAGTTCTGCGCACTCTCCAACGAGAAACTGGCGTCAGCCGGTTTCACGATGCCGACCTGGCAGGAGGCGCTCGCGGACTACGTACGCTCGGTGCGGGTCTCGACGCGCTCACACGGCTGACGTGCTGCCAGACTGACTCGCTGACGGACTGGCTGACTGACGGACTGACCGACCCTACGGCCACTTCGCGGTTGCCTGACCGCTCACGCTCACCAGGTGGCTCGAACTGATCACCCGCATGTTCGTGTCCTCGAACCAGCGCACGGCTTCGCCGCGCGAGTGCTCGCGCAGATACGGCGTGGACAGCCCTTCGAACGACACGTGGCCGAGTCCCAGCACGTCCCAGCGTCCGAGCCTCCGCCCCAAGCCGCCAATCGAAATGGTCGGTTTGACTTTCGGATCGTAGTGCCAGCCGAAGAACACCGAGAGGCGCTCCACCCGATCCACCGACATGCGCCGCGTGATCAGGCGCAGCGGCCAGCCGGCGAGCGGCAGGCTCAATGTTCTGTAGACGTAGATCGAGAGAAAGCCGCCGGGCTTGAGGGCGGTCCGGATGGCCTGAAACGATTTCTTCGAGTCGGGCGTGTGATGGAGCACGCCCATGCTGAAGACGAAGTCGAACGCCTCGGGCACGAGCGGCGGATTGAGAATGCTGGCGCGAATGAACGATGCGTTCGGCGGATTGCCGCTTTGCATGCGGGCGCGCCGCAGCGCGTACGGCGCATAGTCGAGCGCGATCACGTGCCGCGCGCCGAGCGCGCTCATCAGGAAGGTGAAGCGCCCTTCGCCGCATCCGCCGTCGAGGACGATCTTGCCGCGGACGTACGACTCGAGCGGTTCCGGCAGTTGCGCGAACCGCTGGAACTTGCGCGTATATTCCTCGACTCGCCCGGTATAACGCCGGTCCGGATGCATCCGCCACATCGCGTCGTACACCGGACTGTCCTGTCCGACGGCCTCGCGATCCTCGACGAAGTCGGGAATGCCGTCACGAATTGGATAGCGATGGCCCGCGGGACACGACAGCCGCCCGGCGACGATTTCGTCGCCCTCGACGGTGTCGGTTTCGAGCTGCAGATCGGGTCGTCCGGATCGGCACGTCGGACAGCAGAGCAGCGGCAGCGCAGCGTGTTTCATCAGTGAGTCTCGGCGACGATGCGGGCGACGAGCCCGCCGACGGCCAGGCACGAGGTCAGCCCCGGCGAGTCAATCCCGGCGGCCTGGACGACACGCGGATTGCGGCGATCGCGGCGGATCAGGAAGTCGACGAATCCGTCAGTGGGCGACTGCAGTTTGGCCCGGATGCCGCTTCCCGAGAGGCGAAGATCGTTCAGCTCGACGTCGCGCAGCAGCTTGCGCGCCGGTTCGAGAAAGGCCTCGACCGGCAGCCGATCGCCTTCGTAATCGTCCTTGCGATCGAGGTAACGGACCGTCGGTCCGAGCCAGACCGCGCCGCCGGTGGTGCGGACAAGATGGACGCCGAGACCGTGGTCGTGGGGCAGCGGATAGACGAGCGCGTTGACGAGCCCGCGGCGGGCCGGTGTCAGTTCGGCGTATTCGCCGCGGACCGGATAGATCCGGAACGGTTCGCCGCCGACCAGCGCGGAGATCTCGTCGGCGTACAGCCCGGCGGCGTTCACGACCTGGCGCGCGAGGATCTGTTCCTGCTCGGTGCGGAGCACGATGCCCTGCGGGTCGGGATCAGCGCCGAGCAGCTTGCTGCCGGCCAGCCAGATCACGCCGGCGTCTTCGGCGGTGTGGAGCAGCGCCTTGACGAGTTCCTCGGCCTCCACAATGCCGCTTTGCGGCGATGCCAGCCCCGCATGGGCGTGGACGTGCGGTTCGTGCCGCGTGACGAATGCGGCGTCGACCAGGGCGAGATCCTCGACGCCGTTGGCCTGGCCCCGTGCATAGAGCGCCTCGAGCGCCGGCAATTCGTCGGCGCCGGTTGCGACGATGAATTTCCCGCAGCGCGCGTGCGGCACGTGGTGGCGACGGCAGAACTCGTAGAGCAGGTGCCGTCCGTCCACACACAGCTGCGCCTTGAGGGAGCCGGGCGGATAGTAGAGGCCGGCGTGAATGACGCCGCTGTTGTGGGTGCTCGTATCGAGTCCGGGCCGCGCGTGCCGCTCGAGGACGCACGTCGACAGGCCGCTCGCGGCGATGGCGCGCGCCGAGGCCAACCCGGTCACGCCGCCGCCAATGACGGCGACATCGATGGTTTCCATCCGTGGGCTCCGGACGAGATCCTACAACGTGGTACAATTTGCCGTTTTCCTGCACGGATTTCTCTGGAGTCACGATGGCCAAGCGCGCGCTGATCACTGGCATCACCGGTCAGGACGGTTCGTATCTCGCCGAGCTGCTGCTCGCCGAAGGTTACGAAGTGTTCGGCATGACTCGCCGGTTGAGCACCCCGAACCACTGGCGGATTGAGCACCTCCTCGATCGCATCACCCTGAAGCCGGCCGACCTGCTCGATCAGCTCTCGTTGCTGCGGATTCTGGACGAGGTCGAACCGGTCGAGGTCTACAACCTCGCCGCGATGTCGTTCGTGCCGGCGTCCTGGGATCAGCCGATGCTGACCGGCGAGTTCAATTCGCAGGGCGTCACGCGGCTGCTCGACGCGATCCGCCGGGTCAACCCGAAGATCCGCTTTTATCAGGCGTCGTCGAGCGAAATGTTCGGCAAGGTGCGCGAAGTGCCGCAAACCGAGCTGACGCCGTTCTATCCGCGCAGTCCGTACGGCGTCTCCAAGGTGTTCGCGCACTACATCACCGTCAACTACCGCGAGAGTTACGATCTCTTCGCGGTGTCGGGCATGCTGTTCAACCACGAGTCGCCGCGGCGCGGACTGGAGTTCGTGACCCGCAAGGTCACCGACGGTGTCGCGCGGATCAAGCTCGGCCTCAAGGACAAGCTGTCGATCGGCAATCTCGACGCGCATCGCGACTGGGGATTTGCGGGAGACTATGTGCGCGCGATGTGGTTGATGCTCCAGCAGGACAAGGCCGACGACTACGTGATCTCGACCGGCGTCGCGCATTCCGTCCGGGAGCTCATCGAGATCTCGTTCGCGCGGGTTGGCCTCGACTGGAAGAAGCATGTCTACCAGGACCCGGCGCTGCTGCGCCCGGCCGAAGTCGATCACCTGTTGGGCGACTGCTCGAAGGCCAAGCGCGAACTCGGCTGGACGCCCCGGGTCGACTTCAAGCAGCTGGTCGAGATGATGGTGGATGCCGACCTCGAGCGGCTCCGGAAACACCGGTGAGGCACCGACGATGACCCTGGCCGAAAAGATTCGCAGCCACCAGGCGCGCGTCGGCGTCATCGGGCTCGGCTACGTCGGTCTGCCGCTCGCCGTCGAATTCGCGCGGGCCGGCCTCCACGTCATCGGGTTCGACGTCGACGAGCAGAAGGTTCACGAGATCAATGCCCGCCGGAGCTACATTCCCGACGTCGCCGAACACGATCTCGCCGAAGTCGTGGCCGCCGGCCGCCTGCGTGCGACGACCGACTTTTCGCAACTGAGCCAGGTCGATGTCGCCGACATCTGCGTTCCGACGCCGCTGCGCAAGACCAAGGACCCGGACCTCTCGTTCGTCGTCAAGGCGCTCGAAGTCGTCGCCAAGAATCTCAAGCGCGGTCAGCTGGTGATTCTCGAGTCGACCACCTATCCGGGGACGACCGAGGAAGTGGCGCTGCCGATGCTCGAGGCGACCGGCCTCCGCGCGGAGCGCGATTTCTATCTCGCGTTTTCACCCGAGCGGGTCGATCCCGGCAACCAGACCTACACCACGCGCAACATTCCGAAGATCGTCGGCGGTCACGGGCAGGCGAGCGGCGAGGTCGCGACGTTGCTCTACCAGCAGGTCGTGTCGACGGTGATCCCGGTCAGTTCGACGCGCGTGGCGGAAATGGTGAAGCTCCTCGAAAACACCTTTCGCGCGGTGAACATCGGCCTCGTCAACGAACTGGCGCAGATGTGCGGCCGTCTCGACATCGACGTCTGGGAAGTCATCGAAGCGGCGAAGACCAAGCCGTTCGGCTTCATGCCGTTCTATCCCGGGCCAGGCCTTGGCGGTCATTGCATTCCGATCGATCCGTTCTACCTGTCCTGGAAGGCGCGCCAGAGCGGATTCGAGTGCCGCTTCATCGAGCTCGCCGGCCATGTGAATTCGGCGATGCCCGAGTACGTCGTCGAGCGCGTGGCGACGGCGCTCAACGCGTTTCGGAAGCCGATCAACGGATCGCGCGTCCATCTCTTCGGGATGGCCTACAAGAAAGACGTCGGCGACGTGCGCGAGTCGCCGTCGCTCGACATCCTCGAACTGCTCGAGCGGCGCGGCGCGACGCTGTCGTACAGCGATCCGTACGTGCCGTCGATCACGCATGGCGGGCGCACGTACGATCAGGTCGAGCCGTCCGACGTGCTCGCGCGCGGCGCCGATTGCCTGGTCATCTGCACCGACCATTCGAGCTTCGACTGGAAGCCGATTGTCGGCAGCGGATTGCCGATCGTCGACACCCGGCATGCCCTGAAGCATTTCAGCGCGCCGAACATCATCAGGCTGTCGGGTCGGGTGCTGGCGCCGGCGTCGGCTGAGGTCTGACGCCCGTCGGACTCGCACCTACATCGCGTCCTACCCGGGGCCAGCTTGCAACCTGGCACCGAGCTGGCTCCTGTCTGGCACCAGGCTGACCCGAGATGGCGATTCTTTACATCACGTACGACGGCGTGCTCGAGCCGCTCGGGGAATCGCAGGTCGTCACCTACCTCGAGGGTCTCGCCCGCTCGTACGAGATCGCGCTCCTCTCGTTTGAAAAGCCGCACGACCTGACCGATCGCGCCCGCGTCGACGCGATGCGCGCCCGCCTGACGCATTCGCGGATCGCCTGGACGCCGCTGACGTATCGCAAGCGGCCGCCGGTGCTCTCGACATTGCTGGACGTGGTGAGCGGCATCCGCCGCGCTCGGGCGTTGTGTCGCGAACACAACGTCGGCGTGATTCACGCGCGCAGCTATGTCTCCTCGTTGATCGCCCTTGGCGCCCGCGGCGTCAGCGGTGCCATGTTTCTCTTCGACATGCGCGGATTCTGGGTTGACGAGAAGGTCGAGGCCGGACACTGGCCGGCCGGCGGCTGGCTCTATCGCGTCGGCAAATGGTGGGAGCGGCGCTTCTTTCGCGAAGCTGACGCCATCGTGTCGCTGACCCAGGCCGGCGTGGACACCTTTGCCAGCCTCGGTTACGTGATTGCTCCGTCGGTGCCGGTTGCGGTGATTCCGACCTGCGTCGATCTGCAGCGCTTCGCGCCGCGGCCGAAAGACGCGCAGCTGCTTCGGCAGTTCGGGCTCGAAGGCGCCGTCGTGGTCGGGTCGACCGGAACCATCAGCAACTGGTATTTGCGGCGGGAGACGCTGACGTATCTGGGCCGGTTCGCCGCCGCGCGGGCGGACGTGCGGGTCCTGTTTGTGACGCGCGAGGACCACGACGCGCTTCGGCGTGATGCGGTGGCCGCGGGCGTTCCTGCCGATCGCCTGGTCCTCACGAAGGCCGGCTTCGACGAGATGCCGGCGCTGACCGCGCTCTTCGACGCCGGCGTGTTCTTCATCCGGCCGGCGCTCTCGAAGCGCGGGTCCGCGGCGACGAAGCTGGCCGAATTTCTCGGCTGCGGCGTGCCGGTCGTGATCAACGACGGCGTTGGTGATTCCGGATCGATCGTCCGCTCGGACCACGTCGGCGTCGTCCTCGATGCGCTCGACGATGTCTCCATGGACGGGTCGTTCGACGCCGTGCAGACGATGCTGGACGACGTGGGAATGGCCGGTCGTTGCCGGGCGGCGGCCGAAATGCGCTTCGACGTGGCCAAGGGAATTGCGCGGTACGGTGAGCTCTATCGCATGCTGCTCGCCCGGCGCGCGTCGGCCGCTGTCTGACGCCGGAACCGTCGGGAGAACCCGCTTGACAGAGGAGAAAAACTAGGCGACCATCACCCGTTCAGTTTTTGAACGCGGTGGGCCACGCGAGCGCATTACCGCAGTGATTTCCGGCCCTCCTTCGATCCGTCAGGAGAATTCGCCTCGTCCTCCCGCGGTCTGTGACCGAGAGGGCGAAAGCCTGTACGCCGATCGCGATTAGCCCCTCACCGACCCCTTCCGGGCGTCTCCCAACACGCCCCACGCTGTCCGTCGCCGGCCGTCCATGAGCCCGATGAGTCTCATGAGTTCTGCCCGGCTCGACTCCCGACGCCATGGATACCGAAGCGCGCCGTAATCTGCAGGCCCTCGAGGCGATTGCCGCCGACGGCCAGATCACGCAGCGCACGCTGTCGAGTCAGCTCGGCATCGCGCTCGGCCTGACCAACATCTATCTCAAGCGGCTGGTCCGGAAGGGCTACGTGAAGTGCGTCAACGTGCAGTCCAACCGGCTGCGCTATCTCCTGACGCCCAAGGGGATTGCCGAGAAGACGCGGCTGACCTACGAGTTCATGGAGTACTCGCTCTTCCTGTACGGGCAGGTGCGGTCGCATCTGCGCCAGGTGCTCGAAACCGCCGTGCTCGGCAACCGCCGCCGCATCGCCGTCTACGGCACCGGTGAAGCGGCCGAACTGGCCTACCTCTCCATCGCCGAACTGGGCCTTGAACTCGTCGCGGTCTTCGACGGCGCCGACGCGCGGCGCTTTCTCGGCCAGGACGTCCGGCCAATCGAAACCCACCACGAGGTCAGCTTCGACCTCCTGATCGTCGCGACGCTCGGCAAGGCGGCGCCGATCGTCGAACGCCTCGTCGCGCTGGGGATTACCCACGAGCGCCTGGTGACGCTGCGCAAATAGCATGAGCGACGGGTCACAGAAGATCGGCCAGCTGCTGCGCAACTTCATCGCGCTTGGCGCCGGCAACTATGGCGCGATGATCGTGTCGCTCCTGATCAACGCGCTCCTCACCAGGCGGTTGGGCGCGGAGGCGTTCGGCCGGCTCGCGCTGCTGTTGATGATCTCGCAGGTCGTGCTGCTCCTGGCGGCCAACTGGACGCAGACCGGCGCGGTGCGCTTCGGCGCGCAGGAATTCGCCGCGACCGGTTCGGTGGCGACGACATTCTGGACGCGGCTCTGGCTCGTCGCACCCTGGCTGGCGACCGCCGCGGTCGTGCTCGTGATCGGCCGCGAGCCGCTGGCCGCGTATTTCTCCATCCCGGCGTCCGGTATCTGGCTGGTGCTGCTGCACCTGACGGCGACCTTCTCGCTGGCGTCGGTCGGTGCGGTCTTGCAGGCGCGCAACGAGATGGCGCGCTACGGCGCGACGCTCTTCTTCGACAAGGCCTTCATGCTGGTCCTTCTGGCGATTGCGTCGCCGGTCACGCCGCTTGCGGTCCTCGTGCTCTACGCGCTCAGTTCGAGCACCGTGGTCGTGATCGCGCTCTTCCTGATCGGTCCCGCAGCGCTCTGGCCGATGACCTTCTCGCGCGCCGGCTATCGCCAGATGATGGCGTTCTCGCTGCCGCTCGTGCTTTCGAGCTGGGCCGGTCTGCTCGGCACCAACTGGTTCGACTTCATCGTCATCAAGCAGTACCGGCCGGTGTCGGAAGTGGGACTGTACTCGCTGGGAACGGTGCTGGCCGGCGTCGCGCAGCAGGTGACCATCATCTTCTCGACCTTGCTGCTGCCGCAGCTGTCGGTGATGGTGGCGCGCGGCGAACTCGATCGGATTCGCACGCTGGCTGAACGCGTGCTCCCGTACTACTTCCTCGCGACATCGGTGCTTTTCAGCGGCGTCATTCTCGGCGCGCCCTGGATCGTGCCGTTCGTCTTCGGTCCGTCGTTCGAAGGCTCGGTGGTGGTGCTGGCGATTCTGATGCTGGCGGCCTGCTCGCTGGCGTTCTTCAACGCCTTCTCACCGCTCGTGAGCGCGCTCGGGTCGACCTGGATCCTGTCGGGGATCTGCCTCGCGTCGGGCGGCGTCAACGTCGTGATGGATCTGCTCCTCGTGCCGTCGTACGGAATTCAGGGCGCAGCCTTCGCGACCGTCGCCGCCTACGGCGTGTCGGCGGTGCTGGTGCTGGCCTTCGTGCAGACGCGTCTCAGCGGGCGGGTGCTCGAGCTGGCGTGGCTGGCGTCGCCGGTTGCGCTCTTGAGCACCGGCTTTCTGCTGATTCAAGGCCCGGCGTTCTATCTCTACGCCGTGCCGGTCGCGGTCGTCAGCATCTACGCGCTGGCGCGACGGTTCAGGCTCTTCCGCGGCGACGATGCCGCGTTCATTCGCGGATTGGCGCTGGCGAGACCGCGCTAGCGCAGAGGCGACGAGACAAGGAGACGCTCCGTGAAGGTTGTGATTCTGTGCGGCGGACAGGGCACGCGGCTGCGAGAGGAAACCGAGTTCCGGCCGAAGCCGCTCGTGGATGTCGGCGGCCGGCCGATCCTGCTGCACATCATGAAGCTCTACGCGCATCATGGCGTGAACCAGTTCGTCCTCTGCCTGGGCTACAAGGGGCAGATGATCAAGGAGCACTTCCTGAACTACGAGGCGATGAACAACGATTTCACCGTCGCGCTCGGCGCCAAACCCACGATCAAGTATCTGGGCGGTCACGACGAGGACGGCTTCACGGTCACGCTCGCCGACACCGGCCTCGACTCGATGACCGGCAGCCGCCTCAAGCGCGTCCAGAAATACATCGAAGACGACACGTTCATGGTGACCTACGGGGATGGGTTGAGCGACGTGGACGTGCGCGCCTTGCTGGCGTTTCATCGTCAGCACGGACGGCTGGCGACGGTCACCACCCATCGGCCGATCTCACGGTTCGGCGTCCTCGAAGTCGATTCGTCGGGCACCGTCGCGTCGTTCAGCGAGAAGCCGCAGATCGACGGCTGGGTCAACATCGGCTACTTCGTGTTCAACCGCGGCGTCTTCGATTACCTCAAGGTCGATCCGTCCTGCGTGCTCGAGCAGGAGCCGCTCCAGAAGCTGGCGCGCGACGGACAGCTGATCGCCTACCGGCACAGCGGCTTCTTCTTCGCCATGGACACGTATCGTGAGTTCAAGTACCTGAACGAACTCTGGGAGTCGGGCAAGGCGCCGTGGAAGGTGTGGTCGTGAGCCACGGCTCGCCGCGACGCGTTCTGGTGACCGGGGCCGCCGGCTTCATCGGGTCGCATGTGGCCCGGCTGCTGGTGTCGCAGGGGCACGACGTGACGCTGATCCTGCGCGACGGGTCGAACCTGTGGCGCCTGGACGACGTCCGCTCGCGCCTGCAAATCGTGTACGGTGATCTCGCCAACCTCAGCCCGCTGGTCGATCGGCTGCGCGAGGCGCGCCCGGAGATCTGCATTCATCTCGCCTGGAAGGGCTGGTCGGGCAAGGCCGAGGCCGACGCGAATCTGACCTCACTCGGGATGAGCGTCGAACTGCTGCGGCTGATGCCGAGCCTCGGCTGCCCGCGGTTTGTCGGCATCGGCACCTGTTTCGAGTACGAGCCGTCGGCGCGCGTGCTCCGCGAAGACACGCCGCTCACGCCGCACGACCTCTACGGAACGTGCAAGAAGTCGCTCTTCGAGGTCGCCGGACATTTCTCGGCGCTGACCGGCGTCAGCGTCGTGACCGCCCGGGTCTTCTACTCGTACGGGCCCTACGAGGACTCGCGTCGCCTCGTCCCCTCGATCACGCATGCGCTCCTCAGCGGGGAAGTGGCCAACGTCACACCGGGCGAGCAGGTGCGCGACTACCTGCACGTCGCCGACGTCGCCGGCGCGATCTGGGCCGTGGCCCAGAGCGAACTGACCGGCGCGGTGAACATCGCATCGGGCGTCCCGGTGACGATCGCGGACGTGGCCCGGCAGCTGGCGCGGGTCGTCGGCCGCCCGGATTTGCTGCGGCTCGGCGCCCTGAAATACCGCGACGGCGAGCCGATGCACATTCTCGGTGACGCGGCCCGACTGTCGTCGATCGGCTGGAGGCCGCGCTTCGATCTGAACCACGGACTCGCCGACACCGTGTCGTGGTGGCAGGCGCGGGAGGCGCGCGCCTGACATGAGGGTGGCATGACCGCGCGGGTGCCGAAAATCTCGGTCTGCGTGCCGACCTACAACCGGTCGGGCATGCTGAAGCCGTTCCTCGAGTCGATCTTCGCGCAGACCTTCACGGACTACGAGGTCATCGTCTCGGACAACTGCTCGACCGACGCGACGCCGGCGGTGATGTCCGGATTCAGCGACGGGCGGCTCCGCTCGCACCGCAATGAGACCAACATCGGTCCGTTCCCGAACATGAACCTGCTGCTCCAGATGGCGCGGGGCGACTACGTCTGCATTGTGCACGACGACGATCTCTACGCCCCGACGTTCCTGGAGCGTTTGAGCGGCATGCTGGACGCCCATCCGTCGGCGAGCATGGTGCACTGCGCGGCGTACGAAGTCGACGCCAACGGTGCGTCGCAGCGCGTCGTTCGCGCCTATCCGGACTCGCGGGTGATTCCCGGCAACCAGGAGTTCCTGCGCTATCTGGAGAACCACAACGTCTGCTGCTCGTCGGTGATGGCGCGGCGGACGGCGTACCTCGAAACCGGCGGCTTCGACACCGATCTGCTGTGCGCCGACTACATGATGTGGGTGCGCCTGGCGCTGCGCGGTGACGTGGCCTACGTCGCGGATCCGCTGGTCGAGATGCGCGTCCACCCCATCACCGTCACCTCGTGGCTCAATCCGGCGCGCTGGCACCAGGAATTCCGGACGATTCTCGATCGCGGGCTGGCGCTGGCCCGATCGGCGCGGCCGGGTCTGGTCGACGACGAGACCGCGCTCAAGCGCCGGGCGGCGCGCACCCAGGGCCGGCGCTTTCTCGTCGCCGAACTGGCCGCGGTCTCGCACGGCGACTTCGCCCTCGCCAACGGCTATCGCGACGTGCTGCGGCAGCTGCGCGACATCGGACTGTCGCCGGCCTATACGGCGCTCGCGGCGCTGTGCACCAACCCCATCGGACAGCATGTCCTGGCGGCGTTTGCCCGCGTCCGCCGGGCCCGTGCCCGCCGCCTGTCGTCGTCGCTCCAGAGAAAGACGGTTCAAGCGTGAGACTCAACGTCATCGTGCCGTCGCGCAACGAGCTGCTGAACGTGCCGTTCTTCTACGAGCGCGCCCGGAAGGCGCTCGAGACCACCGATCTCGACTGGCACATCATCTTCGTCAACAACTGCAGCGAGGACGGCACGCTCGAGAAGATTCTCGAGCTTCGGGCTCGCGATCCTCGGGTGAATGTCGTCACGCTCTCGAAAAATTTCGGCTACCATGCGGCGCTCGTCGCCGGCCTGTCGGCGGCCGACAGCGACTACTACGCGATGGTGGACGTCGACTGCGAGGATCCGCCCGAACTCCTCCTCGAGTTCTACAAGGCGATTCAGGGCGGCGCGCAGGTGGCCTACGGTGTCCGCTCGCAGCGCGACGAGCCGGCGCTCGTCACCTTTGGCCGCAAGCTGTTCTATCTCGCCAACCGCGGCGTCGCTGACAGCGAGATCGTCATGTGGATGGGCGAGTTCTCGATGTTCACCCATCAGGTCCGCGAAGCGATCCTCGCTTCGCGAACGACGTTCATTTCGCTGCGCGCCGAACTCGGCTACGTCGGTTTCGTGCGCGTCGGCATTCCGTATCAGCGCGCCCGACGCACTTACGGAGAGACCCACTACAACCTGTGGCGGATGACGGTGTTCGCGGTCGCCAGCATCCTCTCCGGGTCGACGTTTCCGCTGCGTCTCGTGCTCTACCTCGCGGCGGCGGTTGGCGTGCTGTTTCCGGTGATCGTGCTCCTGCTCGGGCTGAGCGCGAGCGGCGTCGCCGTGGCCGCGGCGGTCACGGCGCTCTACTTCCTCGTGATCACGATGCCGCTCATGAGTCTCTATCTGGCGCGCACCTACAAGAACGTGGTGCAGCGTCCGCTGTTTGTCATCGATTGGTCGCGGTCGCAGGTGAGCCCGTCGCCCAGCGCCCGCGTTTCGCATAAGGCGATGCATGACTGACAACACCGCCGAGAACACCGCCGACAACCACAAGGCGTTCTACGACGACATCTGGTTTCAGTGGCGCGACATGGAGCGCTACGCGCCGGCGCCGCGCTATCTGCGCCGGATGGTGCTCAAGGAACTGAAGCGGCTGCAGTTCGACTCCGTGCTCGACATGGGGTGCGGCGAAGGCACGATGTTGAAGATGCTGGCCGAGCGCTATCCGCACGCGCAGCTCGCCGGCAGCGAGTTCAGCGAAACCGCGCTTCGCTATTGCCGCGAACAGCTGCCGAAGAGCGACATCTTCAACCTCGACATCCTGAAAGACGATGTCGCCGGTCTGTCGTACGACCTGGTGATCTCGATCCAGGTCCTCGAGCACTTGAGCGACGACGTGCTCGCGCTGCGGAAGATGCGCGAGATGTGCAAGCGCTACACGCTCATCAGTGTGCCCGGCGGCAAGTTCGACGACAACGGCCGCGCCAACGGCCATTACCGCCACTACACCAAGGCCGACCTGACCGAAAAAATGCAGCGCGCCGGCTACAAGGTGATTCGTGCGTTCACGTGCGGCTGGCCGGTGCACTCGCTGTTCTACCGTCAACTGATGCGCCGCATGCCGCGGTCGGCGATGGACAAAGTCGGCCTCGGCGAATACACGCCGGCCAAGCGGATGGTGATGGACATCGCCGATTTCGCGTACCGGTTCAACCTCCCGTTTGTCGGGACCGAAGTCTTTGCCATCGGGGTCCCGGATCATTCGCGCGCCTGACGAGGAGCTCATGGACGATCTCGACACCCGTGTCCGCACCATTCTGAAGGATGTCGGCCGCACCCAGACGCCGCTCACGCTCGACGCCCATCGGTCGCTCTTCGACGCCGGCGTGCTGGATTCCTTCGGGCTGCCGGAACTCGTGACGGCACTCGAGACCGAGTTCGGGATCAAGATTCCGGATCGCGACCTCGACGCGCAGACGTTCGAATCGATCGAACGGATCGCCGCCTACGTACAGAAGCATCGCCGGTGACACACACCGCCGGTCCGGCCGCGTTCGTCGGTGCCTGCAGCGCGTATCTGCCGGCACGCATCGTCGACAACACGGAAATGGCCGCGGCCACCGGAACCGACGCGGAATGGATTGCTCGGACGTCGGGAATCGAAACCCGCCGCTACGCGGCCGACGACGAATCGGTGATCGACATGGCGGTCGCGGCGGCGTCGGCGTGTCTCCGGAAAGCGGGGACGCCGAAGGTCGATCTTGTGATCGTCGCGAGTGGGACCTCTGACCGCGCGTTTCCCGGGCCGGCGGCGCGGGTGGCGCAGGCGCTGCAACTGGGATCGGTTCCGGCCTTGGATGTCACGATGGCGAGCGCCGGCAGTCTCTTCGCGCTCGTGCTCGCCTCGCGGCTCACCGGTGCGTATCCCAACATCCTGGTCGTCGGCGCCGAGAAGATGTCGGCGGTCGTTGGCCGGCCGGGCACGGCGTCGCAGATTGCCGTGCTCTTTGGAGACGGAGCCGGCGCCTGTCTCGTCAGCACGCACGGTGGTCAGGCTCGCATCGTCGATGCCCTCGTCCACTCGGACGGCGCCTTTGCCGATGCGCTGCAGCTGCCGCATGAGGGGCCGATGCAGATGGACGGCCGCACGGTGATCATGCAGGCCGCGCGCAAAGTCCCGCAGACGATCACCGACCTCCTGGCGCGGCACGACATTCCGGTGGACCGCGTCGCGGCGTTTCTTCTGCATCAGGCCAACCGCAACCTCACGGATCAAGTGGCAAAGGTCGTCGGCGCACCGCGCGACCGCTTCGTGTCGAACGTCGAACGCTACGGCAACACGTCGTCGGCGTCGCTGCTGATTGCGGCGGCGGAATGGGCCGAGAGCGGCGGCGCCGCTGCGGGCGCGCCGATCGTGTTCGCGGCATTTGGCGCCGGGCTTCACTGGGGCGCTCTTCTGGCGCTCGCAACCTAACGTGCTGGCTGTGGATTCCCTTCCGTCCCGCTCGGCTGCGTCAACATCGCAGCTCGCGCTGGTTGCCGTGTCGCTCGGTGCGATGGCGGTGTCGGTGTTCGCGCTGCCGTACCTGTTTCCGCCGTCGCAGCATCTTCTGAGCGCCTCGGCGCTCGCCGGGTTCAACAACACGGTCGCGTACGTGCTGTACGCGGTCACGCTGATCGTCAGCGCGTCGCTGGTGGCGCGAGTGATCCCGAGACCGACATGGCCCGGACCCGAAGCGGGCGGCCGACTGTTTCTCCTGCCGTCTGCCGCTGTCATCCTGGTCCTCGCTGGACACGTCGCGCTGTTTGCGTGGATGTACCGGCGGCAAGGGGGATTCCTCCTCGCCGAAGCGCTGTACTTCGAGGACACCGCCTACCGCGCGATCGCGGGCGCGGTGCCCTTCATCGACTTCACGTTCTTCTACGGTCCGCTGCTGCTCTATCCAACCGTCTGGCTTGGCCGCGCCTTCGGTCTGCTTCCAGGCTACGCGTTGGCCTTCGGGCTCCAGTATCTCGCCGGCCTGTATTTGCTGTGGATCGTGCTCGCCGCGCTCCTCGGCGACCGCCGTCGCGCCACGCTGTGGTTTGCCGGTCTCGCGATCGGCTTCTTCAATCCGTATCTCGGGCTCAACTACACCTGGCTGCGCTTCATGCTGCCGTTGACGACGCTCGTCGCGGCGTGGCGCTGCACGGCCGAACCGACACCGGGCGCGAAGGCGAGCGTCGTACTGCTGCTGACGGTGACGCTGCTGTGTTCACCGGACATGGCGATTGTCAGCAGCGCCGGACTCGGCGTGATGTGGACGCTGACGCTGTTGCTCGGCGATTCCCGCGAGCGGACACGGACGCTGGGGCTCGGCTTCTCGCTCACAGCCGTGGCGCTCGTCGTCGCCGCCGGACTGCTGTTTTTGATCGATGGCAGCTGGCGGCCGGCGATCGCCTACCTGGCGCCCGTCGTGACGTTCGCCGCCGGCGGCTGGAACACGCAGATCGATCCCAGCGTGCCGATGATCACGCTGCTCGGGCTGACCGTGCTGATGGTGGCCTGGTTCTGGTCGGCGTGGCAGCAGCCCGGGTTCCGCGAGCGGCGTCCGCTTCTGGCCGCCTACTTCGTCATGGCGCTGCTGATGCAGCGGGCGAGTTTCGGCAAGGCGGACGTCGTTCACATCGTCTACAGCGGGCTGCCCGTCCTGCTGGCCACCATCGCCTGGGCCGGAGAGCGGATGGCGCCTGCGGTCCGGCGAAACGCGCTGGCCGCGGTGCTTCTCGTCGGCCTCGCCCTGCCGTTGCAGTTCTACGACGCGATGTTGTTTGTTCCGTCGTTGCTGAAACGGCTGGCGGCGCAGGACGAGCCCACGGCGTCAGCCGCGCCAGCGCCGAGCAAGCAGACGATTCAAGCTGGAATCGCCAGGGCCGTGGAGCACTTCGGCCGGGATCGCCTCTACTACATGCATCTGCTCGAGTACTACCGGCTGCCGATCTATCTGCAGTTTCAGTTGAAGCCGTTCATGTACCAGCCGTCGCTGACGGCGGCGTTCACGCCCGAGGACATTCAGCACGTCATTCGTCAACTTCGCGACAGCCAGGCGGTCGTCCTGTCGCGTCGCGCCGATCTCAGTCCCGAGCCGCCGAAGCTGCTGCCGACGGCGTGGCCGTTCGCGGTCACGGGTGCGCCGCTGCCCGGTTCGACGGTCTTCAACCTGACGCTCGAATTCCAGTCGCGGCTGGAGCGGCCGCTGCTCGAGTTCCTGAGCAGCGACGCCTACATCACGCGCTTCACCGACGGCGATCTGGTCGGCCTTGAACTGCGAACCGCGACCACTCCGCATGCTGTTCAATAGCCTGATCTTTCTCTACGCCTTCCTGCCGATCACCTACCTGGTGTTCTGGCGGCTGCAGACGCAGCGCCAGCGCTACGTCTGGCTGACGGCGACCGGCTTCGTCTTCTACAGCTTCTGGAACTACAAATTCTGCGCGCTGCTCGCGTTTTCGACGATCGTCAGCTACGTCGCCGGCCTGGGACTGCTGCGCTGGAACGACGAGCGCCGCCGCAAGCTGTGTCTCGTCATTTCGATTGCCAGCGATCTTGCCGTGCTGGCGTTCTTCAAGTACGCCGACTTCGGGCTGTCGTCGCTCGTCACGATCGGCCGCTGGACCGGCGCCGACATCCACATCGCGCCGCTCAACATCATTCTTCCGGTCGGCATCTCGTTCTACACCTTCCACTCGATCTCCTACATCGTCGACGCCTATCGCGGGACGATCACGCCGACGCGGAACTTCTGGGAGTACGCCACCTACGTGTCGTTGTTCTCGCAGCTCGTGGCCGGTCCAATCGTCCGCTTCCGGCAGATCGAGCAGGATCTCGAGCAGATCGATCGAGCGGACCGCCGCCAGTACTTGAATCGCGGCTGGTCGTTCTTCGCGATCGGCATGATCGAGAAGGTGCTCATCGCCGACACGATCGCCGCGATCATCAACCCGGCGCTCCAGCGTTACGACCAGCTGTCGACGTTCGAGGCCTGGCTCTGCATGCTGGGCTATTCGTACCAGCTCTATTTCGACTTCGCCGGTTACAGCGACATGGCGGTCGGTCTCGGATATCTCTTCGGCATCCGGATCCCGCAGAACTTCAGCTCGCCGTACAAGTCGAAGAGCATTCCGGAATTCTGGCGGCGGTGGCACATGTCGCTGTCGTCATGGCTGCGCGACTACCTGTTCCAGCCGATGGGCGGCGTCTTCGGCACCAGCTGGCAGCGCGCCCGCAATCTCGTGCTGACGATGGCGCTCGGCGGGTTGTGGCATGGCGCGGCCTGGACGTTCGTGATCTGGGGGATCTATCACGGCATTCTGATGGCGATTTACGGCGCCCTGGGCCGTACGTGGGACCGCGTGCCGGCGCTGATTCGCGGAACGGCGACGTTCCTTCTGGTCCTGCTCGGTTGGGTGGTGTTCCGTGCGCAGTCGGTCGAAATGGCCGGCGCGATGTTCCGAAAGATGTTCGTCTTCCAGCCGGGCTTCTCGATGACCGCCGGCGTCGGTCTCGTCGTGATGCTGCTCGTCGCCGGCTGGCTGTCGCACGTCGGCCCGAATTCGTTCGAGCTGAAGCACGAATGGGGCGGCGGGGCGACCGCGGCGCTCGCGCTGTTGTTTCTGGTCTCGATGGTGGCGATCTACGGCGCGCAGCCGTCGCCGTTTCTTTATTTCCAGTTCTAAGAGTCTGTATCGGTGCCTCGCCTGGGACGTTTGCTGCCGCTGCTCATCGCAGGACTCCTCGTCGTCGATATCGGTGCACGGTTCCTGCCGATCGACCGGCTCTGTTTTCAGGCCTGGGAGTGCATGACCCGCTACCAGGAACCCGGCGCGATCTTTCAGGCGAATCGTCGATTCGAGAGCGAGCGAACGCACGGCAATCTGTCGAACATGGGCAATCTGCCGGCGTTGCGACAGATTCGTCCGCAGGTGTTTACGACCGACGCGAACGGCTTCCGGAATCCGCCGGGCGCGGATCGCGTTCGTCCGGACGTCGTGGTCGTCGGAGATTCGTTCGTGGTCGGCTACGGCGTCACCGATGCAGACACGTTTCCGGTGCAGTTGAGCGCGCTGACCGGCGGGCGAATCTACAACGCCGGCGGGCCGTATGCGTACCTGCAGACGGTGCGATTGCTGCGCGAACGCCTGGGCTTTTCATCTGGCCGCGTGATCATCGTGTGGACCGAGTCCGAGCCGGTCGAACAACTGCGGGCGGCAAGCGCCGCCGCTGACGGGAAGGACCGCCGCGAGCAGTGGCTGGCGACCGTGATTGGCGGTCAGGCCGACCGCGTGCGTTCGCTGCTGCGCGGCTGGTGGTACACGTCGCCGCTCAAGATCGTGTCCGAAAAGGCGTTTCTGACGCTCGCCAACGATCGCGTCCTGCCCAATATCTACAAGGACCGCGTCGTCGAGCGCCATCTCCGGACCGGCGAGACGATGTTGTTCTATCCGTCGGATGTCGACGGTTTTCACTCCCACCGCGAGATCGCGCCGGCCCGCGATTTCATCGTGCCGCTCGTAGCGGAGTTGCGGAAGGAAGGCTACGAGCCGGTGCTGGTGCTGGCGCCGAGCAAGTACACGGTCTACTACCCGCTGCTGGCCGACGAGCCGCGCTCGCCGGGCGACGACCGGCACGTGCTGGCGCGGCTGCAGGACGCGCTCGTCGCCGAAGGCATTCCGACGATTGACGTCACGGTGCCGTTTCAGGAGCTTGCGGCCCGGGACCTCTCGCGCGGCGAGTTCATCTACTGGCTGGACGACACGCACTGGAGCCGCGACGGCATCCAGCTCGCGGCCGATCTGACCAGGCGGGCGTGGTTCAACGGCAATCAGGACGCGCAGGTCAGGCAGTGACCGGCGTGTCTTCCTTCAACCAACGAGAGCAGAGAGGCTGATGACATCCGACATCTGGCGGCGGCGGCGGGTCTTCGTGACGGGGTGTACCGGGTTGCTCGGGGCGTGGCTGACCGACTGGCTGGTGCGGCAGGGCGCTGACGTCGTCGGCCTGGTGCGCGACAGCGTGCCGGGCAGCAACTTCTATCGCCTTGGCCTGGCCGACAAGGTGACGACGGTTCGCGGATCGCTCGAGGACGCCGCGCTCGTCGAACGGACGATCAACGAATACGAGATCGAAGTCGTCTTCAACCTCGCGGCACAGACGATCGTCGGCATCGCCAACGAGAACCCGGTCTCGACCTTCACGGCGAACATCACCGGCACCTGGAACGTGCTCGAGGCCTGCCGCCGGACGAAACGGGTCAAGTCGATCGTGCTGGCGTCGAGCGACAAGGCCTACGGCACGCACAAGACGCTGCCGTATCGCGAAACCGCGCCGCTGGTCGGCCGGCATCCGTATGACGTGTCGAAGAGCTGCGCCGACCTCATCGGCCAGGCCTACTGGGAAAGCTACCGTCTGCCGGTCGGCATCACGCGCTGCGGCAACTTCTACGGCGGCGGCGATCTGAATTTCAACCGCATCGTGCCGGGCACCATCAGGTCGCTCTTCGACGGCCAGCGGCCGATCATCAGGAGCGACGGCACGCTGATCCGCGACTACTTCTACATCAAGGACGCGGTTTACGCGTACGTCCTCCTCGCCGAGAAACTGCTCGCCGGCCAGGCCGGCGGCGAGGCCTACAACTTCAGCAACGAGATTCAGCTCACGGTTCTGGATCTGGTGTCGCTCCTGACGGAACTGACCGGACGTTCGGATCTCAAGCCGATCATTCAGGCCGACGCACCCAACGAAATCCCGCACCAGTATCTGAGCGCCGAGAAGGCGAGAACCGAGCTGGGCTGGAAATCGAGCTACACGCTGCGTGAAGGGCTGGTCGAAACGATCGCCTGGTATCGCGACTACTTCGACCGCCTCGCCAGCACTGCGAACCGGTGACCACGACGCTTTCCAGCGTGCCGCGACTCGTGTCGATCGGCATTCCGACGCGTAATCGAGGTGCGAGCCTCCGAAAGGGGATCGCGAGCATCCTCGCGCAGGATTACGCGCCGCTCGAGATTCTGATCAGCGACAACGCCTCCGAGGACGACACCGAATCGGTCTGTCGCGAGATCGCAGCCAGGGACCCGCGCGTCCGCTACGTTCGCCACCCGAAGAACATCGGACTCCACGGCAACCACAACTTCTGCATGGACCAGGCGCGTGGCGAGTTCTTCTGCATCTGCCACGACCACGACGAACGCGATCGCCATATCGTCAGCCGCTACGTCGCCTTCCTGGACGCGCATCCGAACGTCGGCGTGGTGTCATCGGACTGGGATCTCCTCGACGACGACGACAGGCGGATCGGCGTTCGCGATCATGCCGTGCCCGCGGTGATGCCGGGGTACGACTACATCGGCCAGACGATGCGCACCGGGCGGACGTCGATCGGTATTCCTGGCGCGATGGTCCGGCGTTCGGCGCTGGCCGATGCGCGCTTCGGCCTCGACGCGCCCATTGGATTCGGCGACTTTCCGTTGTGGTTCCAGGTCGCGGAGCGGAGCGACGTCGGCCACATCCGCGAGCGGCTCTGGAGCTGGCGGCAGAACAGCGTGTCGCACAGCGCCCGCACGATCGAGTCGATCGCGGTGGACTATCAGAAAAATCTTGGCGGCTACTGCGACGACTATCTGCGGCGTCATCCCGGCGAGGGCGAGCGGGTGGCGCGGTGGCGGACCAGCATCGCCCGCTATCTGTTCTGGGCGCTGACGTACGAAGTCGGCCTGCACTTCCGCAAGCGGCGGACGCCCAAGCACGGCGATCGCACGCTCTTCGAGATCATGGACTACCGGCTGACGCCGGCGCAGTTCGACCACGCGCTGGCGCAGATGAAGCAGTACCGCACGGGTCCGGTCGAGCAGGTCACCTACGCCGTCGCCACGCTCCTCATTCGTACCCATATGACGTGGCCGCTGGCCTGGGCGACCGAGCGCCAGGCGGCGCTGCGCGGCGTGCTGGGACTGAAGTAGATGACCGACGATCGACTGATGCAGTTGCTCCGCTGTCCGGCGTGCGGCGCCGCGCTGCGGCGCACGGGCTCGGCGGCTGACGAGTCGCTGAGTTGCACCGGCTGCGGCCGTCAGACCGCGGTCCGCAACGGCGTGCCGCGGTTCGTGCAAGGGCAGAACTTCAACGCGGCGGACGACACGGCGCGGCGGACGCAGGCGAGCTTCGGCTACGAGTGGACGCACTTCAAGGATTGGCGGCCTTCGGGTCTGACGAATTTTGCCGACTACTTCGGTCACTTCGATCTCGACTGGTTGCGCGGGCGCACGGTGCTCGACGCCGGGTGCGGCATGGGGCGTCACGCCCGCCAGATCGCGCCGTACGCGAAGACCGTCGTCGCGGTGGATTTTTCGGGAGCGATCGATGCGGCGGCGAAGAACGCCGCCGATCAGCCGAACGTCCACTGCGTCGAAGGGGATCTGACGAAGCTTCCCGTCGCCGACGAAGCGTTCGACTTCGTCTACTCGATGGGCGTCCTGCATCACATCGACGACACGGTCGGCACACTGCGCGGTCTGGTGAAGAAGGTCAAGCCGGGCGGACGGCTGCGGCTGTATCTCTATTGGAAGCGCGACGGCCTGAGTGGCGCGCTGCTGTCGCTGGTGTCGCTGGCCCGCGTCATCACGACGCGGTTGCCGTTCCCGATCCTGAAGGCCTTCTGCTGGCTGCTGAGCGTCGTGCTCCTGGTCTTCGTGATCACGCCGTACCGGCTGGTGACGGCGCTCGGTGTCCAGGGCGACGACTCGTGGCCGCTCTACGTCTACGCCAAGTACCCGTTCAACGTCCTCTACAACGATCAGTTCGATCGGTTTTCGGCGCCGCTCGAGAAGCGGTATAGCGAGGCCGAAGTGCGATCGCTGCTCGAGTCGGTGGGGCTGCACGACATCCAGGTCCACCCGCGTTACGGCTGGATTGGAGACGGCGCGAAGTGACCTGGCGCGGCTGGCGCGTGAAGACCATCGGTGCGCTGGCCGCCGGCTTGACGCTCACCGTGCTCGTCGGCGCCTACCCGGTGACGACACGCCAGGGCGTCAACTACGCGGTGTCGGAACACCGGCTGCCGCTCTACCGGAAGGCGCTTGACTTCGTCGAACGATCGCGCCGCTATCAGCAGCTGGCCAACGAAGCGGTCGCGGGGACAAGCGATCCCGAAGCGCGCGCGGTCGCGGCCTTTGCGTGGACCCGCGCGCACGTCAAGCCGACGCCGGACGGTGTGCCGGTGCTTGACGATCACATCCTGAGCATCATCGAGCGCGGCCATGGCGTGGCGGATCAGCAGGCTGACGTGTTCGCGACGCTGACGACGTATGCGGGCGTCCCGGCGTTCTGGCTGCCGCTCAAGCCAGCCCCGAATGAAGGTGGACTGATCCTGAGCTTTGTCCAGATCGGCGGCCGCTGGTGCCTCTTCGACGTGGCTGGAAACGTCGTCTATCGACACCCGGACGGCCGGCTCGCCACGCTCGACGACGTGCGCGCGGATCCGCGGCTGGTGCCGGAGACGATTCGCACGCTGGACATGAACGGCACGCCCTACGGTGAACTGATGAAGCGGCTGCCGACGCCGGCGGTTCCGCATCCGCTCCGCGCCGAGCTGCAAATGCCGGGTCGGCGTGTGTGGCACGAACTGAAGGCGGCGCTCCACCTCGAGGCGGACGATGACTAGTCCGCGCGAGCTGCTTCGGTGGCCGCTGCTGGCCGGGATCATCGCCGCGGGCGTGCTGCTGCGCCTCGCCCTGTATTTCCAGGACTGCTCGCTGACCTACGACGAAGCGCGGCTGGCGGAAAACGTCCTGACCCAGTCGTTCGGCGACATCGTGCGCGGCGGCACCAGCTCGTTGCAGGCGGTGCCGGGCGGATTTCTCGTGCTCGAGAAGGCGGCGACGCTGGTGTTCGGTGCCAGCGAGCGCGCGCTTCGATTGGTGCCTCTGGCGGCCGGCGTGCTGTCGGTCATTCTGTTCTGGCGCCTCGCTGAGCGGACGCTGTCGCGTGCTGCGGCGCTCGTCGCGCTGCTGCTGTTCGCGATCAACGTGTCGTTCGTCGAAGCGGCCGCGCAGGCCAGGCCGTACAGCCTGGACGTGCTGATCTCGCTGTGGATTGCGTGGGTCGCGATCGAGATCTCTGAAATCCGGCTGAAGCCGGACGCCACCGGAGTTCGGCTGAAGCCTGACGACACCGATACGGCTCGGCTCAAGACGGATCCCACGGCTGGTGGACTGATTCTGTCCGCGGCGCTTTGTGCGCTGTTCTCATCCTCTGCCGTGCTCGTCCTGGCCGCGGCGGCTGTGGTCCTCGCGGGTTACGCGCTGATGCGACGCAGTGAAGCCCGGCGCCTCGCGCTGACGGCGGCGGCAATCTGGACCGCGAGCGCGGTGGCCGGCTGGCAGCTGGCGACGGCGCGTCAGGGGCCCGAAGGCGCCGACTATCTCTACACTTTCTGGCGCGGCAGCTTCGTCCCATGGTCGAACGGCGAACCCGTCGTCTGGTTCTGGAGGCGGGTGAAGGACATGTTTGGCTTCACGGCCGGCTACCGCCTGACGGTGTTCTGGATCGCGCTTCTGGCCATTGGGGCCTGGTCGTTCGTCTGGTCCCGCCGCGGGATGCGGATGGCGCTGCTGCTGGCACCGTTCGCCGCGGTCGTCATCGCCTCCGCCGCCGGACGGTTTCCGCTGGCGTCGGGCCGCGTTCAGCTGTTCTATCTCGTGCTGCTGTTTCCGGTGATTGCTGAAGGTGTCGACGCGCTGGCCCGCGCGATGCCGCGCTGGGCAGGTGCGGTGCCGATGATCGCGGCGGTGTCGCTGGCCTTGTACGCGGCAACCCAGGCGTCGCTCGAGCGTGGCAGCGAGGACATGAAGTCGCTGCTGCAATTTGTGACGGCTCATCGCGAGCCGTCCCAGTCGCTGTATGTCTATTACGGCGGACGGGCGGCCTTTGGGTACTACGCTCCCCGCTACGGGCTGCGCGACGCCGGAGCGACGCTGGGTGCGTGCGCGCGCGACAACGTCCGCGACTATCTGCGGGAGATCGATCAGCTGCGCGGCCGCTCCGTCTGGGTGCTGTTCACGCACGCCGCCAAGACCGAGCGCGACCTGATCCTGGCCTATCTCGACGTGGTCGGCGTCCGCGGTCAGGCGACGCGGATCGCCCGTCCGGGAACGCCTGATGGGTCGAGCGCCGAGGCGTCCGCCTATCTGTACGACTTGCGGGACGTGTCCGCCGTCGCCACGGCGGAAACTTTTCCCATTCCGGCCGCGCTGACCGCCGGACAATCTTCGGCCGACTGCTACGGCAGCCGGCAACTGGTGGCTCGCTTGTCGTCGTAGGCGGGTCCGTGCGCCGAGAAAAGGATTCCGTGACATCCACAGCCATGACGCTCACCAACAAGGTCGTCCTCGTGACCGGCGGCACCGGGTCATTCGGGCGCCGTTTCGTCGACACCGTGCTGAAGCGCTACGAACCGCGCAAGGTGATCGTCTTCAGCCGCGATGAACTCAAACAGTCGGAAATGTTCCGCGAGTTCGGCGGCAAGAAGGTCCGCTACTTCATCGGCGACGTCCGCGATCTGGATCGGCTGCGCCGGGCGATGAGCGGCGTGGACGTCGTCATCCACGCCGCCGCGCTGAAGCAGGTGCCGGCCTGCGAGTACAACCCGTTCGAGGCGGTGAAGACCAATATCGTCGGCGGCTCGAACGTGATCGACGCGGCGATCGACGCCGGCGTCGGCCACGTGCTCGCGCTCAGCACCGACAAGGCCGTCAACCCGGTGAACCTGTACGGCGCGACGAAGCTGTGCGCCGAGAAGCTGTTCGTGCAGGGCAATGCCTACTCGGGGGAAGCCGGCACGAAATTCAGCTGCGCCCGCTACGGCAACGTCGTCGGCAGCCGCGGCAGCGTGATTCCGCTGTTCGTCGAGCAGCGCGCGACCGGTACGGTGACGGTGACCGACGATCGCATGACGCGCTTCTGGATCACGCTGCAGCAGGGCGTCGACTTCGTGCTTCGCTGCCTGGACGTGATGCAGGGCGGGGAAGTGTTCGTGCCGAAGATTCCGAGCATGCGGATCATGGATCTCGTCTCGGCGGTCGCGCCGGGCTGCCAGGTGAAGCTGACCGGCATCCGGCCGGGCGAGAAGGTGCATGAAGTGCTGGTGTCCGAGGATGAGTCGCGTCATGCGCTGGAGCTCGACGACCTCTATCTGATCAAACCGCTCCATCCGTGGTGGCGGGCCGACAACTGGCACGAGGGACGGCCCGTGCCCGATGGCTTCCGCTTCAGCAGCGATACCAACGAGCGCTGGCTGAGTGTCGACGAACTTCGACGGCTGATTCAGGAATGACGACCAACGCCCGGCTCGCCGTCGACGGCGGTACGCCGGTCCGGCGCGAGTTGCTGCCGTACGGCCACCAGACGATCACCGAAGCCGACATCGCCGCGGTTGTGGCGGTGCTGCGCTCGGATTGGATCACGACCGGGCCGAAGGTCGCCGAGTTCGAACGCGGGATTGCGTCGGCCACTGGAGCGGCGGATGCGGTGGCGTTCAGTTCGGGGACGGCGGCGCTGCATGCGGCGGCCTTCGCCGCGGGGCTCGGCCCCGGCGACGAAGCGGTCACGACGCCGATGACGTTCTGCGCGACCTCGAACGCCGTGTTGTACCAGGGCGCCACGCCGGTCTTTGCCGACGTGCAGGCCGACACGCTCAATCTTGATCCGTCGGCGGCGGCCCAACGGATCACTCGCCGGACGAAGGCGATCCTGGCGGTCGACTACGCCGGGCATCCCGCCGATCTGGATCAACTGCTGGCGCTCGCGCGCGATCACCGGCTGACGTTGATTGAAGATGCGGCGCACGCGCTCGGCGCGCAGTATCACGGGCGGCGAGTCGGTTCAATCAGCCAGATGACCGTCTTCAGCTTTCATCCGGTCAAGCATCTGACGACCGGCGAAGGCGGAATGGTCACGACCAACGATGCCGGGCTGGCCCGGCGGCTGCGTCTCTTCCGCAACCACGGCATCGAGTCGGACGCGC
This sequence comes from uncultured Bifidobacterium sp., assembly GCA_964577955.1. GTDB lineage: Bacteria > Acidobacteriota > Vicinamibacteria > Vicinamibacterales > CAVVIG01 > CADEEX01. The sequence goes on along the minus strand of CAZOAZ010000023.1, from coordinate 50,820 downwards.
GCGAACGCCAGGCGCGCGGCCAGTGGCACTACGAAATGACGGCGCTCGGCTTCAACTACCGTATCTCCGACATCGCCTGCGCGCTGGGCCTGTCGCAGCTCGATCGTCTGGCGGCGAATGTCGAGCGGCGCCGCAGCATCGCGCGGACCTACGTGGCGTCCTTCGCCGGACTGTCCGACCTCGAATTGCCGGTGATTCGTGACGGCGTCGAGCCATCGTGGCATCTCTTTCCAATTCGCGTCCGCTCGCGCGCCGCGTTCGACCGCGCCCAGCTCTTTCGCGCGCTGCGGGCCGAGGGTATCGGTGCGAACGTTCACTACATTCCCGTGCATCTGCATCCGTACTACCGGCAGACGCTGGGCACGGGCGATGGCGACTTTCCGATCGCCGAGGACGCCTTTCGCCGGCTCGTCAGCCTGCCGATGTTTCATGGGATGACCGATCACGATGTCGCCGACGTCGTGGCCGCCGTCACCAAAGTCGTGAGTCAACTTTCCGAGTGAGTCATCTATGAGTGGCGGCAAGACGATTCTTCCTCTCGCCGGAGCCGGCCAGCCGGTTTCCGGCCCGCCGCCGGCGCGCTTTCATCAGCGCTTCGATACAGGCGGCTCGGTGCTGAGCGACTCGTGGCCGCGCATTACGACTGAGGAATCCGTGCGGGCCTTCACGCCGAGGGCGCGCGGCCTGCGTGTGCTGTTCATCAATGCGCCGATTCGCGAGTGGTCCTTTCCGAACATCATGCCGATCGGTCAGGGCTACGTCGGCGCCGTAGCGGCCATGGACGGACACCAGGTCGACGTGCTCGATCTGAATGCCGAACGCGGCGGCCCGGTGAAGCAGCCGGCGTCGGACTTCAACGCCTGGATCGAGCGGCGCATCACCGAAAAACTCTCCGAGCAAAAACCCGATGTGATCGGTATCGGCGGGATCATCACGCAGTATGGCCGCATCCGCGCCATCACGGAACTCTGCCGAAAGCTCTGTCCCGATGTGCCGATCATTCTCGGCGGTGGCATCGCGTCATCCGCCCCCGAATTCATGCTTCGGCGCCTGCCGATCGACATTGCCGTGCAGGAGGAGGGCGAGGTCACGTTCTCCGAAGTGCTTCACTGTCTGGAGGAACGCGGGTCGCTGGCGTCGGTCAAGGGAATCGCCTATCGGCACGAACTTCGGCCCGGCGATTTCGATATCCGCGACAACGGCCACCGGCCGTCGGTGCAGGCGCAACGGCGCGGCCTCGATCACCTGCCCTGGCCGCTGCGCGGCCGCTGGCCGGAGGAAGAGGTCTACAAGCGAAATCCGGTCGGGCATCTCAATTGGAAGAGCAAGTGGAAGGACGGTGCGTCGACCGAGCCCGGCCAGTTCAGTATGTCGATGATCGCGTCACGCGGGTGCCCCTATGCCGGCAAGGCGTGCGACTACTGCTACGCCGCGTATCTCGGCGCGCAGTACCGGCTCCGCAGTCCGAAGGAAGTGGTCGACGAGATGCAGTTTCTGGTCGAGCACTACGGCGCGGCCTACGTGCACTTCCTCGACGATCTGTTGATGACCGACTACCGGTGGGCGCTGCAGCTTTGTGCTGAACTTCGCGAGCGGCGGGCGCGGAGTGGCTTCGAAGTGCTCTGGGGCGGCACCTGCCGCACCAACATCATTGCCGACGATGTGATCAGAGCGCGGAAGGAAGGCCGGCCGCACATGCTCGAACAGGCGTACGACGTCGGCATGCGACAAGCCGGCTACGGGATTGAGTCGGGCAGTCCGACCGTGCTCAAGGAGATCGACAAGAGCGGCCAGACCATCGAAAAGATGGAGCTGGCGATCAGCGAGACGCAGCGCGTCCTGGGCTACGCCGACTGCTCGTTCATGATTGGTTCTCCGGGCGAAACCGCCGACACCGTTCGTGAAACGGTGGAGTTCTGCAACCGCGTCAACCTCAAGCCGGAGGTCTTCTTCTTCACGACGGCGTATCCGGCCACGGCATTCTGGCAGCTCGCACTCGATCGCGGTCTGATCGCCAAGGCGGTGACCGGGGTGAAGGGGCCGGCGGACGAAGACATCATCGAACAGTACTTCTTGAAACTGGGCGAACAGGGCGAAAACGTTCGCACCAATTTCAGCGACTTGCCTGACGAGGAGGTCGTTGAACTGTCCTGGCAGGCCATCAATTCACTCGGGGCGCAGAACACCGTTCGCCATCCTCACACCGGCGAGGTCCAGGAACGCCCGGAGCGGGTGCGCGGCGCCACGCGTGCGGACGTCTAGATGAGCACCATGTCGATGAGAACCGAGTAGATGAAAACCGTCGGCATCATTCCCGGGCGTAAAGGCAGCCTGAGGTTTCCGGACAAACATCTCGCGCGGCTCTGCGGCAAGCCGATGTTTGCGTATACGCTCGAAGCCGCGCTCGACGCGAAGCGCCTCGATCGGCTGGTGGTGTCGTCGGACGATCCCGCGCTCGAGGAACTGGCCCGCGCGTATGGCGTCGAGTTCGTGCCGCGTCCCGCCGAACTCGCGTCCGATACCGCGGCGCTCGACGATGCGATCCGTCAGGTCGTGCGGTTGCTTGCCAGCCGAGACGGTTTTCACGCCGATCTCGCCATCACGATGCAAGGCAACGTTCCGATCCGGAAAACCGGCCAGATCGACGAAGTCATCGCGCGACTCGAACGGACTCCGGAGGCGACCGCGGTGTGCACGGCGCAGCAACTGCGCTTCCGGCCCGAGTGGGCGAAGGTCATCACCGATCCTGCGACCGGCGCCTGTGAGCCGTTCATGAACTCGGATCGTGGTTTCAGGACTCAGGACTACCCGAAGATCTTCGCGATGGACGGCGCGGTCTACGGCGTCCGCGTGTCGACACTCGAAGCCACCGATGGCAACCGCGCCCTGCACGCGTGGTTCGGCGAGCGGCTGCATCTCCTCGTTCAGGACGACGACAAGTATTCGCTGGAGGTCGACTACCCGGACCAGGCCCGCCAGGCCGAGCACTACTTGCGCGCGATGCAGGCGGCCGAAGCGTGATGCCAGGGATCCGGATCGGCGACCGCCACGTCGGCCCGGCGCATCCGGTGTATGTCATCGCCGAAGCCGGCAGCAACCACAATCGCGATCTGCAGATGGCCCGGCAGCTCATCGATGTCGCGGCTGACGCCGGCGCCGATGCCGTGAAATTCCAGGTCTTCCGGGCGGCGCGGATGTATCCGAGGAGTGCCGGCGTCAGCGACTACCTCAAGGTACCGACGCCAATCGTCGACATCATCGCCGCGATGGAGATGCCGTACGAGTGGCTGCCGGTCCTTTCCGACCACTGCCGCGCGCGGTCGGTTCACTTTCTCGCGACGCCATTCGATGAGGAGTCGGCCGATCGGCTGGATCCGTACGTCGAGACCTTCAAGATTGCCTCCTACGAGATGACCCATGCACCGTTGCTGCGCCATGTCGCGGCGAAGGGCACGTCGATGATTCTGTCGACGGGCACCTCGAACCTCGCCGAAGTGGAAGAAGCGGTCGCCACCTGCCGCGAGGCGGGCAACCGCGAACTGGCGCTGCTGCAGTGCACAGCGGCCTATCCGGCGCCGATCGCGTCGATCAACGTGCGCGCCCTGGTGACGCTGGCGGATCGATTCCAGGTGCCGGTCGGGCTCTCCGATCACTCCCGCGATCCGATCGTCGCGCCGGTGGCCGCAGTCGCGTGCGGCGCGTCGATCATCGAGAAACACTTCACGCTGAGCAACGCGCTCGCCGGCCCCGACCATCGCTTTGCGCTCGAACCGCATGAATTGCGCGAGATGGTGACGCGAATCCGCCAGGCCGAACTGGTGCGCGGCAGCGGCGAGAAGGTCGTCGATCCGGTGGAGGACGAGCTCCGTGCCTTCGCCCGCCGCAGCGTCTTCGCCACCCGGGCGATCGCCGCCGGGGAAGTATTCAGCCGCGATAACATCGCGGTTCTCCGCCAGGGCAAGAACCATCCGGGGCTGCCGCCGTCCGCTTTCCCCGGCGTGCTCGGCCGCTACGCGAAACGCGCGATTGCGAGCGACGCGCCGGTCCAGCAGGACGACATTTCGTGAGCGCACTCACGCTGCGGCGCGCGACCGCGGCCGATGCGCGGCTGCTCTGGGAGTGGGTTAACGATTCGGTGACTCGCGCCTCGGCGTTCCAGTCCGAGCCAATCACCTGGGCCGATCATCAACGGTGGTTTGCCGGCCGACTTCAGGCGAGCGACTGCGAGATGTTTGTCGCTGAAGAGAACGGCGTCGCGGTCGGCCAGATCCGCTTCGATCGAAGCGGCGGTGAGGCAGAAGTCGATATCAGCGTGGCGCCGGCGTGCCGGCAGCGCGGACTCGGCGTTACGATGCTGCGCGAAGCCAGCGTGCAGCTACAGCGCCGCCATCCCCGTGTCGCCATCGTCGCCCGCGTGAAGCCGGAGAATCGCGCTTCGCTGCGGACGTTCGAGCAGGCGGGATTCGTCGCGACGGGGGAGGAAACGGTTGCCGGCCATCCCGCGATCCGTCTCGAACGCCGCGAACGCCAGAGCGGCAGCGGCACCAGGCTGAGGCCGGATGTGAGTGAGTGCTATCTGGTCGCCGCTCGCGGGGCGTGGAATCGCGAGGTCTTCGATCGATGCCTCGCCGACCGTCCGGGACGCTGGATCCTTGTCGACAATCCCGACAGCCTCGCGACGCTCGTCCGATCGCATGGACCGCGCTACATCTTCTTCGTCCACTGGTCGTGGAAGGTGCCGGCCGAGATCGTCAACGGCTTCGAATGCGTCGGCTTCCACATGACCGATCTGCCGTACGGCCGCGGCGGATCGCCGCTGCAGAACCTGATCCTGCGCGGCCACCGGACGACCGTGCTGAGCGCGTTCCGCTTGAGCGAGGAGCTGGACGCCGGGCCGATCTATCTCAAGGCGCCGCTCGCGCTCGACGGCAGCGCGCAAGACATCTACGTTCGTGCGTCCGAACTGGCGGCGAGGATGGTCGGCCGCATTCTCGACGAACAGCCAGTGCCGGAGCCGCAGTCCGGCGACGTTGTGGAATTCCGCCGCCGCACCCCGGCTGAGAGCCGGCTACCGGACAGCGCGAGCATCGACGAACTCTACGACTTCATCCGGATGCTCGATGCCGAGGGCTATCCGCACGCCTATACCGACATCGGCGGCGCACGTTGCGAGTTCACCGGCGCATCGCTGGACGGCGGTGTCCTGCGTGCACAGGTGCGCCTCACGCCCGCGAAGGACGGGTCACCATCGTGAACATGCTCATCGTGGCGGCGCATCCAGACGACGAAGTGCTTGGCTGCGGCGGGTTGGTGGCGCGCGAGTCGGGGCACCATTCGGTCCAGATCGCGATCCTCGGCGAGGGGTTGAGCTCGAGGCACGCCGAACGCAGCGGCGTTGCCGAGAGCGCGCTCGACGAACTCCGCGCCGATGCCAGGGCCGCGGCGGCCGTGCTCGGCGCCCGCGGGGTCGCCTTCGGCGGTCTACCCGACAATCGCTTCGACGAGGTCTCGCTCCTCGACATCGTGAAGCGCGTCGAAGGATGGGTCGAGGAGTACCGGCCGGACGCCATCTATACCCACCATCCGGGCGACCTGAACATCGATCACGGCCTGACGTTTCGCGCGGTGCTGACGGCCACGCGCCCTGGTGCGGCCGCACACCGCGTCAAGGACCTTTACCTCTTCGAAGTGCCCTCGTCGACCGAGTGGGCGTTCCAGCGGGTCGACCCGGTGTTCCGGCCGTCGGTGTTCGTCGACGTCACGGCGACGATCGAGCAAAAAGTCGAGGCGATGCAACGTTACCGCTCCGAGTCTCGGCCGGCACCGCATCCGCGTTCGCCGGAGTCGCTGCGGGCGCTGGCTCGTTCTCGTGGTGCGGCGGCGGGCGTGCAGTATGCCGAAGCCTTTGAACTGGTGCGCTCGCTGCGGTGACACGATTCACGGCGGTACTGCGGGTGGACGCCGGTCCGGGTATTGGACTGGGACATCTGCAGCGTTCGCTGGCGCTGGCGCGCGCCCTTGGCAGATGTGACATGGATAGCGTGGTCCTTGCTCCGGATTTCGAGACCGTGCGTCAGCGCACCGCCGCGGCCGGCTGCCGGTTCGTGGCGCTCGAGGCCGGACTCGATCGGCTCGGCGCTCACGAGGATGTCGATCAGACCGTGAATGTGATCCGCCACGAACGCGCTCGGATGGCTGTCGTCGATTCGTATCGCCTGAGCGCTGCGGACCTGGCGACGGTTCGGGATGCTGCGGGCAGGCTGACCGTGTTCGACGATCAGGCGTCGTCGCCGACACCGGCCGACGTGCTGATCAACGGGGCGATCGGCGCCGACCGTGTGCCGTACCGTTCGACGACGGAGGCCACACAGTTTCTCCTGGGACCCGCGTATGCGGTGCTGCAGCCCGAGTACGAAGTCGAACCGCCTGAACGGCAGGCCGCGGCCGCGTCGCCACAGGTTCTCGTCGCCGTCGGCGGCAGCGATCCGCATCGTCTGCTGCCGAGAATCGTCGAGTGGCTCGACGCCCTGCCCGCCGCCTTCACGATGACCGTCGTCGTCGGCCCGTTTTCGGATGGCTGGTCCGTCCCACTCGAATCTCGACATGTCGTGCGGATCGTCGACGGTCCTCCATCGCTCCATCCGCTGCTGGTCGACGCCGAACTCGTCGTCTGCGCCGCGGGGCAGACGTTGTACGAGGCGGCCGCGACCGGCACGCCCGCCGTGGCGATGGAACTGTTCGACAACCAGCGGCCGACGCTGCACGGCTTCGTCAGCGCCGGCACGGCGCTATCCGCCGGATCGATTGACGACTCCGGCCTTGCCCAGCGGTTACAGAACGCAGTGTCGGCGCTGCTGGCCGATTCAGGGCTGCGGCGTAAGCAGAGTCTGGCTGGCCGGACGCTCGTCGACGGTCACGGTGCGGCGCGGGTGGCGCGAGAGGTCGTGCGGGCGTCATGAAGATCGCTGCCGTCATCAGCCGCATTTCGACCTACAAGCTGGTGGGGCCGATCATCGATGCGGCGCTGACGAACGGCGCCATGGTGGACTGCTGGCACGACTACAGCCATCCGTCTGAAGGCGCCAAGAGCTATCTCTTTCCCGCCGTGGCACGCACGCCGACGTTCAAAGGATCCGTCAACGTGAAGACGTTTCGCGGTGCCGATGAGCTCGCGGCTGGTCTTGCCGCGGGCGGCTACGACGCCGTGCTCTCGATTGGGACTCGTCAGAGCGATATCGGCGACCGTGCCCTCGGCGCGAACGTACCGTGGTGTCTCGTGCAATCCGGGCTCGATACATTCCTGACGCATCCGCCGTCCGGGCTGCTGTCGTGCGATCGCCTGCTGCTGCAGTCGCCCTGGTGGCTCGAGTGGGCGGAGGACTTCTATAGGGCGACGAGCAAAGCGGCGAGCGACCCGCTGCCCACGCTGCTGGCGTCGCGTGCCGTATGGACCGGTTTTGCCGAAGCTGATGTTGCGGGCGTCATCGATGCCGCGGCGGTCCGGGCGCGCTGGGGCATTCCGAAAGAGCAGCCGGTGGTTCTGCTGCTGCCGTTTCCGCAGGGCGTCGGCAAGCAGACGTTCTGGCCCAAGTCGGTGTTTGGCGAACCGAGCCGGCTCCGTCAACTCTTCAACATCGTCCGCAGAAGGCGCTTCGAATACATCGAACACGTCCGCCGCGGCTGGTCGGATGCGGCGGTCGTCGGCGCCCTGCGGGCGTTCTGCAATCGCAACGGTGCGTTCCTGCTGGTGAAGTCGCGGGAGAAGACGCCGATTCCGCCGTACCTCCATGCGGCCGCCGACAAGGCGCTCTACGACGAAGGCTACTACCCGCCGACGATCCTCGAGGCCATGGCCATTGCCGACGTCTGCGTGAACTACTTCAGTCTGAGCGTGCTCGAGGCCGTGTCGATGGGCGTTCCCAACCTGTGCATCACGTTCGACGCGCACGACTACCTCGGCGACGAAGCCGACATGCACAAGTCGCACGATCGATTCTTCATCACGGAGGAAGGCGGTCCCTTCGCTTTTGCCGGGGTGTCGACGACCATCGGGATTGGTGAAGCGCTCGACCGGTTGCCATCGCTGACGCTGGACAGCTTCAGGGTCGATCCCGAGGCGCGTGAGGCGTATCTCCGCAAGTATCTCGGTTCGGTCGACGGGGCGGCGGCGAGAAGTTTCGCGGCCATCGCTGAGGTGGCTTCGGTGGCACGCGTATGACGACCCCTTCGATTGGCGTGTTTTCGTTCGGCCGTTCGCAAAGCCAGCGCTGCCCGAACAAGATGCTGCGGCCGTTCGCCGGCACGACGCTGGTGGACATTGCGCTCGAGAAACTCGCGACGTTTGGCACGCGCGGTTTCTTCGCCGGGCACGAAAACGCGTTTCGTGACAAGTGCGTGGCCCACGGGGTCCCGTTCGTCCGGCGCAGCGAGCGCAGCGCGACGATCGACGAGCCGATCACCGAGATCCTGTCGTTCCTGCACGACGTGCCGTTTACGCATCTCCTGATCGTCAACGCCTGCCTGCCGTTTCTCCGCGCGGAAACGATCCAGGGGTTCCTGGGCGACTGCGTCCGCGGCAATCTGGCGCCCGCCTTTGGTGTCGTCAGGCGGCAGAATCACTTCATCAGCCTCGACCACCGGCCGCTCAATTTTCCGGCCGACATGAAGACCATCAACAGCAAGACCGTCCAGCCGGTGCTCGAGTTCGCGCACGCGCTGTATTTCTTCGAGAAGCGCTATTTCTTCGAGCACGGCCGCTACTGGGACTGGCAACAGGTCAGGCTCGTCGAGATGGGTGACCGCTTCGAGATCGTCGACATCGACACCGAAGAAGATTTTGCATTCGCGGAGGCGCTGTGGCGCGGATCGCGGGAACACCGCGTCTAGTCGATGGCCAACCGTCTGGCGCTGGTCTTCTGCGTCCATCACAAGCCGTGGCTGATGCAGTCGACGCTGGTGACGACGCTGCTGCAGGATCTGCAGGCGTTCGACGTCTTCGTGCTCTACAACGTCGGCGGCGGCGGCGCGATCCGGGCCGACGCGCCGGGCATGAATCAGCAGCTCAGTCCGTTCGACGAGCGGGTCCGCGGCGTCTGCGCGCTGTCGCGGCCTGGGGTCCATACGATCGAGTATCAGAACGACGAAAGCCTGGACTCGGGCGCCTGGTACAAGTTCATCCGGGACGGACGCTGGCGCGACTACGACTGGGTGCTGTTCATCGGCGAGGGCACGCTGCTGGCGCGGGAGCAGTTGCTGTCCTCGATGCTGACGTTCGCGCCCGCAAAGGGCGTGCACGTGATCGCGTCCGGGCACGAGAAGCGGCGGATACCCAAGGATCAGTTTCTGCGCTACCGCGAGCGTCACGATCAACCGACGCCGATTGATCGCCTCGAAGACCAGATGATTGCCGAAGCGTTCGCAATCTTCTCGCGCGATCCGGCGTTTCGCCGGGTGCTCGAGGACTGGCATTCGGACTTTGCCGCCGAAACGCAGAATCACGTGCCGGCTGGTGGTCCGCCGTCGTCGCGTCTTCGAGCGCTCCGCTCACGCTGGATCCGCACGTTCGGGTCGCCAGCAGAAGGCGGACTGCTCCGCGAACTGCCGTGGCGAGTCGAGGCGAGAGCGGCCCGGCGGCGGATGAGCGACGGGCCGGCCGCCGACGGCGAAGCGGCGCCGGTATTTGTCGGCGGACAGCCACAACCTGCCGAGCGCGTCGTTTCGCCGGAACGGGTCAACGGGGTGGCGTTTCATCGCGAGGCTGGTCCCGAGTGGTTCGGCTGTGCGACGAATCACCTCATGAGCCGCACGTTTCTGGAACGGTTCCACGCGAAGCTCGACGAGTTCGCGATCTGGGACGTCCTGCAGATCCGTTTTGCCGGCACACCGCTCGAGGTGATCTGGGGACTGGTTCCGCAGTGGCTCGGCTTCGAGAAGTGGTTCACCGACGGCTTTCACCGCGTGCGTAAGGATTTCTACAACTACCTGCGCGAAGACACCGCTCCTGAAATGGCCACCTACATCAACCGCTACTATCCCGGTACTATCGCGGTCGACTGGCGTGGCGACTATCTGAAGGTCAAGGCGCTGCGACCAGGGCTCGAGCGCCTGCGAACGGAACTGCCCTCCATCTACTTCTGACGCGCATGATTGTCATCGCTGAGATCGGCATCAACCACAACGGCAGCATCGACGTCGCCCACGAAATGATCCGGCAGGCGAAGATCGCCGGCGCCGACATCGCGAAATTCCAGTTCTACGACCCCTACAAGATCTTCGGTCCGAACGGATCGCATCCCAACGACGAGGCGCTCCGCCAGGCGCTGACCGTGCAGTTCGGGAGAGACGATGCTGAGCGGTTGAAGGGGTGGTGTGATGAGGAGGGGATCGAGTTCATGGCCTCGGTCTTCGACGTCGAGCGCTTCGAGTGGGTGGAGGAGCTGGGCGTCCGCCGCCACAAGATCGCCAGCCGCGCGCTGCAGAACGAGGAACTGTGCGAGCGGATCCTCGCCACCGGGAAGGACGCGTTCATTTCGCTCGGCTTCTGGGATCGTGAGGACGTGCCGTACGACCTGCCGCAGCTCCACTACCTGTACTGCGTGCCGAAGTATCCCTGCGAGTACAGCGACATCTCGCTGCCGGTGTCGTTCGCGGAATCGATCTACGACGGTTTCAGCGACCACACGATTGGCATCGAAGCGATGCTGGTGGCGGTCGGCCGCGGCGCGACGGTGCTCGAAAAGCACTTCACGCTCAACAAAGGACTGCCCGGGCCCGATCACGTGTGCAGCGCGACGCCGGCGGAGCTCGCCGAATTGTGCCGCCTCGCCCGCCTGATGGAGAAGGTCGTCCGATGAGGGGCCCGGACATCTCCGTCGTCGTCACCAACTACAACTACGGGAGCTATGTACGCCGCTGCCTGCGTTCGCTCCTCAGCCAGGAAATCGAACGCAGCAAATACGAAATCATCGTCGTCGACGACCACAGTACCGACGACTCGGTGGAGGCGCTGAAGACGTTTCATGCCGCTGGTGACATCAAGCTGGTCGTGAACCGGAAGAATGTCGGAGTCGGGGCGAGCGCCCGCATCGGGGTGGATCATTCGCGCGGCAAGTTCTTCGTCCGCGTCGACGCCGACGACTACGTCCAGCCGCCGTTCCTGCCGATGCTGTTCAACTTCCTGCGGTTCTGTCCGCAGTACATCGGCGTCTCGTGCGACTACTTTCTGACCGACAACGACGAGAAGATCATGTCCGTCGAGTCGTTCCAGAACAACGGCCTGGCGTGCGGGCTGATGCTGAGGACCTCGCATCTCGAGCGCGTCGGGTCGTACAACAAGAAGAAGAAGGTGTTCGAGGATCACGATCTCTTCGATCGTCTCGACCGTGACAAGATCTTTCACCTCCCGGTGCCGCTCTACAACTACGTGAAACACGGCAAGTCGCTCACCGACCGCGTTGGCAGGCTCATCCGCTAACTCATTGGCGCCGCGATCGAGCTTCGCGGCCGCGCGCGTGCTGGTCCGCCGCTACGGCGGTCCGCATGTCGGGGCCATCGTGCTGGTCGGCCTCGTGACGCTGGTCGCGAACCTGCTGGCCGTGCTGCAGCCGGCGATTCTCGCGGTCCTGCTCGCCAACATCGGCGGCTCGGCGCCGCAGCCGATTCCTCCCGGCACGTCGTGGCTGAACCTGAATTACCTCGGCGCCCGGATCACGCTCTGGCTCGCGGGCTACGGGATGGGCAGCGGCAACGACACGCTGATCCTGTTCGGCCTGCTGTTCGTCGTCCAATCGGTGCTGGTCGCGGTGGCGAACTACCTCGCCGAGTACGGCGCCTCCTGGTTGCGCGCCCGCTTCGCGCGGCTGATGCAGCTCGATCTGCTCCAGCACCTGCTCAAGCAGGACATGGCGTTCTTCGGCCGCCAGCGTGCAGGCGAGCTGATTTCGCGCGTGACCGTCGACACGATCGCCACCGCGCAGGCCCTCGGCCCGCTGGTGCGCAGCATCGTGCACCACGGTGTCCAGATCGTCATCTACTCAGCGTATCTTTTCAGCACGAGCATCTGGCTGACGTTCGGTTCGCTCGTACTGCTGGCCGCGCAGTTCGCGATCACTCAGGTGCTCCGCCGTCCGATTCGTCGCCTGACCCGAGAGGAAACCGACACGTCGGCCGATCTGATCACTGCGCTCCAGGAAGCGTTCACGAGCGTCCGCGTCGCGAAGTCGTTCAGCGCCGAGCCGTTCGAATTGAAGAAACTGCGCACGACGATCGACACCGTGACCGCGGCACTGTTGCGCAAGGGGCGTATCGAAAAGCTGGAGCTTCCAGCGCGCTCCGTTCTGGATTCGCTGGCGATTCTCGGCATCTTCCTCATCGCGATCCTGCAGGTCCGGCGCGGCGAACTGACGTTTCAGGGGCTGCTGCTCTTTACCTACGTCGGCAGGTCGCTGATCGCGCCGATGAACCACCTGGCGACCAGCGCGCTCTGGATCGAAGCGCTCGGCGCGGCATCGGAGCGGATCGCCGAGCTCGAGACCGAGCAGCCGAAAGTGGTCGACGGCCCGGTCAGCAAGCGAACGTTCGACCGCGGGATTCAGCTGCGGAACGTGACCTTCGCGTACGGCGACCGGCCGGCGATTCAGGATCTCTCGCTCGACATCGCCAAGGGCGAGTTCGTCGCCCTGGTCGGCCCGAGCGGAGCGGGGAAGTCTACGCTCGCCGACCTGATGCTCCGCCTTCACGATCCCTCGGCGGGCGCCATCAGCGTCGACGGCGTCGACCTGAAAACGCTCAAGCAGCACGACTATCGGCGGCTCTTCGGCGTCGTCTCGCAGGAGAGCCTGCTCTTCCACGACACCGTCCGCAACAACATCCGCTACGGCCGCGACGAGCTGAGCGACCAGGACATCGAGCAGGCCGCGCGCATCGCCAACGCCCACGACTTCATCATGGCTCTGCCAGAGGGGTACGACACGGTCGTCGGCGATCGCGGCATGCGCCTCTCGGGCGGCGAGCGCCAGCGCGTCGCGATTGCCCGCGCGGTGGTCCACAACCCGCAGATTCTCATTCTGGACGAAGCGACGAGCGCGCTCGACAGCCAGTCCGAACGTCTCGTCCAGGACGCGATCAACACCGTCGTCGCGCGGACCACCGCCATCGTCATCGCGCATCGCCTCTCGACCGTGACGCACGCGGACCGGATTGTGGTGCTCGACCAGGGCCGAATCGAGGCGATCGGCCCGCACGAGTTGCTGCTTGAAAAGAGCCCTACCTATCAGACATTCTGCCGTCTGCAGTTCGACCGTCCGGCCCGGCTGACGGAGCAGCCGCTCGTATGAATCGCGACCTCATCTATCTCGGCGACCTGGCGCACGTGACCCCCATGGGCTACGGCGTCGAGACGATGCCGTACGCGATCGCCTGCATCAAGTCGTGGCTGCATCAGTATTCGACGCATGCCGCCGGCGCCGAAGTCCGCCTCTTCAAGCATCCGCAGCAGTTCATCGACGGCTTCCTCCGCGAGCGGCCGGCGATCGTCGGTCTGTCGAACTACATGTGGAACCTCGACCTCGCCTACACCGTCGCTCAGGCGATTCGAGAGAGGCAGCCCGATACGCTGATCGTGTTCGGCGGCCCGAACTATCCGATCGACGATAGCGCCCGCGAGCGCTGGCTGCGGAAGCACCCGGCGGCGGACCTCCATGTGTCCGGCGAAGGTGAAGACGCATTCACGAAAGTGGTCGACGCGTGGTACGAAGCCGGCGGCGATCGCGAGGCGGTTCGCCGCAAAGGAATCGAAGGCTGTCACTCGTTCGTGGACGGCGCGCTGCTGAAAGGCAGCGACGTCGCCCAGCGGGTGACCGATCTGGACCTCATTCCGTCGCCGTACACCGCTGGTTACCTGGACGCGTTCCTGGAAGAAATCGCTCTCACGCCACTCCTCGAGAGCAATCGCGGCTGCCCGTTTGCCTGCACGTTCTGCGTCGACGGGATTGGCGCGCGGACCAAGGTCTACTGGAAGACGGCGAGTCGTTTTGAGAACGAGCTCGAGTACATCGCCCAACGCTACAAGGGCAAAGTCCTCGACATGGCCGACGTGAACTTCGGCATGTTCAAGCAGGACCTCGAGATTACCCGGGCCCTGGCGCGGACGCGCGAGCGCTACGGGTACCCGGCGTACCTCCATGTCGCGACCGGCAAGAACCAGAAGGAGCGCGTGCTGGAGTGCGCCGAACTGCTGCAGGGCAGTCTACGCGTCTCCGCTTCCGTGCAATCGCTCGACAACCAGGTGCTGATCAATATCAAGCGGCAGAACATCGCCGCCAATCAGCTGTTGCAGGTGGCGACGCAGTTCAACGCCAGCGACGCGAACACCTACTCCGAGGTCATTCTCGGCCTGCCGGGCGACACCAAGGCCAAGCACATGGCGACTGTGCTGCAGCTGGCCGACGCCGACATGAAGCTGATCTCGATGTTCACGCTGATGATGTTCGACGGCACCGAGCTCACGACGGACGCCTCGATCCAGCAGTGGGAGCTGCAGACCAAATACCGCATCGTGCCGCGCTGCTTCGGCGCCTATCGGTTCGACGGCCGGGAGCTGCTCTCGGCGGAACCGGAAGAAGTCGCGGTCGCCTCGAAAACGATGTCCTTTCAGGACTATCTCGAGTGCCGCGAGTTTGCCTTGACGATGGGGCTGTTTTATCAGGACCGGATTCTCTACGAGCTGTTGCGGTTCCTGCGTTTGTGCGGGATTCCACCGTCGCAGATCCTCGAGGTCCTGCACGCCCGGCGCGACACCTTCTCGCCGGGTATACGCGAGCTCTACGTGTCGTTCAACCAGGCGACCCGGGATGAGCTGTGGGATCGGAAGGAGGATCTCGAGGCCTTCATCCGCAGCGACCGCAAGGTGATCGAGCAGTACATCGCCGGCGAACTGGGCAACAACGTCCTGTTCCGCCACCGGGCGATGGCGTTGATGAACCTGGTGGACGACATTCACGATGCGGCATTCGGCGTCGCGGCGGAGCTGCTGCGCGAGCGCAATCCCTCAGCCGATGCCGAATACGGCGACTATCTCGGCGAGCTGCGCCGCTACAGCGCGGCCCGGAAGCGCAACATCTTCGCCCTCGGCGAGCCGCAGAGCGAGATCTTCCGCTACGACCTCCGCGATCTCTTCGAGCACGATTTCGACCGGATGCCGGTGAAGCTGGCCGAGCCGATCCGGGTGACGTTCTTCCACGCCGCCGATCAGCGCGACATGCTCCAGAGCCAGTACGCGCAGTACGGCACGGAGATCAACGCGATCGGCCGGATCATTTCGCGCATCGCGATGTCGCGGCTGCAGCGTGCGGTCGAGTTCAGCGGCGTCGCCGGTGAACAGCCGGTCTACGAAAGCACGCCGGGCTTCCGCGTCTCGCCGAGCGAGTTCGTCTGATTGTTTTGGACGGACAGGCTGCAGCCTGTCCCTACCGTTACCACTGATGGTTCGGCTCCGCGGTCGGCATCGCGGTCAACGCGCGCTCGTCGTCTTTGGCGGTCCGTCGCTGCTGGCCCACGGCTTCGACTTCGGCTGGCTGCGACGATCCGGTTTCGTCACGCTGGTCGAGACCAAGGCGCTGACGCCGGGCTTCATCGCCGCCGCCGGCGCGCCCGACTATCACCTGCTGCTCTTTCCGGAGAAGGCCAAGGACAACGCGATTCAGCACTTCATCTACCGATCGTTTCTGGCGCAGATCAACATCGACTGGATGCTGAAGCCGCCGTTCCGGACGGTGGCGCAGGAGCTGCGGGATCATTTCGACGAGTACTACGTCCCGTGGCGGGTGCACCGCGGGCCGCACAAGCGCTACAAGTGGCGGCCTGACGTTTACCTGAAGGACTCTCCCTACGACCTGCTGGCCCGCGTCCCCGAAACGAAACTGATCGTCGATCGCGCGCTGCAGGACGAGTACTTTCCGAACTTCGCCTATCGTGATCGCGCCTACTACTACGAGCACGCGCCGAACGAGAACACCTTCGACGTGCAGAAATACTTCGCGCCGCTCGAGCGCGACGGCGTGGCGGTGCTCCAGTGCGCCACGACGTTCATGAACTCGGCGGCGATTGCGCTCTATCCGATCCTCAGCTTCATGGGATTCGCCGAGGCCTACTTCATCGGCATGGACATGTCGATTCTCGGGTCGCTGGAGTATTCGGCGCCTTACACGTTCCGCTCGATGGCGCATTTCTGGTGGTTCTGGCGGCGGAATGGCAAAGTGTTCAGCGGCAACTACGTGAGAAACGGCTGGATGTTCAGGCGACCGCAAAGCGAATTCGACGACATCCGCGCGCTGTGGAAGGCGTCGCCGGTGAAGTTCACCCGCGTCTACGATCCGTGGAAGTACGCGACGCCAATTGACGGCATTTCGACAATCTCGACCAAACAGTTGATGGCGATGTGAAAGGCTTAGCGATGCTCGAAGCAGTCATCCGACCGCCGGCCACCGAGGCCATGCTGGCGTGCGTCAAGCAGCACGGCATCTGCGTCGTGCCGGCCTTCTATCCACGCGCGATGATGGACGAGATCCTGGCGGCCTGTGTCGCGCGCGTGGACGTGGACGGCGACACCAACTTCGACGATGGGTCGTACCGGCGCGCGGATGCCTACCGGGGGACCGCGGCGGCGCCGAACGAACGCGTGTATCACGTCGACTGTTTCAGCCCGCGCGGCGACCACTTCAAGCACGAGCCGCAGCTGACGGAAATCGCCTCGGACTATTTCGGTGCACCCCACTCGGTCCACGTCTGCATCTACGAACGGCACCGCTACAACGAGATCCCGGTGCGCGGGTTTCACGTCGACACGTTCGAGCTGCCGACCTTCAAGGTGATGCTCTATCTGAACGACGTCGGTGAGGCCGAGGGACCGACCTGCTACATTCCCGGCACGCATACCAACGCTGAACTGCGCCGGAAGAAGGAGCACGAGTGGGGACCGGCGGTCAGCGCCGGCGATCCGTCAGGCAAGCCGCATCCCACCAATTTCACCGACGCGGAACTTGGCGATCTGCTGCACACGCAGGTCCCCGTGGTCGGACCGGCGGGGACGATCGTGCTGTTCGACACGTGGGGTGTACACCGCGGCATTGCGCCGCGGCCAGGCGCGGAGCGTCACGTGCTCGTCAACTACTACCGAAAGGGCGCCAATCTGCCGCGATCCAACTTCGGGTTCGACGCGCAGGCCGACTACAAGCGCTACGCCGTGGACTACAAGCAGTACAAGCAGTCGTAGGCCTCAGCCGGTGCGGAAAGACTATCTTCCAGTTGATGATGCCGCCGGCGCGCTCGACGAAGCCGCGTTCGTCGAACAGCACTGGAGCGCGCTCTGGAAGGATCGTCAGCGGCCGCCGGACGTGTCCGCGGTTGCCGAGAGCGATGAGTACCGCGTGGTGGCGCCCTATCTCGAGCGATTGCCGGCCGGCAGCCATCTGCTCGACGGCGGCTGCGGACTCGGGGAGTGGACGCTGTACTTGTCGGGTCGGGGCTACCAGGTGACCGGTCTCGACATCAGCACCGAGACGATCGAGCGGCTCAAGAGCTGGTTTCCCCAGCACGACTTCCGTCAGGGCGATCTGCGGCACACCGATTTCGCCGCAGGCTCGTTTGACGCGTACTACTCGTGGGGGACGTTCGAGCACTTCGAGTCTGGACTGGGCGACTGTCTTGTCGAAGCCGGCCGCCTGCTCCGCAGGGGCGGTTGGCTCTTCGTGAGCGTGCCATTCCACAACCGCCGGCTGATGAAGCGGGATCGCGCCGCGCTCGAACGGTGGGACGATCAGTTCGATCCGGCGTCCGGCTACGAACGGCCGCAACGGTTCTACCAGTGGCGGCTCACGCGGGAAGAGCTGCGGCGCGAACTCGAGCTGCGCGGCTTCAAGGTGCACGAGGTGGCGCCGATCGCCAAGGCCACCGGCGTCGGCCGCTGGCTCCAGTGGGAAGTGGGACTGAAGACCAAGGGAACGACGGCGTACCGTCTGGCGAGTCGAGTCTTTGGCACCGTGCTGCCGTCGGACTACATCAGCCACATGATTCTCGCGGTCGCCCAGCGGCGATGAGGACTTCGCGACGGGACGCGCCCGACTCGCAGATGACCGGGCCGCGCCGTTCGCCTCGCGAACTCGCGATGCTGCAGGCCGTGCTCATGGCCGCGGGAGCGCTCGCCATCGGATTGACGAGCGTTGCAGGATGGCTTGGCGGGGCGCCCGGGATCGGTCCCATGGAAGCGTCGGGGTTTGTCGTCGGGGTCGCGTTCGTGGCCGCAGGTGCCGGGCTTCGATGGGCGGTCGTTGGACGCGTGGCCGCGCCGTACGCCGGCGGACTCCTGAAGAGCGCCGTGTTGATGGTCACGCTGGCTGCCGGTGGAGCCGGTCTCGAGTGGTACGCGCGGAGCGCGGCCGGCTACCTGCCCCTCGCGATGCCGCTCGTGAAGCGCTTGTACAACGAGCGAGACAGAACCAAAATCTACAACGCCCGCTTCGTTGCACAGCGTGCTTATCAGTTCGGCACGTTTCCCCGTCCTCCGGAAACGTTTCCAGCGGACACGCCGGCGCCGCGCTATGTCTTCAGGCCCGATCTCCGGCTGGTGTTGAAGGGAACCCGGCTGGTCGAGGCATCGCCGCACGAACCGGCGTTCTGGTCGTCGAACGCCCTCGGTTTGCGGGGCGCACAGATCGCGCTCGAGAAACCGTCCGGTGTCCGGAGAATCGTGGCACTGGGGGCGAGCACGACCGAAGGGGTGTACAACGCCGACGTCGAGACGTATCCGTACTTTCTGCAGGTCGCGCTCGATCGGTCGGGCGAGTTCGGGCGCACGGAGGTCGTCAACGCCGGATTCAGCGGGTTCGCGCTGGACGACCTGACGGCCATCTTCATGACGAAGATTGCTCGACTCCATCCGGATCTGGTGCTCTTCTACGAGGGACACAACGACGTCGACGTCAGGGAGTTCGTGCCCGATCTTAACTGCGCCATTGGCGTGCTGGTCGGCGATTGCTGGATGGCCGCATATCCAGGCTGGCTCGCGTGGATGGCGCACCGGAGCGTCGTCGTGCTCAGCGCGCTCAAGACGGTGCACCGGTCGAGCCCCGGCCAGCCCCTGGTGCATCGTTTCGACGCCGTTTCTTCGAAGCGGTCGCTGAACGCCATTGACGCCAAGCTGCGCCGGCTGGTCAGGGCGATCAGGAGCCAGGGCGTGCCCGTGGTGTTGTCGTCGTTTGCCTCGGTCGGGCGCGACGGACTGCTGGTCGACCGCCGCGTCACGCCTGGACTGTTCGATGACCTGACCTTCGACCGGTTTCCGCTGACGCCAGGCGAGACGGCGCAGATCTACGAGGCCGTCAATCGCGTGTCGGCAAAGATCGCGGCGGACTGCTCGGTTCCATACGTGGACATCGCCGCCGCGGTGCCGCACGAGCCGGCCTATTTTCCGTATGACGTGGTGCATCTGAGCGCGGACGGCAATCGCCTGATCGCCGACCAGTTTGCCCGGGCACTGCACGAGCCCGGCGTCTGGGCGCTTCCAGGCGACCCAGGCTGCGCGGAGCCCTGAGGCAAGGAGCCCGATGATCCTGAAGGTGACGCCGTGAGCGGTGCAGCGTCGGAACTATCGGTCGTGATTCCGGTGTACAACGAGGCCGCGATTGCCGAGCAGGCGGTCGCGCGCATCCGCGACGCGCTTGCGGGCCTGGGCGTGCCGTTCGAACTGCTGTTGTGCGAAAACGGCAGCCGCGACGCGACGCCCGAGATCATCGCCCGCCACGCCCGTGAAGATGCGCGCATCCGACAGGAGCGGCTCGCCGTCGCCGACTACGGACAGGCGCTCAAACACGCGATCGCGGTGGCCCGGTGCGAACGCGTGGTGATCTTCAACCTGGATTTCTGGGACATGGGATTCGTCCGTGCGGCGCTGGAACTGCTCGACCACCATGACCTGGTCCTGGGCTCCAAGGTGAAAGGTGACGATCGGCGGCCGGTCATCCGCAGACTGATTACCCACAACTTCAACCGTGTGCTGCGCGTGGTGTTTGGGTTTCGGGGCAGCGACACGCACGGCCTGAAGGCGTTTCGCCGCGCGCCGCTGCTGGCGATTGCGGAACAGTGCGAGACGGCCGGCTGGATTTTCGACACCGAGCTGGTGATCCGGGCCGAACGCGCCGGGCTGCGGATTGCCGAGGTCCCGGTGTCGGTTGCTGAGATTCGCGCCCCCAGTTACGGCTCGCTGATTCGACGGATTCCGCAGACCACCCGGAACCTTGTGCATTTGTTCGTGGCGCTGCGGCGCGCTTCCGCTGCTGCTCCTGTTCCCGCCCGCGATCGGGCGCGTGAGCAGGAGAAACGGCCGTCGCTGTGAGCGCGCCGGCGGTGTCGGTCGTGATGCCGACCTACAACGCGGCCCGATTCGTGGGTGCGGCGGTCGAGAGCATCCTCGGTCAGACCTTCACCGACTTTGAATTCGTCATCGTCGACGATTGCTCGAACGACGGGTCGTCCGAGCTGCTGCGCGAGTACGCGAGCCGCGACGGCCGCATTCGTCTGCTTCGCAACGAGCGCAACCTCGACTTCGTGCGGAGCCGCAACATCGGCATCGGGGAGGCACGCGGACCGTTGATCGCCAACATGGACAGCGACGACATCGCGCTGCCGGAGCGGCTGGCGGCGCAGCACGCGTTCATGCTGGCGCATCCCGACGTCGGCGTCTGCGGTGCAGGGATTTTCCTGATCGACGAAGACGGCCGTGACCTCGGCGTCCGCCGCTACCGGTGCGACGATCAGGGGCTGCGCGATCGGTTCTTTCTCTTCAACCCGTTCGCCCATCCAATCACGATGATTCGCAGGCACGTGCTCGACGAGGTGGGGCTGTACAACCCCGCGCACGTCCTGGCCGACGATCTTGACCTGTGGTTCCGGATCGGGACGCGCTACAAGCTCGCCAACCTCGACCGGCCGCTGCTCAAGTATCGCGTGCATCCCGGGTCGGCGACTGGAAGCCGCCTTCAGGCGATGCAATCCGCGGTGTTGCGGGTTCGTCAGATCGCCCGCGAGCAGTACGGCTACCGGGCTTCGCTGACCGGGCGGATGGCGGCGTTCGCCGCCCGGTGCAGCGAGATTGTCCCCGCGCCGCAGCGGATCGCGATGTTCAACTGGCTGCGCTCCCGGTGGGAATGAGAACGGAACTGGCGGCGGCGCCTCGTCGGCGAACGCCGCGCAGCGTCGCGTTGCTGCTCGCCGGTCTCGCCGGCTTGACCGTCTGGCAGTTGATGCTCTTCCGCGCCCCGTTGCCGTCGGACTACATGCTGAAGGCGTCGAGCGGGCTGCACTCGCAGGAAAAGTTCGTCTACTTCCTGTACTACCTCAACCTCTTTCCGGTGGCGACGCTCGACTCCGGGATCGATCCGGACTTCTACTTCGATGGCGCCGCGCACCCGAAGGACCCCGACCGCCGTGTCTTCAGCCGCGAGGCCGCGGAACGCACGATCGCGGAGCGCGGTTCGACGCTGGTCATGGAATGGGGCCACACGACGCGCTTCGGCAGCGACTTGCAGACCTATCTGTATCTGATTGACGCCTGGCGGCGCGGCACCCCTGAGAATGCCGAGATGCGGATCGCGACGAGCCTCGTCTTCTTCCTGGGGCTGGCCGGTCTCCTGATCAGTTTCTGGTACGTCGGTCTGCCGGTTCTCGGCTTCGTGCTGGTTGGACTGCTCGGCTCCAATCCCTTCCAGTTGTTCGAGGCGTATCGACGCGAGCAGATCTTCGGCTGGCCGATCGCCGTCTTCTGCGTGACCCTCGCGCTCATGCTGCCGGTCATCACCGGCACGTGCCGCCGGTGGTACGCCGGCTTTGCCGTTGTCATCTGCGCGCTCGTGCTCGCGACCGCGGCCCAGATCCGGTTCGAAGCCGCAGTGTCGATTCTGGGAGTCGCGGCAGTCTGCCTCGGCGCGCCGCGTTTCGGGTGGCCGCTGCGAGTGGGACTGATCGCCGTGTTGTGGCTCGCCTTTACCGGAACTTCCTGGGCATGGAGCAGCTATTTCGATCACAAGTGGACGGAAGCCACGGCGGTCGTGCGCCGTGCCGGCGGGCATGTCTACGACGCCTCTCGCGCCGCTCGCCACCAGTTCTGGGGTTCGCTCTGGAGCGGGCTCGGCGATTTCGACACCACGCACGGCTACTCGTGGCGGGACGACCTGGCGGTCGCGTACGCGGAGCCGGTGCTCGAACAGCAGTACGGCGAGAAGCTGCCGTGGTGGTGGGGAACCCGGAAGCCGGCACGAACGCCGGACGACTACTTCGATCCGGATCATCTCTACTATCGCCATCCGCTGCAGACGCCCCACCTTCTCGACGTCATGCGCGACAAGGTGCTCCATGACATCGCGGCCGATCCATTCTGGTACGTCTCCATTCTGGCCAGGCGCGTGTGGCGGGTGCTCCGCGAGACGACTCCGGTGATGGTGCAGCTCACCCCGGGGATTGGCGGCGTGATTCCGTTCAGCGGCCTGCTCGTGGTGCCGTTTGCCCTGGTGGCGTGGCTCCGGCGCGACTGGATCGCCCTTCGGATTCTGGTGTTCTCGTTGCCGCTGTCGTTGACGGCCGTCGCGATCTACTCGGGTGGCAACATCCCTTACTACGGTGTGTACCACCTCTGTGCGGCAGCCGTCATCATCACCTGGGGACTGACGTACGTCACTCCTGCCCTGGCTCAGCAGCGATGACGCTGGTCGTGTTCTTCAGCCGCGGCATGTCGCTCGAAGGCTGGCGCCGCGCCGGCATCCTGGATCGCGAGCTGGCGCTCTATCGCGAGCTCTCGCCCGATCTGGATCGCCTGGCCTTTGTCACCTACGGCGGGCGTGACGATGGGCGGGTGGCCGAAGCGATGCCGCGGCTCGACGTGCTGCCGAACGTCTGGAATCTGCCGTCGAATCTCTACAGTGTGCTCGCGCCCTGGCTGCACCGGAAGTACCTGCGCACGGCGTCGGCGCTCCGGACGAACCAGATCAACGGCGGCTGGTGCGCGGTCGTGGCCAAGTGGCTGTTTGGAACCCCGCTGGTGGTTCGCTGCGGGTTCCTCTGGGCCGACAACGTCGAACGGGAGACGACCAGCCCGCTCCGGCGGCGCGTCAGCCGCGCGCTCGAGCGCAAGGTCTTCCGCTCCGCCGATCGCATCGTCGTCGCGTCGGCAGGTCATGCCGCGGCGGTGGCGGCGCGGTACGGCGTTGCTCCGGACGTGATTACGGTCGTGCCCAACTACGTGGACACCCGCAAGTTCAAGCTGCGGTCCGACGTCCCGCGCGAGGCGAACCGCGTCACGTTCGTCGGGCGGCTCGAGCCTGAGAAGAACGTCGACGTGCTGATCGAGGCGCTGGCTGGACTGGCCGGCGTCGAGCTCTCGATTGTCGGCGACGGGTCGCGCCGCGCCGCGCTCGAACAGCAGGCGCGGGCGCTCGGTGTGAAGGCGCAGTTTCACGGCCGTGTCGCGCACGACGATCTTCCCGTCCTGCTCGGTCGCACCGGCGTCTTCGTGCTACCGTCGCAATACGAGGGCAATCCGAAGGCGCTCGTCGAGGCGATGGCGTCGGGGGCGGCGGTCGTCGGGACGCGGGTGAGCGGGATTCAGGAGATCATCGCCGACGGAAGCAATGGGCTCTTGAGTGGACCGTCCGCAGATGAACTGCGGAGCGTGATTCGCCGGCTGCTCGAAGACGCGCCGCTCAGAGAGCGGCTGGCTGCGGCCGGTCTGGCCTACGTGCAGACGCACTGCACGCTGACCGTGGCGGTCGAGCGCGAGCGGGCGGTGCTGCGCGACCTCGTAGCGCGAACATGATGACAACTCCAAATGGGCGGAAGCCGCGGCTGATTCTGGTCGGCCGTCATTATTCGATCGAACCGCTCGGCATCCTGCACCTGCTCGGCCTGGCCGAGGCCGAAGGCTGGGACGCGAAGACCGTGCTGATTCGCGATTTCGATTTTCAGCCGCTCTTCGACGAGGTCGCGGCGTTCCAGCCCGATCTGGTGGGTTTCTCGATCTGGACCGGCTATCACGTCCAGGCGTTTGGCGCCGCGGACATCGTCCGTGAGATGGGCGTGAATGTCGTGATCGGCGGCCCGCACGCGACCTACTTTGCCGAGGACTGCGCGAAGCACGCCGACTGGGTGATCAAGGGCGAGGCGTTTCGTTTCTTCCGGAAGCTGCTTGCCGGCGAGCTGCCGCGCGGACTGCAGCACGATCCGGTGCGGGTGGCCGAGGGCTTTCCGGTTCCGGCGCGGCGTCTGCTGTATGACGCCTTTCCCGATTACGCGCGCAGTCCCATCAAGAGCATGATGGCGACGGTCGGCTGCCCCTTCGAGTGTTCGTACTGCTACGCGCCGGTCTACAACGACATGTACGGCGGCTACGAGGGAAACGAGCGTCCAGTCGAACAGCTGATTGCCGAAGCCCGGTTGATGCGGGATCGCTATCCGCTGTCGATGATCTACTTCCAGGACGACATCTTCGGCTTCAAGGTGCCGTGGCTGCGGGAGTTCGCGCGCCGTTGGAAGGAAGAGATCGGCGTGCCGTGGCACTGTCAGATCCGCCTCGAGCTGACGCGCCACGATGTCGGGCTCGAGCGGCTCGACCTGTTCCGCGAGGCCGGTTGCACCGGCATCACGCTGGCGGTCGAATCCGGCAACGACTTCCTGCGCCGCTACGTGCTGAAGCGCGGCATGTCGGACGAACTGATCCAGGAAGGTGTCGAGCGGATTCAGGCGCGCGGTCTGACGCTGCGGCTGCAGCAGATCTTGATGGTGCCGTTCAGCGACCTCGAGACCGACCTGCAGACGCTGGCACTCAACGTGCGGTTGGCGCCGGAGATGGGGTGGACGTCGATCCTGGCTCCGTACGGTGGGACCGCGATGGGCACGATCGCCAGCAAGTACGAGCTCTATACCGGATCGAACGACGACCTCGACGATCGCTTTTTCAGCCGAAGCGTGCTGCGCCACGTCGCCGGCGGTCCGGCCGCGATCGAAGCTGTCGTCCGGCAGCACACCCGCGGCGAGAAGCACAATCCGCTCGTCGACGATTTCGTCATCCGCCGCAAGGATGCGCTCAGCGCCGACGTCTTCGTCGAGGATCCACTACTACGCCGTCCACGGCTTGGCGCAAAACCGATCGCGGAGCTGCGCTATCTGGACGACGAGCAGAACAACCGCTATTGCGATCAGGGCGTGATGCTGCAGCGGATTTTCGACTGGTGCACGCGCGTGCCGGAAGGCGATCGCCTGGCCCGCGAGTTCGTCCACCTGCCGAACGACGAGTGGACCTGGAAACGCTTCGGTCAGGTGGCGTCGGCTCACGCCGTGCGCATCGGCGCCGGCGACAAGGTTGCGGCGGCGGTCCGCGAGCTCGGTCGTGAACTGGGGACCGGACCGGATCCGGCGGCGCTGCCCGCCGGCGTGCGCGACAATCCGATCTACTTCACGTATCTGCCGTCAGGCCCCGCGTTCGCGCGCGAGCTGACCCGCCGGAGCGTGTTCGACATCGCGGATCAATCCACGTTTTTCGAAACCCTCGGGACACGCACGCGACACTGGCTGTACGACCACTGGCTCTACAAAGTGAAGGCGACGACCGAGCCGCTGGCGTTGCAGGGGGTCTGACTTCGACGTGGTTCTAGAATGCGCCACGAAGACACGAAAACACGAAAATCTTGCTTGTCTGAAATGCGCCACGGAGACACAGAGGCACAGAGGAAATGGATCGCGATTCGACGCGGGCCGGCCGGCGTAGCCGGCCGAGCGCGGAGGCCGCCGCTTCGCGGCGCCGCGTCGATGCGTGTGCCGCAGTTATCCGAAGCGTCTCTGCGAACTCTGCGGGCTCTGTGTTGAGAGCTCTGATCTTGCGAACTAGATGTTCAGCAGCGCTTCGCGACCCGGCCGACAGAAGAGCTCGTCGTCGATCAACACGAGATCGAGGTCGGTGGTCTCGAGCATCTCGAGGCCGACGCGGCAGTAATTCAGGATCGGCTCCCCGCCGGGATTGAACGACGTATTCAGCAGGATGGGCACTCCGCTCAGACGTTCGAACGCCTTCAACGTGTCATGCAGGAACGGATGGTGATCGCGCCGGATGGTCTGCAGGCGCGCGCTGCCGTCGACGTGCGTGATCGAGGGCAGCAGTTTCCGGTGCTCGGGCTTCGTGAAGCAGATCACCGACATGTAGGGGATGTCGGCGGCGTTGGTGAAATAGCGTGGCGCATCTTCGGCCGACACGACCGGCGCGAAGGGGCGGTACCACTCGCGATGCTTGACGCGGGCGTTCAGGACCTCGCGCATCGACGGGTTGAGCGGGTTGCAGAAGATCGACCGGTTGCCGAGCGCGCGCGGCCCGACTTCGTAGCGGCCGCGGATCACGCCGACGATCAGATCGCGATGAATGAGCCACGCCAGGACCGACGCGAGGTCGGACGCGCCGCCGCCGATCCGGCGATGCGGATAGCGCTGCCGCAGCGCGGGCAGTTCGTCACGATCGAAGACTTCCGTGCCGAGGTACGGCGTCAGGTAGTCGGCATGACCGTCGAACGGCGCGCCGCTCAGACCGTAGTACGCATGCAGCGCCGCCCCTGCCGACAGACCGCAGTCGGTCGGATTGGGCAGGAAGTGGGTGCGCGCAAACAGGCCCGACTCTTCAATCTGGTAGTTGGTGACGCCGTTCAGCGCGCAACCGCCGACCACCGCGATGTTCCGGCTCGTGTCGCGCACCTTGCCGAGGAGCCCGAGCACTTCGGCACTCCACGCCTGCTGCACCGTATTGGCGAGCGACTGCGCGAGCGGGTGGTCAGGACCGGGCAATCGCAGTTCGTTCGCTCGCCCCCTGGCCAGCGCCGCAAGCGTCGCGCGAAGGCCGACTGGGGCCTCGGGCGGCGCGGGAACCAGAAACGGCTGCAGCTCGGGAATGCGATCGAGCGCCAGCGAATTGATCCGATGGCTC
Source organism: uncultured Bifidobacterium sp. (assembly GCA_964577955.1). Lineage (GTDB taxonomy): Bacteria > Acidobacteriota > Vicinamibacteria > Vicinamibacterales > CAVVIG01 > CADEEX01. Next base: position 23,816 of record CAZOAZ010000023.1, on the reverse strand, counting down.
TTGCCGTGGTCGGCAAGCCCGGTCACTGCGCGCGGCGGCAGTTTTTCGTAGCGGCGAACGTAGTCGGTGGCGAACGCCATCCAGTCGGGCCGGAGTTCACCGTACGCCGCCAGCCCCATCGTCTTGCCGGCCGTCGATCCGGCCACGTCCGGCGCCACGCCGGCGATGTAGCCGAGATTGTTGTAGCTCCGCCCGAACTGGTGCGGGTCGCGTTCGAGGTACTCGAGCGACGCACCCTGGCCGCGGAAGAGCACGGTGAAACCGTCGTTGCCCATCCCGTCGTAACTGAGGATCAACGCCTCGGCGAACGGCGACGTGTAGTAGGCGAGCGCGGCGTGGCTCAGATGATGATCGACGTGCCGGAACTCGTGCGCGCGAATGCCCTCGTCCCGCAGGACGGTCTGGAGGTTGACGAACTCGTCCTCGCGCCCCTGGTTCTGCACGGCGACGGCGTCGAACGTGGCGCCCCACGTCGAGACGGCAAGGCGGAGGAAGCGGCGCAGGTCCTCGATGTCGACCTGCTGAAAGCCGGACGGATGCTTGCCCGGTTCGAGCGTGACCGCGTGGAGCTTGTAGCGCTTCTGCCGGAACAGCCGCTCGGCTTCCATGATGCCGGCGATGCGGCCCTCGTCCACGAGCGCGACGCTCGAATCGTGGCCCAGGCTGATTCCGAGAACGTTCATTGCGGGCGTCGGCGTGCCGTCGGGCAGGCGAGTTGGCGAGTGCGGCCGGACAAGCGGTTCATCATACAACGGCGGCGCTGACGGCATGGGTCTTGGCGGACATCTGCTCTGGTCATCGGTCATCCGCACGCTACACGAGCGCAGCGGTGAGCCGGTGCGCGTGTGTTATGCGCCGATGGCCTCCGATCTTGCGGCCGGCCGTTTGTACCGCGGCGATGTCACACTCGCCGACGATCTCATCTTTCGCGGCAACCCTCGCATCGTCCATCCGCCGGTGCAGCCCAAGTCCACGTTGGCGGCGTCAGTCGATCGCTTTGTTCACGCGGGGATTCGCCGGCTGGGTTTGACTGCGTCCTATGAATCGCTCGTGCTCAGGCTGATGATGCGCCGGGCGAAGCGGACCGGTCAGTTCGATGCCCATATCGATCTGCAGCGCCACAGCTATGTCGAGCGCGAGACGGCGGAGCGGCTGGTGTGGAAGCCTGGTGGCCACATCATCGACATCATTCTGGCGAACTACGGAATCCCTGCCTCCGATCACACCTGCGAGATGTATTTCACGGCTGACGAAGAGCGCGAGGTCGCGGTGGCGCGGCAAACGCACGGGATCGCGCGTGAGTTCGTCGTCATCGAGCCCAACTCGAACGACGCCTGGTTCGGCGATCTTCGCGCCTGGCCGTTCGAACGCTGGCAGGCGGTCGTCGATCGGATCGTCGAGGAGGGACGCTATCAGGTCGTCCAAATCGGCGAGGGTGGACGGCCATCGCTTCAGCGAGTGATCGATCTCTCAGGCAAGCTGCCGTTCCGTGTCGCCGTCCTTCTCATGAAGCAGGCGCGGCTCTTTCTCGGCCTCGACGGCGGCCTGATGAACGCGGCCAACGCCGTGGGCGTACCCGCGGTGATCGCCTGGGGCGGCACGTCGCTGCCGGAGTTTGCCGGCTACAAGGAGCGCCACACCATCGTCTGCAAATACGTGGATTGCGCGCCGTGCGGCCTGCGTGGGAACTGTCCCTACGGCAAGAAGTGCCTGCACGAGATCACCGTCGATGAGATTCTCGCGCCGGTGACGGTGGCCCTCGCCCTTGAGACACCCGCGTGAAGGTTGCGCTCGGTGTCCGGCGGCGTGAAGGGCCCTGGGGCGGCGGGAATCAGTTCGCGAACGCGATCGCCGACTTTCTCCAAGATCGTGGCGTCACCGTGGAGCGCGATCTGTCTGCTCGCGATCTCGATCTGATCCTGCTGACCGAACCTCGCCGGGCATCTGCGAGCTCCGCCTTCAACGACGTCGACATCCTCCGCTATCTCGCGGTGAATCCGCGTGCGTTGGTCGTGCACCGCATCAACGAGTGTGACGAACGGAAGGGCACGAAGCACGTCAACCGGAGGCTCGAGCTGGCGAACGGCTGCGCTGACGCGACGGTGTTCATTTCCGAGTGGCTGGCCGATCTCTTCGCGAGACGCGGGCGGCCCTTCGCGGACGTCCACGTGATCCGCAACGGCGGCGATCCGCACGTCTTCAAACCATCCGGCGTCGTCTGGGACGGCCGCGAGCCGCTGCGTGTCGTCACCCACCACTGGAGCGATCACTGGATGAAGGGGTTCGACGTTTACCGGCACTTCGACGAGATGCTGGGGCAGGAGACGTTCGCGAAGCAGTTCAGATTCACATACATCGGCAAGCTGCCGGTGGGCTTCTCCTTTCGCCACACCGACGTCCTCGCGCCTCGTCACGGCACGGCGCTTGGCGCGGCGCTCGCCGGTCATCACGTCTACCTGACGGCGTCGCAGAACGAGCCGGCCGGCATGCATCACATCGAGGGCGCGCTGTGCGGCCTGCCGATCCTCTACCGGATGAGCGGTGCGCTGCCTGAGTATTGCGACCGGTTCGGCGTCGGCTTCGACGCCGCGACGTTCGAGGCAGCGTTGACCAAGATGCGCGGCTGCTACGGGGCGCTCAAGGCGCGGATGTCGGAGTATCCCTACACCGCCGACCGTATGTGCGAGAGCTATCTGACGCTCTTTCAGGACCTTCTCAGCCGTCGCGACGCGGTGGTGGCCGGGCGCGCGTGCGGTGCCGGCGCCAATCGAGTCTTGCGGACCAGGGCAGCTTTGTACGACAGTTACGTGAGGTGGCGGACCCGTCTGCGGCCGCCGCGCCCGCCATTCTCCGAGGGAGATATGCGATGAAGACCAGTGCGATCGCACACGATCTCGCCAGCCCGCTGCCGCTCTCCGCGCGGACGCTGCCGGCGATCGATCGCCGCCTGCCGATGCCTGAGCGCCCGCCGATTCCCACCAGCCTGACCTTGATGCGGCGGGCGGTGAGTTATCGGCGTCATCTGCTCGATGCCTACATGGACTGGTGCGCGCCGCTGATGCGCGGGGCGGTAATCGATTTGGGCGGCAAGCGGGAGCGCAAGCGCGGCACGTTCCGGCCGCCGGCCGCCGAAGGCACCACCTGGAAGTACGTCAACCTGGATCCCGAGACCTCGCCGGACTTTCTGTGCGACGTGTCGCACGTGCCGCTGCCCGACGGAAGCGCCGACTGCGTGGTCTGCACGGAGGTGCTCGAACATCTGGCCGATCCGGCGGCCTGCGTCAATGAGGCGCACCGCCTGCTCCGGCCACGCGGCGTCTTCATCGCGTCAGCGCCGTTTCTCTACCCGGTCCATAACGATCCGCGCGACTTCCAGCGGTTCACCGCCGATGGTCTGCGTCAGCTGCACACGTCCTTCTCGGATGTGCGCGTGTTCGGGATGGGCGGGTACCTCGGCAGCCTCGGCATGTTCGTCGAGTTCGGCGGCCGCCAGTTGTCCGCCCGTCACGCCGGTGCCCGCCTGGTCCGCAAGGCGCTCTTTGAAACCGGACGCCTCCTGCAGTGGCGCGACGCCCATCGTGCCATCGCGCAGCAGATCGACTCGCAGCCGTCGTTCACGACGGGGTACTTCGTCATCGCTGAAAAGTGATCCGTTCGGTCTCACGTCCAGACCCGGCAGTGCGCTGGGTATTGATCGCGGTGTTGGCGCTCACCGTCCGCATTGGCGCGGGCATCGTCACCGGCGGTCTGACGCATCCCGAACGTTTCGAATACGACTCGGCCGCTCGAGCGATTGTTGCCGGCCAGGGCTTCGTCTACTACCACATCGGCGTCCCGTACTACTCGTACATGGTGCCGCTTTCATCGTGGGTCGGCGCGGCCGGTTACTGGGCCACCGGATCGATCCTGCCGCTGATGCTGCTCCAGTGCCTGGCCGGAACCGCGCTCGCGGTGATGGCGGCCGCCATCGCGAGGCGGCTCTTCGGGCACTGGCTCGCGGAGTTCGCTGCCGGAGTGTTCGTCGCGCTGCATCCCGGCTTGATCGTCTACAGCGCGACCAAGGCGCACGCCCTCGCGTTCGACGCGTTCTTTTTCGCGCTCGCCCTGCTGGCGGCGTTTCGCCTGCGCGATCAGCTGACGTGGGGGAGAGCCGCGGCGTTCGGCGTGGCGGTCGGCATCGGCGCGCTCACCCGCGGCACGATCGTCATCATGCTGCCGCTCGTCGGCCTCTGGTTGCTCTGGATCAGCAGCGGCCCGGTGCGAATGCCGGCGGTGTCACGGCTTGTTGTGGCGGGCCTGGTCGCGACTGCGGTCATCGCTCCGTGGACGATCCGCAATTCGCTCATTCATCACAGGTTCGTCTTTCTGCTGACGACCGACGCCGAGGACTTCTGGCGCGGCAACAATCCCTACGCCACCGGGCACTCCTACGTCGACAAGGATCACATCGTCCTCACGTCGATTCCGCCGGAGGAGTTGGCCGACCTTCAGGGGCAGCCCGACGAACTCTCGCAGGCGAAGTGGTTCTCCGACCGCGCGCGCGCGTTCGTGCGTGAGCATCCGGATCAGTTCGCGCGGTTGACGCTGATGAAGTTCTACCAATTCTGGTGGTTTGCTCCGCAGTCGGGGACGTTGTACCCGCGGCTCTGGCTGCGTCTCTACCAGGCGTACTACGTGACGATTCTGATCCTTGCGGCGATCGGCGTATCGCGGCTCTTCCGGGCCGCGGCTTCGGCCAGACACGATGCGCTGTTGATTGGCGCGTTCCTGCTGATGCTCTCCGGCCTTCAAAGCCTCTACTACGTGGAAGGCCGTCACCGCTGGGCGGTCGAGCCGATGCTGATTGCGTTCAGCGGCGGTGGTGTCGCGTTCCTGGCGCGTTCGCTGCGCGTGAAGCGCGACGATCAGTTCGGGACGCCCGCAGTTGTCCGTTCTCGATGACCGAGACCCGGCCCGGCGTCCTCATGGTCACGGGCGCCTATTACCCTGAATTGAGCGGCGCCGGCCTGCAGTGCCGGACGCTCGTCACTCGGCTCAGCGATCGCGTGCGGTTTGAGATCCTCACGACGGCGACCGACCCGCAGCTGCCCGCGGAAGACCGCCGCGACGGCGTGCCGGTCCATCGCATTCACGTCGATCCGAAGCGCCTCGGTTCAAAGCTCGGAGCGGCGTGGCGGATGGCCCGAACCTTTCGAGCTCTCGCGCCGCGTATCGCGATCGTTCACCTGCACGGTTTCTCGCAGAAATCGGTCCTGCTCACGGTGATGGCGATCCTCAGCGGCAAGAAGATCGCCATCAAGCTGACCTCGTTTGGCGACGACGATCCGCGGACGATGATGCGTCGCAGCCGGCTGGCGGCCTGGTGCTACCGGCGGGCGAACATGTTCTTCGCGGTCACTCCGAAGTTCCGCGAGTCGTACGACGGCGCCGGACTGCCGGGCGATCGTTTCCGGGTCATTTCCAACGGCGTCGATCTTGACCGGTTCCGGCCGCCAGCTGATGGTGAGCGGTCGAGCCTGCGGCGCGAACTGAAGATCCCGGATGGCACACCGGTCGTGCTCTTCGTCGGGTTTTTCTCCGTTGAAAAGCAGCCGCACGTGCTGTTCGAGGCGTGGCACGACATGGCGGCGCGGACGAAGTCACCAGCGGTGCTGGTCTTCATCGGCGCGACCGGCGCCACCTACCATGAGATCGACGCCGCGCTGGCGCCGGCCATCCGGCGCGATGCGGCGGCGAAAGGCGTCACCGACCGCGTGGTCTTTGTCGAATCGACGCTGGAGATCGAACGCTACTACCGCGCGGCCGACATCTTCGTCCTGCCCTCGCTTCGCGAAGGGATGCCCAACGCGCTTCTCGAGGCCATGGCCAGCGGCATGGCCTGCGTCACGACGCGACTCGAAGGAATCACCGACCGTTTGATCGCGGACGGCGAGAGCGGCCTGCTGGTGCCTCCAGGCGATCGGTCCGCGCTCGCCGATGCACTGACGACGCTCGCGACCGATTCCGCCAGGCGCGACCGCTTCGGGCGCGCGGCGCGGCGCACGATCGAGACGCAGTTTTCGCTCGACGAAACCGCACGTCAGTATCTCGACAGCTATCAGGCTCTTCTCGCCCCATGTGCGGCATAGCCGGGCTCGTGCACTTCGATGGTGCACCGATTGATCCGCAGCTCTTGACGCGCATGGGCGCGTCGCTCGAGCACCGCGGCCCTGACGACGAGGGCATCGTCTGCCGCCCTGATGCGATGGCGGCCGGACCTCGAGCCGGGCTGGTCAGCCGGCGTCTGAGCATCGTCGACCGGGCCGGCGGACATCAGCCGATTGCCAACGAAGACGGCAGCATCTGGACGATCTTGAACGGCGAGATCTACAACTTCGCGGCGCTGCGAGACGAACTGACGGGGTTCGGCCACCACTTCAAGACGCGTTCCGACACCGAAGTGATCGTGCACGGCTACGAGCAGTGGGGCACCCGCGTCGTCGAGCGGCTGGACGGAATGTTCGCGTTCGCCGTCTGGGACGATCGCCGCAGCCAGATCGTCCTGGCGCGCGATCGCTTCGGCAAGAAACCACTCGTCTATTTCGACGACGGCCGCCGGCTGGGTTTTGCGTCGGAACTTCAGTCATTGCTGCAGATCCCCGGCATCCCACGCGATCTCGATCCCGACGCGCTCGGCGAGTACCTCGCCTACATGGCGATTCCGGCGCCGCGGACCATCTACCGCGATGTGAGGAAGCTGCCGCCGGCGCACGTGCTGGTGCGAAAGGCCGAGGGGACGGCGGTCATCCGCTACTGGTCGCTGTCGTTCGAGCCCAAGGCCACGATCACTGAACGGGACGCGGCCGCCGAAGTCGAGCGCCTGCTGACGGCGGCGGTGCGCAAGCGGCTGATTGGCGAAGTGCCGCTCGGCGCGTTTCTGAGCGGCGGGGTCGACTCCAGCGCGGTCGTCGCGCTCATGGCGGGCCTGTCCGATCGGCCGGTGAAGACCTTCTCAATCGGGTTCGATCAGCCGGAGTACGACGAACTGTCGTACGCGAAGCGCGTCGCGGCACAGTTCGGTTGCGAGCACACCGAGTTCGTCGTCAAACCGTCGGCAGTGGACGTTCTGCCGGACGTCGTGCGCCACTTCGGCGAGCCGTATGCTGATTCGTCGGCGATTCCGACGTGGCATCTGTCACGGTTGACGCGCCAATCGGTCACCGTGGCGCTTTCAGGGGATGGTGGAGACGAAGTCTTTGCCGGGTATGGCCGCGTGCTCGCCAACGATCTGGCCGAGCGGTGGCGGTCGGTGCCCGCGCCGCTGCGCCGCGCCGGCGAGCGGCTGGCGCGGACGCGTCTTCTGGCCGACTTCGGCGGCGCCCGCGCGACGCGGTTTGCGACGGCGGCCGCTGCCTCTCGTGAAGCGCGCTACCGCGCGTGGGCCGGCGTCTTCAGCCGCGATCTCACGCACGACGTATCGCGCGTCGCCGCGGACGACGCCGCTGTCGGCAGCGCGTTCGATCAGACGGCAGGCCTCGATGCCATCGACGCCATGCTGGCCGTCGACACCAACTTCTATCTCCCGACGGACCTTCTGCCGAAGGCGGACATCGCGAGCATGGCGCACTCGCTCGAGGTCCGCTCGCCGATGCTCGACGTGCCGCTGGCCGAATTCGTGGCCCGTCTGCCGACGCGGCTGAAACTGAAACGGCTGACCACCAAGCATCTGTTGAAGAAGGTCTTTGCTGGCCGTCTGCCGGCGCAGATTCTGAAGCGGCCGAAGCGCGGTTTCGCCGTGCCGCTCCGGACCTGGTTCCGCGGTGAACTGCGCGGATTTCTCCGGGATCATCTCCAGCCCTCGTGCGCGGCGCGGGCCGGCGTCCTCGAACAGCCGGCAATCGATCGGCTGATCGAGGCGCACGGCAAAGGCGCGGCCGACCACGCGCACCACCTCTGGGTCCTGCTGATGTTCGAGCTGTGGTACCGCGGGGTCCGCGCATGAGCGAACCGGCGATGCTCAGCGGCCACGACATCGTGTGCTTTTCGTCGATCGACTGGCAGTTCATCTGGCAGGGGCACCAGGAAATCATGTCGACGCTCGCGGCGAACGGAAACCGGATCCTGTTCGTCGAGAACACCGGCGTCCGGACTCCGTCGGTCCGCGATCTGCCGCGAATCCGCCAGCGCCTCCGCAACTGGTGGCGCGGGACCAACGGTTTCCGCAGCGAGCGCGAGCGGCTGTTCATCTACTCGCCGCTGCTGCTCCCGTTTCCGTATTCACCGATTGTCCGGCGCATCAACCGGTTCCTGTTCCTGCGGTCGCTGCGGCGCTGGATGCGGGCGGCCGGCTTCAACCAGCCGATTGTCTGGACGTTTCTGCCGACGCCGCTGGTTCGCGAAACCATCCCGCGTCTCGATCCGATCGTGTCGGTGTACTACTGCATCGACGATTTCGCGTCCAGTTCGAAGGCGGCCCAGCGGATCACCGACTCCGAGCAGCGGCTGTTCGCCGAAGTCGATCTGGTGTTTGTGACCTCCGAGAAGCTGCGCGAGCGGGCCGCACGGTTCAGCAAGAGCGTTCACCTCTTTCCGTTCGGCGTCAGCTTCAGGAAGTTTGAACAGGTCCGCGAATCGACCGAGCCGCCGCCGGCGGACCTGGCGGCGCTGGCGCGTCCCATCGTCGGCTACATCGGCGGCATCCATCGGTGGATGGATCTCCAGCTGCTCGCGCAGACGGCGAAGGCGATGCCGAAGACGACGTTCGCGATGGTCGGTCCGCTGCAGACTGAGCTGGGCGAGGCCGCCGGCATTCCCAACCTGCACTTTCTCGGCAAGCGCGGGCATGACGAGATCCCGAAATACATCAAGGGGTTCGACGTCGGCATCGTGCCGTACGTGCTGAGCGACTACACCGCGAACGTCTACCCGACGAAGTTGAACGAGTACTTGTCGATGGGGCTGCCGGTCGTGGCCACCGACCTGCCGGAGATCCGCCGGTTCAATGAGGATCATGGACCGCGCGTGGCCGTCGCGTCCGATGCACCGGCGTTCGTGCGCGCGATCGAGGCGGCGCTGCAGCCCGCGTCGAAGCAAGAGCGCGATCAGCGGATCAGCGTGGCGAAGGAAAACAGCTGGGACGCGCGAATCCGGCGGATGTCGGGGCTGGTCGAAGAGCGCCTCGAAAGCGCGCGCCGTCGGCGCGACGCGTGGGAAGTCCGGCTGCGCCGGATCTATCGCCGGACCCGCAGCGGGCTGGCCGCCGCCCTCGCGATTGTCCTGATCGCGTATCTGGCCTTCGAGACCTCGACGCCGTGGGTTCTGGCTGAGCCGCTCCGACTGAGCCAGCCGCCCGTAGCCGCCGATGCCATCGTCGTGTTTGCCGGCGGCGTGGGTGAGTCGGGTCAGGCCGGCGGCGGCTATCAGGAGCGCGTGAAGCAGGCCGTCGATCTCTATCGCGGCGGTTTTGCGCCCAGCATGATCTTTCAATCCGGCTACGTGTTTGCGTTCAAGGAAGCCGAGATCATGCGCGACCTGGCGCTCAACCTCGGCGTGCCGTCGTCGGCGATCGTGCTCGAGCCGTCCGGCGCGAACACCTACGAGGCCGCCGAACAGGTCGCGGCGGTTCTCGACAAGCACGGCTGGCGGCGGATCCTGCTGGTGAGCTCGCCGTACAACATGCGCCGGGCGATGCTGGTGTGGAAGAAGCGTGCGCCCGGGCTCAGCGTGACGCCGACGCCGGTGATGGACACGCAGTTCTACACGCACGATCGCGGCGCGAGCCTCGATCAGCTGCGCGGCCTGGCCCACGAATACGCGGCAATCGCCTGGTACTGGTGGAAGGGCTGGCTCTGATGTGTGGGATTTGCGGAGAAGTGCGATTCGACGAGGCGCCGGTGAGCGCGGAGCGGCTGATCGCGATGCGCGATCAGATTGTGCACCGCGGCCCGGATTCTGAGGGTGTCTACCTCTCGCCGTCGCATCGCGCCGCCCTCGGCTTCCGCCGCCTCGCGATCGTCGACCTCAGCGAGAACGGCAGACAGCCGATGGCCAACGAAGACGGCTCGGTGCAGGTCGTCTTCAACGGCGAGATCTACAACTTCGCGCCGATCCGCGAAGAGCTCCTGCGCAAGGGCCACATCTTCCGTTCGCGCACCGACACCGAAGTCATCGTCCATCTCTACGAAGAGCTCGGGCCGGCCTTCGTCGATCGGCTCGACGGCATGTTCGCGATCGCCGTCTGGGACGAACGCGAGCGTCGGCTGACACTGGCGCGCGATCGGTCGGGCAAGAAGCCGCTGTTCTACTACCACGACGCGCACCGGCTGCTGTTCGGGTCGGAGATCAAAACGCTCTTTCCGGTTCGCGATCTCCGTCTCGAGATCGATCGCGAGATGGTGCCGTACTACTTCCTCTATGGCTACGCACCGTGCCCGCGGACGCTTTATCGCGGTGTCCTGCAGGTCGAACCGGGCACGGTGATGACCGTCGATCGCCACGGCCGTACGACCTCGCGCCGCTACTGGTCGCTGAAGTTCCCGAAAGCCTCGGAGGTTCAGACGCCGCCCGATCGGCAAGTGGTCGTCAGGACCATTCGCGACCTCATGACGTCGGCGGTCGAACGTCGTCTGATGTCGGACGTTCCGCTCGGCGCGTTCCTCAGCGGCGGAGTGGACTCGACGGTCGTGGTCGGGTTGATGAGTCGTCTGACCGATCGCCCGGTCAAGACGTTCAGCATTGGTTTCAAGGACAGCCCGGACTACGACGAAACGGCCTTCGCGCGCATTGCCGCGGCGCGTTTCAAAACCGACCACACCGAGTTCATCGTCGAACCCACCGCGTTCGATCTCATTGAAAAGCTGGTCTGGCATCACGACGGCCCCTTCGGCGATTCGTCGGCAGTGCCGACCTATCTCGTCTCGCAACTGACCAGGCGCCAGGTGACCGTCGTGTTGAATGGCGACGGCGGCGACGAGCTGTTCGCCGGGTACCTGCGCTTTTATGCGGCGATGGTGGCGGAACGGATTCCGTCGCCGATTCGCGCCGTGGTGCGGGCGGCGGCATCGATCCTTCCCGAGGGGCCGACCGCGCGCCACTGGTTCTCGCGGGCACAGCGCTTCAGCGCGGCGATGAGCCTGCCGCTCAACGAGCGGATCACACGCTGGTCGGGGCTGTTCTACGACGACCTCGACGTGCTGCTTTCACCTGAGCTGAAACAGTCCACGCCGGTTGTCGATCGTCTGCGCTATCTGCGCGGATTCGAGGACGCCACCGCCGGGCGGACGACGCTGAGCCGCGTCTTGCAGATCAATTTCAACACGTATCTGCTGGACGATCTGCTGATCAAGGTCGATCGCTGCACGATGGCGAACTCGCTGGAAGCGCGGTCGCCGTTCCTGGACACCGCGCTGATTGAATACGTCGCGTCGCTGCCGGACGACATGAAGCTGCAGCGCGGCCGCACCAAGATCATCCTGCGCGAGGCCTTTGCGGACCTCATTCCAGCGCAGATTCAGCGCCGCGGCAAGATGGGCTTCGGAATTCCGTTCGGGCTCTGGTTCAGAGGCGCGCTTCGCGACGCGGTCACCGATCTGCTGCTGACGCCGGACGCCCGCTATCCCGAGTACCTGTCGACTGACTATGTTCACCGGCTGGTCACCCGCCATCTGAACGGCGACGCCGATCTCGGCCTGCAGCTCTGGACCATCCTCACCTTCGAGATCTGGCTCCGCTCGCTCTCGGACTGGACCACGCGCGGCGTCGTGCGCGAAGCGGCCACGGCGTGAGCGAGCGCCGGGTCGTCCGCATCATCACCCGCCTCAACATCGGCGGTCCGTCGATTCAGGCCATCACTCTCAGTCGTGAGCTCGGCGCCGCCGGCTTCAGCTCGCTCTTGATACACGGCAAACTGGGCGAGGCCGAAGGCGACATGACCGGTCTCATCGGGACCGACGGCGTGACGATGGAGTATGTGGACGACCTGGTGCGGCCGGTCTCGCCGCTGCGCGATCTCAGGGCGCTGTGGCGCATCTATCGCGCCCTCCGCCGCTGGCGCCCGCACATCGTTCACACCCATATGGCCAAAGCCGGCGCGCTCGGCCGCCTGGCGGCGGTCGCCTACAACTGGACGACGGGACGATCGCAACGGACGCGCATGGTCCATACCTACCACGGTCACGTCTTCGAGGGGTACTTCGGCGGCTTGAGCACCAAGGTGTTTCTCGCGGTCGAACGGTGGCTAGGAAAACGAAGCGATCGGCTGATCGCGATATCCGCGCAGGTGCAGAACGACCTGGTGAAGACGTACGCGATCAGCGACGGCCGTAACGTCGTCATCGTGCCGCTTGGCTTCAAGCTCGAGAAGCTGGCGCGCGTCGCGCCGGCCGACCGACTGCGCGCACGAGCGGTCCTCGACATCGCGCCCGACACCCTCGTTGTTTCAACCGTCGGGCGGCTGACCGCGATCAAACAACACGGGCTGCTGCTCGACGCATTTCGCCAGGCGTTGGCGCGTGACGGACGGCTGCGGCTGCTCATCGTCGGCGACGGCGAACTGCGGGCGGAGCTCGAACAGCAGGTGAAGTCCGCGGGGCTGGACGCGACGGTGCGGTTTCTCGGCTGGCGCGGCGATCTCGACGTGATCTACGGCGCGACCGACATCTTCATGCTGACGTCGAGGAACGAAGGGACACCGGTGGCGCTGATCGAAGCGATGGCGGCGGGCGTGGCCGCGGTCAGCACCGACGTCGGCGGCGTCCGCGATGTGATCACGTCGCCAGCCGAGGGTACGCTGGTGCCGTTCGGCGATGCCGCGGCACTCACGGAAGCGATGTTACGTTTTGCCGGCGACGCCGGTCTGAGAGACGCAACCGGCCGTGCGGCCCGGGCCAGCGTCGTCGGGCGCTTCGACCAGTCACGGCTCGTCGGCGACATCCGCCGGCTGTACGAACGTATGCTTGAACCTGCATGAGAGGTTTGTGGGATCCGGCTTCAGCCGGATTGAGGGGTGACGACGTGGTCCCCCCCGTGTCGTCGCGGTCGCATGCCCTGGCCTGGGGTGGGGCCACGGCGCTCGGGATTCTCGCCGGCGTCAGCCACGCGCTGTCGCCGTTCACGACCTGGTTTCTGATCCTCGCCAGCCTGCTCGTCGTCTGGGCGGGTCGCGGGCTCGTGGGGCGCGAACGCGCCGCCGTGATGACGCTGATTGGCGCGGCGTTGGCGGCCCGGGCGCTCGCGCTGACGGTGTTCGTGCTGGCCACCGATCACAGCAAAGTCCCGTACGGTCTGATGATCGGCGACGAGATGCTGATCCAGTGGCGCGCGCTCTGGCTGCGGAACATCGTCCTCGATGTGCCGATTGCGCCCACCGACTGGATCTACACCTATCAGGAGTACGGCGAGTCCGGTCTCGTCTATGCGTTTGCGCTCCTGCACGCGCTGTTTGGTCCCTCGCCGTACAGCGTGCATCTCTTCAACATCCTGCTGTACGTCGCCGGCGCCATCGTGCTGTTCAAAGTCGTGCGGCCGTGGTTCGGCGCGGCGCCGTCCAGCCTGGGTCTCGCGCTCGTGCTGTGGCTGCCGTCGCTGTTCATCTTCTCGATGTCGGCGCTCAAGGAGTCGGCGTATTTCTTCCTGACGTCGGTCGCGCTCGCGTCGACGGCGACGATCTTCATCGGCCGGCGCTGGTGGATGCGCGTCCTGGCGGTCGTGCCTGCGCTGCTCGCGGCGAATGCCGTGGCTACGATCCGTTCGATCGGCTGGATCGTCACGGCCGGCGGCATGGCCGTCGGGATTGCCGCCAGAATCGCGACGTGGCGGGCGTGGCTCTGCGTCGGGGCGGTCGCCTTCGCGCTCCTCGTCGGCTACGAGGGCATTCAGCGTCCGGACATCCAGGAGCGATTGATGTACCAGTTTCGAACCGCCGCCGTTACTCACATCGGCAACGTCGGCACGCAAGGCTACGGGTACAAAACGCTCGATCCGTACTTCTACACACGCTGGTGGGTCAACAACGACCTGTCGTTCATGGTGCCTGAAGAGGCCGCGCGCTACGCGCTGCGCTCGATCGCGAGCTTTGCCACGGTGCCGAAGCCGTGGCAGATGTCGTCGCGGCCGGCGCTCGTATTCCTGCCCGAGATGGTGGTGTGGTATCTCTCGATCGTGTTCGCGTTCGCCGGCGTCGTCGCGGGGCTGCGCCGCAATCCATGGCTGACCTGGCTGCTCTTCGGCTATATCGCGATCGCCGGATCGATCATCTCGCTGCCGAGCGGCAATATCGGCACGTTCATCCGCATGCGCGACATGGTCGTGCCGTTCGTCCTGTTTCTCGGCGCGCTCGGCTTCTGTGCGGTCGCCGAAGCCGCCGTACTATACTTTCGTCCGCGCGCCACGGCTCCGGCCGACGACGCCCTGAGTCACTCTTCGACGTATGCCACTGCTCGATGATCGCGGCCGGCTCTTCGGCAAGCTCAATCTGATCGACGCCGCCGTCGCGGCGGTCGTGCTGTTGCTGATCCCGCTCGGCTACGCCGCGTACCTGCTCTTCCAGCCGCCGGTGCCGACCGTCACCGCCGTCACGCCCAAGGAAATCAAAGTGGCGGCGGCCAAGGGCGCCTATCTGGATGTGCAGGGCACGAACCTGCGTCCGTACTTCCGGGCGTTCATGAACAAGAACTCTGCCGAATATCTCTTTGCCACGCCCGATCACGCGCAGGTGAGGCTGGCGGAAATGCCGCCAGGGGACTATGAGCTGATCCTGTTCGACGAAGCGCAGGAAGTGGCGCGCGGACAGCACATCACGATCCTTCCGCCCGAGAAAGTCGTGGTGCCCGACGATCCGCTGGCGACCGTCGTCGTGGTCGGATCGTTCAACCGGATCGAAGACAAAGATGTCGCCGAGATCAGGAAGGGCGCGAAGCTCCTCGCGGTGCTCGACAGCACAGTGCCCGTGAACGAGTGGCTCGAGGTGATGGCGGTGCAGCCGCCGCGTCCGGCCACGATCGCGCTTGCCGAAAACAATCCGGTCGCCGTGCAGGTTGCCGGCCGAAAGCAGGTCGTCGCGGCGGTGCGGCTCCAGGGCCGGCTTCCCGGCAAGGAGCTGATGTTCAAGGACAAACGCGTCGTGGTCGGCGCCGAACTCGAGGTGCCGATTGCCGTCGCGCCCGAACCGCCCCCCGCGGGGGCACCGCCCGCGCCGCCGCCCGCACCCGATGCGCCGCGCAAGACGCGTCCGCTCACGTTCGTCGTGCAGAAGGTCTATCCGGACAACCCGGCGCCTATCGACATCCGGATCCGCTCCGTCGTGCGGCCCGAAGTGCTGGCGCTCGCCCAACGCGACCTGGCGGCGCCGCCACGCGATCTGTTCGGGACGCTCACGCCGCGCATCCAATCGCTGCGCGTCGAGCGCGAACTCGTCGGCGAAACCAAGAACGATCTGCGCGAAGGGCGCATCAACGTCATCGAGGCCGTGTTCCGGCTGCCGGCGACGCGCACCGCGGACGGCTGGTCGTTCGAAAACCGCCCGGTGCGGCCTGGCATCGACATCCAGATCGAAACCGCGACCTATCAGCTGATTGGCAACGTTCTGACCCTCGAACCGCGATCCGAGAGTGGCCGCGACTAATTCGCTTTCAGGAAAGTTTGGCGCCGCCGGCCGTGAAAGCCGCGCCGCGGCTGTCGTCCGCAACAGCTTTGTCTGCCGCGTCGTGCTGCTGGGCGCGCGCTCGCTGTCCGGACGGTCGTCGCTGATTGGGCGTACGGTCACCAGCCGCAGGCCATCCTCCACCTTCGACACGCTCGTGGACGTGTCGATGGACAGCTTCCTCGGCAGAAGGATCCTCGGACTGGCCCACGCGGCAGCGGCTGCCTGGGGCGAGAGCGCGATCGTCCGCTTCTGGGATGCCGGTGCGGGTCAGCTCTCGATCACCAATCGTGTACGTCTCGCGGCGTGGGTCGTCCTTGTTGCCGCGCTCGTGCGTGCGGCCATGGATCCTTCAGCGGTGACCGGCAGCCGGGTCGCGCTCCTGCTCTGGATGGCGACGCTGGCGCTCGCCGCGATCGTCTTTGCAGCTGCGGGACCGATCGGTCGCGCGTGGCGTGACTGGCGGCGATGAAACCGAGACTCCTCAACTTCCTCTGCTGTCCGGAGTGCCGCGGCGATTTGACGGTGACGCCGTTCGCGGGCAGCGCCGATTCGGTCGAAGAGGGCCTCCTGCGCTGCGGCGGCTGCGCCCGCGTCTTCCCGATCATCAACGGCATTCCGCGCCTGCTCCCCGATCAGCTGATTCACCTGGCCCAGACCTACCATCCGGAGTTCTTCAAGCGGCCCGAGGTCCAGGCCCTGCGCCCGACGTCCGCGACCACCGACGATCCGTGGTGGAACGCCGAACGCCGGACGATCAAGAGCTACAGCTACCAGTGGCGCAAGTTCAAACAGATGTTCCCTGAGTGGGAGCAGGTCTTTCTCGACACGATCGCGCCACTCAAGAAGGACTTCTTTCCAGGCAAGGTCGGCCTCGACGCGGGGTGCGGGTTCGGCCGGTCGCTGTATTACTCGGCCGGATACGGCGCGGAAATGATCGGCCTCGACCTGAGCGAAGCGATCGAGGCGGCGCGCGAGAACACGCGCCACCTGCCGAACGTGCATCTCGTGCAGGGCGACATCTTCCATCCGCCGGTCCGCCATGGGGCGCTGGACTTTGCATACAGCATCGGCGTCCTGCATCACCTGCCGGATCCGAAAGCCGGCTTTCTGTCGCTCACACCGCTCATTCGCAAGGGCGGCACGATGTTCATCTGGGTCTACCTGCGCGGCCGCGGCCGCCAGATCAAGTGGTTCAACCGGATGCGCGCCGTTTCGACGCGCCTGCCACTTGGCGCCGTCAATGCCGCATCGCTGGCGCTGGCCGCGGGTCAATGGACTTTCTGGCTGCTCCCGTACCGCGCGCTCCACGCCCTCGGCTTTCGCAGACTCGCCGCCCGCATGCCGTTCACGCTCTATGCGCGCTATCCGTTTCGTGTACTGCACACCGACTGGGTCGACGGCCTCGCCGTCCCGCTGCAGAACTACTACAAGCCGGAGGACATTCGGACCTGGTTCGCCGACGGCGGCTACGAGCGAGTCGCGATCGATCGCGACTGGAACGGCCGCGCGCTCGGATATCGGCCGTCGTAGGTCCGGCTGAAGCCGGACGCCACCGACACAATCCGGCTCCCACAGCTGATCTTGTCTCCTCCCCTCGTCAGCGTCATTCTTCCGGCCCGTGATGCCGAGCTGACGATCGATGCTGCGCTCAACAGCCTCCTCAACCAGACCTTCACCGCATTCGAAGTCATCGTCATCGACGACGGGTCGACGGACGGGACGGCGGCACGCCTGCGCGCCTTCGCCGCCAAAGACGCGCGTGTCCGCATCGTCGATGGCGGCGGCAAGGGTGTCACCGCGGCGTTGATTGCGGGAACAGCGCTCGCGACTGGCCGTTACATCGCGCGGCAGGATGCCGACGATGTGTCGATGCCCGATCGCTTCGAGCGTCAGGTCCGCTATCTGGATGCGCATCCTGAAATCGCGGCGCTCGGCACGGCCGCGACGACGATCGACGAGCAGGGCGCGGAGATCGGACCGTTTCCCACACGTCATGGACCGGCCGCCGTTCGCGAAGGGCTCCGATCGATCAGCGCGACGCCTGTGCACGGGTCGATGATGATCCGGCGGGAGTGCCTGGCCGCGGTCGGCGGCTATCGCGCCGCTTTTCAGAGTTGCCAGGATTTCGATCTCTGGCTGCGGTTGCTCGAGCGCTGGGAGCTCGACAACCTGCGCGAGCCGCTCTATCGCTGGCGATTGACCGCCGGTTCGGCCTATGGTGCCCGTCGCGCCGCCCAGTTGATGTATGGCGGGATCGCCGCGGCCTTCGCTGACGAACGGAAGAAGTCGGGCGCTGATTCGTACGCCGCGCTCGAGGCTGTCCACGGGGATCCCGAGGCCTTTGCGGATCGGTATCCTTTCGCCGGACCGCTCCGCGCATGTTGGGGCGAACTGCTCCTCCGCGGCCTCAACGATCCCCGCCTGGCGCACCGGCATCTGAGCGGCGCCGTCAAGGCCGGCGTCCGCAACCCACGCACGCTCGCGCTCTGGGCCTGGACCGGACTCGGGCTGCCGTGGATCGGCGGCCAGGCACTTCGTGCCGAGCCGCCACGGCCGAGCTGAGAGTCCCGCCTTGTACTCCGGCGCGTTTGCCGGTATCCTGCAAACCTCAGATCCAGCTCGACTTGTAGGAATAGCGCGGATGGGCAAGCCGCGCATTCCTCCTATAATCGTCAGGCTTCCCTATAGATGCTGACCGACCTGGCAGTCTATTTCGGCGCCGCGCTGGCGATGTCGCTGGTGCTCACGCCGATCTGCCGCGCGACCGCGCGACGATTCGGGCTCACCGCCAAGCCCAAAGCCGATCGGTGGCACCGCACGCCGACCGCGATGTTCGGCGGTGTCGCGATTGCCGTGCCGACGCTCATCATGGGCGCGACGCTGCCGCTCTCCGACACCATCTGGCAGCTGGTCGCCTGCGGCGCGGCGGTCGCGGTCTTCGGCTTCATCGACGACTTCTACTCGCTCAAAGCCTCGACCAAGCTCATCGCGCAGATCTTCGTCGCCTCGATCCTGCTGTTCTTCGGCTATCGCCTCGAGTGGACCAGCTCGCTCCTCGGCGACACGATGCTGACGATGTTCTGGATTGTCGGCGTGACGAATGCGCTCAACCTGCTCGACAACATGGACGGCCTCTGTTCAGGCATCGCCATCGTCGTCGGCGGCTTCCTGCTGGCGAGCATGATCCAAGGCGGCGCGCTGGCGCCCGCGGCGCTCTATCTCGCGGCGCTGCTTGGCGCAACCGGCGGCTTCCTCGTCTACAACTTCCACCCCGCATCGATCTTCATGGGCGACACCGGCAGCCTGTTCCTCGGGCTGAACCTGGCCGGTCTGACGCTCGTTGCGACCAAGCAGGGGATGGCGAAGTCCGGCGCCCTCTGGGCGATGGCCGCGCCGGTCGTGCTCCTGCTCGTGCCGATTCTCGACACGACGCTGGTGACGGCGGTGCGTCTGCTGTCGGGACGACGGCCGTCGCAAGGCGGACGGGACCACACGTCGCACCGGCTGGTGGCGATCGGACTTTCCGAGCGCTGGGCGGTCGCGGTGTTGTGGTTGCTGGCGGCGGCTGGCGGCGGTGTCGCGCTGGTGCTGGGCGCCTACGAAGCGAGCTGGAGCGGGATCGTGCTCGCCAGCTTCCTGCTCGGTGCGGTGATCTTCGCGGTCTATCTCGCCCGCGTGCGGGTCTACGACGACGCCGATTTCCTGAAGCTTCGCGAGGGTGTGATGACGCCGCTCGTGGTGGACTTCATGTACAAGCGCCGCGTCGCCGAAGTGCTCCTGGATCTGTGCCTGGTCACGCTGGCGTACTACACCGCGTATCACCTGCGCTTCGACATCTTCATCCTGGCCGAGAACTACCGCTACTTCCTGCAATCGCTGCCGATCGTTGTGGCGACGCAGATCCTCGCGCTCTTTGCCGTCGGCGGATACCGCGGATCGTGGCATCACTTCGGGATGATGGACGCCGTCGTGTTCTCACGCGGTGTCGTGCTCGGATCGCTGGCCGCGCAGGTCGTGCTGCTCTACGCCTACCGGTTCGAGAGCTACTCGCGCGCCGTGTTCGTGATTCACGGGGCGCTGCTCATCATTCTCCTGTGCGGGTCGCGGGCGTCGTTCCGGCTGCTCGGCGAATTCGTCCAGCGCCGGCGCGTGGTCGGCGAGCGCTGCGCGATTTACGGCATCGGGTCGGCGAGCCTGGCAACGATTCGCGAAGCGTTCGGCGAGCGGCCGCTGCGGATCGTCGGGTTCATCGAAGATGACCCGAAGCAGCGCCAGGCGCGGGTCGGCGGCTATCCGGTCCTCGGCAACTTCAACGTGCTCGCCGACATCGTCCGTCGCGAGGAACTGGACTGCATCGTCCTCAACACGCACATCATCGACGTCGATCGCCTGGTCGAACTCGAGGCGCTCTGCCAGCAGCACTCCGTCTCGCTGCTGAAGCTCCAGATCAGCATGAAGCCGTTCGTCGCCGCCTCGTAAGTCCGTTCTAAATTCGCCACGAAAACACGAAATCACGAAAAGCCGTATTGGGCTCGCCTTCAAACACCGTCTTTCGTGCTTTCGTGATTTTGTGGCGGATTTGATCTCTGCGATCTCAGTGCGTCAGCGTCCGACGAGGCCCTCGACGGGACTGCTGGCCGTGGCGTACGCCTTGCGCGGAATGCGGCCGGCGCGATAGGCGAGGCGGCCGGCTTTGACCGCGTACTTCATCGCTTCGGCCATCGCCACGGCGTCCTGCGCGCCGGCGATCGCGGTGTTCATCAGCACGCCGTCGGCGCCGAGTTCCATCGCCAGCGCGGCGTCTGACGCGGTTCCCACCCCGGCATCGACAATCACCGGAACGTTCGAGAACTCGCGGATGATCCGGATGTTGTTGACGTTCTGAATCCCCAGCCCCGAGCCGATCGGCGCCCCCAGCGGCATCACTGCCGCGGCCCCCGCATCTTCCAGTTTCCGGCACACCACCGGGTCGTCGCTCGTGTAAGGCAGCACGACGAAGCCTTCCTTGACGAGCGTGCGGGTCGCGGCGACCAGTTGCTCGTTGTCGGGGAAGAGCGTCCGCTCGTCGCCGATGACTTCGAGCTTCACCCAGTTCGAGAGGCCGGCCTCGCGGCCGAGCAGCGCCGTGCGCACCGCGTCCTCGGCGGAGTAACAGCCCGCGGTGTTCGGCAGCAGGAAGATCTTGGACGTGTCGATGTAGTCGAGGAGCGATTCCTTGCTGCGGTCCGAGATGTTCACGCGGCGGACCGCCACGGTGACCATGTCCGCGCCGGAGGCTTCGTGCGCCTGCCGCATGATCGTGTGGCTGGCGTATTTGCCGGTGCCGACGATGAGCCGTGAGGTGAACGTCCTACCTGCGATGACGAGGTTGTCCATGGTCCTAGGTACTTTCGAGATTCAACGCATTACAACTCGCGAGTCTTAAAGCTTTCAACACAGAGTCCGCAGAGCACGCTGAGGCGATCCAGGTTATCCCAACATCGGAACTCGACGCGGTGCCGCAAAGCGGCGGATCAGCGCGATCGACGCACGAAAGCGAGACGAGGATGTTGGGTCGGTCTCGCTTTCGCGCGTCGACCGCGCTGATCGCTCGGCCGGCTTCGCCGGCCGCCCCGCGTCGACTACCACTGCTAACTTGAAGTGGCTCTTCGTGTTTTCGTGTCTTCGTGGCGCACTTGATCTCTGTGAGGTCCGGCTGGAAGCCGGACCCTACATTATCCCCCGCCGACGAAGTTGACGATTTCGACCTGATCGCCTTCGCGGATCTCGGTCGAGTCGTACGCCGGCCGCTTGAGCACGACGAAGTTGTGCTCGACGGCGACGCGGCGGGCGTCGATGTCGAGCTGACGGAGCAGCGCCGCGACCGTCTGCGCGGCGGCGAGCTCGTACGGCTCGCCGTTCAACTGAATCATGATCCGCGCCGCCATGCCGATCGTCAGCGCGTGACCTCGCGCAGCAGCAGCGTGAACTTGCCGACCGGCAGATCGGCTTCGATTCTGAGCGGCAGCCGGCGCGCGTCGTTGGAGATCCAGACCCCGACGTTCTTGCCCGCCTCCTGCTTCTGGGCGTCGAGGATGCGAACGCGCACGTTCCAGGCATTCACCGTCCCGTACGGCACCGTGACGGCTTCCGGTCCGGTCGGCTCGAACTCCGCGGTGTAGAGCAGTCCGTCGTCCGCGACGTTTGCGGTGATCCGCTGGCCTCTGGCGATCGGTTTCGCGCGCATGGCGTAGAGGAGCGTCAAGCCGTCCTGGACGTCGGCGGGGATCGTGAACGTGTCCTTGATCGCCGGTTCGCTCGGCATCTCGTAGAACGCCTTCCTGTTCGGCCGGTCGAAGAACGTTGCGGTCTGGCGGCGGCGATCGCCCTCCTCGGTGTACAGCCCGGTCCACTGCGAGAGGAGCGTGGAGGTGTCCATCAAGGCGTCCATCTTGTAGTAGAGCGGATACAGCCGCGCGATGATCGGCCGCGGCCGCCCCTCGGCCATCAAGGCGTAGGTGGCGGTGTTCTGCGAGATTTTGCGCTCCACGACCTTGGCGGTCGCCGTGCCGGCGACCAGCATGCCCGACCAGGTGACGTCGTAGTTGAGCGTTTCGCCGACCTTGAACGGCACCGCGGCGTCGCGGCAGCAGCCGCCACGCTGCTCCGCCATGTGGGCTCCGGCTCTAGCCGG
Source organism: uncultured Bifidobacterium sp. (assembly GCA_964577955.1). Classification (GTDB taxonomy): domain Bacteria; phylum Acidobacteriota; class Vicinamibacteria; order Vicinamibacterales; family CAVVIG01; genus CADEEX01. Next base: position 1,524 of record CAZOAZ010000023.1, on the reverse strand, counting down.
AGCTTCAGCTGAACCTCCGCCCGATCGCTCCGGCGCGTGCGCCAAGACGACCGCGACGGCGGCCGCCACCAGGGTTCGCATCTCGCTATTCTATTTCGCAAATTGGTACACTGGGCGGTCTCCCACTCATGGAACACACGACGCCGACGACCTCGTCCCGCGCGCCGCTCGGGATTTCTGGATACACCTTCGCCGACCTGCACGTGCCGGAGCGTCTCGCCTCGCTGCACGATCGCTTTTTCGAGGAACTGGCCGCTGCGGATCCGGTGTTTTGGGCCGAGTGGGACGCCTACCGGCGGACGCCGGACGCGGTCAGGCCGCCGACGGTCACGTCGCGGCTGATCATCGAGCTGGCCGGCCATCTGAGCCGTTTCGTCGCGCGGCTGTTCAACGTCGAGCCGGCTGCGACCAGCCTCGCGCGGGCCACCAGCGCGCAGGACGATCTCTTCCGCTTCAAAGTGGATTTCGTGCGCCGCCGCGCGCTGCCGCTACTCAAGGACGGCAAGCATCCGGTGGTGAATCCGGCGGACGATCAGCGGGTGCGCGAGCTCGTCGGCGAGACGGCGTCAGCCGATCGCGAGCTCGCGATCGCGCGGCTCGGCTGCGAACTCCTCGATCGTGAGAAGGCCGACAAGTCCGCGACCGCCGCGGACATCGACGTCCTGAAGCGCTGGTGTGCGGCGCGGATTCACGACAACGCCTTCCGCGAATGGGTCGTCTTCCGGTTTCCGGAGAACGTCGAGCCGTGGAATCTCGTGGCAACTGAGCGTCCGAATGCGTCGGTGCCGGAAGCGATGATCGGTCCGGACTGGCGTCTGCGCTTGCGCGACGGCTTCGTCCTCACCGACGCGCGCATGAAGCCGCGCGAAGTCCTCAGCGAGATTCACTACTGCGTTCTGTGCCACGAGCGCGACAAGGACTCGTGCTCGAAAGGACTTTTCGAGGCGGGCGGGGCTGGCAAGGCCGGCGAGGCAGGCAGTGGGGTCGGACACCGGCCTTCGACAGGCTCAGGCCGCCCTGAGTCCATCGAAGGGCGGAACGATCGCCGGGTGTCTGACACCGATCAGGCGAAAAAGATCGTCGTGAACCCCCTCGGCATCTCACTCGACGGCTGTCCACTCGACGAGAAGATCTCCGAGATGCACACGCTGCGGAAGCGCGGCGATGCGATCGGTGCGCTGGCCATCGTCACGCTCGACAATCCGATGTGTCCCGGCACCGGCCACCGGATCTGCAACGACTGCATGAAGTCCTGCATTTACCAGAAGCAGGAGCCGGTCAACATCCCGCAGATCGAAACCGGCGTGCTCACCGACGTGCTGCACCTGCCGTGGGGCGTCGAGATCTACGGGCTGCTGACGCGCTGGAACCCGCTCAATGTCCGTCGTCCGTACGCGCTGCCGTACAACGGCAAGAACGTCCTCGTCGTCGGCCTCGGTCCAGCCGGCTACACGCTCGCGCACTACCTCGTGAACGAAGGCTTCGGCGTCGTCGGCATCGACGGGCTGAAGATCGAGCCGCTGC
>CAZOAZ010000022.1:0-94690 GCA_964577955.1 uncultured Bifidobacterium sp. | reverse complement strand
GATGACGCTGTGCGAACTCGCGACGATGGTGCAGGAAGAGATCGACGTCAAGATCGCCGTCATCAACAACGGCTATCTGGGCATGGTCCGGCAGTGGCAGGAGTTCTTCTATCAGCGGCGCTACGCCGCGACGCCGATCTCGGGGCCGAACATCGAGAAGCTGGCCGAAGCCTACGGCGTCTGGGGTGCGACCGTCACCAAGCGCGCGGAAGTGGCCGATGCCGTGACCACGGCGCGCCGCGAGCGCGGCGCGCTCATCGACTTCCGCGTCGAGCAGGAGGACACGGTCTACCCGATGGTGCCGGCCGGCGCCGACCTGCACAAGTTGATTCGGCGGCCGTCGGCGATTGTCGAAACCGCGCAGGACTAGGGACTAGGGACTGGGGACTGGGGACTGGGGACTGGGGACGGACCAAGGACCAAGCACGAAGGACCAGGGACTACCGAACATGCAGACATTCGCCGTTTACGTTGATAACAAACCGGGCGTGCTGAATCGTGTGGCGTCGCTGTTCCGGCGCCGCGCCTTCAACATCGAGTCGCTGACGGTCGGCCACACCGAAACCGCCGGGCTGTCGCGCATGACGATCGTCGTCGACACCGACGAGCGGGGCGCGCGGTTGGTCGAGGCCAACTTGTACAAGCTGGTGCCGGTCCGGCGTGTCGACAACATCACCCGCGTGCCGACGATCGCGCGCGATCTGGCGATGATCAAGGTGGCGGCGACGGGCGACGCCCGGACCCAGGTGATGCAGCTCGTCGACGTCTACCGGGCCCGCATCGTGGACGTGAGCCCGGAGTCGCTGGTGATCGAAACGACCGGCACTGAGGATAAGATTGACAGCTTGCTCGAGGTCCTTCGGCCCTACGGGGTGAAGGAGATGGTCCGGACCGGGCGGGTCGAAATGGTCCGCGGGCAGTCGCAGCCGGCGCCCGGCGCCAGTGCGAGCCGCACGACCGGAGCGTTCCCCGCGGACCGCGACAAAGACGTGAGCAACTGCTCGGTGTAAGAATTTTGTGGGGTCCGGCTTTAGCCGGACCTTAGTGGGAGAAGCGAATGGCGAAGATGTACTACGACGCGGATGCCGACCTCCGGCTGATTCAGCACAAGAAGGTCGCGATCATCGGTTACGGATCGCAGGGGCACGCACACGCCCTCAACCTGAAGGACAGCGGCGTCAGCGTCAAGGTCGGGTTGCCGGCGGCCAGCAGGTCGCGCGCGAAGGCGCTGGCGGCGGGCGTCGAGGTCGGCGAGGTTGCCGAGGTCTCGAAGTGGGCCGACGTGATCATGGTGCTCGTGCCCGACACGACCGCGGCCAAACTTTACAAGGACGCGATCGAGCCGAATCTGAACGCCGGCGACATGCTGATGTTCGCCCACGGCTTCAACATCCGCTTCAACACGATCACGGTGCGCAAGGACGTCGACGTGTCGATGGTCGCGCCGAAATCGCCGGGCCATCGCGTCCGCGAGCTCTATGTCGAAGGCGCGGGCACGCCGGCGCTGATCGCGATTCACCAGGACGCGACAGGCCACGCCAAGGCGTTGACGCTGTCCTACGCCAAGGGCATCGGCGTCACCCGCGCCGGCGTCATCGAGACGACGTTTGCGGAAGAAACCGAAACGGATCTGTTCGGCGAGCAGGCGGTGCTGTGCGGCGGCGTGAGCGCCCTCATCAAGGCCGGCTTTGACACGCTGACCGAGGCCGGGTATCAGCCGGAAGTCGCGTATTTCGAGTGCCTGCACGAGCTGAAGCTGATCGTCGATCTCATCTACCAGGGCGGTCTCAACTACATGCGCTATTCGGTCAGCGATACCGCCGAGTACGGCGACTACACCGGCGGACCGCGGCTGGTGACGGCCGAAACCAGGGCCGAGATGAAGAAGATGCTCGAGGAGATCCGCAGCGGCAAGTTCGCGAAGGCCTGGATCGAGGAAAACGCCACCGGCCGCAAGTGGTTCGAGGCGCAGCGCAAGCATGAGCGCGCGATCAAGATCGAAAAGGTCGGGCAGGAACTCCGCGGTCTGATGCCGTTCCTCAAGCCGGTCACGATCACGGAGGAGGAGGCCGTCGGCTCGGGCGCCCGGCAGCATGGCTAAAGGACGCGCTTCCGATCCGGCCGCCACTCACGCCCGCGAGCTCCGGCGCCTCTCGACGCTGCTGGACGTCAGCGCCGCGCTGTCCGGCACGCTCAACCTGCGATCAGCGCTGCACCGCGCGCTGGAGATCCTCGCGAAGCACCACGGGATCGTCCGCAGCCTCGTGGTGATCCTGCGCGACACCAACGACCTGCACGTCGAGGCTTCCGACGGCCTCGACGCGCCCTCGCATGCGGTGCGCTACCGCGTCGGGGAGGGGATCATCGGCAAGGTCGTCGAGACCAGCCGCCCGATTGTCGTTCCACGCGTCAGCAAAGAGCCGTCGTTCCTGAACCGGGCCGCGAAGCGGCTCGATGTGTCGAAGGAGGAGCTCAGCTTCGTGTGCGTGCCGATTCTCCTGAACCGGCGCGCGGTCGGCGCGATTGGCGTCGATCTCAAGTTCAATCCCGACCGCGATTACGAGCGCTACACCAAGTTCCTCGGCATCGTCGCCTCGAACGTGGCGCAGGCGATCAAGATCCAGCGGCTGGTCGAGGAAGACAAGAAGCGGCTCGTCGACGAGAACACGCACCTCCGGCAGGAGCTCAAGGAGCGCTACGACTTCTCGAGCATCATCGGCAGCAGCGGGCCGGTGCGCCAGATGTACGAGCAGATGGCGCAGGTGTCGGCCACCAACACCACCGTGCTGATTCGCGGCGAGTCGGGCACCGGCAAGGAACTGGTCGCGCACTCGATTCACTACAACTCGCCGCGCGCGAACAAGCCGTTCGTCAAAGTCAGTTGCGCCGCGCTGCCCGACAGCCTGATCGAGTCCGAGCTCTTCGGCTACGAACGCGGCGCGTTCACTGGCGCCGAGCAGCGAAAGAAGGGACGCTTCGAACTGGCCGAAGGCGGAACGCTGTTCCTCGATGAAATCGGCGACATCAACCTCGCCACGCAGGTGAAGCTGCTGCGCGTGCTGCAGGAGCGCGAGTTCGAGCGGCTCGGGAGCACCGAGACGATCAAGGTCAACGTCCGGCTGGTCGCCGCCACGAACAAGGACATGGAGCGCGCCATCGCCGCCGGCACGTTCCGCGAGGATCTGTTCTATCGCCTCAACGTCTTCACCATTTTCGTTCCGCCCCTGCGCGAGCGGAAGGCCGACCTGCTGCTGCTCGTGGATCATTTCCTCGAGAAGTTCTCGCGCGAGCATCGCAAGACCATCAAGCGGATTTCGACGCCGGCCATCGACATGCTCATGAGCTATCACTGGCCGGGCAACGTGCGCGAACTGGAGAACACCCTCGAGCGCGCGGTGCTGATGGCCGACGGCCAGGTCGTCCACGGACACCACCTGCCGCCGTCGCTGCAGACCGCGGAAGCGTCGGGGACCGTCACCCGCGTGTCGCTCAGCGATGCGGTGGCCGGATTCGAGAAGGATCTGATCCAGGACGCGCTGAAGACGACGCGCGGGAACCGCGCCAAGGCGGCGCGGCTGCTCGACACGACCGAGCGCGTCCTCAACTACAAGGTCCGCAAGTACGAAATCGACGTCCGCCGGTTTACGTCCTGACCACCTGAAGTAAACGCGGATTCGAGAAATCCGGCTAAAGCCGGACGCCACCGGGGTGCGCCTCGAACTCGCGCGTGGCGCCGATTCTCGCGAAGAGGTCAGCGGCGCGACTGGCCGCCACTTGCCGATCATCATCACCGTCAGGCAGCGTTCGCGCGAGCTCCGCGTGTGCGTAGGCCGACTCGAAGGGAAGTGTCATGCCGTCGGCGAGCGCAATGGCGCGGCGCAGGTTTTTGACCGCGCGCGTGGGCCGGCCGCCCGCCCGCTGGCGGCAGGCGCGGATGATCAGGTGCCACGGCTGGACGATCGGCTTGAGGAACCCTTCGACGCGCATGATGCCGAGCCACCCGCGGAGGATCGTGTCCGCCTCCGGAACGTCGGCCATGCCGGCCAGCAGCACTTCGCTGATGCCCATGAAGCCGGCTTGAGGGGCGTACGATGACCGTCCGCCCGCCCGTCCCGCAGTGATTCCGCGTTCGAGCACCGCTCGCGCGCGTTTCGGATCCTGTTTCCGCAGCCAGCTGGCGGCGAGCACGCCGCACGCTTCGAACCGCGCGTTCTGATCGGTCGAAGCAAACCCGTCGGCGGCGCTCAGCGTCTCTTCGGCGCCGGCGATGGCCTCGTCCCAGCGGCCCATCCGGAACATGGTCTCGCTGATCGCGGACATTGCGTATAGCTGGTTGACTTCGGTGCGCGAGGTGCGCGCGTCCACGAGCAGACGCTGGAAGTCGTCGAGCGCCCGCGGCAACTGGCCCTGATTGAAGCGCATCCGGCCGAGCATGTACCGGTTCACCTGTTGAGCGTAGGTGTCGCCGACCATCGTCCCCATGGCGACGGCTCGCTCGACGAGCGGCATCGCTTCCTGCCACTGACCGACGATGAAGAGCGGCAGCTGACCGCGGCCGAGCGCGGCGAAGAGCGCGGCCTGGTCGCCGAGATCCTCGGCGATCGAACGGGCGATCGCGACGTACTGCCGCGCCGTCGCCGGGCGGTGAAATACCCCCATGATGATCGCGAACGTCGAATAGGCGCGGCTCATTTCCGGTGTCGGCCCGACGCGCTCGGCCCAGCGCACCGAGTGCATCAGCGCCTGCATCCCCTGCTGAACATTGCCGGTGAAGTACGCCGAGACCCCGAGAAGCTCGTAGGTGCGAACGATCGCCAGCAGCGCCTCGAGGACCGGGGGAGGCGTTGCACGCGGCGCTGGCCGTCGCGGCGCGCGCAGTAGCCGTGTGGCCAGTTCCAGAGCAAACGTGAGGTCCAGCTTCTGCGGCGTGCGCTGACGGAGCAGCGCGAGGCACCGTTCGAGATGGCCGAGCATGGCCCGGTGCTGGCCCTGACGAAGCAGCGACTGCGTCAGGTGGTACTCCCAGCGCGCCAGCCGCACATCACGACGGTTCAGCACGCCGGCGTGGGGAACCCGGACGGTTTCCGGCGTGGCGTCCTTGGGCTGGGCTTCGGCCAGCGCGATCAGCCGGGTAAAGAACTCCTGCGCTTCGTGGTTCGCGCCGTCGCGGTGAAGCGCCTGGCCGCCGGCCTTCTCCAGGTACTCCATCGCCTTGGGTGTGACTTCCGCTCGTTCCCAGTGGTGGGCGAGAAGGGGAAACGGCGCTTCGGCGCCGTCGCCCGAACTGCGCTCCAGTCTGACTGCCGCCCGCTGGTGCAGTTCACGCCGCTGTGTGAACGGCATCAGCTCGTACGCGACATCCTGGACGACGGCGTGCGAGAACAGGCAAGCGTTTGTCGCGCCGTCGCCGGAGGTTTTCAGGAGACCGCGTTCGATCATGAAACCGAGCTGGGCAGCGATGTCCTCGTCCGTCTCGGCCAGCGGATGAATCTCCGTTACCTCGACGCGGCTGAAGTGACGGCCGAGGACCGATGCAACTTTCAACGTCAGCTGTTGTTCGGCGCTGAGCCGGTCGATGCGGCTGGCGACCACGCCGTTCACCGTCGTCGGAAACGGAAAAGCGGCGAGGTCGCCGGCACTGCCGGTCAGGCGGCATACGCCGTCGGCGATGGCCAGCAGGCCCGCATCGCGCAAGGCCAGCGCGAGTTCCTCGGCGAAGAGCGGTTGTCCTTCGGCGCGGCGGCCGATCGCCGTGGCGACCGCGTCGGGAATCGCGGCGACGCCAAGCCGCCGGCACACCACCGCCGGAACATCCGCGGCGGCGAGCCCTTCGAGCGCGATGCGAAGAGCCGCAGGATGTTGGGCGAGCCGCAAGAACGCTTGCGTCCGATCCTTGGTGTCGCGCTGGGTGATGAGGACAAGGGCGCGCGGTTCGTTGGCGACGACGGCTTCGATGAGTTCCCAGGACGCGGAGTCCATCCAGTGACCGTCTTCGAACACGAGCAGCAGCGGCTGCGTCTCAGCGGCCGCCTGAACCATCCGGACCGCCAGCTCCCTCGTCAGACGAACGCGGTTGTCCGCATTCAACCCAGTCGTCGCGTCGGTCTCGGCGAGCGTCTCGGGCAGCATGGGGTTGAGAAGCGGTGCCCATTTGGCCAGGTCGTCGCCGACCAGTTCGCGAAGGCGGCGGCTGATTCCGTCGGCGGCGTCCGGCACCGGCCCGACCAACCCCGCCACGACCGGCCGCCATGCCAGATACGCCGTGGCCTGCTCGATGGAATCGGCGGCGCCGGCCAGTGCCCGGATGCCGTGCGCCGCGACCTCCGCGAGCACGTGGTCGACCAGTGTCGACTTGCCGATGCCCGCTTCACCCTCGAGGAAGATGACACCGCCGCGGTTCGCCTTCGCGAGTTCATCCAGTCGTGCATCGATCGTCGCAATCTCTCGGGCGCGGCCGACGATCCCGGAGCCAGCCGCCGCCACTCGGGCCGTTCGGACCTTGAGTCCGCGCGGAGCAAACGTGCGGATTGACTGGGCCTTCCCCTTGACCGTGACGTCGCGCGGTTCATCGAAGTCGATCGCCTGCGCCGCCGCGGCACGCGTCGAAGTGTCGCAGAGCACACCATGGCCGCTGGCTGAGAATCGGGCGGCGAGATTGACGGCGTCGCCAATCAGCGCGAACTCCATCCGGGAGGCGGCGCCACGCGTGCCGGTGAAGACGCGTCCAGTCGTCAGCCCGGCGTGCACCGCCACGCCGATCGCGGGCAGACGTTCGCGCAGTTCGAGCGCGGTCTTGATCGCGCGGACCGGGTTGTCCTCGTAGACGCTCTCTGCGACGCCGAAACCGACGACGACGGCGATGCCTTTGTCGTCGGCCACCAACTGGTTCACGCTCCCGCCGTAGCGGCCGACGATGGCCTGAATCGCCTGCATGGCCGCGTGCAGCTGTTCCTCGTGATCGGCGTCGATCCCGAGGTTGAGGAACAGCACCGTCACCGTGCGGAACTCGGCGAGCCACGCGGCCTGCCCCGCATCGAGTCGCGCCTGGACTGGACGCGGAACGAATGCCCGCAGCACCGCTTCGGCCGGGACGACGGACGCGGTGTTCGACTCAGGACCTGAGATGTCGCGAGGGGGATAACCCTGAGGCGCCAGCACCAGACAGCGGTCGCGACGCGATCCGGCGAGGCGTGGCGCGGTGAGGGCCGCGGCCTCAGGTGAGAGAACGACCTCGCCCGGATGTCCGGCGTGAAGCGCACCCTGCAGCTGGCGGACGGCGGCGCCATCGACGACGAATTCCCAGCGACCGTCGACGCCGCCGACAAACGCGGCCGAAGCCGTACCGGCGCCGATCGCGACCCGTAGGCGCAGGCGCTGGTCGCCGAATGGCGCGAACGACTCGACGGCGTCCTGAAGTGCGAGGCCACAGCGCGCGGCAGCCTCGGTCACGGCGGCGAGTACGCCTGGCCGGTCGTCTTCCGCCGTCCACAGCGCGAGAGCGGCGTCGCCGGGGAACTTCAGGACGTCCCCGCCCGCCGCCTGGACGATCTCGACGAGCGGGGTGAAACACTGGTTGAGTGCACCTTGCAGACGCTCGGCGCCGCGCTGGGGATCGGTCTGCGCCAGCCGTTCGACCAGGCCGGTGAACCCGGAGATGTCGGCCAGGAGCACACAGGCCGCGAGCGGCCAGGCGCGATGGCCGGCGGGCAAGCCGTCGCGATTCAACGCGCGAGCGGCGGTCTGCGGAAGGTAGGGAACGAAGAGGCGCGCGCGTTCGACGGCGTCGGGCCGATGCAGATCACTCACAGCGTTGTGCAAGAATACGCGACGTGCCGCAGGAGCAGACGCGCGATTACGTCGGCGTCGGAACCTACAAGACGATCCTGTTCATGGTGGCGGTTCTGATGCTGGCGGTCTTCGTGACCGTTCAACGCATCGAAGTTCGTCCAGCACCGACCTATCACGAGCATCCCGATCCGAGCCCGCTCGGCTACACCTACAGCCTGGCGATCTTCGCCTTTCCCGCCGCGGCTCTGGTGATCTGGACATTCCGTGTCGGACTGGCCGGGCACATGCGCGCCGTCCGGCTGACGGCGACCATCCTGCTGCCGCTCTGGTGCCTGCTCGACGTTCTCTTCGGCAACTTGTTCTTCCGCTTTCCCGTGAAGAGTTCGACGATCCAGAGCCTGTGGGTCTGGGGGTACGTGCCCGGACAGGGCTTCCAGCGGAGCATTCCACTTGAAGAGTTCCTGTTCTACTTCGGCGGCATCGTCGTGATTCTGCTGTTGTATGTGTGGGCCTGCGAGGACTGGTTTCATTCGTATTCGTTACCGACAGAAGTGTTCGAGCGGAGGGCGCGCGCGATACAGGGGATTATCAGCCTCCATGCGGGTTCGCTGGTGCTGGGCGCGATCGCGCTGGCGGCCGCGATTGGCTACAAGAAGTTCGGCAACCACGACTGGCGCGAAGGCTTTCCCGGATACTTCCTCGTGCTGCTGGGACTCGTCGTGCTCCCCTCGGCGGCGCTCTACCGCCGGGTCCTCACGTTCGTCAACGGCCGCGCCTTTCTCTTCACCGTCACGGCCGCGACGCTGGTCAGTCTGCTCTGGGAAGTGACGCTGGCGCTGCCGTACGGCTGGTGGGACTACCGTCACGAACAGATGATCGGCATCTTCATCCAGCCGTGGTCCGATCTGCCAATCGAGGCGTCACTCCTGTGGGTGGCGGCCGGATGGGCAGGGATCTTCATGTTCGAGGCGTTCAAGATCTACGTACATTCGGGCCTGCCGCTCTGGCGGGTGCTCTTCGGTCCGCCACGGGCGTCGAAGCCCGCCGCATGACGCCAGGCCATGTGATGGTCGGGACGGCGCGGTTCCGTCTCGTCGTGATCACGATGGTGATCACGGTCGCGGCGTCGATCGTCGGCGCGCTGTTCGCACCCGGCTGGGTACTGCCGACGGCGGTGAATATCCTCGTCGACGGCGCGTTCATTGCCTTCATCTGGATCCGCCGCGACAGCATTCTCGGGCGGCTGTTTCTGATGGGCATCGTTGCCGCGACCATCGAGTTGTTGATCTCCGATCCCACCTTCGTGCAGCGGCACGTTCTGGTCTACATGCCCGGAGGCCCCTTTGTCGTCGACTCGCCGCTCTACATGCCGATGTCGTGGATTTTTCTGATCGTGCAGATCGGCTCGTTGTCGCGGTGGTGCATCGAAAAGTGGGGGCTGGGCACGGCGGTCGCGATTATGGGCGCGCTTGGCGCGATCAACGGGCCGAGCTACGAGTATCTCGCGCAGTACTCGAAGCTCTGGATCTATCAGGACTGCTGGATGATCCGCGGGTTGCCGATCTTCGTCATCGTGTCGGAACTGCTGATCGGCATGTCGCTGCCGCTCGCCGTCGTGCGGCTGCCGGGGCTCACGCTGCCCTTGACGGTGCTCGTCGGCATCGTGATCGGGCTCTGGACGTGGATCACTGGCGTTGTGACGTTCGCGGTGGTCGGCAAAATCCCCGGCTCGTAGATCACCGTGAACGGACAGGCTAAAGCCTGTCCCTACCGCTACTGGGTCGACTGACAGACCGAAACCGGTCCCTACCGACTACTGCGTCGATCGCGGGGATCCTGCCGGAACGACCCGGCGCGGAATGCGGAGCCGCAACAGATGGCTGCGGTCGAGCACGCCCATCGGCAGAAAGTAGACGGCCAGCAGCAGCGCGCCGGCGCGAAGACCGAGCCGCGGCATAAACCCGAGCAGCAGCGGCAGCGGCGCGACGGCCACGTGGATCCGCAGCAGTGTGTCCCAGGCCGGTTTCAGGACGAGATGCTCGCCTGCAAAGAGCGCGATATTGCCGAGGGCCAGGGCCGCCACGACCAACAGCGCAATCAGTGATTGAGCCCCGGCCGTTTCGCTGCCGGCGAGCACGCAGGCCCACAACGCGAACGCGATCAGTGCGCCTTGCAGCACGCCGCTGTACAGCGACATGGCGCTGGAGATATGGACGCGCGAACCGATCTCGCCGCGGCAACCCAGCCAGATCGGTGTCGTACGCTGACCGCACGCGCGGTCGTTCTCGATGTCGCGCAGTCCGCCGTGGAACGCGTTGATGAACAGGATGAAAGCCGGCGCTGAGAGTCCGACCGGCCAGAGGAGCGGCGTGACGGTCTGCTCGGTGACGGCTGCGCCGTAGACCACCAGCAGCGCGCCGGCGGCAGCCTGCGACGCTTCGATGAGCGGCGGTACCCGCACTCTTTTGCTCCAGAGGTCGTAGACGGCCATCGCCGCAGCCGCGGCAAGGACGATCGGCAGCGCCGATCCCGGAAAGCCGGCCGCGGCATGCGCCGCGGCGATCAGCGGAAGCTGCAGCAGCGCCACGGCGAGGGCCAGCCGCTGACTGACGGCGCCGCGGACGATCAGATCGCGCGAGCGCAGCGGATTGGTGCGATCGATCGCGACATCGACGACGTCGTTGAGAACGGCGCCGAAGGTATTGAAGCAGAACGCGACCGCGAGGAGACCGATCACGATGCGCGGCGTCCACTGTCCGCTCGCCGCCGCGCCGAGCAGCGGCCACACGGCGAGAATGCCGAACGCATGAATGCGGACGAGCCGATCGAGTTCACGCAGGTAGCGCATCAGTCCCGTCCGCGAGTCGCCCGGAGGCTATAATCCGCAACCAGACAATGGCGCTCAGTCCAGGCAGCCGCGTTGGCCGGTACGAGATTCTTGCTCGGCTCGGCGCCGGAGGCATGGGCGAAGTCTACCGGGCGCTCGACCCGCGGCTCGATCGTCAGGTCGCCATCAAGGTGCTGCCGCAGGCGTGGGCCAACGACCCGGATCGCGTGGCGCGCTTCGAGATCGAGGCCCGTGCCACGGCGGCGCTCAATCACCCGCACATTCTAGCGATCTACGACATCGGTTCCCACGACGGGTTTCTCTATCTCGTCACGGAACTTCTCGAGGGAAGGACCCTGACCGAGCGGGTCAGCCAGCGCCCGATGGCCCCGGATGAAGCCGTCGCTCTGGCCACGCAGATCGCCGAGGGGCTGGCATCGGCGCACGACCGCGGCATCGTCCATCGCGATCTGAAACCGGACAACATCCTGGTGACGAAGCGGGATCGGATCAAGATCCTGGATTTCGGCCTGGCCAAGATTCGCGTGCCCCGTGATGTCGCGGGTGAGTCCACGATGTGGCATACGCCGACCGGCACCGTGCTCGGAACGTTCGGCTACATGGCGCCCGAGGACGTGCGAGGCGTCGGCAGCGACCACCGCGCGGACCTCTTCGCCTTCGGCGCCGTCCTCTACGAGATGCTGACCGGCCGGCGCGCCTTTCAGGCGAGCTCCAGTTTTGCCGCCATCGCGGCCGTTCTCGAACACGTCGTCCCCAAGCCGTCGTATCTGCAGCCCGAAGTGCCGGGCGCGCTCGACCGCATCGTCGGACTCTGTCTGGAGAAGGATCCCAGCGTCCGCTTCCAGTCGGCGCACGACATCGTGGACGCGTTGACCCGTTTGGACGAGACGCCGCGTCCAGAGACCGCGCCGATCGAGAGTGGGCTCACCGCCGTCCCCTCGATTGCGGTGCTCCCGTTTGTCGACATGAGCGCAGCGCGCGATCAAGAGTACTTCTGTGAGGGCGTGGCAGAGGAGATCACCAACACGCTGGCACGGGCGCGCGGGATACGGGTCATCGCCCGGACCTCCGCCTTTCGTTTCAAGGGGCAGTCGAGGGACGTCCGCGAGGTCGGGCGGGCGCTCGGCGCGACTGCCGTGCTCGAGGGCAGTATTCGGACCGCCGGCAGTCGTATTCGAGCGGCGATTCAGCTCGTCGAAACGGCGACCGGGCATCAGATGTGGGCTGATCGCTTCGATCGCGATCTGGTCGATGCACTCTCGGTTCAGGACGACATCTCGAACCGCGTCGCCGAATCGCTGAGCATCAGGCTCGGCGTCGAGACCGGCCGGGGCCGGACCAGCGACCCGGAGGCGCACACGTTGTTCTTGCGCGGGCGTCATGCCTGGAACAAGCGCACCGAAGCCGACCTCGAGCGAAGCATCGCCTATTTCCGGCAGGCGATCGCCCGCGATCCGTTTTACGCCCATGCGCACGCCGGTCTTGCCGACGCGCTGATCACCCTCGGGATCTACGGCGGCCGGCCACCGGCCGAGGTCGTCGACCCGGCCCGCTCCGCGGCGTCGCAGGCGCTGGCCCTGTCGCCGCAGTCGTCGGGTGCGCTGGCCTGTCTCGGCTGCATCGAAGCGCTCTACGACCAGTCCTGGAACACGGCGGCGGGTGACTTCCGGCGCGCCATCGATCTGAATCCCGACGATGGGCAGCTGCGTCAGTGGTTCGCGACCAACGTGCTGGTGCCGATGGGGCAGTTCGACGCTGCGCTGAGCGAACTCAAGCGAGCGCAGGCGCTCGATCCACTCTCGCTGCCGATCAGCGCCAGCATCGGGATCACCCATTACTACGCAAGGCGTTTCGACGACGCGGCGGCGGCGCTTGGCGACACGTGCCGGCTCGAGGAGCGGTTCGCGTTGGCGCGCCTGTTTCTTGGCTACGTCCACGCCGCGCAGCACCGTCTGGTCGAGGCGAAGCGCGAAGTTGAGACGGCCGTGCAGATCGGCGGCCGGGCGCCGGAGTACCTCGCCGCCCGCGGGTTCATCGCGAGTGCAACCGGTGACTCCGCCACGGCTCGCGCAACGCTCGATGAGCTGCGGGGACTGTCGGCGAGCCGGTACGTCTCTCCGGTTTTGCTCGCGCAAGTCCATGCCGGCCTGGGCGAAACGACTCGGGCGATCGAGGAGCTGGAACGTGCGGCCGCGATCCGCGCGTTCGATCTGGCGTGGATTCGGGTACGACCCACCTTCGACCCGTTGCGCCACGAACCGCGATTCCAGGCGCTCGTCGCCGGGCGCTAGGGAACCGCGATTCCAGGCGCTCGTCGCCGCGTACGTGGGCTCCGGCTTCAGCCGGAGCTGAATGAATCCGGCTACAGCCGGAATCCACTATCGCGAACAACACGACAGCGACACCGAAATTTCGGTGGCTCCGAAATTTTGGCGGCCCACACCATTTTGGTTATCCGCGCGCGCTTGTGCAGTTGCGGGCGCTCCCGCGGACCTACTCCGAAAAATCCGGCGGGCACAGCGGTTGCTCCTACGAGGTCGAACGCAATTATCCGAGGAGCAGACACCGTGAGAAACCGCGCACCCGTTGCCTTCGTCGTCGCCGCCCTGGTGGGCGGTGCCTTGGCGCTCGGCAACCCGTTCGGGGCGTCACCCACCGCCGCCCGCGCCCAGGCCACCGTCGACCGCGCGGTCCGCGAGTGGCTGGAGCGCGGCACGGAATCGAAGACCCAGGTTCTCGTCCGCACGACCGTCGCGGCCCGTGACGCCGTCAAGAACCGGTTGATGCGCCTGACGGGCGTCGTTGTCACCGAATCGTCCTCGCCGGACCTGCTGGTGGCGCGTCTCGACCGGACGGCCTTCGAGGGCGTGCTGCAGGACGCCGACGTGCTCGGCGTCTCGAGCGACGCGCCGGTGCACGGCAACCAGCTGACCAGCAGCCAGCTGAATAGCCTGTTCCGCGCGCTTCTCGACTCGGTGTCGAATCCCGTTGATACGGCCGCGTCGGTCACCGCATCCAAGCGCAGCCACCTGCTGACCACGCTGGGGTTGAACACCTGGAAGAACGGCGCGTGGGTGTTGAACCCGAACACCGGCGCCGGCGTCGGCATCGCCGTCATCGATTCCGGGCTCGACCAGAACCTGACCTCGCTCGACAACGTGGTCTACTTCGACGCGACCGGCGGCACCGTACGGCGCCCCGGCGGCCGGGCCGATGATTTCGGTCACGGCACGCACGTGTCGGGTCTCCTCGGCAGCAACGGCTTCTCCTCGAACGGCACCTACCGCGGTCTGGCGCCGAGCGCCAAGATCGTCGCGGTGAAAGTCCTCGACGAAAACGGCCAGGGTTCCACGAGCGATGTGATTAATGCCATCAACTTCGTGACCGAGAACCGCCGTGCGCTGGGCGTCAAGGTCATCAACATGTCGCTCGGCCACCCGATCTTCGAGCCGGCGAGCCGCGACCCGATGGTTGCGGCGGTCCAGAACGCGGCCGCGAAAGGGCTCGTCGTCGTGATTTCCGCCGGCAACTTCGGCGGCAACCCGCAGACCCACGAAACCGGTTACGCCGGCATCACCTCACCCGGCAACGCCCCGAACGCCATCACGGTCGGCGCAGTCGAGACGCTGCAGACCGATTCGCGCAGCGACGACGCCGTGGCGTGGTTCAGCTCGCGTGGTCCGTCGTGGTTCGACGCCTTCCAGAAGCCGGATGTTGTCGCGCCCGGCTCGCATCTGGTGTCGAACATCAGCACGCAGAGTTCGATCTACCGCGACTACCCGAAGGGGATCGTCAAGGAGGGCGCGATGCCCTTCTTCCGGATGAGCGGCACCAGCATGTCGGCCCCCGTTGTCGCTGGAGTCGTCGCCGACATGCTGCAGGCGGCCGAAGCCAACGGCGTCACGCTGACGCCGAACGCCGTGAAGGCGATGCTTCAGTACTCGGCGATCGCGCTCCCGAACACCGATGCGCTGACGCAGGGCGCCGGACAGGTGAATGCCGCGGGCGCCATCCTGCTCGCGTCCTCGATTCGGCAGTCGCGCGTCGGCGACTGGTGGCTGGCCAGCGGCGTGTGGCCGTATTCACAGATCGCCGGCGAGACCTACGCCTGGAGCAAGAAGATCTTCTGGGGCGATCGCGTTCTCGACAGCGATATGGTCTACGTGAACGCCCCGGCGTGGCAGAACAGCGTCGTCTGGGGCGATCGCATCATCTGGGGTGACCGCATCGTCTGGGGCGAGAGCACCGTGTGGAGCGGCAACGAAGAAGTCTGGGGCAACCGCATCATCTGGGGCGAGGGGCTTCTCGGCACCAGCGACGGTCAGCGCATCATCTGGGGTGACCGGATTATCTGGGGCGACCGCATCATCTGGGGCGAACTCGAGAACTCAACACTGCTCCGCAGCAGCCGGATTGTGTGGGGCGACCGGATCATCTGGGGCGACCGCATCATCTGGGGCAACGTCGAACGGGCGAACGGCGACCTTCGCTAACGCACCTTCACTGACAGGGGCCGGCGGTCCGGCGCGGCAGGACAGCACCTGCGCGCCCGGATCGCCGGCGAGGCTGCGGTAACGGACTCACGAGGGAGACGCGATGGCGCTGCAAGTGGGAAGCACGGCCGACTTGAGACGAGGTCTGACGACGGCGAACTGGCGGCGCGGTCTGCCGGTGCTCGCCGATGACACCGTGACGATTCGCGAGTTGACCGCACGAGATGCCGTCTCGCTTGTCGCCCATCTCGGCACGGCAGCCGTGAAGCGCCACATGGCCCCGCCACCGCCGTCGGTCGAGACCTTTCAGCGTTTCATCCGGTGGACGCATCAGCAGCGCCGCTGCGGTTCGCTCGCCTGTTTTGCCATCGTTCCGAAGGGCACGCGCGATGCCGTCGGCCTCGTGCAAGTCTGGCGGATCGAATCGGACTTCGCGACCGCCGAGTGGGGGATTGCCGTGAGCGAGGCCTGGTGGGGCCGCGGCATCGCGCGCTCCGCAGCCCGACTGCTGTTCCGGTTCGCCTTCGACACCTTACAGGCCAACCGGCTCGAGGCGCGAACCGTGGCCGGCAACGAGCGCGGCCGGCGCTTGATGGCGCGTCTTGGCAGCTTGCGAGAGGGCACACTCCGTCAGAGTTTCAACCACGACGGCGTCAGGGAAGATCAGGAGCTGTGGGCCGTGTTCGCGGCCGACTACGCGGCCTGAGCTCGCTTTTGCCCGGTATGGCACGGTCCCGCCGCCCGCGAGCATGGCCCCTGCGTGAAGGTCTGGTGACCTCGGCCGATTGAGGCTCTGATGACCGCGCGCGGCACTCGCGGGGACGTGTGGCTTTTTGTGGCGGCGATCACCGTCCTGGGGATCGCCGTGCTCGTGTACGCGGGCTACGCGCTGGCGCGGGTCGAGGTGTCGCTCTGGCTCGCGCTCCTGGCGGTCGTGACGATTGCCAGCTCACGGTTCCGAATCCAGGTTCCTGGCCACGCCGCCTCGGTCTCGGTATCCGAGTTCTTCGTGTTTGCGCTGGTTCTGGTGTTTGGGCCTGCGCCGGCGACACTGGTCGTCGCATTCGACGGCCTGCTGATCTCGCTCACCCAGAGGGACCGCCGCCTGTACCGCGCGCTCTTCAACATCTGCGAGCCGGCAGTGTCGACGGCGGCGGCCGCGTACGCGTTCTACGGCACACTCGCGCTCCCGCTTGGATTCTCGGCCGGCGGCTCGGCGGCGCTGATGCTCCCGACGGTCGCGATGGCGGCCACGTATTTTGCCGCGAACAGCGGCCTGACGGCCTCGGCCGTCGCGATCGAAAGCGGCGCACCGATCGGTGCGATCTGGAAGAGCCACGCCGCGTACCTGGCGATCAACTACTACGCCGCCGCGTCACTCGCCGTGCTCGTCTTCAAGAGCGGGGCCGGGATCAACGTCGGATTGATTGGACTCGTCGCGCCGCTGCTCGCGCTGTCGTTCTCGGCGTACAAAGCCGCGGCCAGCCGTGTCAAGGACGCCGACCGTCATCTGCGCGAAGTCGAGGGGCTCTATCAGGCGACGGTCGAGACCCTGGCCATCGCCGTCGACGCCAAAGATCAGGTCACACACGGACACATCCGTCGCGTGCAGCGGCACACCGTCGCCGTGGCCAGGGCGCTTGGCATCACCGCGCCGCTGGAACTGCGGGCGCTCGAAGCGGCGTCGCTGCTGCACGATGTCGGCAAGCTGGCGGTCCCGGATTACGTGCTGAACAAACCGGGCGCGCTCAGCCACGCCGAGTTCGAGCGCATGAAGCAGCACGCGGCCAAAGGCGCGGAGATCCTCGAGGCGGTCGAATTCCCGTACGCCGTGGTTCCCGTCGTCCGTCATCACCACGAGCAGTGGAACGGCAAGGGCTACCCGGACGGTCTCGCCGGCGAAGACATTCCGTTCGGCGCCCGGATCCTCGCGGTGGTCGACTGCTTCGACGCGGTGACCTCGGACCGTCCGTATCGCCGCAAGATGAGCGATGAAGAAGGCATCGAAATCCTGACATCGCGGCGCGGCACGATGTACGACCCGAAGATCGTGGATGTGTTCGTCGAGCTGATTCCGTCGCTCCGTGCGGAGGACCGCCGGATCGATGTCGCAGTCGCGCCTCAGAACCAGGAGCGCCATACCCCGCCTCCGGCCGCGGCGCCGCGCCAGCGCCCGGTGGCGGCCGACGCGGTCCTGCCGCCGGACGAGGTGATTGCCGCCCGCTTCGCGGAGCTTCTGCCTGGTGCGGAAGCGTGCATCTTCATGCCGAGTGAGACTGGCGACCTCGCCGTGTCGTTCCGCACCGCCGGAGTGCCGGCCGCGGTCAGTGCCTTGCGGATTTCAGTCGGAGAAGGCCTGGCCGGATGGGTGGCCGTGAATCGCCACTCGATCGTGAATTCGCACGCGGACCTCGACCTGGGCGAACTGGCTCAAGCCGCCAACCTTCAATCGTGCACGGCGATTCCGCTGTTCGCATTGGGGAATCTGGTCGGGATTCTGTCGGTCTATCTGCCGCGCGGACGGAAGTTCTTTGAGGACGAGATCCATGCCGCGGGAGGTCTCGCGCAGGAGATCGGGCTCTTCATGGCGCGCGCCCGCTATCCACGGATCGGCAGCGCGCTCAACGACCCGCTCAAACAGTCCGATCGCCGGTCCCCGGCCGCCTGAAGAATCGCTAGGCGCAGGCCGCTTGCCTGGCCTCGAACTCCGCCATCCGGCGTTTCATCGTCGGCAGCGAAATGCCGATGAGTGCCGCGGCACGCCCGATGGAACGAGGCAGGGCCGTGACCGTGAGCTCGAAGAGCAGATCGTCAATGCGGTCGGCGAGGTGCGGTTCGCCGGGTTCGAGCTGGATCAGGTCGAGCAGGGCGGTTCGCACACTGAGCCACGATTCCGGATAGCGGATGTTCGCCGCTTCCGACTCGGCCTGCCGGAGCCGCCGGACGAAGGTGGTCTGGGGCAAGCCGACCCGGGTCGCGGCGCGCGTCAACACGCCGCGGGAATCCTCGTTCGCTTGCAGCACGACTTCGTAGCCGAGCCATTTCCCGAGGGGCCGATTCCCGTCGCCGCACGCCGCGGCCACCTGTTCGCTCAACCGTTCACGCAGGTGACACCAGGCGGCGGTCGCGGGATCGTTCGGGGAAGCGTGCGGTCCGACGGGTGGCGCGACCGGGTGGGCGATCGGCGTCCGCGTCCGGCCGTCGCCCGCGGGCGCTGCGGCCGTGGCGATGAGGGCCGTCTCCCGGACGTGGCCGCCCGATGACAAGCGCAAATCGTCCGTCGTGATGCGATCGCCGTGAGTGAGCACGACGGCCTGGAGAATCGTGTTCTGCAACTCGCGGACGTTGCCGGACCACCCGTGTGCCAGGAGGAGTGCCTCGGCGTCAGCCGTGAACTCGCGGGCCGACTTCCCGTACTGCATGGCAAAGGCATCGAGAAAGTGCCGGGCCAGCAGCAGCACGTCGTCCTGCCGCTCGCGGAGCGGCGGAATCCGTACGCGCACGACGTTGAGGCGGTGGAAGAGGTCTTCGCGAAAGCGTCCGGCCTGGACCTCGTGCTCGAGAACGCGATTGGTTGCCGCGATGATTCGCACGTCGATCCGCTGCGCCGAGGTGCTGCCCACCATCGTGATGGTGCGCTCCTGCACGAAGCGCAGCAGCTTCGCCTGGACTTCCAGCGGCAGTTCGCCGATCTCGTCGAGAAAAACGGTGCCGCCGTCGGCTTGCGCGAGGCGTCCCACCGCGCGGCGTTCGGCGCCGGTATAGGCACCGCGTTCGCGGCCAAAGAGCTCCGAGTCCATCAAGGACGCCGGTATGGCGCCGCAGTCGACGATCACGAGCGGCTTCTTATGACGTCCGCTCAATTCGTGCAGAGCGTGCGCGAGCATCTCTTTCCCGGTACCGCTTTCGCCGGTGACGAGCACCGTGGCGTCGGTTGCCGCGACCCGCCGGGTCGTATCAAGCAGTTGCACCATCGCCGGCGAACGGAACACCAGCTTGCTCTGCTGCACGGCCGCCTGCAACCGCTCGACTTCCGCACGCAGCCGGGCCTTTTCGGTTTCGGCGTGCTGACGCTGCTGCGCGGCCAGATGCTCGCGATCGAGCGCCAGGGCGAGGTGCGTGGCGACGCCGCTCAGGACGGGCAGATCGCTCTGGTCCAGTTTGCGCGTTTCTACAAACGACAGCAGATACAGCGTGCCGAGGACGCGGCCATCGACGACCAAGGGAAGCGCCACGGCACCAAGCGTCGAGCCAGGCACCCCGACGAAGGCGCCGTCGACGGTGGCGTATTGGGTCTGTTCCGAGGTGTACGCGCGCTCGTTCAGGTCGCGCTCCTCAGCCGAGAGGTCGTCTGCCTTGACGACAGCGCCTTCCGCGCCACCACCCGGACGGTGCCGGCCGGCGACGAGTTGCAGCCGGCGGCGATCGTCGGGCTGGAAAAGCGCGACCCGGGTGGCCGAAAAGACCGTGCAAATTCGCGTGACGGCGGCCTCGGCGAGGTTGCCGCCGCCGGTGTCGGCCAGCACCTGCAGCACTTCCCACAGCAGGCGCATGTTGCGGTAGTCCTTCTCGGCCTGCCCGGTGAACACGCCGAGGAGCGGATCGAGCGGTTCAGACGTCGAAACGTCGTCGGCTTGCCAGAGGACCGGTCTGCGCTGCGGATCGCGGCACGATGCCGCGAGTGCCTGGTCGGCGCGCCGCAGGAGATCGAGCGGCTGGAGCGCTTCGGTGTCGGACCCGTGCACCGAGACAGCGCCGATCGCGCAGAGCAGCGGCAGGTCGGTATCGGCCGATGGGTGCACGAGGAATCGCTCGCGAAGCTTGGCGGCAACGATCAGCGCACCTTCAGCGGTGACGTCGCGCAGGGGCAATGCGAAGGTGGCGGCACCGTAACGCATCACGACATCGGAGGCCCGTAATGTGTCCTGCAGCAGACCGATCAGTTCACGCAGGGCGTGATCGCCGGCGCGGCGTCCATGGCGCTGGTTGATGGCTTCAAGCGACTCCATGCGCAAGAACAACAGGGCCAGCGGGCGGCGAGCGATCTGCGCCCGTTCGAGCTCGGCGCGTAGCGTGCCGTGGAGCTCCGCACGTCCGGGCAAGCCGGTCACCGGATCGGTGAGGATCCCGTAGAAGCAGACGTACGTCGATGCGAGCGCGCTGGCGATCTCGAGTAGGGCCGACCAACCTTCGTCGAGCTGTAGCGGGCCAGGTGGCCTGGCAAAACGAAGACCGAGCCAGCCGACGATCGGCGGCGCGCCGCTGTCGTCGGCCAGCCGGCGCTGAGGAGCACGGGATTCAGTGCCGGCGCCACCCGCGCTTCCGCGCCAGTGCGTGGCCAGCATCGGAATCGGGATGAGGCGCCCCTCGGCAGCCGCGCTCTTGACCAGCATGGGTTGGCCGTCGAAGCCGCCCGCGCCGTCCCCGGCCGCAGTCGCGAACGCATGCGCGTGATCGAGATCGAACATCTCGGGCAGGGGTGTCTCGCCGACATGCACGAGGATGCCCGGTACTGCGTCGTCCCACGGGGTCGGGACGTAGACGGACGCGCCGACAGCGCCGCACCGGCTGGCGGCATTGCGCACGTTGTCCGTCAGCCAGCGGAGAAGGTGGCTCACCTGGGTCAAATCGGCAGGGGTCGGGAAGAGCTTAGTCGGGCTGAAACACGAAGGGCGCGGACTGTGTCGTCCGCGCCCTTCGTGTTGTCGGTAGGGACAGGCTTTAGCCTGTCCGTCGGTCAGTGCTTTACTGCTGACCGGAGGTCGGGGCCGTCGCCGGCGGTGGCGCGTCGAGGCTGAGCGTGACGCCGGTGAACATCATCTCCTCGAAGGTCTGGTCGCCCCACCACACATCCTTGCTCGGATCCGGGTTGGACTTGTTGGCCGAGGAGTTGTCGTACCACGCGGTGGCGTGGATGATCGTGCCCTTCGGGAGCTTCAGCGGCTCCTTGAAGTTGTATTCCAGCTGCCAGTCGAAGTTGTAGTTCGGGACCGAGAGCAGCGTCTGCTTGCGGCCGTCCGGGAACGTGGCTTCGTAGATCCAGCGCTTGCCGCGGACGTGCGTATGCGGCAACAGGCTCCAGAGATACATGTCGCGGTTGATCGTCATTTCGGCGTCGACGCGCGCGTTGGGGTCGTTGGCCGCGATCTTCAACCCGCCGTTTGCGAGCACAGTGCCGATGAGCGGCGTCTGCGGCGGCGTCTTCGAGAAGACGAAGCCGATCTTGGTGCGATCGGTAACGGCCTTGCCGGTGGTCGTGTAGTGCATCTGGAACACGATCGTCGATCCCGCCGCTATGCGGATGGCGGTGCCAGGGCGGTACACGCGGGTCGCGTTGCCAGGCACATAGCCGCCAACCGACGGTCCAAGCATGGGCGCCGGTCGGTCGTTCGGACCGAGCGGCTTCTTCTGACCCTCTGGCAGCTCGGGACCACCGGTCTGGCCGGCGGGAATTTCCATGCCCGCCGCCATGATGATCGGCGGCTCGGGACGACGCGCGGGCTGTCCGTTTGCGGCCGGTGGCGGCGCGGCAGGACGCGGGGCCGCGGGCGGCCGCGCGTAAACGATCACGTGATGCACGTTGGCGTTGGAGCCCGGGCGCACTTCGTACGCCGTGATCCAGCGGTCCTCGGTGAAGTTCGTGGGTGCTTCGAAGTACTCGTACGGAATCACTCCCGTGGCCGGCAGCGGGTAGTCTTCCTGCATCGAGATGACGGCGTCGGGCGTGCCGATCGACCAGCCGGCCGTGTACTGCGGCGCTGCTGGCAGATCTGAAATCTGGCCCTCCGGTCCGCCCGCGTTGACCCAGCGAAGAACCGTGTCTTTTTCAGCCGCCGACAGCCGGCGGTCGTTCGCGAACTCGCCGTGCGCGGGATCCGCAAACCAGGGTGGCATCGTCCCTTTCGAGACCTGCGTGCCGATCGCCTTGATCCAGGGACGCGCGTCCTTGAACGACATCAGCGAAAACGGGGCGATCTCGCCCGGACGATGGCAGCTCGTGCAGTTCTTGTAGAAGATTGGAGCCACGTCCTTGCTGTAGGTCGGCGCGGCCGACTGGGCGCTGGCGGTTCCGGCCAGCGCGAGGATCGTGATCACGCCGCCAAGGGTCGATCGAGTCATCGTATTGCGCCTCCAGGCTTGTTCAATTGTCGCTGGGAAGGTCCCTGCTCACAAGCCGTAATCCGTTGCATTGACGAAAGTTTCGGGCTTGATGTTCCGTAAGGGACACGATTACTTGGCGCCTGCCGCACGAAGGATTTTCGCCGCGTCCGGGCAGGCCGACGCCTCCATCAGCGGCGTCAGGGTCGGGGACCGTTCGTACTTCAGGTCAGCCTTCCGGTCCACAAGCTCCTTTACCAGTGCGGGTTTGCACATCATGATGGCCCAGTTGAGGACCGGGATGCCGTAGGGATCCCGGCCGTTGGGGTTCATGCCCGCCCGGATCGCGTTCATCGCCTCCGTTTCCTTGCCCATTTGGATAGCCGATACAAATACGTCTACCAATGCCTGACTGGATGGCGGTGTGACGGCTGGCGCTGGCGCTGGCGGCGGTGCCGCGGTCTGACGAGGGGCTGGAGCCGGTGCGGGTCTGGGCGCCGGCGCCGGGTCCGGCTTGGGCGCCACGTAGGGTGTTGCGGCAAATTCGACCGAGGTCGCGTACGAGCGCCCCTCGACCTCGCGCTTCGCCAGCTTCAGCGACCCGGTCCCTGGCCGGCTCGCCGTGTACTGAAACCAGGC
Organism: uncultured Bifidobacterium sp.; assembly: GCA_964577955.1. Lineage (GTDB taxonomy): Bacteria > Acidobacteriota > Vicinamibacteria > Vicinamibacterales > CAVVIG01 > CADEEX01. The sequence continues at coordinate 71,824 of CAZOAZ010000022.1, read as the reverse complement.
GCCTGGCAGCATCTGCCAGCCGCTCAGTCCCTTGTGGCTGACCTTGACGTTCGTCAGCTTCGCGCCGTCGATTCGGAGGGCGAGGACCGTGATGTCACCGGTCCGGGCCCGCATCGAGATACCGATCTCATCGTCCGGAGCGGTGTCGCCGAGCGGTTTGTCCGAAAGCACGATCAGGGTGTCGCGCTTCTTGTCGTCGAAGAGATTTTCGACCGAGGTGTGAACCGCGACGGCGAGTGTCGTGCTGGTCCCGTCGACGGTGAATGTGCCGGTCGCCTTGCCCGCGTCGGCGGCACCAGCCGCGGCAGCGAGCAACAGACCGAGCGCGGCGCCCAGCGCCGCACGAAACGTTTGTGAACGAAGCACGAGTCCTCCCGCGTCAAACTGCGTAATTCACGATGTGCGGTGGGGTCCGGTTTCAGCCGGACCTTTGCTCTTCATTTATCGGTTTATCGCTCCCTATACAATCATTCGCCCGTGACTTCGTCGAGCGGCCCGCCTGACCAGCCGATCAATCTGTTGCGCGCGGCCCTGCTCGCTCTTGGGCTGCTCGTCGCCGCGACGACGATCCTGAGTGGATGGTTCGCCGGACAACCAGGCATCGGACCGCGGGAAGCCACGGCAGTCGCGGGCGGTGTGTTCATCGCGGCGGCGGGGATGGCGCTGGGCCTGCAGCCGCTTCGTCGTGCCGTTGCCCCGTACGCCGCGTGGGGCGTCCGGCTGATGATCCTCGGAACGGCGCTGCTCGGCAGCCTGATCGCGATCGAGATCTACGTGCGCGTCACGCTCGGCTACATGCCGATCCTGATGCCGCTCGTCAAACGCGCGAACAACGAACGCGACCTGACCAAGATCTACAACGCGCGCTTCGTGGCCGGTCGCGCCTACCAGTTCGACACCTTTCCGGTTCCGCCGGAAACCTTTCCTGCCGATCGCCCCGTGCCGCGATTTGTGTTTCGGCCCGACTTCCGGGTTGCGATTCGCGGCGGTCATCTCGTGCCGGCCGCGCGTGGGGAGCACGTCTTCTGGTCGTCGAACGCCCTGGGTTTGCGCGGCCCCGCCGTGGTCATGCCCAAACCGGCCGGAGTGCTGCGGATCGTGACGCTGGGCGCGAGCACGACTGAGGGGATCTTCAACGCCGACGACGAGACCTATCCGTACTACCTGCAGCAGGTGTTTGACCGCATCGGCCGGCTGGGAAAGACCGACGTTGTGAACGCGGGCTTCAGCGGCTATACGCTCGACGATCTCCTGGCGATTGCTCCGGACAAGGTCACGGCGCTCGATCCGGATCTGGTGGTGCTCTACGAAGGGCACAACGACGTGGATTTCACCGAGTTTGCGCCGGGCCTCGAGTGTTCGATGCGGGCGCCCGTCGGCGACTGCTGGATGACGCACTATCCGGGGATCTTCTCGTGGGCCGCGCATCGCAGCATCGTCGTCACCCAGGCGCTCAAGGTGTTGCATCGGCAGTGGCCGCCGAGCGGCGTGATGGCGCATCGCTTCGAGCCCAACGGACCGAAGCGTTCCGCGACACTGGTCGACGAGAAGTTGCGTGCGCTCGTCGACGGCCTCCGCCGCCGTGGGATTCCAGTGGTGATGTCATCGTTCGCCACGGTGACCCGTGACGGGCTGCTGGTCGATCGCCGCGCCACGCCAGGACTCTACGACGACCTCGTCTTCGACAAGTACCCGATGACCGCCGGTGAACTCGCTCAGGTCTACGACCGATTCAACCGGTTGTCGGCGTCAATCGCCGCGAGTTGTGGCGTGCCGTACGTCGACATCGCCGCGGCCTTCCCGCGCGAGCCGTCGCTCTTTCCGTTCGACGTGATGCATCCGAACGCCGCCGGAAATCGTGAACTGGCCGAGCGGTTTGCGCGAGCGTTGAGCGATCGCGCGTTCTGGCAGCGCGCGTCAGGCAGCTATCCGCGGTGTGCGACCGGCGGTGCGATGCTACCTCAGGATTGAAAAGACGACGAACGTGACAGCGACGCTGGCCGGGCCATCGTGCGCGGGAGCTGATCGCGAACGACGATGAACCGAGGCTATCCAAGGCCGTCCGCTGACGCGTGAACCGCGCTGTTCGGGGAGTCGGTTGCGGTCTCCACCTCGCCCTGTTCCGCGACCCATGATTCCCAGTTCGTGCCCGTCGAGAGAAACTCGATACCGCACTGTGTGAGCGAACCGATATGCCGCGTCCAGCGGACGCGGGCGGTCGGCATGCGGGCCGCGAAGTCCCGGCTGTCGATCGCGATGCTCGAGCCGACCGGAATCGGCAGCAAGCGATTCAGCTGGATGCGCGCCCCGTTGGCGCTGAGATCGAGGATTTTCCCCCGGCCCGCAAACCCCAGTTGGTCGCTCGACCACAGTATGTCAAGGTCGACGGGTTTCCGTTTTTCTCGTGGCTCGTTGGTCATGGTCCTCGTCGCGACTCGATCTGCGTCGCGTCTTCCGAAAGCGCTCATCGACGGTCCGGATGTGCAACCGCCATTCCCCGCCACTTCGACGACCACCATGCGCGGCAGTGCACACGATGCTACGGCGCGTCGCGGTGCCCACTCACGGCGGCTGCGAAGTATTCCGCGGCGTCCGGATTTCTGCGCGCACCGATCAGGTGCTACTTCAGGATCGAGAACACGACGACGAGGATGACGATGGCGCCGACGGTTTGCAGCCAGAGTTCGGCGCGGTCGCGCAGGAAGAGCAGGCCGATGAAGGGAAAGATCGCCGCGGCGGCCAGGAATCGCCAGTACAGTTCTTCGGACTCTTCGCCGGCGCCGAGCGACGGCGCCAGACGCCGGCCGGCGTCGATGATGGCGTTGGCGATGCGGCGATCGCCGTCCCGATCGAGCTCGTAGTACTGCCCGCCGCCGGCGGCGGCGACACGCTGCAGACCGGCGCGGTCGAGACGCGAGGTCGTCGGGACCGTCGGATCGATCACGACCTGTCCCGATTCATCGTGAAAAGCGGGAAGCGCCCCGCCCGCCTGCGTGCCGACGCCGACGACGAACAGCGGGATGTTGCGTTCGCTGGCCTTCTTGATCGACTCGGCGACTTCGCCGCTCCATGCCTCGCCGTCGGACAGCATGACGAAGATCTTCGCGTTGGGATTCTTGCCGTGAATCTCCTCGTCGCGTTCGATCAGGCGCAGCCCCCAATAGATCCCGAGCTCGAGGTTCGTGTCCCACGTCGTTTCGTCGTCGATGCGGAACGGCGGCGCGTTGTCGAGATGGTCGAGGAAGAAGAAGTAGGTATTCGGATCCTTGGTCAGGCGGATCTGCGGCGCGGCGATGTGGGCAAAAAGCGCGAGCGCGATCCGATCCTGATTCCAGGCCAGCGAATCGCCGAGGACGCGAAGGAAGCGGACGGAGCGTTGCCAGCGATCGCCGGCGACGTCCTTGACCCGCATCGACGCCGAGCCGTCCTGCAGCAGCACGAGGTCGACGCCGCCCTGCCGCACCGCGGTCGCCGGCCCGTGCGGCCGCGCGAGTGCCACAATCGTGAGGGCCGACGCGGCCAGGAGCGACAGCCACAACGGCAGGTCGCCGACGATCGCGTAGCGCTCGCGAACCGGGCTGACGCGCCGTTGGGCGAGAAGACGCAGTTCAACCTGACGGCGGAGCAGCCGCCACACCCACAGCACCGCCAGCGCGAGCGGGATGACGAGCAGCCAGAGAAACAGCGGCTCGCCGAAGGTGATCTGGTTGAAATCGATCCTGACCGGCACGCTCTGACCTCGATCTAACCCTTTCGCTGCAGCTTGCGGCCCTGGCCCGGATCCATCTGCTCTTCACGCTCGTCATAGCGCATCGGCGAGATGGTCTTGAAGTCGCTCATGTCCGTGCCCTCGGGCGGTCCGCCCGGACGGCCGTGGACGGTCGGGCCGGCGGGGAGGTCCACGCTCACGTTCTCCGGCGCCGCCGGTTTCGCGGGCTTCGGCAGCGGCCGGTTCGGCGGCAGCTTCGACAGGTTGTCGCGAATCCGGTAGACGAATTCGTAGTTGAACGCCGCGTCCGACCTGCGGCCGTCGCGGCGCAGGATGTCGGCGTAGGACTGAATCACGCTGTCGAGTTTGTCGATCGTCGGCTTGCGGTCCGCGCCGGGCGGCGGGATGGCGCGGAACGACGCATTGGCGGCGATGAAGAGCAGGCTCGGATCGTTGACCGCTTCGGCGCCGGTGACGTTCGACATTTCCGTGAGCCGGTCGTAGCGCGCGAGCCAGTACTGCACCGTGGCGCGGTAGTGGTCCACGCTCTCGCCGGCCGAACCAACCAGCGCCGTCACCCGGCCCCACATCGTCGACGGTTTCTCAATGCCGTCTTCGGCGTCGTAGTGGAGCGTCGCCAGCCGCTGGTGCGCCGCGGCGACCTGCCGCGTCAGCCGCGCCTCGCTCCACGCGGCCGCTGCCGCGACGAACAGCACAATCGCCAGAATGATTCCGCCCGCTACGCTTCTCATAAGTCCTCTGCGGTCCGGCTAAAGCCGGACCCTACAACGTGAACGTCCGTCTGTGGGGGCCGGCTTCAGCCGGACCTTCAGTGTTCTCATGGCAACTTCTGAAACGCCGGCACCGTGAGCTTCAACGCGACCGCGATCATCCAGCACGCGATCGCGGTAAACGCGAAGAAGCCAAACCTGGGCCGCTGACTGCTGTACTGCCGCGTCTGGATCGTGCCGGCTGAGACCGCGTCGATGTCCTTGATGGCGTCGAGCAGGTGCTCTTCCGTGTCGGCGGCGTAGAAGCGCCCGCCGGTCTTGAGCACCGCCGGCATCCACAGCTCGTCGGGGATGACCTTGCCCTTGCCGCGTTCGTAGTTGGTCCGGACGAAGTACACCGGAATCTTGGCGTCGACCGACGACTGCACGATCTCGTCGAGCGTCTTGCCGTTGATGATGGCACGCGTATCCTCGCCGTCGGTGAAGATGACCATCAGATTGCCCGCAGCGTCCAGGAAATTGAACGCCTTGAACAGGCCAATGCTCTGGTCCATCGCCTGCGCGATGATCGTGCCCTGGTCCGGAAAGAGGGAGTACTCGACCGGGTCGCCGATGAGCGAGATGCTCAGCAAGATGTTGTCGTAGTCGTTGGTGAACGGCGTCACGACGTACGCTTCGTTCCCGAACTCCACCAGGGCCACCAGATCCCGAAAGCGCCCGTCCATTCTCAGCCTGACGAAGCGCTCGGCGGCGGCGACCGAGGTGAAGAACGTCGCGTCGGTTTCGGCGCGCCGGTTCAGTTTCGCCGCCTTGAACGGCGTCCGCATGCTGGTCGAGGCGTCGATCATCACGCTGATGCGCCGGCCCGGATACGTGACGTCGCTCGTCACCAGCGATGTGTAGGGGTCCGCCGCCGCCAGCGCGAAGCTGCCGAGTCCGACGACGACGAGCAGCAGCGGCACGTGCCGCAGGATGGACATCGGAGACGAGGCGACCGAAGACAGAATCGCCGGGACCACCAGGCGATGTCGTCCCGGCTGGCGCCGCATCAACGATCGCGCGACGAGCAGCAGCGACGAGATCGCGAGCAGCGCGATCAGGCCAAGCCGGGCGTCGCTCCGGTGCCAGAACTGCAGGTCGTCGAGACGGAGATGCCGCCATTCGTCGAGCGTCGCGCTGACGAACAGGCGCGCGGCGTCGAACGTCATCAGGCGCGGGTGGTGACGGCACGGTTGCCCATGCGCACCTGTTTGAGCGCATCCTTCAGCCAGGAGTGTTCGCTCTTCACTTTGGTGGCGGCGTCAAGCGTGCTCGACAGGGCCCGATCCAGTGCGCCCTGGTCGATCGCGGCGTCTCGACGGTACTGCGGCTCGGAAAACGCGCTGAGCGCCTCGCGGAGCTGGTCGAGCGTCGCCTGACGCTCCGGCGCGGCCGCTCCGGACACGCGTGACAGATCGAAGGCGGTCAGCGGACTCGAGAGGACGCGGCCGGGCCGGCGGAACCCTCCCGACACGAGCACGCGCCCTTCTGTCTCGGTCGCCGCCGCATCCGCGGGCCGCTGGCTGACCGGACGTCCGATGGCGCACGCGCCGATGATGCGGGCCGCCGCCGCGGCGCGGGACAGGAGCGCGGGCGTCCAGCCACCACGTTCACGCTCCTGCTGGACATCCCGCAACGCGCGGGACGCGGCGCCGACGACGCTGCGGACCGGCAGGAGCCGTTCGCTCGCCGGTGTGCGGGCGCCGGCGCGTCGGAACACCCCGACCGCCGCCAGCACGATCATCAGCACGCCCAGCACGACGCAGGTGATGGCGACGATTTCCAGCACGCTGGCGCGGAACGTGAGGCCTTCGGCAATTCCGAAGTCTTCACCGCCCGCGTCGCGAATGTCGGGCGCGTCGCCCGGCACCATCGACGCGAGGCGAACCGACTGTGTCGGCAGCATGTAGACGAGATCGCGGCCCTGAAGCGCGGCGTTCTCGGCGACGCGGCTGTTGATCCGGTAGTGGATGACCAGGTCGGGAATCCGGACGTCGCGGCCGATCATGTCCGGGTTGATGATGCGCAGCGTGTATTGGTACTGAAAGAAGCGCCGCGAGCCAGACCGCATGTCGGCGGGATGCGAGCCGCCGACCACTTCGAACGGCGCCATCTGCACGACCGCCGGACCGAGCCGCGATTCGTCCGGCACGACCTGGACCGCTTCGGTGTCGAGCGTGGCGCAGGTCAAGGCGAGATCGAACGTCTCGCCGGTCCGGACCGATCCGGCGCTGGTTCGCCACCAGCAGCGAATCGGGTCCACTTCGACGTTGGTCGTGCCGGCGGCCGGCGCCGCCGGCTGCTGCGCATCGAGCCGCGCAGCGGCCAGGAGAGTCAGGAACACGAAGAGATACCGCTTCACAGCTGCCCTCAGTTGTTGGTCTTCCGGAGTCGCCGCTCGACGACGAATTCACTCAGCTCGAGGTCTGACGCGCCTTGATCGAGACCAATCGTGACGAGATCGAGGTCCTGCTCCTTCGCCAGCCGCTTGACCTCGTCCTGCCAGCGCCTGGCACGCGCGCCCAGATCCCGGTAGGCGCGGCGCGACACGGTGCGCGTCCGGCCGGTCTCAACGTCCACGATTTCGATCCAGCCGGCCGAAACCGGCGGCAGGTCGAAGGCGAAGGCGCTGTCGATGAGGACGAGGAACACGTCGTGGGTCGCGTTCACCAGCGCCAGTTCGCGAATGATCCCCTCGGCATCGTCGAACAGAAAGTCCGAGATGACCGGCAGCATCGATTGCCGCCGGACGAAGCCGCCGAGCGAGGTGCTGATGCTGCCGCTACGGCGGACCTGCTGCAGGTTGCGCTGGTACTGGTACGCGTCGAGGCAGTGAACGATATGGCTCTTGCCGGTCCGGGGCCGCAGGGCCGCGAGGTGCGCGAAGCCGGCGTCAAAGGTCACCAGGCCGAAGGGATCCTGAAAGAAGACGGCCGACATCCCAAGCGTGGCGATGGTGCGGGCGATCGCCGCGGCGATCGGCACGCCGTTCACGCCGCAGCGCGTCGACGGGGAGAGGTCCGTGATCGCCATGACGGTCGCCGTGCTCGGCTGTTCGAACTCGCGAACGACGAGCGGGGAGAAGCCCGTGAGCGACGATTGGGCCCAGTCGATGGAGGCGAAACGATCCCCGGCCTGCCAGTCGCGCAGCCCGATGAAATCGAATCCCGACCCCTGCGATCGGCTGCGATGATCGCCGATCGTCACTTCCCGCATGCGCTTCAGGATGACCAGTTCGATCTCGGTGATATCGGCCAGATTGACGAACGGCGCGATCTCCTCGTGGTCACGGGTCCTCATGGAATCGGTACCCGCTCGACGATGTCTTTGATCACGGCCTCGGTCGTCAGGCCGTGGCTGGCGGCGTGCGGACCGAGCCACACGCGGTGGGAGAGGACGTAGGGTGCGAGCTCCTGGATGTCTTCAGGATAGACATCGGTGCGTTCGTGCTGCAGCAGCGCCCACACCTTGGCGAGCCGGCCCCAGCAGATGATGGCGCGCGGCGACGCGCCCAGATCGACGCCGCGCTCGACCAGTTCCGAGGGCGAGCGCGTCAGCCAGTCCGTTTCGGCGTTGTAGGGCCGGGTCGCGGCGACCAGGCGCTGCACATAGCGGCCGAGGCGGTCGTGGAGGAACACCTGCTCGTTGATGCGGGAGCGGAGCTCGATGATGCGTTCCTTCGCGAGCAACTTGCCGAGGCGCACGCGCTTGAAGTCGAAGCTCACCAGCTTTTCTTCCTCTTCGGGCGGAAGGTAGCCGATGTTGATCATGATCGCGAAGCGATCGGTGGCGGCTTCGGACAGCGGAAACGTGCCCTGGCCGAGCTCGATCGGGTTCATCGTCGCAATCGCGAAGCTGAATGCCGGCAACTCGTAGGTCTCCTTGCCGACCGTGATCGTGCGGTCCTGGAGGCCTTCGAGAAACGCGCTCTGCGACTTGAGCGGAATGCGGTTGATTTCGTCGAGCAGGATGACCTCGGCCGCCGCGAGCGGACCGAATTCGGTCGTCAGCGCGCCGGTGGCCGGATTGATCATCTGGAAACCGACGACCTCGGTCGGCTGCAGGTCGGCCCGGCCTTGAATGCGGGCGAACTTGGCATCGCTGATCGCGGCGAGGATGACGCCGAAGAACGTCTTCCCGACGCCCGGCACACCCCGGAGCAGCAGGTTGCCGGCGTTGACCTGCCGGTTTTCCCGCTTGTCGTAGGTGGTCGGAATTTCGGAGAGGAGGACGATGTTGGCGAGCGCCTTCGCGGTGTCGTACCCGACGAGCGCCTTGCCACCTTCCGCGATGATTGCCTTATGAAAGTCGATCGCTTCCTGGAGGTCTGGATGCACGGCGGACAATCCTACTGTACCAGTCGGTTTTCTGCGCAGTTGGTGGTATCGTCCCCGCCATGCGCGGACTGATGATGGACTACGCCCTGTCTCTCCCCGCCGTCGTGCGGAGGGTCGAGGCACTCTTTGGACACAAAACGGTCGCGTCGCGGCGACCGGATAAGAGCATCACGCATGCGAGCTACGCGACCGTTGTCGATCGCGCCCGGCGGCTGGCCGTCGGGCTGCGGCGCCTCGGCATCGGCCATGGCGATCGGGTGGCGACGCTGGCCTGGGCCAGTCAGGAGCATCTCGAGGCGTACCTCGGCATTCCGCTGTGCGGCGCGGTGCTGCACACGCTCAACCTGCGGCTGCACCCCGACGACCTGACGTATATCGTCAACGACGCTCAGGATCGCGTGCTCATCGTCGATGAAAGCCTGGTCCCGCTTTATGAAAAATTTCGGGACCGCGTGGCGATCGAACACGTCATCGTGATGCGATCGAACCCGAACCTTTCGAACATCTCGAACCTTTCGAACCTCTCGAACCTGTCGAACCGGTCGAACCTTTCGGACTACGAGGACTTCGTGGCGGCGGCCGACCCGTCCGAATATCGCGAGCCGGCACTCGACGAGCACGATGCGGCGGCGATGTGTTACACGTCGGGCACCACCGGCCGTCCGAAGGGCGTGCTCTACTCGCATCGCGCCGTGGTGTTGCACTCGTTGAGCGAGGGGCTGACCGATGCGCTCGGGATCAGCGAACGCGACACCATTCTCCCCATCGTGCCGATGTTTCACGTCAACGCCTGGGGCCTGCCGTTTACCGGCGCCCTGTTCGGCGCGCGGCAGGTGTTTCCCGGGCCGCACCTTGATGCGAAGAGTGTGGTCGACCTTCTCGTGCGCGAGCGGGTCACGCTGACCGCCGGCGTGCCGACGGTCTGGCTCGGCCTCCTGCAGGAACTCGATCGCGACCCGGGCGCGTACGATCTCAGCGCGCTGCGCGCCATCGTGGTCGGCGGCAGCGCCGCGCCGCCGTCCATGATCAAGGGATTCAAGGAACGCCACGGCCTCAACATCGTGCACGCCTGGGGCATGACCGAACTGACGCCGCTCGGGACGCTCTGCAATCTGCCGCCGTCGCTCGAGAACGCGCCGGCCGAGGAGCGCTATCGCTACATGGGGACGCAGGGCACGCCGTTGCCCTTCGTCGAGCTGCGCGCCCGCACCGACGAAGGGCTGGTCCCGTGGGACGGCGAGACGATGGGGGAACTCGAGGTGAGGGGGCCGTGGGTCGCGGCGCAGTACTACAACGTCGAGGGACCGGACGATCGCTTCACGAGCGACGGCTGGTTCAAGACCGGGGACATCGTGACGATCGCGCCGTCCGGCTGCATCGAGCTGACCGACCGGGCGAAGGATCTCGTGAAGTCAGGCGGCGAGTGGATCAGTTCGGTGGCGCTTGAAACGGCGTTGATGGGCCATCCCGCGGTGGCCGAGGCCGCAGTGGTTGCCGTGCCGCATCCGAAATGGGACGAGCGGCCGCTGGCGTGCGTGGTGCTGAAGAAAGATGCGGCGGCGACGGCCGACGACCTGCTGGCCTATCTCGCGCCGAATTTCGCCAAGTGGTGGCTGCCCGACGCGTTCGAATTCATCGCGGAGATTCCGCGGACGTCGGTGGGGAAATTCAAAAAGTCCGTTCTGCGGGAACAGTTCAAAGCGCGGTATGAAGCGCTCTGAATTTTAGGATTTCAGGAATTCAGGATTTTAGGATTTCGAGCTACTGCTGCTCCTATCGAGCAGCCGTTGCTAAGTCCTGAAATCCTGAAATCCTAAACTCCTGAAATTCAGGCTTCTACGGCATCTGGCAGCGGAAGTTTGCGGCGTCGTCCACACTGCCGCTGCCGGTGTACTTCGCCACTTGCGGATGCGGGCAGAGCGGGCGCGTCCGATCGACCTTGTCGTCGGTCTTGTGCGTCGCGAGGATGGACGCCGGGGCCTGGCCTTTTTCCACCCAGTTTTCGAGCGCCGTCAGCATGTCGAACTGATTCGGGCCCGGGCCGCCGCTGCAGTGGTGCATGCCGGGCACGAGATAGAGCCGCGCGAAACTATCGGCTTCTTTCTGGCCGCCAACGATCTTCGTCATCCGTTCAAAGTAGTCGAGCGTGCCGAGCGCGCTGATCGCCGGGTCGGCCCAGCCGTGGTACATCAGGATCTTGCCGCCGCGCTGTTTGTACGGCCGCAGATCAGCGTCGAGCGGGCTCAGGATCGCCGTCATGTCCTTCAGCCGCGCCAGATCGCGATCGAGCCGGAAGTTCCGCCAGGTGAACGACGGATCCGACGCCGACGCGGAAATCATCTTGAAGTTTTCGTCGGAGAGCCGGAATCCGCTGGGTAGATTTTCGGCGAACTCCAGCGTGCCGTTCGCCTGCTTGACCGGCGGCGTGCGTCCGACGGTCCAGGCCCGCCAGCCGGTCGCGCCGCCTTCGTGGCCGAGCGGGAACGGATACGCGTAGGTTTCGCCGCTCGCCAGCTTCGCGCCGTTATAGAGCTGCAAGGCCACGTCGAGCTGCGGCGCGGTGAGGCAGTTCGGCGCATCGCCACCGGTGCACTTCAGCGTTTCCGGCTTGAAGCGGCAGAGGCGCGGATCGCTGACGAGGCCGTCCTTCAGGCCATCGAGCGCGTCGCACGCGGCGACGGTCGCGTTCGACAGCATTTCAACTTTCTCGATCGGCAGGTAGCCCTCGGGATTCGCGAGCAGCTTCTGGAAGACGAGCGCGCGGCCCGCCTGCATCGGCACGCCGGTCGCCGGATCGCCGGCGATGATGCCGTCGAAGTCGGCGGGGAAGCGCTGCACCTCCATGAAGGCCTGGCGGCCGCCGTTCGAGCAGCCCTGGAAATACGCGTGCGCCGGCGTCTTGCCGTAGAACGACGCCGTCAGTTCCTTGCCGGCGACCGCGGTGACGTGCGTGCCGCGATAGCCGTAGTCGATCCGCTTGGCGGCATCAGTGCTCCACGCCCGATCCTCTGCGTCGTGCCCGGTGTCGGTCGACGCCGAGGCGTAGCCGCGCGCCAACCCGGCATCGAGCCGGCCGATGGTGCCGCCGGTCCCGCCGACACCGACGAAGTAGTACTTGCCGTTCCAGTTCTGCGGCAGCCCGAGCCGGAAGTCCACTTCGTTTCCCGGCGTGGCGGTGTGCCCGTCCACCTGGCAGAACCGCGGCTGATCCCCTTTGGCCTCGACGACCTCCGCCTTGGTGATGGTCGTACCTTTGGGTGCCTTCTTCTGCAGGGCATCCACCGTGCACGCAACGGGGCCAACCGAGCTGCCTTGAGCCGCGAGATGGACGCCGCCGGCGGCCAGAACCGCTGCGGCGGTCGCGGAGAGAAGAGGTTTCAGGTTCATGGGGCAGGAAGATAGCAGAAAAGCGCAGCTTGATTTCAGGATTTAGGGATTTAGGGATATTAGGATTTAGAGAGTCCTACCACCTCTCTTCTTTGCTGGAGGAGTAGCGCGATCGCGGTTTTCACGCGCCGTGTCGAAAGATGACTTGAGGATGGCTCGAACTTGGGCCGCTTCGCCGCGCAGACGAGTAGGTTCGGGGCCGTCCGCCAAGGGCACTTCCAGGACGAGATCCAGCCAGAATTCGGTTTCGTCGGATTCCTCGACTGCGACGCCAAGCTTTGCGACGAATTCGGCATGTGAGCGCGCGCGACACGCCGCGCGGTAGTTGGCGGCTGTCCCGGTTCCCGAGCGAATGAACTGGCCGCAGACGATGGAAGTCGCCGTATCTGGCTGCGGCATGCTGCGCGCCAGCCGGATGATGTCCACCGCGAATTGTTTCAGCCTCTTTCTGAGATCTTCAGCAATTGGATTCATGGCCGGCACTAGAGCACAGCCCGTGCCGCCCGGAATATGAGGCATTTCAGCGACCTGGCAGCGAGGCGTGCCAATAAATGCCGAGTCCGCCCATTCCAGGTGCGGAAGATTTTGCCGAGCCCAATCTCGCAATTCTCCATTCACCAAGTTCTGAAATCCTTAAATCCTTAAATCCTCAAATCCTTAAATCCTTAAATCCTTAAATCCTCAAATCCTGATATCCCCCACGTCCCCCACCGCCTTTCCTATTGATTACCGAGGTGAGCCGTCGCATGATGACTCGGTAACCGAGAGGTGAAGGTGTGAGTAAACCGTCCGACCTGGTCCAAGGGACTCTCGATCTGCTGCTCATGAAGGTCCTGGCCCTCGAGCCGCTCAATGGCTGGGCGATTCGGGAGCGCCTCAAGCAGGTGTCGTCGGACGTGCTGCAGGTCAGCGACGGCTCGCTCTATCCGGCGCTGCACAAGCTCGAACAGGAAGGCTGGATCACCGCGGAGTGGCGGCCGAGCGAGAACAACCGGCGCGCGAAGTTCTACTCGCTCACTCGGGCCGGCAAGCGCGAGCTGGCCCGCGAGGCGGCGAACTGGAACCGGCTGGCGGCGGCGATTTCGCTGGTCGTGCACCTGAAGGCCTGAGATGACGTGGGATCGGCTGGCCACGGCGGTGGGGCTGCGCGTGCGATCGCTGGCCCGTCGCGATCTGGTCGAGCGCGAACTCGACGAGGAACTGGCCTTTCACCTCGAGCAGTTGACCCGGCGTCACATGGTCGAAGGAGTGCCGGCCGAACAGGCACGGGCGTTGGCGATCAAGGCGCTCGGCGGCGTCGCGCTGACCAAGGAGAAGGTCCGCGACACGCGTCGAGTCCGGCTGCTCGAGGATCTGGGACGCGACCTCCGGACGGCGTGGCGCAGCATGCGGCGGCAGGCGGGGCCCACCGCGCTGATGCTGCTGACGCTGGCCGTCGGACTCGGGGCGACGACCGCGGTCTTCGGCCTCGTCAACGGCGTGCTGCTGCGCCGGCCCTATCCCGATGTCGATCGGATCATGTGGGTCCTCGAGCGGAACCCGCGCGGCGACCTCAGCGCGGTGTCGACGCTCAACTTCTTTGACTGGCGCGACCAGAATCGTTCGTTCGACACCCTGGCGTCGTGGGGCTTCGGGAGTCTGACGCTCAGCGGCGTCCCGGTCCCGCTGCCGCTGCGCGCGGCCTATGTCGGCGAGCCGTACTTCCGGCTGTTTGCGCTGCGGCCGGAACTCGGCCGAGCCTTTACCGCCGACGATCAGCAGCCGGGCCACGATCAGGTGGCGATCATCAGCCACGAGTTGTGGCGCGGACAGTTCGGCGGCGATCCCGGGATTGTCGGCCGCAACATCCGGCTGCGCGACCAGCCGTTCGCGATCGTCGGCGTCATGCCCGAGAGCGCGAGCGCCAGCGAGTGGGGCTGGACGCAGATCTGGGTGCCGCAGGTGCTCGCCGGCGAGAGCAACCGCGCCTATCGCTCGTTCAATGTCTACGGCAAGTTGCGCCCGGGCGTGAGCGTCGCCGCGGCGCGCGCCGAGATGGATGCGCTCGCCGCGCAACTGTGCGCGGCGTATCCCGATTCGAACAAGGGATGGGGCGTGACGATCACGCCCTACATGGAGATGCTCGGCATGAACGGCCTGCGTGCGTCGCTCGTGCTGATGTTTGGCGCGGTCGGCGTGCTGCTGCTCATCGCCGCCGTGAATCTCGCCAACATGATGCTGGTGCGAGCGCTTGCCCGCGAGCAGGAATGCGCGATTCGCTCGGCCCTGGGCGGCGGCCGCGGCCGCCTGCTTCGTCAATTCCTCACCGAGAGTCTGCTGACCGCGCTCGCCGGCGCGGCGCTGGGACTCGGCGTCGCCGTCGGCCTCTTGGCCGCGATCCGCGCGCTGTTGCCGATGTATTCGTCGCCCGGCCGGTTGCCGCCGCAGGATGCCGTGGTGATGGATGGCCGCGTGTTCCTGTTCGCGCTCGCGGTGTCGGTCCTGATGACGGTGATCTTCGGCGTCATTCCGGCACGGGCCGCGCTTCGCGGCGATCTGGTCAGCGGACTGAAAGGCGGCCGCCCCGGGCAGTCCACGGCCGACAGCGCGCGCGTGCGGCGTGGCCTCGTGGTCGCCGAAGTCACGCTGGCGTTCGTGCTGCTGGCGACCGCGGCGGTGCTCGTCACGGGGTTCGTGCGCCTGCAGCGTGCCGACACCGGATTCGATCCCACCAATGTCGTCACCGCGCAGCTGCCGCTCCCGCCCGATCGCACGGCCGACCGGAACGACCGCGAACGCTACCTCGATCGCGTGCTCGCGGCAGTAAAAAGCGTGCCGGGAGTGCAGGACGCCGCCTTCACCTCGGTCCTGCCGCTGCAGGGCTGGGGCACTGAGGTGCCAGTGCAGGCGACCGACGCGTCGACGCCGCAGGCGGATCGGCCGACCGGGTTCTTCAAGATGGTCACGCCCGGCTACTTTCCCGCCTTGTCGCTGACGCTGCGGCGCGGCCGGCTGCTGCAGGACACCGATCGCAGCGACACGCCGCGCGTCGCCGTGATCAACGAAACGATGATGCGAACGGTCTTCAACGGCCGCGACCCGGTGGGGCAGCAGCTGCTGATTCCGGAACTCGTCACGACGGGACGCACCCGTTTTGGTCCCGACCTGAACTGGGAGGTCATCGGGGTCATTGCCGATGAGCGCGTGACGGATCTCAAGGATGCCCGCGTCAGTCCCGGCGTGTACGTGCCGCTCACGCAGAGCACGACGCGGCGTCCGTCGCTCGTCGTGCGCGGCGCCGGGGCTCGCCCTCAGGGTGGTCTTGACGTGGCGTTGCGGCGGGCCGTCGCGTCCGTCAACCCGGACCAACCGCTGGCCGAGCTGAAGACATTGCAGGCCATGAAGGATGATTCGCTCGGTTCGGACCGCCAGCGCTCATGGGCCGTGGCGGTCTTTGCGGGAGTGGCGCTCCTGCTCGCCGGAATCGGTATCTACGGCGTCCTCGCCTGCGTCGTCCTGCAGCGGCAGCACGAACTGGGTGTCCGCGCCGCGCTCGGAGCCACGGCCGGACGCCTCGCCCGAGTGGTGATGCGCGAAGGCGGCGTGCTGATCGCCATCGGACTTGCGCTGGGGCTCGCTCTGTCGCAACTGCTGAACGCCGTGCTGGCCGGGCGTGTCTTCGGCATCGCTCCCGCCAGTGCGTTGCTGTCGTTCGCGACCGTCGTCATTCTGATGCTGGTCGGGCTCGCGGCGTGCCTCGCGCCGGCGCGCCGGGCGATGCGCGCGAACCCGCTGGCGGTCCTGAGAGGTGACTGATGCGGCGAAGTCTGATGTTTGTGTCGTGCGTCGCCGGTGCGCTGATGGCCCTGACCGGAAATGGCGCGGCCCAGGAGCCGCCGCTCGATCAGGTGCTGTCGCGGATGGCGACCTACGCGGCCAGTTTTCGCCGTCAGCTGTCCGCGATCGTCGCCGAGGAGTTCTACGTTCAGGATATGCGGCCGACCTTCGGCGGCCAGTTGATCGGCGGGTCGGGGCTTCAGGCGCTCGTGACGCACCGCGAACTCAGGTCAGACGTGCTCATGGTGCGGCTCCAGGCGCAGGACGGCTACGTCGAATTTCGTGACGTGTTCGAAGTCGATGGCCGTGCCGTGCGCGATCGGCAGGAACGGCTCCTGGCGCTCTTCCTGAAACCGAATCCCGATGTCACCCAGCAGCTCGAACGGATCCTCGCCGACAGCGCCCGTTACAACATCGGCAGCGTAATCCGGACGATCAACACGCCGACGATTCCGTTGATGTTCCTCGAAGCGGAGTTTCAGCCACGCTTCAAGTTCGCGCGGACGCGCGAGCGGGCGATCTCGACACTCGGGATCGAGAAGAACCGCGACTTCGGAACGCTCTGGGCGATTGACTACCAGGAGGGGCCCAAGGGGACGCTCATCCGCCGTCCGAACGGCCTCGGCGATCTCCCGACGCAAGGGCGGTTCTGGGTCGAACCGCTCACCGGCCGGGTGCGCATGTCAGAGCTGCGGATCGAAGATCCGATCGTGCGGACGTTCGTCAACGTCGTCTACGACGAAGACACGACGATCGGCCATCTCGTCCCGGTCGAGATGCGCGAGCGCTACGAAAACAATCACGATCGGTCGATTATCGATGGGAAAGCGACGTACGGACGATTCAGACGCTTCGGCGTGAGCACGGAGGAAAACATACCGGTGCCCAAGGTGCCCGGTCGCTGAACGTGGAATTTGAGGATTTAAGGATTTCAGGAATTAAGGATTTCACGTTCCAGCGATTTCAGGATTTCGCTGTCACGAAATCCTGAAATCCCGAATTCCTGAAATCCTTAAGTCAAGCGACTCTAGGGTTTGTTCGTGGCGTACTTGATCATCCCGACGTTGTCGCCTGCCAGCGTCGCTTCGCCTACCGGGAAGCGGTTCTGCTGGAGGAGGTACGCCGTGATGTCGATGCTCTCCTGACGGCTGAGCGTGTCGGGCGCGTTGGCCGGCATCGAGATCTTGATGCGCTTGACCAGCTCGTCCAGCACCAGGCCGTCCCAGCTGCCGGCGAAGCCCGCGTCGTTCAGCGGCGGCGCGTCGGCGCCGGCGGCCGAATCGCCGTGGCAGTTCGAGCACTGCGCCTTGTAGAGCGCCGCGCCCGTGTCGGCCTGCGCCTTCGTATACACACCGTCCCAGGTGGTTTTCTCCTGGCCGGACACCAGTACCAGACCCGCTTGCACCATCGCCACCGTGGCTACTGCCACGATCACCGCACGCATCTTCATTTCATGACTCCGTTGTCTGCGATTCCGAAACGCTGCCCACTCAGATTACCAGATCCGTGCCAAGGGATGCCCCCATCAGGAGATACCTAAACATACGTATTTGATCTCCAGATAGTCCTCAATTCCGTACTTCGACCCCTCGCGGCCGATTCCGGATTCCTTCATCCCGCCAAACGGCGCCACTTCGGTCGAGATCAGGCCGGTGTTGACCCCGACAATGCCGTATTCGAGCGCTTCTGCCACGCGCCAGATCCGTGAAATGTCCCGGCCGTAGAAGTACGCCGCCAGGCCGAACGGCGTGGCGTTCGCCAGCGCAATCGCTTCGGACTCTGTGTCGAATCTGAACAGTGGTGCGACCGGGCCGAAGGTCTCCTCGTGAGCAATCGCCATCGCTGAGGTCGCACCGGTCAGGATAGTCGGCGAGAAGAACTGGCCGCTGAGACGCTTGCCGCCCGTCAGGACGCGTGCGCCTTTGGCCACCGCGTCTTCGATGTGGCGCTCGACTTTTTCGACGGCCGCCTCGTCGATGAGTGGGCCTTGGGTCACGCCGGGTTCCAGCCCGGGGCCGACTTTCAGCTTCTCGACGGCGCGCGCGAGCTTCGCGGCGAAGGCGTCGTAGACCGACGCCTGCACGAGGAGACGGTTCGCGCAGACGCACGTTTGCCCGGTGTTGCGGTACTTCGATACGACCGCACCTTCAACCGCCGCGTCCAGATCGGCGTCGTCGAAGACGATGAAGGGCGCGTTGCCGCCCAACTCCAGGGAGACCTTCTTGACGGTGCCGGCGCACTGCGCCATGAGGAGCTTGCCGATCTCGGTCGACCCGGTGAACGAGATCTTTCGCACCTTCGGATTCGACGTGAGCTCGGCGCCGATTTCAGTGGCCGAGCCGGTCACGACGTTGAGCACGCCGGCCGGGATCCCCGCGCGCTCGGCGAGAACGGCGAGCGCCAGTGCCGAAAACGGCGTCTGCGACGCCGGCTTCACCACGACCGTGCAGCCCGCGGCCAGCGCCGGACCGACCTTCCGCGTGATCATCGCGATCGGAAAGTTCCACGGTGTGATGCAGCCGACGACGCCGATCGGTTCCTTGAGGACGACGATCCGTTTGTCGCGGGCGTGGGCGGGAATCGTATCGCCGTAGGCGCGCTTCGCCTCTTCGGCGAACCATTCGATGAAGCCGGCGCCGTAGGCCACTTCGCCGCGCGACTCGGTGAGCGGCTTGCCCTGCTCGAGCGTCATCAATGTCGCGAGGTCGTCCTGATTCGCCATCATCAGGTCGAACCACTTGCGCAGCAGAGCCGCCCGTTCTTTGCCGGTGCGGGCGCGCCAATCCGGCAGCGCGGCGGCCGCGTGATCGATCGCCTGACGCGTTTCCTCGCGACCGAGCCTCGGCACCGTACCGACGAGGCGGCCGGTCGCCGGGTCGTGGACCGCGATCGCGCCGTGCGCGCTGTTGATCCAGAGGCCGCCGACATAGCAGTCCTCGCGAAAGAGTTGTGGGTCGCGCAGCTGGTCTTCGACGCGACGATAGGGAGCGGTTTCCATAGGGCGGCCTCACCGACGATCGTACAGCCGCCGCCTGTCGATTGCACTCCGGCAGCTGGAATCGTCGACGGCCTGGCGTGGCCCGTCAAAAGTCTATGACCGGCCCTCGGCGAGGCGAATCCTTTGCTAGACTGTGACGCCCGAGAGGAGCCGCATGCGAATCTTTCAGTGGTTGGCGCGCGCCGTCGCCGCCGTTGTCGTCCTGGCACCGGTGCTGGCCTTGGCGCAGACGCCCGCCGTCCTGAAGGTGACGAGCACGTCGATGACTGATGGCGCGCCGGTTCCGCGGCAGCACACCCCCGACGGCAGAAACGACTCGCCCTCGCTGCAGTGGAGCGGTGCGCCGGCGGCGACGAAGGAATTCGCCGTGATCTGCGAGGATCCCGACGCCGGGAATCCGCCGCCGTTCGTCCACTGGGTCGTCTACAAGATTCCGGCGACCGCCAAGGGTTTGCCGGAAGCACTGCCGATCGATCCGGCCGCGCCGATGCCGGCGGGACTCACCGGAACGGTGCAGGGGACGAGCGGATTCCGCCGCCAGCTCTATCGTGGTCCGGCGCCGCCGCCCGGCAAAGTGCATCACTATCACTTCATCGTCTATGCCCTTGATGCGCCGATCGTGACCAAGCCCGGACAGATTCCGCTCACGCGCGCCGAACTGCTCGACGCGATGAAAGGCCATATCGTCGGACAAGGCGAATTGATGGCCACCTACGAAAGAAAGTGACGCACCATGAGTGAGCCGCTCAAGATTTTCACGCGCCGCGATTTGCTGCGCGGCGCGGGACTGGCGGGCGCGGCAGCGGTCGCGGGACCGGCGAGCCTGCTGACGACGCCGGCACCGGCCGCTGCCGAACCAGCCGCTCCGCAGGCGCCGGCGCGGGCCGCGGCGCCGCGCGAAGCGTTCGAGAACCTGACCGCGACCGAAGCGGATCTGCTCGAAGCCGTCGTCGATCGGCTGATTCCATCGGATGCCAACGGACCGGGTGCCAAGGACGCGCGGGCGGCGCACTACATCGACCGTGCGCTCGGCGGCGCGCTGTCGGGATCGCGGCAGGCGTATGCCAATGGTCTCGCCGCCCTGGATCGCTACGCGCGATCGTCGCGCGGCAAAGCGTTCCTCGAGCTCTCGACCACCGACAGGGATTCGGTCCTGATTGACTGCGAAACCGGCGGCGCGACCGGCTTCACCGGCAGTTCCGCGCAGTTCTTCAACATGGTGCTCGGACACACCAAGCAGGGAATGTTCGGCGACCCGTACTACGGCGGCAACGCCAACTTCATCGGCTGGGATCTGCTCGGCTATCCGGGCGTGCGGACGATGGTGACGGCGGCGGATCAGAAGGCGCTCGAAGCCAATCAGCTGAAGCCGAATCACAAGTCCGCCTACGACTTCGAGGGTTTCAACAAGGCGACCGCCCGTCGCGATGGGCACGACATGGGAGACCTGGCACATGGCGACTAGGCTGAGAGACACCGATGTGGTCGTCATTGGTCTCGGTGCCGCCGGCGGCGTGGCCGTGCTCCCGCTCGCGCAGGCGGGCCTCGAGGTGATCGGCCTCGAGGCGGGCGGCGCGATGACCCGGCGCGATTTCGCGCCCGACGAAATCCGCAACAACGTGCGCGGCTGGCCGATGCTGACCTCGCACAAGACCAATCAGGAAGCGCCGACGGTGCGGGCCACGGCGAGCGCCACCGCGGTGCAGGGCGGCCACCCGATGATGAACGCAGTCGGCGGGACGAGCCTGCACTACTGGGCGCAGCACTGGCGGCTCAATCCGTGGGACTTCAAGGTCGTGAGCGAAACGAGGCGCCGTTACGGCGCGGCGCGGATCCCCAAAGGCAGCACGGTTGAAGACTGGCCGTTCGGCTACGACGAACTCGAACCCTACTACGACAAGATCGAGTACGAAGTCGGCGTGTCGGGCCAGGCTGGAAACGTCAACGGCAAGCTCGATCCGCGCGGCAATCCGTTCGAAGGGCCCAGGAAGCGCGACTATCCGATGCCGCCGCTCCGCTGGACCGCGTTCCACGAAAAGATGGCGGCGGCGGCCCGCGGTCTGGGCTGGAATCCGTTCCCCGGCCCGGCGGCGATCAATTCACGCAGCTATCAGAACCGTTCGGGCTGCATGTATCACGGCTACTGCAACACCGGCGGCTGTCACGTCGATGCGAAGAATTCGACGGCGGTCTCGACGATTCCGCGCGCGCAGGCGACCGGTCATTTCAAGGCCGTCACCGGCGCGATTGTCACGTCGATCAACGTCGACGGACAGGGACGCGCGAGCGGGGTCACCTATCTGGCGAACGGCGAGGAGTTCGTGCAGCCGGCCAAGGTGGTGCTGCTCGCCGGCTTCACCTACGAAAACTCACGGCTGCTCCTGCAGTCAAAGTCGGCCGCGTATCCGAAGGGGCTGTCGAACAACCACGGGCAGGTCGGCCGCCACTATTTCAGCCATCACCAGGGCGCACCGGTGACCGCGCTCTTTCCGTTCGACATCAAGGCCTGGTACGGCCTGCCGGCGCAGGGCGTCGCGGTCGACAACTGGGCGGACGACAACTTCGATCACGCGAACCTCGATTTCATCGGCGGCTGCAATCTCTGGGCGATGTCCGACCGCCGGCCGATTGGCGCGTCGAACATGAACACGTTCGGTCTGGCGCCGTCATGGGGCTCGCAGTGGAAGGCCTTCATCAAAGAGAACGCCGACCGCTCGCACGGTTCGTACATCCAGAAGACGACGCTGCCGTACGAAGAGAACTTCCTGGACCTCGATCCGGTCGTCAAGGATCCGCTCGGCTTCCCGGTGATCCGGATCACCGGCGAGTTCAAGGAGAACGAGCGCAAGGTCGCCGCCTTCGCGCAGGACAAGATGGAGCAGTGGTACCGCGCTGCCGGCGCGATTCAGGTCGTCCGCGGTCCGGTCGGCGGCCTCATGGGCGCGTCGACGCACGCGTACGGCGGCACCCGCATGGGCGACAACCCGGACACCAACGTCGTCAACCGCTGGGGGATGTCGCACGAGTGCCCGAACCTCGGCGTCCTCGGCGCGTCAGTCATGGGCACGAGCGGCGCGCACAACCCGACCCACACCGTCCAGGCGCTCGCATGGCGCACGGCGGATCATGTGGTGAAGAGCTGGAAGGCCTTGGGGTGAGAATTGGAAATTATCAATTCTCAATAGTCAATTCGTACGAATTAACCATTGATCATTGAGAATTGACAATTACGAGAGCCCCTTCTCCTGCGCGTACAGCATCAGCGCAAGCCGCCCGTCGATGCGCAGTTTCTCGTAGATATTGTGGAGATGGATCTTCACCGTGCCTTCGGTGATGTTGAGCCGATCGGCGATCGCCTTGTTGCGCAGGCCCTGCGCGATCATCCGGACCATTTCGATTTCGCGCGGCGTCAGGACCTTGCCGGCTTCGCCGATGGCGGCGGTGCGGCGCGCGACGCGACCCATCGCCCGCGTCATGGTTTCTTCGTCGATCCATTGCTCACCGCTGTGGACGCGGCGGACGCACTCGAGGAGCGTCTCCGGTGACGCTTCCTTCAGCACCACGCCGCGCGCGCCGAGGCGGACGGCTTCGACGACGTCCTCGTCGCTGATCGTCGCCGTCAGCAGCACCGTCCGGCAGCGGAGGTGTTCCGCGCCGAGCGTGCGCAGCACGTCGATGCCGCTCTGGCCGGGCATCCGCAGGTCGAGCACCAGGACGTCGCAGTTCGGTTCGCGCGCCATCTGGATGGCGCCGGCGCCGTCGTGGCAACAGGCGATGACCTTGAAATCTTCATGGCTTTCGAACAACCGCCGGAGACCGTGCAGGACGATGGCGTGATCGTCGGCCAGCACGAGATTGATTGGCATCGGTTCCATCCCTAGAGTGCGAGCACGATCTCGACGCGCGAACCGGCGTCCGACGACTCGATTGACATTTCGCCGCCGAGGGCCGAGACGCGCTCGAACAGGCTCCGCGGCGCCATCGTCGACGCCTTCAGCGCGGCGTGATCATAGCGTCCCTTGAATCCGAAGCCGTGGCCGTCGTCGGCGACGTGGACGTGGAGGCGGTGGTCGGCGCCATCGACTCTGACGGTGACGCTCGACGCGCCGGCATGCTTGAGCGCATTGGTGACCGCCTCGTGCACCATGAGCGGCACCGCCTCGCTGACCGCGGCCATGGCCGGTTCGGCGGTCGGCGAAATCTGAATCGAAACCGGCGTCGTCCACTCGAGGGCAATCCGCTCGCGCAGCCGCTCCAGGCGCTCAGCCAGGCTGGTGTCGCGGTGCGCCGACGCGAGTCCGGGCGACGCCGGGCGCAGGCCGTCGATGAAATAGCGCAGTTCGCGCTGTTCCATCGCCAGCGCCCGCTCGAGGCCCAGCGTGCGTCCGGCCGCCGAGGCGTCGCCGCTGTCGATCGATTGCGCGAGCGCGCGCAGTTCGAGCCGGATCCCGGTCAGCGATTGCAGCACGCCGTCGTGGAGGTCGCGCGCGAGCCGCAGCCGTTCTTCCCGGGCGGCAATCTCCCGGAGCTGCTGCGTGACGTGCATCTGGTCGAGCGACGCGCCGATTTCGCGGGCAACGACTTCGGTCAGCGGCGCGGCTTCCGCGGTTGCCGTTCCCAGCTGGCCGAAGATCACGCGTCCCGACACGCGATCGGTTCTGAACGAGGCGCTCGCGAGGTGACTCCCCGGCGCGGTCGTCGCGGCCTCGTCGGCGACCGGTGGCCGATGGCCGCCGATGACCATCGCGTAGAGATCCCCCGCGTCGAGATCGGACAGCGGCCCGCCGATATCGGCCGCCGTGCGCACGGCCATTTCAACGCCGGCTGGTGTCCAGACGGCAAGGTCGACGAGCGGTTCGCGGCCCGCCTGCCAGGCCAGCACCGCCCGTTGCGCGCCGACGATTCGCGCCGCATGCTCGACGATTTCGCCGATCGATTCGGGAGTAATCGGTGCCGGCCAGCGGGCCAGGCTCTCGATCTCGTCGCGCAGACGCGCCTCGTGGCGTCCGAGATACACGAGCATGCCGCCGGCCATCACCAGGTACACGACACGGACGATGACGCGATTGAGGTCCGCGACCGCGGGCGTCAGCGATCGGCTCATCAGCGCGGTCAGAAAGACGTAGACCGTGGTCACGATGATGCTCGTGACCAGCGTCCCGCGCCAGCCCCAGCGAATCGCGCCGGAGAACATCGAGAAGACCAGATAGATGAAGAACGGGCTCGCCGGGTTCTTCGACAGGTAGTAGAGGATCGAAAACGCGATGATGTCGACAGTCTGCGTCACCAGAATCAATCCGTCGGGCCCGCGCAGCCAGGTGGCGACCAGGACGACGGCGGAGTAGATGACGAAGAACCAGTGGAACCCGGAGGCGAGCTCGGTCAGTTGCGGCGTGGCCGCCGGATCGAGCCAGACGGCGAGCAGCGAGAGCAGTCCGAGCGCCAGTCGCGACGCCGCGATGATCCGCTCGGCTTGGGTCCGAGAGGCCAGGGTTGTCATGGATCCGTGCGGATTATAGCGAGAGCCACCGCCGCGCGCTCATCGCATGTGAATCAGGCCGCGCCGCACCGCGACCTGCACCGCCGCCGTGCGGTCGTTCACATTCAGCTTGGAAAAGATGTTCTTGACGTGAATCTGGACGGTCCCTTCGGCGATGCCCAGCGTCGCGCCGACTTCCTTGTTGCGCAGCCCCTCGGAGATGAGCTGCAGGACTTCGACTTCACGGCCGGTGAGCGTCGGCGAGGCGGCGCGTTCGGCGAGCCGTGCCTTGACTTCCGGGAGGACCGGCCGTTCGCCGGCGTGCACGGCCCGCACGACGCGGATCAGATCGGCGGAGAGCGTGTCCTTCAGGAGATACGTGGTCGCGCCGGCCTGATGCGCGCGGAAGATGTCCTCGTCGCCTTCGTACATGGTCAGGACCACGATGCGGGCGTTGGGATCGTCCTGGCGGATCGCCTTGATGGCGTCGACGCCGCTCGTCTTGCCCAGTCGCAGGTCCATCAACACGACGTCCGGTTTGCACTGCCGGTAGAGCAGCACGGCCTCGTCGCCGGTCGCGCAGGACCCGACGACGTGCATGTCGGATTCCTGGTTGATGATGAGTTCGATGCCTTCGCGGACGATGCGGTGATCTTCCACGCACATGATCCGGATCGTGTGGCTGGTCATGGCGCGACGGCCTCCAGGGCGTCGGCGGGGGCCGGGACGACCGCGTGAATCATCGTGCCGCGGCCCGGCTCGCTGGTCACTGTCACCCTGCCGCCGCACTGCTGCGCGCGCTCCTGCATGGTGGTCAGTCCGTAGTGGTCGGTCGTGCCTTCGGCGGCGCGGTGCGGGTCGAACCCGCGGCCGTCGTCGGAGATATCGAGAACGATGTCGTCGTCGGTAAAGGTAACGTTCATGCGGACGTGGCGCGCCGACGCGTGCCGGACCGCGTTGAGCACGGCTTCCTGGCCGATGCGCAGCAGCTGGTGTTCGACGCTCGAGGGCGGACGCCGCGGCGTCCCGGTGACGGAAAACTCCAGGGCGAGGTCCTGGCCTTCGGTGGCGCGCTCCGCGCTCTCGCGGAGCGCGACCAGCAGGTCGCCGGTTTCGAGCGCCTGCGAACGCAGGCTCCAGATCGAGCGGCGGGCTTCGCGGATGTATTCCTCGACGTGCTCGCGGATCTTGATCACCCGCTCGCGGGCGGTGGCGGGCGAGGAGTCGAGCGTTTTCGAGACCGCGTCGAACTCGAGGGCCACGCCGACCAGGCTTTGCAGCAGCGTATCGTGCAGCTCGCGGCTCAAGCGCACCCGTTCGCCGAGCACGAGCGAGAACTGGCGCCGCAGCTGCCGCAACCGCAGGCGCCACGCCGCGGCGACCATCGCGACGGCGGTCAATCCGCACAACGGATAGAACCACCAGGTTTGATAGAACCGGGGCGCGATGCTGAACGTGCGCGGGATCTCGACTTCCGACCACCGGCCGTCGTCGCTGCTGACGGCGACGCGGAAGGTGAAGCGGCTGGGGGGCAGGTTCGTGTAGAGCGCGTCGCGCCGGCGCCCGGCGTCGATCCAGTCGGTGTCGAATCCGTCGAGCCGATAGCGGAATCGAGGCTTGAACGGATAGGTGAGATCGGGCGTGGTGTATTCGAACTGCACCTTGGTGGTGCCGGACGGCAACGTTTCACCGGTGACCGGACGATCGTTGGCGCGGACCTCGTCGATCGTGATCCGGGTCGGCGCGCGCGGGGCGACGAACGCCAGCGGGTCGGCGATCGACAACCCGCGGCTGGTGACGAACCACATCGTGCCGTCGCTGGCGCGCGCGGGATGGCTGTCGCCGAGCAGAACCGGCATTCCGGCGAGACCGTCGAAGGCGTCGAAGATCCGGAATCGCACCTGATACGAAGGGTTCGCCGCGGCGAGGTCGTACTCGCTGACGGCGACGCGAATCAGGCCGATGCCGGTGGCCAGCCAGAGATTGCCCTCGGCGTCGTCATTCAGTACCTGGACGCCGGCCGGCAGACCGTTGGCGCGCGTCATCGACGAAAAGCGCCCATCTTCGAAGCGGCTGACGCCTTCGGCGCCGGCGATCCAGATCCGCCCATCGGTGCTCTGATGAATCGCGTAGTGCAGCGAGGCCGACAGACCCTGCCCCGGACCGAACGCGCGAAAGCTGCCGTCGGCTTCGAGGACGCCCGCGCGGGTGTCCTCGAACAGGACCCACAGGCGTCCGGCGTAGTCGCCGGCCGCTGCGGTGACACGCGAGGTGCTGAGCGCCTCGATCCGTTTGTACAGCGACAGCCCGGTGCCATCGTCGCGAAGCACGACGCCGTCGCCGACGATCACCCACAGCCCGCCGCGCGGGTCGCTGGCGATGGCCTCGATCGCGGACGGCCGGACGCCGGCGGGAAAGCGGCGGCGGTTTGTCGTCACGCCCTCGACGGCAAACACATCGTCGGCGGTTGACGCCCAGATGTGGCCACGCGAGTCGGCGCGCAGGGAGCGGACGCCGCGAATCGTGATGCGCTCGGCCGCCGGCGTCCAGCCATCCGTCGAGCGCGAGAATCGAAGGATCTCTTCCTCGGTGCCGACGACGACGTGGCCGTCGGGCGTGGCCGCGATCGTGTCGACGAGGCCGAGCCCGCTCCACGGCGTGATCCGGTACGGCACGAGCCGATCGATGCCTTCAATCGAGCCAGACCAGATGTTGCCGTCGCGGTCCTCGAAGAGCGATCGAACGGCGTCGCTTGCCAGGCCGGAGAGCACGGTCGCGCGTTCGAATTTCGTGTCGGTGGCGCCGGCCGCCGCGGCCTTGATTCGCCAGAGTCCCTGACCGAGCGTGCCGACCCACAGATTGCCGTTGCGGTCGTGCATCAGGCGATAGCCGCGTCCCGCCTGGCCGCCGCGGACCGGCAGCGGCCGCGTGAGCGGCCGGAATCCGACGAGCGGGTCGCTGGTCCAGAGCGCGCCGCTCGGATCGCGCGACAGCGCGAACGCGCGAATCGGATCGAGGGCGTCTTCGATCTGCTGGAAACGCAGCACGCCCGGATCGGTGCGCGAGTAGAGTCCCGCCGCGGTTCCCACCCACAGTTCGCCCGACGGTCCCGCGAGCAGGCTGGTGGCGCCGACATCCGGCAGACCTTCGGGGGCGCCGACGCGTTGCCAGCGGTCGTCGTTCAGGCGCAGCAGGCCGCTGCCGGCGGCGGCCCACAACACGCGATCGCGATCCTCGGCGAACGCCGCGACGAGGCCGATCTCCCCGCCGGCGAGCTTGTCGTGCAGCCTGACCGCCTTGCCGTCGAGGTGGGCGATGGCGCCGGTCGCCCCGAATCCGACCCACATCGTGCCGTCGTGCGCGACGAGGAGTGCGCGGACCGGGGCTTTGGGCAGCGTCGCGCCGCCGAGCGATTCCCAGGTGACGAATCGCACTCCGTCGAAGCGGAACAACCCGTCG
The DNA here is from genome assembly GCA_964577955.1 of uncultured Bifidobacterium sp. Classification (GTDB taxonomy): domain Bacteria; phylum Acidobacteriota; class Vicinamibacteria; order Vicinamibacterales; family CAVVIG01; genus CADEEX01. Next base: position 43,869 of record CAZOAZ010000022.1, on the reverse strand, counting down.
TCAGTGCCGAGCCACAGAAAGCCCTGGCCGTCCTGGGCGATCGCCCACACCGGGCCGGCGAGGCCGTCCTTGCGTGTCCAGGATGTGAAGGTATAGCCGGTCAGGACGTCGCGCAGATCGACCGCGGTTACCGGGACCTCGTGAAGGCCCAGCAGGCCCAGCAGGACGATCGTGGCGAAGAGCGCGCGTTTCACAACACGAAGCAGTTCGCCATGATAGCGCAGGCCCACCCTCGACTTCGCTCGGGGTGCCGAGCCAGGAGTAAGATGGGAACGTGCGGCAGCTGCGCGTCCTCGCGATCCTCCTTACGCTCGGCGTGGGCGGCGGACCGGCCGTGCTCGACGGGTGTCTGGTCAACTGTCACGACGCCGATCGTGAGGCCGGCCCTGCACACTGTCACGAAGCCGCCCCGGCTTCCTCCGGCATGCACTGGCAGGCCGCAGCGTCCTCGTGCGGACACGATCACTCGCCGGCCTGGGCCGATGCGACTGAATCCCCGACCCGCGCTCAGGCCAAGGCCCTCGCCGTCGTCGACGCCGTCCCTCCGATGGTGAGCGACGGCGCTCGCTGCGAGAGCGCCGCGGCGTCGAGGCCGACACTCTCTCCTCCACGCGTTTCGGCACCCGTCCCCCTGCGCGTGTAACGCCGCCGTCGACCCGCTTCGACGGTTTCGATCGGCGCGTTCACTTCTTCAGGGGACCCATATGCAGCGACAGAGGGTAGTCGCGCTCGCGCGACGACTTTGGCTTTCATTCATTGTGCTCGCCGTCAGCGCGCCGGCGTTCGGCCAGGATCCGCCGCAGGACCATCAGCACGACATGGCGTCGATGGGCGCTCCGTCGTCGGGGTGGAGCGTGATGCAGGACGGTGTCTTCAACGCCATCTTCAATCATCAGGGCGGCGGACGCGGTGCGCAGGAAGTCACCGCGCTCAACTGGTGGATGGGGATGTTCACGCGCGGGACCGAGCGGCAGACGCTGACGGTGAGCACGATGTTCAGTCTCGATCCGCTGACCGCGGGCAGGAGCGGCTACGCCGAGCTCTTTCAGGTCGGCGAATCACTGGACGGCCAGCCGCTCATCGACCGGCAGCATCCGCACGACTTCTTCATGCAGCTGTCGGCGAGCTGGAGCCGGCATCTTTCGGATCGGACGACGCTCGTGATCGCCGGAGGGCCGGTGGGGGAGCCGGCGCTTGGTCCGGTGGCCTTCATGCATCGCGCGTCCGCAGCGGCGATCCCGTTGGCGCCGCTCTCGCACCACACGTTCGATTCATCGCACATCACCTTCGGGGTGCTCACCGCCGGCGTCACGCGGGGCCGGTGGACCGTCGAAGGGTCGGTGTTCAACGGACGGGAGCCCGACGACAACCGGTGGGACTTCGATCTCGCGGCGATGGATTCGATCTCGGGACGCGTCTGGTTCCGACCGGCGCCAGCGTGGGCGCTGCAGATGTCGAGCGGGCGGCTCGTGGAGGCGGAGGGCATCGGGACGGACACCGTCACCCGCACCACGGCCTCCGTCTCGTGGCTCCGCAAGACGAGCGAGCGGTTGAGCGCGGTCACGGTTGGGTGGGGCCTGAACCAGGAGGGGGAGGACTCACATCTCGGGCTCTTCGCGGAGTTCAGCCGCCAGTGGGGCGCCACGCTGATTTCGTCGCGGGCGGAACTCGTCGACCGCGAGCCGGCGCTGCTGCTCGCCGACACGACCGGCGAGTCGCACGCGCTGGTTGCGGCGGTGACGATCGCGGCCGAGCGGCGGCTGGCCGCCGGATCGTGGTTCGAACTCGCGGGGGGCGCAGCGGCCACGCTGCACGGCACGCCCGCATCATTCGACGGCACCTACGGCGCGGCGCCGACGTCGTTCCAGATCTATCTGCAGCTGCGGCCGCCGGCGGCGCGGCGGATGTGGGAGATGCGCATGGCAGAACCGGCCGCGCGCGGACACGCCGCTCTGCACGAAATGTAGCTCCTCATCCTGATGGCGACAATCATGTCGCTTCGCCTGTTTACGAATTCCTTCTAATCCGCGCGCCTCAGAGAGGCTGCGGGCGCCCGTCTCGTCATCGGACTGCCGAAGGCTTCCGGCCATCGCATCCCCCGCGACCACGCCGCCGAATCGGCGGTCAGACAGCAATGTATGGCGGCCATCGGCACTCCGACAACTTTGTCGCTCCTCTAGTCGCGCTGGCTGTGGGGTCGAAATGGTCCAGAACCCGCTGTTTCTGGGAGTGTTCCGCGACTTGCGTGTCGATCGCCGAACTGGCGTTTCTCTTGCTCTGCAGCTGACAAGCCCCGTGCCGACAGGGCTGACCACAATCATTTGACTCAATTGGAGAGACTCGACATGCGAATACTTGGTCTAGGACACAGGGCGATCCTGGGAGCGTTCTTCGTGATGCTCCTGTCGCTTGCGATTGTGCCGAGCGTCGCGTTCGCCCAGGACCCGGTGGGCGATCCGACGGGCGCGGCGACGGGCATGGCGAAGGACGTGACCGTCAAGGACGCCAATGCGCCCACGCTTGCCGAGGTGATGGACACGGTCGGGCACAACAAGGTCGCCATCAACTTCGTCTGGACGTTGATCACCGGCTTCCTCGTCATGTTCATGCAGGCCGGCTTCGCGATGGTGGAGACCGGCTTCTGTCGAGCGAAGAACGCCGCGCACACCATGAGCATGAATTTCATGGTGTATCCGCTCGGCATGATCGCCTACTGGGTGTGCGGCTTTGCGCTGCAGATGGGCGGCGTTGGCGCGATCGCCAACCTTGGCGGGAGCACGGCCGTGCTGAACCACGAGGTGACGATCAATGTCGCCGGCCACGCCATGGGCATTTTCGGCCTCAAAGGCTTCTTCCTCACCGGCAACGCCTACGACACCGGCGTCTTCACGCTGTTCCTGTTCCAAATGGTGTTCATGGACACCACCGTCACGATTCCGACCGGCGCGATGGCTGAACGCTGGAAGTGGTCGTCGTTCTGCTTGTTCGCGCTCTTCATGGGCGCCTTCGTCTATCCCGTCTACGCCAATTGGGTCTGGGGCACGGGCTGGCTCTCGTCGCTCGGCGCCAACTTCGGTCTGGGTCACGGGCACGTCGACTTCGCCGGATCGTCGGTCGTCCACATGGTCGGCGGCGTGTCGGCGCTCGCCGGTGCGATCGTCCTTGGGCCGCGCATCGGGAAGTTCACCAAATCCGGAGAGCCGGTGGCGATTCCGGGCCACGATCTGCCGATGGCCATCGCCGGCACCTTCATCCTGGCGTTCGGCTGGTTCGGCTTCAACCCCGGTTCAACGCTGGCTGGCGGCGACCTCCGCATCGGCGTCGTCGCGACGAACACGATGATGGCCGGCACGGCGGGTGCGCTCGTGGCCATGATCATCGTCTGGATGAAATTCGGCAAGCCGGACCCGGGCATGATGGTCAACGGCATGCTCGCAGGCCTTGTCGCGATCACCGCGCCTTGCGCTTTCGTCAATAGCCCGGCCTCCGTGCTTATCGGCGGTATCGCCGGTGCCATCGTGGTTTTTGCGGTGTTGTTCGTCGAGCGCACGTTGAAGGTGGACGACCCGGTCGGCGCGATTGCGGTGCACGGGTTCAACGGTGCCTGGGGAGTCATCTCGCTCGGACTCTTCGCCGACGGATCGTATGGAGACGGTTGGAACGGCGTCCCCGGCACGGTCAAGGGGCTGTTCTACGGCGACTCCAGTCAGCTGGTGGCGCAGTTGATCGGCACGGTGACGTGCTTTATCTGGGCGTTCGTGCTGTTCTATCTCTGGTTCAAGCTCACCGACGTGATCGTCGGCAACCGCGTCTCCGCCGAAGTGGAACTGGAAGGCCTCGACGTGCCGGAAATGGGCGCGATGGCGTATCCGGACTTCGTTCTCACGCAGGGCCCCAACGCGCCGGGTCACAATTGAGAAACAGCTAACATGAAGAACCGGTCAAGCGCGACCGGTTCTTCCTTCTTCTCGGAGATAGACTAGTGGCGACGATGACGACAGCACGACAGGCGGGGATGAAGCTGAAAATGTTCGTGGTGGCCTGCACGGTCGTCGCGGCGCTGCTCATCAAGATCGGCGTCCCGGTCGTCGCGGTCGGTGCAGGGTTGGGTTTGGCGGCGTTCATGACCTGGAAGGGCTGGCTGAAGGTCTAGCCTGGAGTCGCGTGAGCGGTGCGCCGATGCGCGGGGTATGCCCGCCGGTCGGCGGACAACGGGGGAGCGGCGGCGCAAGCTGCCGCTCCCTTTTTGTGTACGCTCATCGAAGCGACCATCGCGGCGACTGCCTTCAGGAGGCTGGGAGATGTTTGGAAAGAGGCCAAAGCGCGAGGGTTTGGACGCGCGCCCGCTGGTGGCGTTCGTGGCGACCACCGATATCGCCAGAGCGAGAGCGTTCTATTGCGACACGCTCGGGCTGAAGTTGAAAAGCGCTGATCGGCACGCGCTGGTCTTCGACGCGAACGGAACGATGCTGCGGGTTTCCGCGGTGCCGACGTTGCAGCCGGCGGCGCACACGGTCCTGGGCTGGATGGTTCCGGACGCGGCGGCCGCGGCGTCCGATCTGCGCCGGCGTGGCGTCACGTTCGAACGCGTCGGCCACGGAGAGCAGGACGAACTGGGAGTCTGGACGGCTCCTGGTGGTGGCGCCAAGGTGGCGTGGTTCCGCGATCCGGACGGCAATCTCCTGTCAGTCACCCAGACCGTCACCGCGGCGCTCGTCGCGGCGATGACGAAGTGATTCCTTCGAGGTTTCCCTGGTGTCGCGCATCGGGGCCGAGCCGCAGTTCTGCCAACGCTGATGCCGCCATGGCGTTTCGCTGGCTCTAGTTGTTCTTCCTCGTTCGGGCCTTGCGTTGCCACCGTTCAGCGGCGGGTGAGCTCCGCCGCCAGACCGGCAACGAGCACTTCCAGCCGTTTGACTTCGCGTACGACCGCGTTCTTCTGGAGCTCGAGCCAGAACCAGATCTTGACGAGCGCGACCCCGGCAAATGCCAGCGCCGCAGCCGCTCCCCATAGGAGCATTTCCTGAAGCCCGCCCGCGTTGACGAAGCGCCACGTCAGGAAGCAGGCCACGCCAAACAGCGCGAACCCGGCGAGCCACCCGACGACGTTGAACCAGCGAAGCTGGCCTTCGAAGGTCGCGCGAATCTGCTGATGAAGGGTCTGATCGGCGCCGAGGCGTTCGACGAGCGCCGCGTCTTCCTCGGACAAAACCTGACGTACGGCGTGTTCGAATTCGTTCATGGTCGTTCTCCGTGATGCGTCATGGCCGAGCGGGTGGGTCGTTCTTCTGGACGCCTGCCTTCAGCGCCTCGCGCGCGTGATGGAGTCGAGACTTCGCCGTGCCAACCGGAATCTTCAGCGCGGCCGCGATTTCTTCGAGCGTCAGTTCTTCGCGGTAGAACAAGTGGACCACCGCGCGATGGATTGGCGGCAAGCGCCGAACCGCGTCGGCGAGGTCGAGCTGCTCGTCCGCCGTGCCGATCACGGCCGCCGCGTTGCGTTCGCGGACGGCCATCGAATCGGTTCGTTCTCGTCGCCGCCGGGTGCGGACTTCGTCCACGCACTTGCGCGTGACAATTCCATAGATCCAGGGTGCAAACCGCGCTGGATCGCGTAATTTCCTGAGTCCCCGGATCGCGCCGAGCCACGTCTCCTGGACCACGTCGTGGGCGGCGGCCGTGCTTCCGGACCCGCCGAGCACGCGCGCCGCGTAGCGCACCAACCGGCGTCCAGCGCCTGACCAGGCCGTCCAGCGCGTCGCCGGAGCCCGCCTGCCCGAGGACGACCAGGTATTCGTCGAGAGCACGCTCGGTGTCGCGTTCAGCCGGTGTCAATCGTTGGCCACTCACTGACACTCAAGTCGCTCGTGGCCACGGAAAGGTTCAATTCTCTTGGTGGGGCAATTTCGCCGGTGGGCCGGGAACCTGGCGCCGATGCTCATCGCGGGGCGGAGCTTTTGCGCTGGCCGTGAAGAAGGGCGCGGCGGCGTCGACGCTCGCCGCGCCCGATCGCTATCTCTAACCTCTAACCTCTAACCTCTAACCTCTAACCTCTAACCTCTAACCTCTAACCTCTGAGCGCTGTCCCGCCTCTACTTGATGAACAGCATTTCCCGATAGGTCGGCAGGGGCCACACGCCGTGCGGGACCAGCCCCTCCAACGTGTCGCCGGTCGCGCGGAGCGCCGTCATCGCCGGGATCACCACGTCGCGGAAGTGCTTCGCGTGCTTGACGGCGTCGCTGCTCGAGTGATCGAGCGCCTTGGCGAGCGCGTCGGTTTGCTTCTTGAACGTGTCCGTCAATTTGGTCGCCTGGTCGAGCAGCTTCTTGCCTTCCGCCGACTTACCGCCAGCCGACTTCACCGCATGCACGCTCTGGGCGACATGCTTCTGGTACTCGAGCGCCGCCGGCAGGATGTAGCGATTGGCCATCAACACCATCAGCTGCCCTTCAACGTTCACGGTCTTGTTGTACTGCTCGACCATGATGTCGTAGCGCGAGTGCAGTTCGCGGCCGGTGAGCACCTTGTATTTCTCGAACAGGGCGACCACTTCCTTCGAGATGAGCTGCGGCAGGGCGTCGACGGTGTTCTTGAGATTCAGCAGGCCGCGCTTCGCGGCTTCCTTCTCCCATTCCTTCGAGTAGCCGTTGCCGTTGAAGAGAATCCGCTTGTTCTCTTTCACCAGCTTCGGCAGGAGCGCGCCGACCGCGGCTTCGAGCTTCTTGCCGCCTTTGACCGCGTTCTCGAGCTCGGTGGCGATGTAGTCCAGCGATTCGGTGACCGCGATATTGAGCGCGATGTTCGGGTACCCGATGCTCTGGCCCGACGACACGGCGCGGAACTCGAATTTGTTGCCGGTGAACGCGAACGGGCTGGTGCGGTTTCTGTCGCCCGAATCGCGCGGCAGTTTCGGCAGCACGGTGACGCCGGTCTCGAGCTCACCGCCCTGCTTGCTGGATTTGGCGCCGCCCTGTTCGATCTGCTCGAAGACGTCCGTCAGCATGTCGCCGAGGAAGATCGAGATGATCGCCGGCGGCGCTTCGTTCGCGCCGAGGCGATGGTCGTTGCCGGCGCTGGCGATCGCCGCGCGGAGCAGACCCTGATACAGGTTGACGGCGCGGATGACCGCCGTGCAGAACACCAGGAACTGCAGGTTGTCGTGCGGGTTCTTGCCCGGGCTGAGCAGGTTGTTGCCCTGATCGTCGCCCATCGACCAATTGAGGTGTTTGCCCGATCCGTTGACGCCGGCGAACGGCTTCTCGTGCAGCAGGCAGGTGAGCCCGAACTTGTCCGCCGAGCGCCGCAGCGTTTCCATCGTCATCATCTGATGGTCGGTGGCGACGTTGGCGTTTTCGAAGACCGGCGCGATTTCGTACTGGCTCGGCGCGACTTCGTTGTGCCGCGTCTTGACCGGCACGCCGACTTTGTAGAGTTCAGACTCGACTTCCGACATGAACGCCAAGACGCGCTCGGGAATCGCGCCGAAGTACTGATCCTCGAGCTCCTGGCCCTTCGGCGGCGCCGCGCCGAAGAGGGTGCGGCCGGCGTTGATCAGATCGGGCCGCTTCTTGAAGAACTTCTTGTCGATCAGGAAGTATTCCTGCTCGGGGCCGCAGGTCGTGATGACGCGTTCGGCCTTAGAGCCGAACAGTTTCAGGATGCGGACCGCCTGCTTCGAGAGCGCTTCCATCGAGCGGAGGAGCGGCGTCTTCTTGTCGAGCGTTTCGCCGGTCCAGCTGACGAACGCCGTCGGGATGACGAGCGTCGTCGCGCCGCCGCTCTTGAGGAGCCACGGCGAACTGGTCGGATCCCACGCTGTGTAACCGCGCGCTTCGAAGGTCGAGCGCAGGCCGCCGGATGGGAAGCTCGAGGCATCGGGCTCGCCCTTGATCAGTTCCTTGCCCGAAAACTCCGCGACCGCCTTGCCGTCCGGGGTCGGGTTGAGAAACGAATCATGCTTCTCGGCGGTGATGCCGGTCAGCGGCTGGAACCAGTGCGTGTAGTGCGTCGCGCCGTGTTCAACCGCCCAATCCTTGACTGCCTTCGCGACCGCATCGGCGACCGAGCCGTCCAGCGGTTCGCCGTGCACGACGGTCTTTCGCAGCCCCTGATAGACGCTCTTCGGGAGCCGTTTCTGCTGTTCGATCTCGCCAAATACCAGACTGCCAAATCCGTTCCCTGCGCTCATCGTGTCCCTCTTCTGTTGTTACGAGCCGATAGCCTCGCGGCGGGTTCCAGTCGCCTTGTAGCATGAGGCGTGCCGTGATCGGCCAGGCCGACCACGGCTTTGAAAGCGAGTTGCTACGCGTTGTAGTCGCTGAACGAGTAGGCCGCCTGACCGTGCTCGCCAACGTCCAACCCTTCGATTTCCTCCTCGGCGCTGACGCGCAGGCCGATGGTGGCCTTGATGGCGTACCAGAAGACGAACGAGGCGACCAGCGTATAAACCGCAACCGCGCCAATGCCCTTAAGTTGTGCGAAAAGCAGCGTCGTCCCACCGCCGTTGAAGAGGCCGTTTCCGGTTGCCGCGCCGGTAATCTTGTCGACGGCGAAAAGGCCCACGCACAGCGTTCCGAAGACGCCGTTGCAGAGATGCACGGGCACGGCGCCCACCGGATCGTCGATCTTCAGGGCGTCGAGTCCCTTCACGGCGCACACGACGATCAGCCCGCCGATGGTCCCGATGATGATCGATGCCGGGACCGTCACGAACGCACAAGGCGCGGTAATCGCCACGAGGCCGGCCAGGCAGCCGTTCACGGACATCCCGAGATCAGGTTTGCCGTCCCAGAGCCAGTTCAGGGTGGTCGCGGACAGGAGCCCCATAAAGGCTGCGGTGTTGGTCGTCATGAAGACGTGCGCGATTGCGCTCGGATCGGCTGTCATCGTCGAGCCCGGGTTGAACCCGAACCATCCGAGCCAGAGCACAAAACAGCCGATGACGCCTGAGGTCATGCTGTGCGGCGGGATCGGATGCACCGTGCCGTCTGCACTGTATTTTCCGATCCGCGGCCCGAGGACGAGAATGCCGGCGAGCGCCGCCCAGCCGCCGACGCTGTGGACGACAGTCGAACCGGCAAAGTCCCAGAAGCCGGACGTGGCGAGCCAGCCGCCGCCCCAAATCCAGTGTCCGGTCACCGGGTAGACGAAGGCGACGAGCAGGAAGGAGAAGACGATGAAGGAGATGTACTTGATCCGTTCGGCCACCGAGCCCGACACGATCGTGGCCGCAGTCCCGGCGAAGACGAGTTGGAAGAAGAACTTGGCCAGCAGCGGGATGCCGGTCCAGGCAATTGCCGTGTAGGCGCCCTTGTAGGCGTCGCCGGTCGCCGGGCTGTTATCGGCGCCGGTCACCGTCAGCAGGCCTTCCATCCCGAGGAATCCGTTCCCGTTACCGAACATCAGGCCCCACCCAAAGAGGTAGAAGGCGAGACACGAGATCGCAAACACGATGAAGTTCTTCGAGAGGATGTTGACGGTGTTCTTGGCGCGGCAGAACCCGGACTCGACCAGCGCGAAGCCCAGATTCATGAAGAACACGAGTGAGGCCGTCAGCAGGACCCAGATGGTGTCGAGTGCAATCGTCAATTCCTCAGGGGTTTTGGTGGCGGCGTCGGCGCCACTCGAGAGCGTGACGACGGCGATGAGGAACGAGAGCAACCAGTACTTCCGTCGCAAGAACAGACTCATACGGTCTCCTAGGGAAAATGAAAGGCGGTTCCAGCGCGAGGGCCCCGCACGGACGCCGGTCTGCGAAATGGAGTCGAGACGAGGACTAAACGCGAAGGATCGTTGGCGCTGCCGGCGAGGCGGCGGCGAGGGGCGCGGCTGCGGCCGGCGTGGTGATCCGATCCACGAGCCGGTGAGTAGCCGCCGACGCCACGAGCACCGGTATGCCTGCGGTCCGCGTCAGTCGAGGGACCGTCATGACGTCACTGCCAAGGCCGGTGGCGGCGAGGTGGGTTCTGGACGCCGAACCGGCGGGACCTGACACCGAGACCGGCGCCGTAAACGGCAGCAGAATCAGGACCACGAAGCAGCACGCACAAAGTCGCGCAATCATCGGAAGAGCGGTGCCAGATGAGAAAGCAAGGCAAACGCCACTTCGCCGACCTCGCACGCGCGAGAGAAAATACTAAAGAAACAGGCCGGAATTGCTAAAGATCGCTGATTTCCCGAGTACTAGTGGGACTGGGCGGAGAAGGAACAGTGATGTCGCTTACCAGGTGAGAGCTCACAATAATGTCGCTTTTTGGCTCATGCCCGAGCAACCGCATGCGTCCGCGGCTCGTTGCCCGCGTCGGATTTGTCCAGAACTCCGCGCCTCAGAGGCCCCCGAAATCGTCACCAGCACGATCGAGCGACGCAGGCCACAACATTGTCACCTTGGGGGTGCTGAGCAGACGGAAATGTCGTCGCCGGGAACGCAATCACCAGAGCCGTCCACGGCGGAGGACGAGGAAGATCACGAAGAGCGCGAGCGTGACGACGGCGGACACGCGGAGCCAGGTGCGGCGGTCGCGCGCTGGACGGAGCCTCGTGACGTCGCCGTTCATCCCGCCGAATTATGCCTTCGTTTCGCTTCGCGTGCGCGCCCGACGCGCCTCGCTGGCCGTCACCATCGCCGACAGGTCGGCGGCGGGACGAATCTCAAAGGGACGGCGGCACACGACTTTCACTCGGTCGTCGAACGGCGGTGTGCCCCGACAGGCGCCGCCAAGAAGATCAGATGGTGCAGCTTCCGCCGTGAAGCCGCCGTGCCAGAATCGCTCGCGGCCGCGGGACCCCACCGCGCGCCTTGGCCGGACACTTTCTATGAGCAAACCGCGCCGCCTTCGAGCGTATGGACTCGCCGTCATGCTCGTGCTTGGTTTAGTCGGTGTGGCCCGCGGGCAGACCCGTACCGCCGCAGCCGTCGTCCCAGGGATGGTCGAGGCCATGGACCTCGTTGCGCGATCCATCGTCGACGAGAATCTGCGCGCACGGATCGATGACCTCGTGCAGCGGGCGCCGGCGGCCCAGCGTCTCGGCGCTCGCTGGAACAGTCGTGAGCCGGCGTTTCGGAGCGCCCGGTCGGCGATCACCGCGCGGATCGATCGGATCGGTGTCGCGCACGCGAAATCCGGCGACAGCGCGCGGCTCCTCGACGGCGAGGTGCGCCGCCTTGGTGCGTCCGCCGACAGCGCGCTGGCGCCGCTTGGCGGCCCGGCCGGCCCCGGCATTCTGAAGCAGCAGGCGCTCATGCAGTTCAGTGCGAGTGTCGGCGTGAACGATCCCAACGCGCCGCGTCCGGGCGATCCGGCGTTTCTCGAATTGATCAAGACGTTGCGCGCCAGATTCGAAGCGCGCGTCGCACCGCTCCTGCCGAAAGACGACGGCACGCACGCCGCCGAGGTCTTGGCGTACTTTTCGGGCCCCAACCGGCAAGTGCTCTCCGGACTTTGGAACACGGTGGTTGGCAAGGCGACGGCGAAGCTCGAGGGCGCAATCAACCTGATGATGTTCGATGAGCGCGCGGCGCTGACGAAAGAGATCGACGCCGCGATTCAGAGCGTCAGGTAAGCTGGCGGCGAGAACGCGGGTGCTGAAAAAGTGACGGAGAAGTGACCGAGGCGGGGATCGAACCCGCGGCCCGCGCATTAAAAGTGCGCTGCTCTACCACTGAGCTACTCGGTCAGGACAGGCGAACGAACAGTTTACCGCACCCTGCACGGCCGCACCGAGCACTGTGCACCCGCACCGTGCACCCTGCACGGAGCACCTCGCACCAGCTCCTAGAGAATCTTCTTCCCGAGCGCTGAAAGCGCGAGTTCGGTCCCGAGTTCCGCCGTGGCATTGCGCACGTCGAGCGTTGGATTCACTTCAACGAGATCGAGCGAGGTGAGGAGACCCGAGTCCGCGACGATTTCCATCATCAGGTGCGCTTCGCGGTAGTTGAGGCCGCCCTTGACCGGGGTGCCGACGCCGGGCGCGACCGACGGGTCGCAGACATCCATGTCGAACGACACGTGGATGCCGGCCGTGCCGCCGCCGGCGATCTTCACCGCCTGCTCGGCGACCGACGCCATGCCCAGGCGATCGATGTCTTTCATCGTGAAGACGTGCACGCGCGACGCGCGCACCAGTTCCTTCTCGCGCTCGTCGAGATTGCGGATGCCGATGAGGACGGTGTGCTCCGGGAGGACTTTGGGCGAGATGCCGCCGATCCGCGCGAGCTCCGCCGGCTCGGGACCAAGGAGCGAGGCGAGCGGCATCCCGTGGACGTTGCCGCTCGGCGAGCTGGCCGGGGTGTTCATGTCGCCGTGTGCGTCGATCCAGAGCAGCCCGATCGGCCGCTTGCGGGTGCGCCGCGCCCAACTGGCCGCCGCCGCCACCGACCCGGCACCGAGGCTATGGTCGCCGCCGAGCACGAGCGGCGTCGCGCCTTCGTGAAGCGACGCCAGCGAGGTCTGATACAGCTTCTGGCAGACCCGCGCGATGTCGCTGATGTACTTCTTCTTCGCGTGCTGCGGTGTCTTGGTCTCGGGAATCGGCGTCGGCAGGTCGCCCTTGTCGACGACGGTGCAGCCGAGTGCGGTCAATCGTTCGCCAAGAGCCGCGATCCGAAACGCCGACGGCCCCATGTCGACGCCGCGCCGACCGCCGCCAAGATCCAATGGAACACCGATGATGTGAACGGTCGTCGGCATGGATCAGGGCCTCCTTGAATTGCAAAGGGCAAATTGCAAATCGCAAATTTCCGAGAACCCGCACCTTGAACCCGGCACCTTGAACCTTGAACCGCGCTAGCGCAGTTTCATCGTCACCGACATGCCCTCGCCCGACGGCGCGACGATGCTCGACAGGACGTTCGGGTTGTCGTGAATCGCCGCGAGGAAGTCCGGCATTTCGCTGCGCTTGTTGACGACGTTGTGCGCGAGAAAGAGGCCGCGCGGCTTGAGGCGCGGCAGCACGAGATCGAAGAACCGTTTGTAGTCGCGCTTCCAGGCGTCGAGAAACACGAAGTCGAACTCGCCGGCGACTTTCGGAATCTGCTGAAAGGCGTCGCCCGAGAGGACCGTGACGATGTCGGCCAGGCCGGCGCGGCGGATGTTCTCGGCGGCGGCCTTGGCCCGCGCCGGGTCGTACTCGATCGTCGTCAGGCGTCCGCCGGTCTGCCGCAGGCCGAGACCGATCCAGATCGCCGAGTACCCGTTGGCGGCGCCGATTTCGAGCGCGCTCTTCGCACCGCTCGTCGCCACCATCAGTCGGAGGAAACGGCCGTCCTCCTCCGAGACCGCGAGCAAATCGGTGTCCGCGGCCTTGATGGTCTGGAGGATCCGCTGGACGTCCGGCGCGATCGCCGAGGAGGCACCGGCAGCTTGTCCGCGCGCGGTCACTGCGAGAGCGAGTACGAGAGTCAGGACGAGTCCGAGAAGCGTGTAATCCGGCTGAAGCCGGACGCTACCGGCGAAACGCATGCAATCCGGCTGAAGCCGGACGCCACCGATACTCAACTGACGATGTGCGATGCGAGCCATGTGGTGACCTGTTGGGCAGTGGCGCGGCCATCGGCGACGCAGTCGGGGATCCCCACGCCGCGGAATCCGCTGCCGGTGACGAAGAGGCCCTGATGCGCGGCGAGCCGCGCGGCAATCTGCCGCAGCCGCTGCTCGTGGCCGACTTCGTGCTGCGCGTTCGCCTGCGGCCAGCGATAGACGCGGGTCAGGAACGGCGGACCGGAGATCCCGACGAGCGGCGTGAAGGCGTCGAGCGCAATGCGCGTCATCTCGGCGTCGGAGCGATCGAGCGCCTGCGGATCGCGCGCGCCGCCGAGAAAGGCGCGCATCAGCGCGACGCCGTCGGGTGCGCGATGCGGCCACTTCGACGACAGCCACGAGCCGGCCAGGATGCCGGTCTTCTCCGAGCGCGGAACGACAAAGCCGGATCCGTTCAGCGGGTGGCGCACCTGTTCGCGCTTGAAGGCCAGCGCGACCGTCGCGGCGGACGCGTACGGGACCTGGCTGCAGAGCGACGCCAGCTCCCGATCGAGCGTGTTCACCATCGGCGCGGTCACAAACGCCGGAGTCGCGAGCACGACGGCTCGCGCCTGGAGCCGCTCGCCGCTCGCCAGGCTCACGCGATAGCCGGACGCGTCGGCCTCGACGGTGGACACCGCAGCGTGCAACCGGACCTTGTCCTGTGCCAGGGCCGAGACGAGGGCGCGAATCAGCTCGCTCAGTCCCCCCGGCAGCGATCGAAAGGCGCCGTCGCTTGTGGCCGGCGGTCGCGGCTGGGCGCGAAAGGCACGCAACAGGCTGCCGTGCTTCTTCTCGCTCTCGATGAAGCGTGGAAACAGCGAGCGCAACGAGAGCCGGTTCACGTCGCCGGCATGGATGCCGGCGAGGAGCGGCTCGGCGAGAAACTCGGTCGCTTCAGCGCCGAAACGCCGCGTCATGAACGCGCCAATCGACTCGTCCTCGTCGTCGCGCTTCGCCGGGACGAAGAGCTCCATGCCCATCCGCATCTTTCCGGGCCAGGAAAAGAGCGAGGTCTTGAGAAACGGGCCCCATTCGGTCGGAATGCCGAGCACCGAGCCGGCGGGCAGCGCGTGCAGCCGCCCGGCGCGCTGAATGAACGCGAGGCGCGGCGGCTTGGTGGGGACCAGACGATCGCCGAGGCCAAGCTCCTGACAGAGCTTGATGCCTTCCGGCTTCTGCACGAGCAGCGAGTCGGGACCGCCGTCGATGACGAGGCCGTCCACTTCTTCGCTCAAGATGACGCCGCCGGCGCGCGTTCTCGCCTCGAGCAGCAGGAACGGAATCTGGCGGCGGGTCAGTTCGTAGGCGGTCGCCAGGCCGGCGATCCCGCCGCCAACGACGATGACCTCGTGGGTCACGGACACGCGCCGATCATAGCCTGTCGCGGACGAGCGATTCGAGCGCGGCGATGAAGGTGGGGGAGGTGTTGAGCGAGGCGATCCGGCGCAGCGACACGCCGCACGCGGCCGCGGTCTGCTGCGCCTGGATGTCGATGTCGAAGAGGATCTCCGTGTGGTCGCAGACGAAGCCGATCGGCGCGATCAGAAACCGGCGCGCGCCGCGAGCGGCGCGATAGCGAATCAGGTCGCTCAGATCCAGGCCAATCCAGGGCTCGGGCGTCCGCCCCGCGCTCTGGTAGGCGCGGCGATAACGGGCGAGTCCGGTGAGCCGCGCCACGCCGCGCGCGGTCCGCGCCACTTCCGTGGCGTAGCGATCGCCGGACTTGATCACCCGCGTGGGCAGGCTGTGCGCCGTGAAGACCACGTCCTCGTCGGCGGCGGGCCGGGCCTCGCGCAGGCGTTCGGCGAAGGCTTCGAGCAGGAGCGGATGATCGAAGAACGAGTGAATCGGATCGAGCCGCAGTCCGGGCGGCAGCGCCGCGGTGGCGGCGTCGAAGTACTTCGTGATGCTCAGCGTCGAGAACTGCGGCGCCAGCGGCAACCCGATGACGCGCGTGACGCCGCGCGCGGCCAGTTCGAGAAGTCCGTCCTTGAGGAACGGCTTCCAGTTGCGCATGCCGACGACGACCGGAATCTCGGGTCCGAGACGTTGTTGCAGCGCGTCGGCCTGGGCGAAGGTGAGGTCGGTGAGCGGCGAGCGGCCGCCGATCGCCGCGTAGTTATGACGCATTTCCTCGACGAGTTCGGGCGTCGGCGGCCGCCCGCCGCGGACCAGCCGCAGGTATTCCGGCATCTCGTCCAGCGACGAGGGCGTGCCGTGCGCCATGAGGAGGACACCCGTCATCGCCGGCTGCGGTGATGCACGTACTGCGCGAGCGCCTGCACATACTCGAGCGGCGTCGACGGCAGGAGGCCGTGCCCCAGATTGAAGATGTGTCCGGGCCGCCCCCCGGCGCGCTCGAGCACGTCGTCGGCGCCGGCGATCACCCGTTCGAGCGGGCCGAGGAGCAGCGTCGGATCGAGGTTTCCTTGAATGCCGCGGTCGCTGCCGATCCGCGACCAGGCCTCGTCGAGCGGAATCCGCCAGTCGGCGCCGATCACGTCGCCGCCGGCGTCGCGGATATCGCCGAGAATCGACGCCGTGCCGACGCCGAAGTGAATCGTCGGGACGTGCGGATACGGTTTCAACGCGTCGAAGATGCGGCGCGTGTGCGGGGCGATGAATTCGCGATAGTCGCGGCTGTTGAGCGCGCCGACCCACGAATCGAAGACCTGCACGGCGTCGACGCCGGCCTCGATCTGCGCGACCAGGTAATCGCCGACGAGATCGGCGAAGAGCGCGCAGAGGCGGTGCCAGGCGTCGGGATGGCCGTACATGATCGCCTTGGTCTTCGCGAAGTTGTTCGAGTGCCCGCCTTCGATCGCGTACGACGCGAGCGTGAACGGGGCTCCGGCAAAGCCGATGAGCGGCAGCCGGCCGTCCAGCGCGCGCTTGATCTGCCGGATCGCCTGCAGCACGTAACCGAGTTCGGTGCGCGGCTCGAATCGCCGCAGCTGCTGGATGTCGGCCTCGGACGCGATCGGGTTTTCGATCGCCGGCCCCTCGCCGCGAATGAAATCGAACCGGATGCCCATCGGTTCGAGCGGCAGCAGCAGGTCAGAGAACAGGATGGCCGCGTCCACTTCGATCCGGCGAACCGGCTGGAGCGTCACCTCGGTCGCCAGATCGGGCGTGCGACAGAGTTCCAGCAGGGAATAGCGCTCGCGCAGCGCGCGGTATTCGCTCATGTACCGTCCGGCCTGGCGCATGAACCAGACCGGCGTGACATCGACAGGTTGTAGACGGCAGGCGTTGAGGAAGCGGGAGCCGGAGTCGATCAGTGTGTCACCCTCAGAAGGTTGCGGGCGAGACCGACGAGGTCTTCGAGCCACAACGGCTTGAACTTGAGCTCTGCGCCCAGTTCGTGAAGCTCTGAGGATACATGTTCATCGAGAAAATAGTCGCCGGTCACGATCGCGACGGGAGTCTGGCGGTGCGAGGCGTGGCCGCGCAGGCGTCGCAGGAAGCCAAGGCCGTCGACGAGCGGCATCCGCATGTCGAGGATGATCGCGTCGGGCTGATGTTCGGTGGCTTCGCGAAGACCCGTTTCAGCGGTAATCGCGGTACGGACGGTGTAGCCTTCGAGCTCCAGCATCCGGGCAAACGTCTGGGTCACTGCCTCATCGTCGTCGACAATGAGGATGGAAGCGTGGGAGCGCGCCTCGTTTATGACCATAGATGCCGTCCGGAAGGGCGATTATTGTAACCGACCCGGGCGCGCTCGTCCGGCCGGGCTTGAAAAGTCCATGTTACACTTAGGGGTTTCATACCGTTAGTATCCAAGCATTTGGAGGCGCTAGGTGAGTCCGATCCTGGTGCGGCCCGTCCGCGAGCAGCTCGAGCACGACCGAATCATCCGGCTTCTGCAGACCAAGAGCCGCCGGCGCTATGACGCGGCGATCAACCCTGGCGTCGAGAAGAACGTCCCGGTCGGGTCTGGCACTGCCTTGCTGTATCCCGACCTCGTGCTCTCGTCGCTCGACCGCGGGCACAAGCTCCAGGCGGTCATCGAAGTCGAAACGGGAGAATCGGTTAACCACCTCGAAGCGCTGGCCCAGTGGACGCACCTCTCCAAGCTCAAGGCCGCCTTTCACCTCTACGTTCCGTCCGGCATGGTCGACGTCGCGCGTCGGCTTTGCGAAGACAACCAGATTGTCGTGACGGAAATCTGGAGCTATCACGGCATCGGCGACGATGTGCGGTTTACCCTGGTCCATCGCGTCAGGGAAGCGCCGACGGCACCGACACGGAAGCCTCAGGTTCCTGTCGCGGCGGCACCGGCCAAGAAGAAGCCGACGCCGGCGGCCGCCAAGCCGGTGGCGCGGCCGAAAACTGCGGGAAAGGCCCCCAAGCCTGCGAAGAAGCCCGCCAAAGCCCAAAAGCGCAAGTAACGCGTGCCATACGTTCGATTTTCCCGAGACAAGCGCGGTTACGAAAACACCTACCTGGTCGAAACCATCACGCGGCGGGGCAAGCCGTCGCGTACCAAGATCCTCTATTGGTATCGGAGCCCGCCCGGAATCCGGGTAGGGCGGACGGCGTTCGACGAAGACGTCCGGCACTCCCTCGAAAAGCAGTACCCGGGAATCCGGTTCGACTGGAAAGCGATTGTCTCGACGCCGATGCCGCCGCCGGAGCCCGAGCCGTGGTGGGAAAAGCGTCGCGCTGAACGAGCCGCGAAACAGGCCCGTCGGGCAGATGACCTTGCTGCGCCGGAAGAGCCGCGAGTTGAGGCTCCAGAGCCGCCTGAACCGGTCGATCGAGCGGCTTCCGATGCAGAAATTGCTGAAGTTGCGACTTTTGATGCGACCAGTGAGCGTGCAGAAACGAGCACGCCAATAGAGGCCCGGTCGCAGGCGGATTCCACGAGCCAAAGCCGTCCAGCCGATCCCGCTATTGCCGGTTCCGCAAGGCCTGAAGGTCAAGGGCGGCGAAGGCGGCGCGGCGGGCGGCGGCGCCGCGGACGTCACGGCGGTGCGCCGGGGCCGGGCGGCCCCGACCAGGTCGCGTCCGCGCCTGAATCGCCAGCCGACCAGATTCCTGAATCGGCCGCCGACGAGGCTGAAGACCCCCCGTCTTCGTCTGAAGGCTGAGCACTGCTTGGTGGCATAATCGACGCTGTATGACTCTGAAATCCCACAGTTTCTGGACGGCGCTGATTTCGAGCGCCCTCGTCACCGGTCTGGTGGCGCAGACTCCCGCACCGCCGCAGGGGACTCAGCAACGGACGCCGACCTTCAGGGTCCAGGTCGACGCGGTTTCGATGGACGTGGTCGTCAAGGACGATCAAGGCCGCTTCGTTCCGGATCTGCGGCAGTCGGACTTCGAAGTCTACGAAGACGGCATCAAGCAGGAAATCATTTCCATGACGATGAGTCATGGCGGGCGCGTGACGAACGTGCTCGAAGCCGCGGCGCCGCCGGCGCCGGAAGGGTTGATCCTGCCGCCAGTGCGCCGCGTCGTCGACACGTCGGGCCGGATCTTCCTCTTCTTCGTCGACGACATGCATCTCCAGTTTCAGAATTCCGCGCGCGTTCGATCGCTCTTCCAGAAGATTTCGAAGCAACTGGTGCACGAAGGCGATCTCTTCGGCATCGTCTCGAGCGGTCCGTCGTCGATTTCCATCGACATGACGTACGACCGCAAACGGATTGACGAAGCGATCTCGAAGATGACCGGCAACGGGCTCAAACCGAGCGAACTGATTCAGATGGGCACCGGCGCCGAAGGGCCGCAGGAACTCCGCTACAACGCGCACGTGGCGTTCTCGACGATGCACGAAGCGCTCGAGAAACTCGAAACCGTGCACAACCGCCGCAAGGCGATCGTCTGGGTTTCCGAAGGCTACGATTTCAATCCGTTCCAGGGGTCGCGCCTCGGCACGCTCGGGCCGAACTCGTCGTTCGACCAGAATCAGTCGAACGTGATGCACAACACGGCGACCGCCGACGACGGGACGCAGACGCAGCAGAACGATCCGTTCGTGGACATGCAGAAGCAGTCCGAAACGTTCAGCGATGCCGACCTGGCCTCTGAACTGGCGGAGATTACGCGCGCCGCGAATCGCGCGAACACGACGATTTACACGATCGATCCGCGCGGGTTGGTGGCGGGCACCGATATCGACGAGCAGGTGGATCCGAGCGAGTGGCAGAACTATCTGCGCAAGTCGCAGGACACGATGCGGACGCTGGCCGAAGAAACCGGCGGCATCGCGGTCGTGAACATGAACAATTTCGACAAGGCGCTGGCGCAGATCGACAACGCCAGCTCCGATTACTACGTGCTCGGGTTCTACTCGAGCAACCCGGACCCGACGAAGCGCCGCCGCAAGGTGGAAGTCAAAGTGGTGCGGCCGAAGATGCAGGTGTTCTCGCGCAGCGAGTACGTGCTCAAGCCCCCGAAGCGCGCCGCGCCGCCGCCGGTGACGAAGCCGTAGCCTTCTTCATGCGCGCCTGACCGCGCGCGGGCAGTCTCTCGACGTTGCCCGAGACCTTGGTTCTTTCGACTTCGCTCGCGACCTTCGGTCTCTCGACTCCGCTCGAGATCTTCGAGGAGCGGCCGTCCGCGGCCGCTTCCATTCGATCCGCCGCCTCGGTCAGATAGCCCTCATCCAGATCGCAGCCGACGAAGCTGACGCCCAGACGCGCGCAGGCGACGGCTGTACTCCCCAGACCCGTGAAAGGGTCCAGCACCGTCTCGACGCGTGCCAGGCCGTGAAGGCGGACACACTGCTCTGGCAGGCGCGACGGAAACGTCGCCGGATGCGGCCGGTCGCGGTCGCGGCGCTGAATCGTCTCGTAAGGGATGAACCAGGTGTTGCCCCGGCATCGGACGCCCTGGCCGGCGCTTCGCCAGCGGGTAATGTTGGACTGGTCCTGATAGGGCACGCCGAGCGCCAGGCGATCGAGCGCGGTCTCTCCACCTGGAGTCAGGTGGAAGATGAATTCATGACAGTCGTTGACGTAACGGTCACTGTTGATGGGCTTGTAGTGACCCACGGCCAGGTCCTTCGTCAGCGCCGCCGCCGCGCCGGTCGACTCGCGGTCGATCGCAATCGACTTGATCCAGTGAATGATGTTCTGCAGCCTGAAGTGCGGACGTGCCGCCTGCACCACGTCAAGCGCCGTCCACGGGTCAGATGGCCGGGTGCCGACGTTCAGGAACAGGGAGCCGGTTGGCCGCAGGACCCGGCGCGCTGCGCCAATCCACTCCGACGTCCACTTGAGATACTCCGTCTGAGACAGCCGGTCGTCGTAGCTGTTGTAACGGATGCCCAGGTTGTAGGGCGGTGACGTGACGATCACGTCCACGCTTTCGGCTGGGAGTCCCGCCATGACCTCCAGGCAGTCGCCTAAGTGAAAGACACTGTTCAGCTTGCGCCCGTTCTTCTGGTGCGCGACGAGGCGGAATGGCTTTCTCAGAATTGCCATGCGGCCCTCTTTTCGGCCGCGGAGCGAGGGAACGTTAACTTTGGAGTGGCGAAGCGGGTTTG
Organism: uncultured Bifidobacterium sp.; assembly: GCA_964577955.1. Classification (GTDB taxonomy): domain Bacteria; phylum Acidobacteriota; class Vicinamibacteria; order Vicinamibacterales; family CAVVIG01; genus CADEEX01. The sequence goes on along the minus strand of CAZOAZ010000022.1, from coordinate 22,853 downwards.
CCACAGAGGGTGTGGCGTACGAAGGACGAGCCACGGCGAAGCCGTGGCGTCAAGATCGGGTTAGGAGGCTTTGGTGAACGCCATCTGCGGCGCGGCGGCGAAGCGCGCGCTCGCCACGGTGTGATTGCGCCGGTGAGCGTGGCTGTCGCAGCCTTTGCCCTTTTCCTCGACGTAACTCACTTCGCGGCTGGTTGCCACTTCGCGGTACTTGCCAACCACGCAACCGCAACCCAATGTCGTGAACCCGAGAAGCCGAACGAGACTCATTGCCGCCCTCTCTGAACGCGCGTGACGCGATGATCGCTGTGAGAAGTTGAGCAAGTTCTGTACCCGGAATCCGGCTGCCTGTCCGCCGTAGCCTTGGCGAAGGCGGAAAGCCGGACGCCACCGAAAATCAGCTGAAGAACTCGCAGCGCAACTCGCTCTAACAAATTATCGGCGGCGGCGCGCACTCTCTCAGTCACGTTTGCGGAAATTTCTTCGCTGCGGGCGCGGACTATTCGGCGCGTTGGATATTTTTCCGCGCGCGAAGCACGCGATAATCGATTTCAGTGAGCGACGCGCGCACCATCTCGGCGATCGTCCGTGACGGACGGGACCATTGGCTGGTCTTCGGCGAGCCCGAGTGTGTGCTGGCTTCGGACACGAGTGACGGTCTTCGTGGTCTGATTTCGGACGTGGAGGGGTTGACGCGCGAACCCGGGCTCCACGCTGTCGGTTTCGTGACCTATGAGGCCGGTAGAGCGTTCGGCCTCGCGGTCCGCGACCCCGAATCGCGGATGCCCGCGGGATGGTTCGCGCTCTTCAGGCCGTCACAGGTGACGCGGGTTCGCGAACTCCCGCCCGGCAGCGGCTATCAGGCCGGACCACTCCGGCCCTCGCTCGATCGCCCGACGTTTTCGGCCGCCTTCGAACAGATTCGGCAGCACATTGCTGACGGGGACTCCTACCAGGTCAACTACACCTTCAAGCTGACTGGGCCTTTCTCAGGTTCTCCCGAAGGGTTTTTTCAGGACCTCGCGGCCGCCCAGCAGGGCCGCTACTCGGCGTTCATCCGGTTCGGCGACCTTGCCATCTGCTCGGCGTCCCCCGAACTCTTCTTTGAGATCGACGGCCTGGGGCTCGTCGCGCAGCCGATGAAGGGCACGTCGGCACGAGGCCGCACGCCTGCCGAAGACCGCGAGCGCCGCGACATCCTGGTCGATTCGCCGAAGCAGCGCGCGGAAAACGTCATGATCGTCGACATGATGCGCAACGACCTGGGCCGGGTTGCCGAGGTTGGGAGCGTCGCCGTGCCCGAGCTGTTTGCCGTCGAACGCTACCCGACGCTCTGGCAGATGACATCGCGGGTGACGGCGCGGTCGATGGCGCCGCTCGCCGACATCTTCGCGGCGCTGCATCCGTCGGCGTCGGTGACCGGCGCGCCGAAGGTCCGCACGATGGAAATCCTCGCCGGGCTCGAGACGACACCACGGGGTCTTTACACCGGGGCGATCGGCCACGTTCCGCCGACCGGGAACGCACGATTCAGCGTCGCGATCCGCACCGCGGTCATCGATCTGAAGGAGCAGCAGCTCGAATTCGGCGTCGGCAGCGGCATTGTCTGGGATTCGGATCCGGGGGAAGAGTACGAAGAGTGCCTGTTGAAGGCGCGGATCCTGACGCCGCCCGTGGCCTTCGAACTCCTGGAAACGTTGCGCTGGACCCCCGGCGCCGGCTATCTCGTGCGGCAGCGTCACCTCGATCGCATGCGGGAGTCGGCGGAATACTTCGACTATCCGTGCGACGTCGACCGGTTGTCCGAGGCGCTCGACCAGATCGTCAAGGACGCGGCGAGCGTTCAGCGGGTTCGTCTGTTACTGGCGCGAGACGGCGCGGTTCGATGTGAGCGGCGCGACCTGGATCCGGCGTCGACTCCGGTGCGCATTGGTCTGGCCACGGAGCCGATCGACGACCGCGAGGTCTGGCTGTTTCACAAGACCACGCATCGGCAGATCTACGAGGCCGCGCGCCAGGCCTCGCCCGCCGTCGACGATGTCGTGCTCTGGAACCAGCGTGGCGAGGTGACGGAAACCACCACCGCCAACCTGGTGATCGAGTGGCAGGGGCGGCGGGTGACGCCGCCAGTCGAGTCGGGTCTGCTGGCCGGTACCTTCCGCGCGGAACTCCTCGCGCGCGGAACCATTGTGGAGCGCGTCGTGACGCTCGACGAATTTCGTGCCGCGCCGCAGCGCTGGCTGATAAATTCCGTCCATGAGTGGCGTGCGGCGGCGCTCGACTAGTTAAGGGCAGGAGGGGCAAGAAGGGCAGGATGGGCAGGAGGGGCAGGAAGGGCAGGATGGGCAAGAGTGACTCGTAGGGGCGTGTCGGTCGGGCTTTGCGGGTGGCTGGTAGCGTTGGCGTTTCCAGCCGCGCAGACGCCAGCCTCGGTGGCGACGCTTGCCCACGAACCTGCCGTTCAGGCGGCGCTGAACGCCGCGCGCACCACCGAGCCGCGCACCATCGAAGATCAAATTCGTTTCTGTCAGGTTCCGGCGCCGCCCTTCAACGAGCGCGCTCGAGGCGAGCTGTTGCAGCGCGAATTCGTCCAGGCCGGGCTCGCGAATGTCCGCATGGATCGCGCCGGCAACGTCCTGGGTGACCGCGCCGGCGAGCGTGCCCGCCCGCGAATCGTGATTGCCGCGCATCTCGACACCGTGTTTCCGGCGGACACCGACGTCAAGGTGACGCGCCAGGGCGGGCTCTTGCGCGGTCCCGGAATCGGCGACAACTGCCGCGGACTGGCGGTGCTGGTGGCGATCGTCCGATCGCTCAACGCCGCCGGTGTCAGAACGCCCGGGACGGTGACCTTTGTCGCCAACGTCGGCGAAGAGGGCCTCGGCGACCTGCGCGGGATGAAGGCGCTCTTTGGTGAGACGTTGAAAGATCAGGTCGACCGGTTCGTGTCGATCGACAACGCCGGCATCAGCGTCAGCGTCGTCGGGACCGGCAGCCATCGCTACCGCGTGACCTTCACAGGCCCGGGGGGGCACAGCTTCGCGCAATTCGGCCTTCCCAATCCCGCGAACGCCCTTGGCCGCGCCGTCGCGAAAATCTCGGAGCTCAAAGTGCCGAGCGACCCGCGGACGACGTTCAATGTCGGCCGGATTGGCGGCGGGACCTCGGTGAATGCGATTCCAGCCGAGGCGTGGATGGAAGTCGACTTGCGATCCAGCGATCCGGCGCAGCTCGCCGCCCTTGATGCCAGCTTTCGGCGCGTCGTTGACGCGGCAACGGCGGAAGAGAACGCGCGGTGGGGACGCCCCGGCCTGATCAAGGTGACCAAGACGCTGGTTGGCGATCGGCCGGCGGGAACGGTGGCGGTCGAGTCGGCGATTGTTCAGACGGCGTTGGCGGCGGCGCGGGCGATTGGCGCGGACGCGGTCATCAGCGAGGCGTCGAGCGACGCCAATCTGCCGATGAGCCTGCAGATTCCCGCGATTGCGATCGGCGGGGGCGGGCGGTCGATGAACTCGCACTCAACGGACGAGACCTTCGATCCCACGGACGCGTGGAAGGGCACCCAGCACGCGCTGCTGCTCACGGTCGCGCTCGCGCGGTAACTGGTGTGCGGACAGGCTAAAGCCTGTCCCTACCGACGTCCGACGCTCGGACAGGCTGAAGCCTGTCCCTACCGAAGTCGGGTGCGCGTGATCCCGGTAGGGACAGGTTTTAGCCTGTCCGTCTGGCGAGTTTCTCGAAGGCGGCGAGATCCAGGGCACGCTGGTGCTTCGAGTGCCGCCGACCGAGCGCGATCCGGACCATGAAAATGAGATGCGCGAGGCCGATGACTTCCCATTCGACGGGAAGCGCTCCGGCGAGCGCGACGGGCATGATGTTGACGACCGTGGCGATATAGAACTGAACGCTGAAGAGCGGGTCGGCGCCGCGGCCCGGCACCGCCTGGCCGAAGCGCATCGCGGCGTGCTCCCAATTCCGCACGACGGTCTCGCCGGTTTCTTCCCCTTCGTAAAAGACTTGCAGGTAACGGCCGACGCGTTCGACCCCGGTGTGGAGGGCGAAGATCGCCTCGAAGACCGCGGCAAGGAGGAGCAGGGGCAGCAGCGTCGCGACCGGCAGGGAGGCCAACGACGCGACCGCCAGGACCATGGCGCTCCAGATGGCGATTCCGGCGACGAAAATCCAGACCCTCGCGGTGCCCCGCTCGCGAATCGTGGCTCGCAATGCCTTGTATTCCTCGAGCTCGCGGGGCGTCACGACCAGGCCTCCACTTCGCCGCACTCGAGCCGATAACGTGAAGAGCAGCGGTGTCGGCCCGCCAACTGAGCGGCGGTTGTCATTGTTGCACAGACAGATCGGACGGGGTCAGGCAAGAGAAAAATGGCGTAAGTCTTTTGAAGAAATTCGCCATAAGGTGCTTGCGGTCTAGCAATTCCTTGCTAGAATGGCGGCGCACTCCCCGTCAGTTACAGCCGTTCGTCAAATACAGGTCTCGAAGCGGGAAGAGATTCGTGTACGGAACAGCTTCATTCCGAGTCGGCGCGGTTCTGTTGACGATTACCGTCGGGCTTGCGGCGCCTGTCGCCGCGCAGACCCGGCCTCGTAACGCGCAGCAACCGAGCCTGGTCAAGAAGGCCACCGCCGCGCGCAATCGCGCCGTGGCGCCGGCGCGCGAGGCGTCGAGCAACGTCGTGCCGCGCTACAAGGTCGACGCCGCGGGCGATCTCGTGCCGGACTTGCGAGCCGCGGCCGCCATCATCTTCAATCCACGCACGAACCAGATTCTCTGGGAAGAAAACTCCCGCGAAGAGCGCTCGATCGCCAGCATCACCAAAGTGATGACCGCGGCGGTGTTCCTCGAAAACAATCCGGATCTGTCGGAACCGGTCACGGTCGCGCGCAGCGATGTCTATCAGGCGTCGACGACCAAGCTGCGCGCCGGCGACAAAGTGAAAGTCGACGATCTCTTGCACCTGTTGCTGATCGCCTCCGACAACGCCGCAGCGCGCGCGCTCGCGCGGGTGTCGCCGCTCGGATCGGTCGGGTTCATCCAGCGGATGAACCAGAAGGCGATCGAACTCGGCCTCCTCAGCACGCGCTACGCCGATCCATCGGGGCTCTTGTCCGACAACGTCTCGTCGGCCTATGACATGGCGCGGCTCATTTCGCTGGCGTCGAACGACGAGCGAATCGGTTCGATCATGCGGCTCGCCGAATACACCGTGCAGGCGGCCCGCCGGACGATTCCGTTTCGCACGACCAACCATCTCCTGGGTCGCCAGGACGTTGAGGTGAGGGCGGGCAAGACCGGCTTCATCACCAAGTCCGGGTACTGCCTCGCGACCTATCTGCGCCTGCCCGATTCGGGTCAGGAAGTGGCGGTGGTCGTCCTCGGCGCGCGGTCGAATACCGGCCGTTTCGTAGAGACCGAAAACCTGTTCAACTGGTTGACCTCGAAGGCGTCCACGCTCTTCGCGACCGAAGCCACGGTCGCGGGGCAACAAGACTGACGCTCGAATCTTAGGATTTCAGGAACTTAGGATCTTAGGATTTCTCACGGCAGTGAAGCTCGCTGCACTCCCGCTCGCTCTCGCCCTTCTTGCTTTTGCAACGCCGTCAATCGCTCAGCGCGGACCTGATGATCCCGAGCCGGTCATTCGTGCGCTCGTTACCGCGATCTACGCCAACGACGTTGCCGGCTACGAAAAGGTCACGCTGCCGCATCCGCTGCGATCGCGGCTGACGAGCGGCGGGCGACCCAACCCGTCCGGCCTCGACGAACTCAAACAGAATCCGAGCAGCCTGCAGATTCGCCGCGAGCGTCCGTTCCTCTTCAAAGGCGAAGAGGCCAAGGCCGGCGGCAACAACCGGTATCCGGCCGGGACCACGGCGCTCTATCGCGTCGCGCATCACGGCGGTCCGATGGTCGTCGGTCTGGTGCGGCAGGAGGACGGCTGGAAAGTCGATCTGCGCTGGTGGATCGCGATGACCGAGCTGATGTCGGGGCGGCGCGTCGAACGCGACAGTCCGGAGTTCGTGGTCCGGTCGCTGCTCGCCGCGATGCTCCGCATGGATCGCGATGCCGCCCGCCGGTTCATCGTGCCGCCAGTGGACGTTCCGCTGCTGTTCGACGGTGCTCCGCGCCAGCGCGAACCCTCGGGCGTCCTCGAGGCCACCGTCGGCGAAATGCCGTTGGTCGAAATCGAGCCCGGCGAGTGCTATCCCACCCCAACCGGCAAGATCGTCGAAGGCTCGAAGAGCGCGGACACCAAAGTCCTCGTCGGCTGGTTCGGCCCCGTCGAAATCCCATTCGTCCTACGGAAGGCGGGGAAGGACTGGAGGGTGGTCGCTGAACCCTACTTCGCGCTCATGAATCAGTGACCGCGCGAAACCAAATCCTAAGATCCTAAGTTCCTGAAATCCTGAAATTCACTATCCCGAGTACCCCCTCTGCATGGCTGCCGCATCGAGGGGAAGGGTGGCGATCGTATCCACCGCCGGCATCACCGGCCGCGGCGCGTTGCGGCCGTCATACGCCTTCAGGTAGCGCTTGCACTTGTCGCAGGCCGACACCCGGTAGCGGCCGTCGCGAGTCGCGAACGAAGTGATCCGCGAGCGGTCGTCGTTGCCGCAGAAGGGGCAGGCGATCGGATCGAACGGCCACTGCGCGGTGCAGCGGCCGCAGATTAGGCGACGCTCGGCGCTCGGCAGAATCGTCGCAAACTCCGGCTCCCAACCGCAGATCGGACAGTAGCCCGCCTTCCAGTCCGCGAGGTCGACCCGGGCCAGCGTCTCGGCGCAGCGCGCGACAAAGGGGCGCAGCGCGAGCAGCAGCACTTGCGCGGCGCCAGGGGGCACCGACGCGAACGTGTCAGCGCCAGCCGCGGGATCGTGCGAAGTGATGGCGTACCAGGCGGTGACGAGCGGCGCCAGCGCATTCCCGTCGCGACTGAGCGTGAGAATCGTTTCGTAGTCGTCGCGCTCGAGCGAGTCATGCCGCTGCAGGATGTCGGCGATCTGGCGGAGCGCGAAGCGGAAGTCGCTCCATTCGAGCGGCAGGTCTTCGAACCGCACCATCGGTCGCGAGGCCTGGATTCGCGCCGTCAGCCACGCCGGCTCGGGGTGGAGACGGGGCAACGGGACGCGGCTCTGCACGCGCCGCTGCGTCTCGACCAGTTCGAGTTGCATGTCGACAGCGGGCGCGAGTTCCGGCTGAGAAATCTTGAGTTGCTTCAGTTCGACGACTTCGCGGGATTCAGCGCGCGGTGGACGGGGAGGCAGCGGTCGCTCGGTCACGCGGGAATTGTAACGTGAGGTGCCGGCGGCCGCGGTCGCGCGCGTCGGATACAATGAACCGCCGCTGTTCATGCCGCCGCGTCGCCCCAAACGTTCCCGTCGTCCGGCTCCCTCGGTTCTGATGATCGGTTCGGAGGCGCTGCCGTTTTCGAAGACCGGCGGCCTGGCCGACGTGCTCGGGGCGCTGCCGTCGGCGCTGGCCAGGCTGGGCTGGGACGTAACCGTTGCCGTGCCGCGCTACCGCGGCGTGATCGCGGGCGAGTTTCTCGAACGCTTCTCACTCAAAGTCGGCGGCTATCAAAGCGACATTGGCCTCTTCGAGGCGCCGCTGCCGGACGGCGCGCGCGCGCTCCTCATCGACGAACCGGCGCTGTACGATCGCGACCAGCTGTATGCCGCCGGCAGCATCGACTATCCCGACAACGCGCGGCGCTTCGCGATTCTCGTGCGTGCCGCGCTTGAAGCCTTCGCGCGGCGCGGCACCAGGCCGACGGTCGTCCACGCGCACGACTGGCAGGCGGCGCTGGCGCCCGTGTACCTGCACACGATGTTCGCCCAGCACCCGGTGCTTGGCGGGGTGGCGAGCGTCCTGACGATTCACAACCTCGCATTTCAGGGACTCTTCGAGCCGGACTGGCTGCCGCGGCTCGATTTGCCGTGGTCGCTGCTCGACATCGAGCAACTCGAGTTCTGGGGCAAGATCAGTTTTCTCAAAGGCGGCATCAACCACGCGAACATCGTCACGACGGTCAGCCGGACCTACGCCCAAGAGATTCAGACGCAGGAGTTCGGCTCCGGCTTCGACGGGATCCTCCGCCGCCGCTCGGCCGATCTCGCCGGGATTCTCAACGGCATCGACACGACGGTCTGGGATCCGGCCAACGATCCGGCCCTGCCGGAGCCGTTCAACATCGACGATCTCGCCGGCAAGCGCGCGGCGAAAATCGCCGTGTTGACGCGGTACGGCTTGCCGACCGACGAGGCCAGCCTGGCGCGGCCGCTCATCGGCATGATCTCGCGCATGACGGATCAGAAGGGTCTGGACCTCATTGCCGCGCTCAGCGGTGATCTGCCCACGCTCGGGGCGGCCTTCGTCGTGCTCGGCACGGGCGACCCGCGCTATCAGGACATGTGGCGCGGGCTGGCGGCGCGCTATCCGACGATCATCGGCGCGCGGGTCGGATTCGACGAGCCGCTGGCGCATCTGATCGAGGCGGGCGCGGACATTTTCCTCATGCCGTCGCGCTTTGAACCGTGCGGACTGAATCAGATGTACAGCCTGCGCTACGGCACCGTGCCGGTGGTCCGCCGGGTTGGCGGGCTGGCGGACACGGTCATCGACCACGCGCCCCGCCGCGCCAAGGCCACGGGCTTCGTCTTCGAGGAATACACGCCGGCGGCGCTTCTGGGAACCCTCCGGCGGGCCCTGGGAGTCTATCGAGATAGCCGGAAATGGCGGGCGATTCAGGCCAACGGCATGGCGCTCGACCATTCTTGGGACCGTTCGGCTCAGGAGTACGTCAAAATATACGGCCGGGCGGCGACGGCAAAGGGAGACGCGAATGGCAGCTGAGAACGTGCACACCTTCACAGACGGGAACTTCGAAACGAACGTGCTTCAGTCGGGCCAGCCGGTGCTGGTGGATTTCTGGGCGGACTGGTGCGGTCCCTGCAAGCGCCTGGCGCCGACCATCGACCAGCTGGCGGCCGAGTACGGCGGCAAGGTCACGGTCGGGAAGTTGAACGTCGACGACAACCCGAATACCGCGTTCAAGTTCCAGATCCGCGGCATCCCGGCGGTCCTGCTGTTCAAAGGCGGTCACGTCGTCGAATCCGTCGTCGGCATCGCGCCGAAGGACGAATTCAAGAAGGTGATCGACAAGCACCTGTAACGCTGAATTTCAGGATTTAGGGATTTAAGGATTTAAGGATTTGAGGATTTAGGGATTTTAGGATTTCGAGATGACGCGGCCTTCGGCCAGAACCTCGAAATCCTGAAATCCTGAAATCCTGAAATCCTGAAATCCTGAAATCGAGAGTTTCCCCCTCACGTCTTCTACCAATGACTAGAAACGTTCTGATCATCGGCTCCGGGCCGGCCGGGCTCACCGCGGCTCTGTATGCCGCGCGCGCGAATCTGCAGCCGCTCCTCATCGAAGGACTCGAGGCGGGCGGCCAGCTGATGATGACCACGCTCGTCGAGAATTTTCCCGGGCACGCGGATGGCGTCATGGGGCCGGATCTGATGGCCTCGATGCGCGCGCAGGCGGAAAAATTCGGCGCCGAGATCATTCAGAACTATGTGACCGAGGTGGATCTCGGCTCGACGCCGTTCACGGTGAAGACGGCGGACGCTGAGTACAAGACGCGCTCCGTCATTATCGCGACCGGTGCGTCGGCGAAACTCCTCGGCCTGCCGTCCGAGCGGAAACTGATGGGACACGGCGTCTCCACCTGCGCGACGTGCGACGGCTACTTCTTCCGCGGTCACGACATCGCGGTCGTCGGCGGCGGCGACTCGGCGATGGAAGAAGCCGTCTTCCTGACCCGGTTTGCAAACAAGGTGCATCTTGTCCACCGCCGCGACACGCTGCGGGCGTCGAAGATCATGCAGGACAAGGCGCGCGCCAATCCGAAGATCGAGTGGCGGCTGAACTCCGAAGTGGAGGAGATCGTTGACGGCGGCAAGGGGGAAGTGACGGGCATGGTCCTTCGCCACGCCAAGACCGGCGAACGTACCGAGGTGCCGCTGTCAGGCGTCTTCGTCGCGATTGGCCATACCCCGAACACGTCGCTCTTCAGGCACCAGCTCGAACTCGACGCCAACGGCTACATCCTGACGCACGACGGCGCCAAGACCAGCGTCCCTGGTGTCTTCGCCTGCGGCGACGTGCAGGACCACATCTATCGCCAGGCGATCACTGCCGCCGGCAGCGGCTGCATGGCCGCGCTCGACGCAGAGCACTATCTCGAAGGCGTCCCTGAGCACTTGATGAGCTGAGGCGCGCCCTTCGGCTGAATTTTAGGATTTCAGGAATTTAGGACTTTAGGAATTATCGTCACGCGTGTCTGCGAGCGCAGCGTTCAGCGGCCTCGAATCCTAAAATCCTAAAATCCTAAAATCCTAAAATCCTAAAATCCTGAATTCCCTAAATTCCCTAAATTCAGCATCAGTCTATCCACCCTCCGCCCATCACGACGTCCCCGTCATAGAACACAACCGCCTGTCCGGGCGTCACAGCGAGCTGAGGTTCGTCGAATTCGACTTCGGCACGAGACTCATCGGGGCCGACGCGCACGCGTGCGGTGGCTGCCTGATGCCGATGGCGGATCTGGACGTGCCCTCGGGTCCATGCCTGCGGCTTAGGCAGGATCCAGTTCACGCCTGACGCCGTGAGCGTCGTTCGCTCCAACGACGCCTTCGGTCCGACGACGACCTCATGGTCGGCCGGCTTGAGCGCGATGACGTAGAGCGGCGCGCCGGTGGGAGAGTGCGAGAGGCCGAGTCCCTTGCGCTGGCCGACCGTGAAACGATGGATCCCCTCGTGTCCGCCGAGCACGTGGCCGCGCTCGTCGACGATCGCGCCGGCATGCGCGAGGGCCGGCTCGCGCCTGGTGACGAACGACGCGTAGTCATCGTCGGGGATGAAGCAGATCTCCTGGCTGTCTGGCTTGTCGGCGACAGGCAGTCCTCGTTCGCGCGCGTATTCCCGAACAGACTCCTTCGACCGATCGCCGACCGGGAAGATCGCCTGCGCGAGCTGATCCTGCGTGAGCGAGAAGAGGAAGTACGCCTGATCCTTCGCGGGATCGAGGCCGCGCTTGAGGAGGAAGCGGCCGCTGGCGTCCCGCTCGACGCGGGCGTAGTGGCCGGTCGCCAGGTGGCTGGCGCCGAGTCCGGCCGCGCGCTCGGCCAGCGTCGCGAACTTCAGGTCGCTGTTGCAATGCGCGCAGGGCAGCGGTGTCCGCCCGGCGCCGTACTCGCTGACGAAGTTGCCGATGACGCGCTCGTCAAAGGCCTTTTCGAAATTGAGGATGTAGTGCGGGATGTCGATCGCGGCTGCGACGCGGCGGGCGTCGTGCAGATCGTCGAGCGAGCAGCAGCTGCCGAAGGCGCGCGACGGATCGCTCTGGTCGTAGAGCTGCATCGAGATGCCGATCACCTCGTGGCCCTGATCGGCGAGCAGCGCCGCGGCGACCGACGAATCGACGCCGCCCGACATGGCGACGACGACGCGCATGGCTAGCGAGCGCTCCCGGCGCGGACCAAGGCGCGCAGTTTCTCGACGAGCCGCGGCAGAACGTCCACGACCCGGTCGACTTCCGCTTCGGTCGAGAGCAGGCCGAGACTGAAGCGCAGCGAGTTCTGCGTCCGGTGTGTGGGGAGCCCCATCGCGCGCAGCACGTGCGACGGCTCCAGCGTGCCCGACGAGCAGGCCGAGCCGGTCGACACCGCAATGCCCTCGAGATCCAGCGCGATGAGGAGGCTCTCGGCCTCGACGCGGTCGAAGCTGATGTTGGTGGTGTTGGGCACGCGGGCGTTCCGCCGGCCGTTGACCTCGGTGCCTGGCACCGTTCGCAGAATGCCGTCCTCGAGCCGATCGCGGAGCGAGGCGAGCCTGGTGGCCTCGCGGTCCATCTTCGCAGCCGCGAGCCTGGCGGCGGCGCCCAGGCCGGCGATCGCGGGAACGTTCTCGGTGCCGGCGCGGCGATTCCGCTCGTGCTTGCCGCCCGTCATCATCGGCAGCATGCGCGTGCCGCGCTTGATCCACAGCACGCCGGCGCCCTTCGGACCGTTGAACTTGTGCGCGGACAGCGAGAGGAGATCGACACCGAGGTTCTTCACGTCGGCTGGAATCTTGCCGACTGACTGAACGGCGTCGGTGTGGATCAACGCGCCACGCTCGTGGGCGAGCGCGGCAATCTCCGCAATCGGCTGAACCGTCCCGATCTCGTTGTTGGCGTGCATCACTGACACGAGCGCGGTGTCCTCGCGAATCGCCTCGCGGACGCGCTCGGGCGCCAGAACGCCGGACTGGTCGATTGGGACGAGCGTCGTCTGCCAGCCCCGCTTGGCGAGCGCCTTGAGGGTGTTCAGGACGGCCTCATGCTCGATGGCGCTGGCCACCAGGTGGCGCCGGCCGGTCGGCTCGAGGGCCTCGGCGACGCCGCGGATGGCGAAGTTGTCCGCTTCGGTCCCGCCGCTGGTGAAGACGATCTCCGAGGGATCCCCGTGAATCAGGTCGGCGACCGCCGACCGGGCCTCGTCCAGGACGGCCTTGGCCTGCTGGCCGAAGTGGTGGACGCTCGAGGCGTTTCCGAACTGGTCGCGGGCGGCGCGGGTCAGGGCTTCGACGGCTTCGGGGGCCATTGGGGTGGTCGCGTTGTAGTCGAAGTAGACACGCATGGTGAATTGTTCATTGTAGCATTCCGCTAACTTTAAGTAACAAAAGGACTAGACAACATTTTTCGCGGGTCCTATACTGGCGAAGTTTTCTGCCGATAGAACCATTCTCGGCAGATACCCTAACGCCCCGGTCAGGTTCAGGGAGAGGTCACATGTGGAAGCGTGATGAGTCCGTTCGTCCACCGAGCGGACAGCCAGCCCCCTCGCAGCCGCCGGCGCCGGCAGCCCCCGTCGCCGCCGCGCCTCGCGTCGAAGCCCGTCCAACCATGGAGAGCACTGTGAATATTGGGAAATCAGTCGTCATCAAAGGCGAATTGACCGGCAGCGAGGATCTGACGATCGAAGGTCAGGTCGAAGGCACGATCCAGCTGCGAGAACATGTGCTGACCATCGGCGCCAACGCGCGCATCAAGGCGCAGGTCTTCGCGAAGGCCGTGATTGTCCTCGGCGAAGTCACCGGGAACGTGACGGCGAGCGAGAAGGTCGACATCCGCGACAACGGCTCCGTGGACGGCGACATCGTTTCGCCGCGCGTCGCGATCGCCGAAGGCGCGCACTTCCGCGGCAGTGTCGACATGCAGCGCAAAGGCTCGGCGCAACCGAAGCCGGCCGCCGCGCCGCAGCCATCCGCGTCGGCGGTCGTTCCGCCGCACGCGCAGGCTGCTGCGCCGCGCCCGTAGCTGAAACCGCGCATGGGACTTCTGGATCGACTGGCGCCTCGACGTGTCGATGCGCCAGTCGCGCCGCTTCAAGTCGCGCTCGCCGACGAGCCGCTGTTTGCCACCAAGGCATTCAAGAAGCTGCTCACGACGCTGACGGCCAAGGAGTCGCCGGCGCTGCTCGATGTCGGCCCGGTGGTGGGTGGGAACATCAGCTTTTTCGGTGAGCATCTCGGCTGCAAGATCTTCGTCGAAGACATCTACGCCGATCTCGAACGCCATCTGCACGCGAAGACCATCGCGGATTTCCCGGCCTTCCTCGCCAAACGTTTTCCTCAGGCCGACCAGTCGATTGACGCGGTCATCTGCTGGGACCTGCTCGACTATCTGGACAAGGCATCGGCGCCGGCGCTGGCCGATCAGCTGACCCGCATCCTCCGTCCGGAAGGCGCGCTGCTGGCGTTTTTCGCCAACGCGATGCCGCGCGATGCGCACTACACCAAGTACGTGGTGGCCGACGATGCGAACCTGAAGCACCGCCCGTATCCGGCGTCGCGCGCGCCGCAGGTCGTGCTCCAGAACCGCGACATCATTCGCCTGTTCTCCGGGCTTCGCGTGTCGGATTCCTTTTTGATGAAGAACAACGTCCGCGAAATGCTGTTCCGCAAGCCTGCCTACGACGTCCGCTGATCCTTCGCCCATGGCGCGGCCCGTCATCGCGCTCCTGACCGATTTCGGTCTACGAGATCACTACGTCGGCGTGATGAAGGGCGTCGTGCTTGGCATCTGCCCCGAAGCGTCGCTCGTCGACATCTCCCACGATGTCGCGCCGCAGGACATCCTGGCCGCCGCGCTCGAACTTGACGCGTCGTACCGCTTCTTTCCAGCCGGCACCATCTTTCTCGTCGTCGTCGATCCGGGCGTGGGCTCGTCGCGGCGGGCGATCGCCGTGGCCGCCGGCGGTTACCGGTTCGTCGGACCGGATAACGGCGTGCTGTCGGTGGCGTTGCAACGGTTGTCGGACACGCACGCGGTTGAACTCACCAATCCTCGGTACGCCCTGTCCGCGGTCAGCCGCACGTTCGAGGGGCGCGATCGTTTCGCGCCGGCTGCCGCCTGGCTGGCGAGCGGCGTGGAGCTCGCGCAGCTTGGCGTTCCCGCCAGGAATCTCATCCGGCTGGATGTGCCGGCCGCGCAGCGCGAGCCGCAGGGTGCGCACGGCACCGTGGTCCGCGTCGATCGGTTTGGCAATCTGATCACGAACATCGACGCGGCGCTCGTCGCCGAATTGGGCGCGGTGACCGTGGAAGTCGCCGGCCGGACGCTGGCGCAGGCGCGCGTGGTGGCCACCTATGCCGAAGCCGGCAGCGAGGAGCTCTGCGCACTGGTCGGCAGTTCCGGGCACCTCGAGATCGCGGTGAACGGCGGGAACGCCGCCGCGGTGCTCGGCGCCGGACGCGGCACGGCGGTCGTCCTGCGGCGCAGCGCGTACTTCTGATAGCATTCCCCGGTTCTCCTCGTCACTCACTATCAAGAGCGCACACACGACATGGATTCAGATCTTTCACTCGAATTTCTACGCGTTGTCGAGCAGGCGGCGATCGCCTGCGCGCACACCATGGGCCAGGGCGACCGGCGCCATTCCGATCACGTCGCCGTCGAGGCGATGCGCAAGACGATGGACTCGGTGCCGATCGACGGCACGATTGTGATCGGCGAAGGCGAGCGTGACGAGGCGCCGATGCTGTACATCGGTGAGAAGGTCGGCATGGCGCACGGCCTGCACCGCGGCGCGGCCACCGGATTCCCGCAAGTCGACATCGCGGTCGATCCGCTCGAGGGCACGAACCTGTGCGCGACCGGCGATCCGAACGCGATCGCGGTGCTCGCGGCATCGACGAGCGGCGGCCTGTTGCACGCGCCCGACCTCTACATGGAGAAGCTGGTGGTCGGTCCGAGCTCCAAGGATCACGTCAGCTTGGACGCGCCGGTCCACGAAAACCTCAAGGCGATCGCCAGGTGCCTGGGACGCAAGGTCGAGGATCTCGTCGTCGTGGTGCTGGACCGGCCGCGTCACGAAAAGCTGATCAGCGACATTCGCGCGAGCGGCGCGCGGATCCGGCTGATTGGCGACGGCGACTTGTCCGCCGGCATCACCGCCGCGGTGGTCGGCTCGGGTGTACACGCGGTGATGGGGACCGGAGGCGCGCCGGAGGGCGTGCTGACCGCGGCCGCCATGCGCTGCCTCAATGGTGAAATCTTCGCGCGCCTCGTCGTCAGCAAGCCGGAGCACGAAGAGCGCTGCCGGGCGATGGGCATTACCGACTTCAAGAGGATCTACCGCTCCAAGGATCTGGCGCCGGGCAAGCGCATCATCTTTGCGGCGACCGGTGTCACCGACGGCACGCTGATGAAAGGCGTCCGGTTCTTCGGCGACGGGATTCGCACGCACTCCGTCATCATGCAGAACGAGCCGCACCAGATCCGGTTCGTCGACAGCATTCACGTGGCCTCGTCGAAGGATGTGAAGATCCGCTTCTAGCCGAGGTCCCGCCAGTGGTTCGTCTCGCGGTTGACGCACATCATCCGGATGCGGCGCAGATCCATCGCGCCGCCGAAATCCTGAAGGGAGGTGGCGTCGCCGCGATCCCGACCGACACGCTCTATGGCCTCGCCGTCGACGCCTTCAACCCTCAGGCGGTCGCGCGGATTTTTTCGATCAAGGGACGCGAGGCCGGCCGCGCGTTGCCGCTCGTCGCCGCCAGCGCGGCTCAGGTCCGGGAATGGATCGGCGAAATGACACCGCTCGGAGTGCGGCTGGCTGAACGGTTCTGGCCTGGACCGCTGACGCTGGTCACGCGGGCGCCGGTGGAACTGGCCGAGGGCGTGGCGGACGCGAGACAGAAGGTGGGCATCCGCGTCCCGGCTCATGCCGTGACGCGGGCGCTCTGCGCCGCGGTGGGCCGGCCGTTGACCGCCACGAGCGCCAATATCAGTGGACAGCCCGCGACTGGCGATCCCGACGAGGTCGCACGTGGGCTCGGCGCACAGCTCGACCTCGTCGTCGATGCCGGTGCCGCCGCGGGCGGCGCTCCGTCGACGATCGTCGATGTGACCGGAGCGGCGCCGAAGTTGCTTCGTGCTGGTGCGGTCGAGTGGGAGAGAGTGCTCGCATGCCTAAGCCACGCGTAGTCCGTCGCGAACGGGCGGCGCTCGTCGGTCTCATCGCCGGCCGCGCCAAGCGGCACGATGCCGAGCGCTCGATCGAGGAACTGGCAGGACTGGTGGAGGCCGCCGGAGCGCAGGTCGTTCTGCGCATGCTGCAGGAACGGCCCAAGCCGGATCCCGCCACGTTTCTCGGGGCCGGGAAGATCGACACGCTGGCCACGTCAGCCGCCGAGACCGACGTCGATGTCATCGTGTTCGACGACGAGCTGACGCCGGCGCAGTTGCGCCACATCGAGGAGATCACCCACCGCAAGGTGATCGACCGGACGCAGTTGATTCTGGATATCTTCGCGCGGCGGGCGCGCACGCGCGAAGGCAAGCTGCAGGTCGAGCTGGCGCAGTTGAAGTATCTGCTGCCGCGGCTTGCCGGATCGGGTGATGCGCTGTCTCGGCTTGGCGGCGGCATCGGGACCCGCGGTCCGGGTGAAACGAAGCTCGAGACCGATCGGCGGCGGATCCGGACGAAGATTCACGCGCTCTCGGAGGACCTCGAACAGGTCCGCCAGCGGCGGGCGCAGTTGCGCGAGCGCCGCCAGAAGGCCGCGGTCCCGGTCGTCGCCCTGGTCGGCTACACCAACGCCGGAAAGACGACGCTCTTCAATGCGCTGACCAAAGCGGGCGCGGAAGCCTCGAACGCGCTCTTCGTGACGCTCGATCCGATCGTGCGTCAGGTGCGGCTGCCTGACAGCCGCGAGCTGCTCGTGTCGGACACGGTCGGATTCATCGATCGCCTGCCGCACGCGCTGGTCGCCGCCTTCCGCGCCACGCTCGAAGAAGTCGCCGAAGCCGATCTGGTCCTCCACGTCATCGACAGCGCCGCGGCCGATCGGGACCGGCGGATTCGCGCCGTCCAGCAGGTGCTGGAAGAAGTGGGTGCCCGCGACGTGCCGATCGTCGAGGTCTACAACAAGAGCGACGCGCTCGAGGCGCACGAGCGGCAGCGTCTGCAGTTGATGGATCCGTCGGCGGTCTATATCTCGGCGTTGACCGGGGATGGGCTGGATGAGTTGGTGGAGACGATCGCGTCGCGGCTGGCGCTCGACATCCAGCGCCTGACGCTCACCCTGGATCCGGAAGACGACGGCGATCGCGAGCGGGTGGCGCGCATCTACCGGCACGCCCGGGTGCTGGTGCACGAGGTGCGCGACGGCCGGGTGACGATTGTGGCCGACGTGCCGCGACGTCTGGTCAGTCGACTCGAGCCGGCACGGAGGTAGAATTTCAGGGCCATGCGCCTCTGGCGACTGCTCGCCGTGCTGCTCGGACTGGTTGGCGCCGTCGCCTGCGGTTCGCGCGGCGCCACGCTCCCCGCGCCGTCGGCTCCGCACTATCCGGAGTTCATTCAGCCCTCCATCCCATCGCCGTGGCAGAGTAGCGCGGCGGCGGGCTATCAGGACCGCGCGTGGGTCTTTCTTCAGGCCGGGGACACTCGAAACGCCGAGCGCGAAGTGGCGCTGGCGCTTCGCGCGGTGGACGGCTTCTACCCGGCGGAAACCACGTCAGGCTACATCGAGCTCGCCCGAAAGGATCTACGGTCGGCGCTGACGAAATTCGATCGCGCGCTTGAACATCGCGCCGACTATGCGCCGGCGCTGGCCGGCAAGGGCCAGGCGCTTGCGGCCCTCAACCGTGACGACGAGGCGATCGCCGCGTACGAGGCCGCCTTGGCTGCCGACCGGACGTTGCCCGACATCGCCCGGCGCCTCGAAGTGCTGACGCTGCGCAGCGCGCAGCAGGCCGTGACCGCGGCACGGGCGGCCGCGAAGGCGGGGAAGTTCGACGAGGCGATTCAGGGTTTTCGCAGCGCCATCGACCGATCGCCGGAAAGCGCGTTTCTCTACCGCGAAGTCGCCGGCATCGAACGCCAGCACGGCCAGCTCGATGCCGCGCTGGTCGACTACCGTCAGGCCACGCGTCTCGATCCGACCGACACCGGATCGCTGGTCGACCTGGCCGACCTGCTGAACGAACGGGGGGAACTGCAGGCCGCGATCGACGCCTACAACGCGGCTCTCGCCCTTGAATCCGATCCGGCGGTGACCGCGAAGCGCGATGCGGTCCGGACGCGGGCGGAGATCGCCCGTTTTCCGCCCTCGTACCGGGCGATCGAATCGGCGACGCAGATCGCGCGCGGCGATCTCGCCGCCTTGATCGGCGTTCGTCTCGCGCCGCTCGTGCGGGCGTCGCGTTCGCGCGACGTCGGCGTCATCACCGACATTCGGAACCATTGGGCGGAGGAGTGGATCAGCGCCGTCGCGCAGGCTGGTTTGATGGACGCCTTCGCCAATCACACGTTTCAACCGCGGACGATCGTCCGCCGTGCCGATCTGGCGCAGGTCGTCACGCGCCTGCTTCGCGCCGTGACGCTGGCGCCGGGACAGCCGCGGCGCTGGGAGAACGCGCGCGGCCGGTTCAGCGATCTGGCGGCCAGCCATGTGGCGTACGCCGCCGCGTCCGAGGCCGTCGCCGCCGGCGTCATGTTCGCGACCGCGGACGGCGGCTTCGAGCCATCGCGGGCGGTGACCGGTGCCGAGGCGGTCGACGCGATCGAACGGGTTCGCGTGATCGCCAACCTGCCGGCGCCCGGGACCGGTCGATGACCGTGCTGACACCGGCGAATCAGATCACGCTCCTGCGGATGCTGCTGATTCCGGCGTTCGTGCTGCTCGTCGTGTACGGCTACTTCGGATGGGCGCTGATCGTGTTCGTGGTCGCCGGTTTGACCGACGCGCTCGACGGCATCATCGCCCGCCGCTCGGGGCAGAAGAGCACGCTTGGCGCCTGGCTCGATCCGATGGCTGACAAGCTGCTCGCCTTGAGCACGTTTGTGGTGTTGACGATTCCGGGCCTGGGGCTGGTCAATCGTCTGCCGATCTGGCTGACGGTTCTGATCATCAGCCGCGATCTGGGGATCGTGCTGACCGTGGCGATCGTCAATCTCGCCATCGGCCCGCGCACGTTCCGGCCGTCGGTCTTCGGGAAGGTCGCGACGGCGACCTACATGCTGACGGCCGTCGTGACCATGTTCTTCAACTATCTGGGGTCGCCGTCCTGGGTCGTGGACGCATTCGTCTGGGCGTCGCTCGGGATCACGCTGATTTCCAGCCTTCACTACATCTACCATGCGGCACGAATCATCAACGCGGCGGCGTAGTGCGTTCCTGACGCTCTTTGCTGTGGCGGCCGGCTTTAGCCGGACCTTCGCGCGCGCCGGCGCGCCTACGGCTGGCGCGCTTCTGGTCGCCCTGACGGTCACCACGGCGACGGGCGCGATGGCACAAACGCCGCCGAAGCAGGCTGTCGTTGAGACCACGGCTGGCACCTTCATCATCGACCTCGCGCCGGAAGCGGCGCCGAATCAAGTGGCGCATTTCATCAAGACGGCGCAAGCTGGCGACTACGACGGCACGATTTTCCACCGCGTCGTCCGGTTCGGCATGGTGCAGGGCGGCGATCCGCTCAGCAAGGATCCGGCGAAGAAGGCGCTCTACGGCACCGGTGGGCAGAACGCGGTGAAGGCCGAAGCGCGGGCGGCGAAGATGACGCGCGGATCGGTGGCGGCGGTGCTGGTGCCGGGACGTCCGGACAGCGCCGGCGCGCAGTTCTTCATCGTCCTGGCCGACCAGCCCGGTCTCGATAATCAGTACACGGTGTTCGCGCACGTCTCGGACGGCATGGAAGCGCTGGTCAAGATCTCCGAGACGCCGATCGACGCCGCCGGCGTGGCCACCGAACGCGTCGAGATCAAGCACGTGGCGATTCGTGACACGCCGCCGGAACGATTCGTGAACGATCCACCCGCGGACCTCGGGAAGTACCGTGCGGTGCTCGACACCAGCGAAGGGCCGATTACGATCGAAGTCTTCCCGGACAAGGCGCCAGAAACCGTCCGGCAATTCCTGCGGCTGGCCGAGACGGGCGTCTACAACGGCATGGCCTTCCACCGCGTGGCGCCCGGATTCGTGATTCAGACCGGCGCGCTGGCGTCGCGCCCCGCGCCGCTCACCGAGAAGCAGCAGAAGCTGGTGCACAACCTGCAGCCGGAGTTCAACGACACGAAGCACGTGAAGGGGATTGTCTCGATGGCGCGCGGCGAAGATCCGGCGAGCGCGCAGACGTCCTTTTTCATCTGTACCGGCACGTCGACGGCCCTGGACGGCGTCTACACCGCATTCGGGCGCGTTGTCGAGGGGATGGCGGTGGTGGAGAAGATCGAGGCCGCGCCGCGGACCGGCGAAGCGCCGAATACCCGGATCGATCTGCGGAGCGTGCGGGTTATCGCGAAGGAGTAACGCGGGTGATCTTGACCGGGACGCCGACCAGATACTCGACCTGAATCCGATCGCCCGGCTCGATGTTGTTGGCGACCGCCTCCGGACCGAGCCGCGCCAGATGCATCTGCCCGTCGGGTGCGTCAACGTCGGCAAAGAACACGTCCCACGACAGCTGGCCGTGGATGCTCACGGGTTGAATGCGCTTCAGGATTCCGTCGCGAGTGCCCTTCAACATGGTCTTGTATCTCAGCTACGACGCCGTCTCGAATGGCAGCGGTGTCGGCGGCGCTTCGATCTCGCCGTCCGCACACAGATTGTGGACGCTGACGCCGAGCAGCCGCACCGGCCGCGCGCCGGCCGACGTGCGAGTGAGCAATTGTAGCGCCCGGCCGACGATCGCCGCCCGATCGCGCGTCGGCCGCTCCGAGTGGCTCCGCGTCACGGTGGTGAAGTCATCGTAGCGGACTTTTACCGTGACCGTGCGGGCCAGCTGGGTGCGCCGATCCAGCCAGTCCGCAGCGTCCTCAGCCATCTCGGCAATCTCCCGCCGGATGACCTCGAGGTCGGTCAGATCGACCGGATAGGTGCTTTCGGATCCGGATGACTTGTGTGTCCGGTTGGCGACGACCGGGCGTTCGTCGATGCCGTGAGCCAGCTGCCGGAGCCAATCGGCGAGGCTGCCGACGCTCTGTCTGAGTTCGAGGGGATCGAACGTGCGAACGTCGACGAGGCGCGTGATGCCGCGCGCCCGCAGTTTCTTCGCCGTCACCGGCCCCACGCCCCAGAGCGCGTCCACCGGCAGTTGCTGGAGAAACGTCTCCACCCGCTCGGGGCTGATGACGGTGAGTCCGTCCGGCTTCTTCCAGCCGGAGGCAATCTTCGCCAGGAACTTGTTGGGCGCGACTCCGGCCGACGCGGTCAGCCCGACATCGGTACGGATCCGTTCCTTGAGGCGCCGGGCGACCGGCGTGGCCAGCGGTTCGTTCCAGGCATTTTCGGTGACATCGAGGTACGCCTCGTCGAGCGACAGCGGCTCGATGAGCGGCGTGACCTCGCGGAAGATCGCGAAGACCTGCTGCGACGCCGCCTTGTAACGCGCCATGTCGGGCGGCACGATGACCAGCGCCGGGCAGAGGCGGACCGCCTTGGCCATCGACATGGCCGAACGGACGCCGTACTTGCGCGCTTCGTAGCTCGCCGCCGCCACGACGCCGCGTGTGTCGGGCCGGCCGCCGACCGCGAGCGGCCGGCCGCGCAACGACGGGTCGTCGCGCTGCTCGACCGATGCGTAGAAGGCATCCATGTCGATGTGGACGATGCGGCGGGTGTTGCGCGAATCCACGGGAAGATTGTACGCTCGTGTATTCCATGCCTCAATTTATCTACACGATGAAAGGCCTCGGGAAGGTCTATCCTCCCGACGCGCGCGTCCTCGACGACATCTGGCTCTCGTTCTATTTCGGCGCCAAGATTGGCGTCCTCGGGTTGAACGGTGCCGGCAAGAGCTCGCTGCTCAAGATCATGTCCGGAGAGGATCAGAGCTTCATCGGTGAAGCGTTTCCAGGCGAGGGTGTCTCGATCGGCTTCCTGCACCAGGAGCCCCGGCTGAATCCCGCCAAGACGGTGCTCGGCAACGTCGAAGAAGGCGTTGCCCCGATCAAGGCGCTCCTCGAACGGTACGACGAGGTGAACGCGAAGCTCGGCGAGGATCTGTCGCCAGAGGAGATGGACAAGGTCCTCGAGGAGCAAGGCAAGCTGCAGGACAAGATCGACGCCTCGAACGCCTGGGATCTGGATTCGCGTCTCGAGCTGGCGATGGACGCCCTCCGCTTGCCGCCGCCGGATGCCGAGGTCGCGAAGCTGTCCGGAGGCGAACGCCGCCGCGTGGCACTCTGCCGGCTGCTTCTGCAATCGCCGCACCTCCTGCTGCTCGATGAGCCGACCAACCATCTCGACGCGGAATCGGTGGCCTGGCTGGAGCGCCATCTC
>CAZOAZ010000021.1:0-95973 GCA_964577955.1 uncultured Bifidobacterium sp. | reverse complement strand
TCAGCTCGGCGATGATCGCCTCGACCGCCTTCTCGATGCCGCGCTTGATGTCCATCGGGTTCGCGCCGGCGACGACGTTCTTCGCGCCCTCGCGGTAGATCGCCTGCGCGAGCACCGTCGCCGTCGTCGTGCCGTCACCCGCCGTGTCCGAGGTCTTGCTCGCGACTTCGCGAACCATCTGGGCGCCCATATTCTCGAGCGGATCCTTCAGGTCGATTTCCTTGGCGACGGTCACGCCGTCCTTGGTGATCGTCGGCGAGCCGAACTTCCGATCGATCACGACGTTTCGGCCTCTCGGGCCGAGGGTGACCTTGACTGCGTCCGCGAGCTGGTTGACGCCACGCAGCACGGCCTGCCGTGAGTCCTGGCCGTAGACGATCTGTTTTGCCATTAGTCCTGCTCCTGCTTCTGCTGCTGTGGCTGCGCGGCGACGGGCCCGATCACGCCGAGCACGTCTTCTTCGCGCATGATGAGGTACTCCTCACCTTCGATTTTGATGTCCTGTCCCGAATACTTGCCGAACAGGATCAGATCGCCGGCTTTGAGATCCGGCGGCTGGCGCTCGCCGTCATCGCGGATCTTGCCGGCGCCGGTCGCGATCACCTTGCCCTGCTGGGGCTTCTCTTTGGCGGAGTCGGGGATGATGATGCCGCCGACGCGCTGTTCGCCCTCGTCGAGACGTTGGACGATGACGCGATCGTGAAGTGGTCTGATGTGCATGCTGTTCGACTCCCGCTGACCTGGAATGCGCGGACCGGATGGATGGGACGTGCAAGTCATTGTCGCCGTGGACGGCACACGGCACGTGTGCACAATCGAACAGCGCCCCGGCTACTCGGGAGGCGCGGGCAACGGCGCGAGGAGGTACGGCTGGTCGCGCAGTTCACGGCTGATCTGCGCATGCCGGCGGCGCCAGGGCTCGAAGCGGTGGGCCATCGCCGCGAGCAACCGCGCTTTGCGAGGCGAGCGCTCCGCCGCCGCCGCGCGGCTGAAAAACCCCGCGCCCAGCTGCGCGTACCAGCGGATGTTGTAGCGGTGACGCATCTGGTCTTCGAAGAATCCCGTGAGCAGGAGGCACTGCGCGCCGGCCGCCTCCATCATCGGGCCGTTGCTCAGCAGAGTCCGGTCAGCGACAAAGACGAAGTGATCGAACACCGCACCCAGTCCAGCCGGCGCGGGCAGATCGCGCCAGACTTGGGTCGAGACGAGCGCGTAGTGCGCCAGGACGCTCGCGTTGTAGAGCAGTTCCTCGCGGTCCGTGGTCTCATCCGCGACGTCCTGCAAGCGGAGCACGAAGAACTCGAGCGCGCGGCGATCGTCGCACGCGAGCAGTTCCTGCAGTGACCCCATGCGCGATGCCGCAGCGGTCACCCGCCGGCCGGTGGAACGTCTGCGCTTCGGAAATCCGCCAGGAGGATGCGCCTTCCACTCTGGGGAGTCTCCTCGAACCAGACGGTGACCTTGTGGTCCCTCCCGATCGCGATCGCCATCTCTTCGGCTTCGGCGTAGCTCTCGTGCTCGCTGCCGCGGTCCGAATGGCCCGGGTAGGTGATCGCGTAGATCTGCGTCACCGCGCGCGTGGACGCCGACTGTCCGAACCGGCGCTGCACGACGACATCGTCGTGTCGTGTTTGTGTGGGTGCCATCACTGGGACCGATCGTAACGACACGCCGGCGACTGACTTGTGCTCTTGTGAACAGACCGCGTCGACCTTGCATCTGTGCGCGGCGGGTTCAGGACTCGACGATCGTGGCCCCGACGATCGCGCCGGCGACGAGCCCTTTCAACCAGCCACCGACGAACCAGCCCCATGCCACGGCCGCCGGAATCGGCATGTGAATGAATGTGCCCAACCCGACCGAGAGACCGAGCATCAACCCGACCAGCGCGCCCAACGCGAGGCCAGCGCGCAGCGATTTGGGCCGCACCAGCAGAGTGTAGATGCTGACAAACACGCCGATCAGCAGGAGGGTCACGGCGTAGATCAGCGTCACGTTCATCTGATCGAATGGTCGCCACAGCTCCCGGCTGGCTTCGTAGAGGGGGGCCAAAAAGAGACGATGGAGGAACAAGTCGACCAGCATCCAGGCGGCGAAGATGGCGAGGGCGGCGAGAAGGGGTCGCTTCATGACTGACCTTCGCGCTTGAGCAACGCGTGTACCACGCGAGATCTGCGATGGTCATCGAAATCAACGGCCATTCCTGCGGATCCCGGGCCGAGCCGCCCGCCCAGTCTCAGGTTGTTCGGGGAAATTTCTTTGGCGGTAAGGAAGATTTCGCTGTGAACCGGAGGGATAGGGCGCCGTTCCCAACACGGCCGCCCATGTGGCTGTCAACGCCGGTAGGACTCGCGCGCACATGCGCACTCTGTAGTCCGTACTCGGACGCGGCCCGCCAATCCCCCCTCAGACCGCGACGCAAACCTCCATGGATCAGCTAAGCTGACGCCGCTACACACCTAAGGGGGGCGCGATTCCGTGGAAACGCAAGTTCGCACACCACAAATGGTCTTCATGCAGCCGCAGCGACTAGTGGTCCCTCTCTTCCAGCGTCCCTACGTTTGGAACGAAGAAAACCAGTGGGAGCCCCTCTGGGAGGACGTGATTCGCGTCACCGAGCGCGTGCTCGCTCATCCGGCAGGAAAGCACTACCCGCACTTTCTAGGCGCAGTCGTTCTACAGCAGGTTCAGAAACAGACTGGCCAGATGCAGGAGCGAATCATCATCGACGGTCAACAGCGGCTGACAACGTTGCAATTGTTGTTGGACGCACTTCATGCCGAGTTGATGGCCGTCGGCGCGCAGCAGCCTGCGATGCGGATTGAACCGCTCGTCGCGAACGCGGAAGCGTTTTGCTCCACGCACACGGATCGATTCAAGGTCTGGCCAACCAACAAAGACCGGCCGGCGTTCAATGCCGTGATGGCGGCGAAGCCCCCGGTGAACTATGACTCCCTCGCGCACGGCGGCGAACGAATGGTCGAGGCGCATCGATTCTTCAGTGAGCAGGCGCGGGAGTGGTTGACGGCGAAAGGGCCTGATGCCGTCGCGACCAGAGCCGCTGCTGTCGAGACGGTCGCGCGCGACCTGCTGCAGCTGGTCGTGATCGATCTCACGATCGACGAAAATGCTCAGGAAATCTTCGAGACGCTGAACGCAAGAGGCGCCCAACTGACTGCCGCGGATCTGATAAAGAACTTCATCTTCCAGCGACTACTTGACGCTGGCACGGACGTCGAGGACTTCTACCAGAAGCACCGGAAAGATTTCGAGACGGCATTCTGGGAAACTGAGATCAACGTCGGCCGACTGCGGTATCCCCGTTCGTCGATCTTCTTGAATCATTGGCTCGTTGCGCGGACGGGAGAGGAAGTCGTCGCTCGTGAGGTGTTCGATCGCTTCAAGCGATTTGCCGATCATGACGCCGCAATGGGGATGCCGGCACTGATTCAACAGATCCATCGCTCATCGATCGTCTATCGCGACTTCATCAGTGCTGCATCCACTACAACCGGGACTATCGACCGGCTGGGCCTGTTCGGCTATCGAACCGGGGTGCTCGAGAGCGAGGTCATCAAGCCACTCGTCGTCTGGTTGCTGGACCCCGAGCAGCCGACGGTGCCGGGTGCCCAGCTGGTCAAGTCGCTCGATGTCATCGAAAGCTGGATGGTTCGTCGCATGCTGGTTCGCGCAACCACAAAGGGTTATAACAAGGTCGTCGCCGATCTCGTTGCTTTGGCACGACGATCCGATCGCAAGAGCATCGGGGACCACATCGAGACCTATCTTGCCAGTCAGTCTGGCAGCAGCCAGTACTGGCCGGATGACGCCGAACTTCGCGACGAATTGGCATCGCTGCTCGCCTACCGACGCCTCGGCCGAGGACGACTCAGGATGGTCCTCGAAGCCATCGAGGACCACAAGCGCGGATGGAAGGACGGAAAGGCAGGCCTTGGGAACGAGCGGGTCGCGCGTGGCAATCTCGCGATCGAGCACGTGATGCCAAGAAAATGGGCGAGCCACTGGCCCTTAAACGGACGCGACGAGTCTGAGCGCGATCGCAGTATTCACACGCTTGGCAACCTGACGCTCCTCACCCTGAAGCTGAACTCGAAAGTGTCCAACGGCCCATGGATCGGCGTCGGTGGCAAACGTGAGGGGCTCGAAAAGAACGACGTCCTATTCCTCAACCGAGAGCTACTGAAGAAGGCGGGCGATCAGTGGACCGATGAAGCGATCGAAACACGGACTCAGGAGCTGATTGAGGCCATCACTCAAATCTGGCCGGTGCCACCGAATCACAAATCCGGCTTCTCTTCCGACCGAAAACCCAGGCTACGTAAGAAGGTCCGGCTCGCTGATTTGATAAACGCGGGCGTACTGACGGCAGGCATGACCCTGTATCCAGCCCGGAAGAAACTCAGCCGCCACGTCGCAACATTGCTCGCAGATGGCCGCGTCGAAGTGGACGGCGTCGTTTACGAGCGACCAACGGAGGCGGCCACCGCCATTGCCGGTAAGCGAACTGGCGGCTGGTGGTTTTTTGAGACTGATCAGACAAGCGGGACTTCCCTGCGCAAAATACGCCGAGACTACGTCAACGCCATGGCCGCTGACGACGAAGATGACGAACCGGATGATGACGACGAGGAGGAAGGCTGACGAGAACGATGGGAGAGTTGCACCTCCTCGAGGATGTTGAATGGTTGTCGGTTGAGGAACGCGCAAGCTATGGTGGGCCTGGACTTACCTAGTCTGAACTCACGCCGCTACACTTCGTCTGCGCTGACAACCACCTCGAATGGCACACCAATCGCCTCGAAATGGCTCGCGCCGCAGCGGACTTTATCGGCCTCTGGATTCCGTAGCTTCAGGAAGTCCTTCGTGCTCTTCGTCTCGCGTGCGAGATAGAGCGCCCGGCCATCGTGCTTCAAGATCGCCCAGTCGGGATTGTAGGTGCCGATCGGCGTATTGACCTTGAACCACGAAGGCAACTTCACGAACAGCTTGATATCCTCCCGTTCGTTGAGCCTCGTGGCGAACTCGCGCTCCACTTCCGAGTCGTACTCCACCCACTCCCAGGGCGCCTTCTTCACCTGTAGCGACGTCAGGTAGTTAACCAGCTCCTTGTTGTCGAATAGCGTCATCTCCCATGAAGCGTGCGGCCCATCGGGCGCGATGCGCTCGTACCTAATGCCGTCGATAAGTAGCCGGTGCAGCTCGTTCTTGAGGATCGCGGCGACCTGATCCATGAACCGCTGCGGGTTAACGAGAAAGTCGCCGAGGCGTTCCGATGTCTTCAGGATGCGGACAATGGTCGAACGCGTCAGCTCGGTTTCGTTCTGCAGGTACGCCAGGATGTCCGGCAGCGGACCCACAAACCGCACGTCTTCCTCGGATACGCGTGTGGCGACCGCGCTGACGCCAGACCTCTGCACGTTGACCTGTGCGGAGGTGACTCGGATACTCGGCGCCTCAACCTTGCCCATCTCGCGGATCGCGTCGGCGGCACGCTCGACGAGCTTGTCGGTCTCGAACTCCACGCGGTAGGTCGTGCGCGGCTTGATGTGCTCCCACAATGCGGAGAACTCTGGGCTGAGCCGCACCTGTCTATTGACAGGGTTGGTCCCCTGGTCGCGCTCCCGGCGGATGTGCCGCTCGATCTGGTAGGACGACAGTAAGTCGATCACCGTGACTCGGATGTCAGCAGATTCCTCGGGCAGTTCGAGCTTGAAGTCCTTGCGGCGCGGGTCGAAGGCGGGTTGAATCCGCCCCTCGGCATCCAGCATCTTTTGTTCGACGAGCGCCTTGCGAATCCCCTCTGCTTCGTCCCGCCCGATAGGCACGCCGCGTCCATCAATGACGCGCATCAGGCGCGCCAGCGCGGTGAGGGGCAGCTTCCCGAACGTGACGCCACAATCCTCTTCGTACTCCCTCTGGAGTGCCTTGGCGAAGTCCTCATAACTCTCATTCGCCATTACATACAGGCGGTTCACGGCATCGTCCATCACGCGGACGCCATGTTGATCCACGGGCAGGCGCAGTCCCCGACCGAGCGTCTGGCGGCGCTCGCGCTCAGACGTCATCTCGCGCAGGTTGCAGATCTGGAAGACGTTCGGGTTGTCCCACCCCTCGCGCAACGCCGAGTGGCTGAAGATGAACCGGAGCGGCTCGCCCAGAGAAAGCAATCGCTCCTTGTCCTTCATGATCAAGTCGTACACCTCATCGTCGGCCTGCGTGTCGCCGCGGGTATCTTTGAGCACGCCCTTCCGGTCCTGAGCGAAGTAGCCGTTGTGTACCTGGCCAACCGGCAACGTGACGGTTTCGAGTCCGGCGAAACGGGGCTCCTTTGCAAGCTCGGATAGCGCCGCTTCGAAGGCGTCGGCGAACCTGCCTGCGACCGCCTTTCCGTCGGCGTCGTAGTCGCGATAGTTGGACACTCGGTCGATGAAGAAGAGCGTCAGCACCTTGATGCCGCGGCTCCTCAGTTCGACCTCCTTTTCCAGATGACGCTGCACCGTCTGACGGATTTGCAGCCGCCAGACATCGTCTCGAAGGCCGCCCATCTCTTCACCCGGCTTGAGGACGCGTCCGTTGCTAAAGCGAACGAACTCGTGGCCCGGTTCAGCGCTGATCTCTGCGATGGAGTATCCCTGCTGATAGATCGCTCGCTGATCGGATAGGGCGTAGAGGTCGGCGCCTTGCCTCACCGTAACGGGCTTCTCTTTCGGTCCCTTGGCCGTCTGCGCCTGAATGCGGAGCTTTGCCTTGATGCCGGTCTTGTAGTCCACCTTCTCGACGCGCACGAACGCGTCGTTCACCGCACTTTGCACAACGGCGCTGCCGACGACAATCTGCTTCACTAGGCGCAATTCAAAAGCACGCACTGGATCGAGGCGGTAAACGAGGTTGTACGGATTCTTGTGGGTGGCCGAGTAACGGAGCGTGCAGAGCGGGTTCAGCGCCTTGATGGCTTCCTGAGACTTCTCCGTACTGTCAACACTCTGTGGTTCATCGACGATAACGATGGGCCTGGCGGCTTGGACGAATTCGATCGGTTGGCGCCCGGACAGTTTGTCGCTCTCTTTATAGATGACGTTGCTCTTCTGCTCGGCCTCAGTGCCGGTGAAGTTCTTACGAAAGGCGTCGATGTTGATGACCAGGATCTGAAGCGTTGTGCTTAGTGCGAACTGTCGCAGCCGGTTCACCGACTTCGCATCGTACACGAAGTGTTCGAACGCCAGGTTGTTGAATAGGCCTCGAAAGTGCTCGCGCGTGATCTCGATGTTCTTGAGCACCCCCTCACGAATGGCGACGCTCGGCACGACAATGACGAATTTCCGAAATCCGTACTTGCGCGACAGCTCGAAGATGGTCCGGAGGTAAACGTAGGTCTTACCAGTGCCGGTCTCCATTTCCACCGAGAAGTGGGGGCATTGGCGCACAGCGTTGGCCGGCACGTCGAACAGCTCCCACGCGTCGAGCGCCGCGGCTGGATCTGGAGTCGCGACATCGTTGCGTGCCTGAATGGCGCGAGTGTTTTCGCGCAGCGCCTCGCGATCCAGCACGAGGCGGTTGCCGACGCCCAGTTCGGTTTGCTCCTGGCCGGCAAAGAGCGGACCGAAGCTGGCCAAATGCATGACCGAATAGTCCGGGGCGCCCTCCGGCTGGCCGTCGAACAAGTCCACCACGGACGCCACAGCGTCCTGCTGGAATTGCTGATTCGCGTCGAACTGAATCTTCACGCGCTACACGGTTCGGAAGACGATGCCCTTGGACTTGAAGATCTCGACCGCGTTCGCCTTGAGCTGATCGCTACCGGCGAACCCTTCGTCGAGGCAGACCACGCGAAGCGGCTCAGGCTGACGGCCGGCGATAGCGCGAATCGTGTCGAGCGTGAGGTGTCGATCGAGGCAGACGATGAGGTCGCCGTCACCAACGCTGAAGATCGCCTTGCCAGACACAGCGGCCTGGTCCACGTGCGCCGAAGGCGGAAAGCCTTCTTTCAGCAGTATCTCGAAGAGGATGTCTTCGGCCGAACGATCCGGCTTGACGTGCGCAACGTGTAGCTCCATCTGCTCTGCGAGTCTCTGGCTAGAGTCCGCCGCGTTCGCGGTCCACGGCATGAAGTTGGAGTCCGAAAGCCAGAGCACCTTAAAGGCCAGGCCTTCCTGGTCGGCAGCGACAGGCAGCTTCGCCGCGGCTGAGCGCTGAATCTCCTTCGCAACATGGCGAATGCGCGCCTTCGTAATGTCGGCGATCGTCTTCAACTTCGATTCGGCAACCGGCAATGGCTGTGGGAGTTGCACAAGCACGAAGCGGCGGGTCCCGCCATCTTCTTCGTTCTGTTTCAGGACAGCATGTCCAGTCGAGCCGCTGCCGGCAAAGAAGTCCATGACGATGTCGGGACCGTTGGACGTCGTCGCAATCTTTAGCATGCGGCGAATGAGACGGCTGGGCTTAACGGAGTCCAGAACGTTGTCTGTATTCTCAAACGTGACACACTCGAGCAATTCTTTCTTGGACTCCTGCGTATGACCAACGTCGCGGTGATTCCAAAGCGTCCGCGGGACGACACCTTCCTTCACGTCGGTCAAGAATCGCTTCAGCCGAGGCATGCTGTCCTTGCCCGGCCCCCACCAGACTCTGTTCTCACGGTCCAGTTCTTGAAACTTGGATTCCTTCACCCGCCAGTAAGATCCCACCGATGGACGAAACTTCTCCCCGGCCGGGCTCGTGACCTCATAGGTACCCTCGCTGTAGTAGTTCCGCGCGGTCAGATCGCTCGATGACCATACGCCGCGTTCATCCGAATCCGGATTTTCATAGCGCGCTTCGGCCTCAGCACTTCTGGGAAGAAGCACGGGCCGCCATGTTTCTGCACTCCGCGCATAGAGCACAACGTAGTCGTGATCCTCGGAGAAATGCTTCGCCGTGTTCTTTGGCCCAAAGACTTTTTCCCAAATGATGGTTGTGATGAAATTCTCTTCGCCCATCACCTCGTCGAGTATTCGCCGAAGATTCTGGACTTCGTTGTCGTCGGCAGACACGAAGATGACCCCGTCCTCGCGAAGCAGATTTCGTGCAAGCGATAAGCGTGGATACATCATACTGAGCCACTTCGAGTGGAAGCGGCCGTCGGCTTCGGTGTTCGTGCCGAACTTCTTCCCTTCAGCGTCCACCTGCCCGGTGTACTGCAGGTAGGTCTGGAGCGACTCGCTGTAGTTATCCGGATATATGAAGTCATTGCCAGTGTTGTACGGCGGGTCGATGTAGATCATCTTCACTTTCCCGAGGTACGACTTCTGGAGCAGCTTCAGCACCTCGAGGTTGTCGCCTTCGATGATCAGGTTCTTAGCGATGTCGAAGTTGACGCTCTCCTCCCGGGCCGGCCGAAGCGTCGCGGCGCTTGGAAATTGAAGCGTTCGGAAGCATTCGGCCTTCCCCGGCCAGTTCAAACCATAACGCTCCTTGCCAACATCGACCGTTTCGCCAAGCGTCAGCTTCAGTCGGTCGAAGTCGATCTTGCCGCCTTCGGTCCGGACTTCAGGGAATAGGCGCAGCAGCTCTCGCCGTTTCTCTTCGGCGACATCCATGGACCGAAGGTCCACCTTCTCCGGCTCGTTGTGTGTGCTCATGATTCGTACGGCGGAAACACGTGATCGTCTGACGCCAGCAGCGTCAGAAGCTTCGGATGCAGGAACAGCTTCTCGCGACCCGCCTTCACTTCTTTCAGCACGCCGATGTCGCAGAGTTCTTTCAGGTAGACGGACGCGGTCTGGCGCTTCGCCAATCCGGCATCGACGACGTTACCGATGCGCGAATACGGCTGCACGAAGATCATTTCCACCAGCTCGCGTGTGTACAACGACGGGGCGTGCTTCTGCACACGTGCGGCGGTGTGCGCAAACAGTTCGCGAATCGCGTGAATCTTTCCGGTCGTCCAGCGCGCGGTTTCGTGCACCGCGTTCAGGACGTAGAGAATCCACGGCTCCCAGTCGGCGGCGGAGGTGACCGCGTTCAGCCGGCGGTAGTAGTCGGTCTTGCTATTGATGATCGCGCGGCTCAAGTAGAGCACGGGCAGCTCGAGCAGCTGCTGCTCGACCAGGTAGAGAAGATTCAGAATCCGACCAGTTCGGCCGTTGCCGTCCGTGAATGGGTGAATGGCCTCGAACTGATAATGGCCGACGGCCATGCGCACCAGCGGGTCGACTCCCGTCGCGTCATGCAGGTACCGCTCCCAGTTCGCCAGCAGGTCGCGAAGCACCGCTTCTCCTTCTGGCGGCGTATAGACGATGGCGCCGGTGGCCGCGTTACTGAGGGCCGTGCCTGGCGTCTTGCGGATGTCGATGTCGATACCACGCAGCGTTCGACACACCGCAACCGCAGTAGAAGTTGTCAGCGGCTTGGTGTTGAGTAGCTCGAAGCCATACCTGAGGGCGGTGCGATACCTCAAGGCTTCCTTCGTCGCAGCGTCTGCCGGCTGCGTCTCATCCTGCGCGAACTGAAACAGCCGGTCGGTCGTGGTGACGATGTTCTCGATCTCTGAACTAGCGCGCGCTTCGAGGATAGGAATCGTGTTGATGAGGATCGCCTGGTTCGGAATGAGATGCCCGGCCTGTTTCAATTCGGCCAGCGCGCTTCTGGCGTCAACGAGAGCCTTGAGGACGGCTCGCGTCTCCACATCCACGGCTGGCGGCAATCGTGGCAGGTCGTTGAAAGGGCGTGAAGGGTCGAAAGGACGGCTGGAGAACATGTTGATCGCGTCGACATGTTACCCGAACGTGTCGATATTTTAAGATTCTGTCGACATGTCGCCTACTTAAGCTGCCATCTTACCGTAAATAGTTCTGAACGCTCGACATAGGTCAGCATTCGTCTTTGAACCTCGTCAAGAAGATTCTCCTTCCGACTGTCCAAATCGCGGCTCGCTCGGTCGTACTCCCGCCAGGCATCGTCTCTCCGAGCCTCAAGCTTCTTCACCTCTCGCTGCCGCTCGAGCTTCTCGGGCAGGGTGCCGGCCGTACGCGCTTCCTTCCTCAGCTCCTTGACGCGCTTCTCCAGTTCGTCGAGCTCGCTCTTGAGGGTCGCCTTCCGGTCCTCGGTCCACCGGTCCAGCTTGTCCACCTCGTCGTCGAACCACCGCCCGTTTCGCGACGACACCGCGTCGAGTACCGGACGCTCCACCACGCTACGGAGATCAACGAGCCGTGAGGATACGTTCGATGGGACTGTCGTCGCTGCGCCCGCACTCGCCGAGAGATCCATGAGACGCCGGCATTGTTCTTCGTCCAGCACATCGCCGCCGTCAGTAACGCCAGCAACCAGCACGTGGTCTTCAGCCTCGATGGCGTTGATGGTAACGCGCTCGCACCGCAACCACCCGGAGCGCCCGACAAGCGGCTGCAGAATTGCGACCTGCTTGCCACTGCCAGAATAGTCGAACGTCAGAGACGCTGGCGACAGATCTACCGCGGCGGCCCTAGCCATCAGCCGCTGCGCCAACGGATGCCCGACGCGAAAGGCATTCGCCTCGTCCACCGCCTTGCCCATGCGGTAAGGACCCGCGTGAATAGGCTCGTCGGGAAAGGGATTGTCGCGCAGCGTGAATGTGTGATCAGCGTCCGAGAAGGTCGCAACGTCGCGCAGAGCGTGGCGAGTGAGCCGCCAGAGCTTGTCGTTGAAGCGGTCGAGCACCTGGTGACTCTGAATCCGGACCTTCTCGATCACTTCCACATCGAAGTTGTCGAGTAGCTTCTCGCGCGCATCGCGATGCCCTTCAGCGATCTCCATCTCGAGTTCTTTTTGCAACTCGTCGAACTCAAACGAGATCTGTTGAGGCGTTCGGCATTTTTGATAGATGCCGGCGATGCGCTTCTCGAAGTCGACGCCCGACTCGACGACGCCGAGCACTTCGTCGCTCGCGCCGAACACGCCGTCGAAGAGACGAAACTTCTGATCGAGAAGCTGATAAACGCGCTGGTCGGCCGCGTTGCGCTTGTTCAGAAAATTGACCACGACTACGTCGAACTTCTGTCCATAGCGGTGACAGCGTCCGATGCGCTGCTCGATGCGCTGGGGATTCCAGGGCAGGTCGTAATTGACAACCAGATTACAGAACTGGAGGTTGATACCTTCGGCCGCCGCTTCGGTCGCAATGAGAATGGTGGATTCGTCTCGGAAGTGCTCGACGAGTGCCGCGCGCATGTCCGCGGCTGGCGAACCGGAGATGCGATCGGTTCCCTTGTGGCGTTCCAGCCAGGACCTGTAGATTGCTTTGGAGCCAGAATCGGTGTTGGTGCCATTGAAGAGCGTCACTCGGCCGGCGAACTCCGGCTCCGCGGACAGCAGCGTCAGAAGATAAGCCTGTGTCTTCCTCGACTCGGTGAAGATGACGGCCTTCGGCTGCAGCGTCGCCTTGCCGGCGAGAAGCCTCGCCTGCGCAAAGCCCTTGCGCAATGCTGTGAGTAGGACGTCACCTTTCGAGTTCCGAATGATGCTTTGTGCCAGCGCGCGGAATTCTCGTAATTGGGCCATCTCGGCCCGCAACGCCGGGAGTTCGTCTGCAGAAAGCGGTGCCTTCATCCCAGCCGGCTTATCGTCGTCGTCCCACTCGTCAGCGACCTCCTCGAACGCCTCCCAGTCAGCTGGCAAGTCGTCGGGCGGGGCATCGACTGCCAGAGCCTGCGCTTCTGCCGCCTCGAGCTTTTTAACCAAGCCGTCGAGCGTGCCCGAGATTGCGTAAGTGGACGATGCAATCAACTTGCGGAGAATGAGTGTCATCAATTGACGCTGGCTGGCTGGAAGCGCATAGAGCCTCGCTTGCTGCAAGTACTCAGAAACCAGGTCGTAGAGTCGTTGCTCGTCGGCATGCGGCACGAACTCCTGCACGAGGGCATGGCGATTGGTGTATTTCACGTATTCAAGCACCTGCTTGCGGAGCGTGCGCTTGGAGACGTGATTCAGCCGCTGCTTCAGGTCCGCGAAGTTCCCGTCGTTGCGACCGTACTGCGCACGGAAGGACTCCAGGTCGCCGAACACATCGTCGTCGATGATGCTCACCAGGCCGTACAGCTCGAGCAACGAGTTCTGGAGCGGCGTAGCGGTGAGGAGCACTTTGGCCCACGGGGCAATCGCCGCCTTGATGGCGTTGGCGATCTTGTTGGTGGGCTTGTAGACGTTACGGAGGCGATGCGCCTCGTCCACCACGACCAGGTCCCATGCCGTCTGGTGGATGTACGCCTCTTTCGACCTCGCAAATTGATACGAACAGAGAACAATCGCGTCCTGCAAGAGCGGATTCAGGTTGCCGCGACGAATCGCGTCATTGAACGTCCGGGCTTCGAGAATCGCCGAAGGCAGGTGAAACTTTTCGGCTAGCTCCTGGCTCCACTGCTTGCGCAAGTTCGCCGGCAGGATCACCAGTAGGCGGCGCTTACGCTCGGCCCATTTTTGAGCGAGCAATAGCCCCGCCTCGATGGTCTTTCCCAAGCCAACTTCGTCAGCGAGAAGCGCGCCCTTCGAGAATGGACTCCTGAACGCAAAGAGTGCAGCATCGACCTGATGAGGGTTCAGATCAACCTGCGCGTCAGCAAGAGCCGACGCGAGCTTGTCGACACTGTCCGAAGGGCTGCGACGACCGAGCTCGTGAGCCAGATACTTGGCGTGGTAGTCGGTACAGCTCATTTACACCAGCCGTCCGATGTCTCGATCAGATCAGTCGCCATGGTTGTCCATGAATTCAGAACGTTCGACACATCTCCAAGAAGCGGCAATCCGATCCCCAAGCTCGCTACATCAGACTCCGCCTCCAGTCAGAAGCGGAGGCCAAAGAGAGTCCTGAGCACTCTCTGGACGGTACTTTGATAGATGTTGACATCGCTCTCTGTGATCTGGGTTGTCGCACGCTCATGAATGAGCTTGTTCCGCAAAAGATAATAGTGCTGGGACTTCTTTAGATCGTCCGGCGCTATCGATACTTGCCGCGACACGTGGGTTATGACATCGGCTCTGTTCTTGAAGAGATTTGAGATGAATTGCTCGTCGTACTTGCTCTTCGGGAACAGGTCTTCTCGATGGACAATGAATTCCTTGAGGGCAATCTCGAAATTGCTGTCTAATAGTACGAGGGCGATGCGATTCTTGGTCTCGAGGTGTTGGCGCCTGATGATATCGACGGCAGCCATTCCTTCAACCAAGCCAAGCGTCCAGGGTTTACTCTGGATGGATGTCTTATTGTTAGATCTAAGCTGCTCGGCTCGTGGCTTGTGGGCACGAGGCAGCTTTGGCAGGATCAGGCGGCCACTTCGTGTGTCTTCTTGATCGATGTCTTCAATGCTACCGCTCTGATGTCTGAGAACGGCACCATCCCAGTCATCACGCAGACGACGTGACAGGGAGCTGAAATAACTCACAAGGCTGATGATCTGCTCGCGAATCAATTCGAAAAGCTGATGGCTATAGTTAATGCCGCTCTTGCTGCTGTTCCATGGCATGGATTGCGCCGGTCCATCAAGGCTGACAATCACTCGGCAGAGGGACGCATCTGAGTGCGGAACACCAGCCTGCCCTGTTACGTAGCCAACCTCTCGCGCCTTCAATTCCTTAACGACTAGCCGACGATTGCAGTAGAAGTACACGCCGTAGTTGTCGCGTTCAGGGAGTCTGTCGTAGATCAGGCCACCGACGATCTCGACGGCGACTTTTCCATCAGCGCCAAGGTCCACGGTGAACGCGGTCCGTTTTGGGGCGTACCCTCGCGGATAGCTCCAGTTGTCAAACGCGTGTAGCAGCGCCTTGCTGCTGTTTACGTACAGATCGCATCCCTGATTGATGAACCATGCGTAAGCTTCGCCGAAATGAACTCGGAGATCGTTGACGTCATCTGAACCAATCGGCCTGCGCAGATGAGAAATCTCCACCAGGGTTGTCCCAGGCTCGATATCGGGGATCGCGTACGCCGGGAGTTCCCATTCAGAGGATTCGAGCCAGTCCTTCGTAATATCGACCTCGTATGTTGTCTCCTTACGAAAACGGGTCTTGATCGCGACCCGCTCCCCGAGAGCCACGCCTGCGCGTTTCGAACCGACGCCAAAGATTCCGATTAGGCTAGCCGACGGGTCGTTTCGGCTCCCGCCGGGCGCGACTAAGAATCGCAACTCGTCGTGTTTAACACCTCCCGCGTTGTCGTAAACCTCGATTAGCTGACGCTGAACATCCAAGTTGACCGAAACACGAAGCGGCGATTTTCGGCCCTGCGATTGCCATAAGTCGATCGCGTTGTCGACCAGCTCACATAGTCCAAGTTTGAGGTTGTAGTCGCTGATGATCGACCAGAACATTCTCTTTTCTGGAGTTCCGTCGAGTCTCTCGACCTGCGTCTTGTGGGTGACATCGCTCATTGGAAATCCGCTAAAGCTCTGCCATTCGAACAGAATAGTCCACGCGAGGATGCTGTGATGCGGAATCTGAGGTCGCCTCACGCTCGACCGGGCCATTTTGAGCAACAACCTTCCTTGGGCGGCGTTGGGCGCAACGCCATTCTTGACGAACGGAGGGCTGTCCGTGTTTGTGCCTATAGAGTGCCTAAAATCAAAAGGCCCGACTGGGGGTCGGGCCACGAACCATTGATTTTATTGGTCGGGATGGCGGGATTCGAACCCACGACCCCTTGACCCCCAGTCATTTTAAGATGGTTCTTGCTGAAACGCGATGAATTCGCGTGACGCCACATAAACGTAGACACTGGCTGTATTTAGGCCGTCTTTTGCACTTCATCGCGGTTCGCTGATTTTCATTGAAGCGCGACCCGCGTGTGCCCATACTGTGCCCACGGCGCGTGACGCACGACACTTCTCCGCGAGCCACCGCACTCACCGATCGGCATCTTCGGGCGCTGAAGCCTGGCTCGCGCGCGTGCGATCATCGCGACACGCTGCAGCCTGGACTTCTCGCTCGCGTGCTCCCCAGCGGCAAAGTCCAGTTCAGCGTGCGGTACCGCTATCAAGGTCACCAGCGTCGGCTCCTGCTCGGCGAGTTTCCCGCAGTTGGCCTCGCGGAGGCCCGCAAGCGCGCGCGAAAAGCACAGAGCGCGATTGATGATGGTCGCGATCCAGCCGCTGAGCGGCAGGCAGCAAAGGCAGTCCGCACCGATACAGTCGCGACACTGGCCGAGGACTATCTCGAGAAGCATGCACGGAAATTCAAGAAGAGCGCGGAGCAGGATGCGCGCATACTCGAAATCGAGATTCTCCCCCGCTGGCGCGATCGGTCCGTCCGAGAATTGACCCGTCGAGACGTGCGCGCGCTCGTCGAACGCATCGCCGAACGCGCGCCCGTCATGGCAAACCGCGTGCTCGCCCTCGCGCGCAAAATGCTCAACTTCGCCGTCGATCACGATTGGATCGAAGCGAACCCCGCGGCACGCGTGGCGAAGCCAGGCCGGGAAATCTCGCGTGACCGAGTCCTGACCGAGGCAGAACTCCAAAGGCTCTGGCGCGTGTTGTCGCACTTCCCCACCACCGAGGAGCGCCCGGCGCCGGGGCGTAAGCGAGCCACTGGCACCAAGAAGGACCCCATTTGTCCTGTCAGCAAGGCGCTCGCTGCGCTGCTCAAGGTCCGGCTCCTCACGGCGCAACGTGGCGGCGAGGTCGCTCGGATGCGATGGGCGGACATCACACTCGATGCACCTGCGTGGTGGACCGTTCCGAGGAGCGATACCAAGAATGGCGAACCGCATCGTGTGCCGCTCACTGAAGAAGTCGTAGCGCTGATCCGATCGCAGCTGCCGGACCAAGAGAGTGAGCGCGGAGAGTACGTCTTCCTTGGCCGAGGCGGCACGTCAGTCGTCGACCGCGCCAAGAAAGCACCGGCGGCCGTTCGCGGCGTACTGTCCTTCGACTTTCGGGGTCACGATCTTCGTCGAACCGCAGCCACCTACATGGCGGCCGGTGGCGTTTCGCGCGAGCATATTGCTCACGTTTTGAATCACGTTGAGGGTGGAGCGCGCGCGACGCGCGTCTATGATCGGCACACGTACGACGCTGAAAAGCGCGTTGCGTTAGAGAGCTGGGAGCGCAGCCTTAAGAAGATCGTCGAAAAACCCGAGGACCAAACCGCGAACCTGACGAAACTCTCGAAGAGTGCGTGATATAAGCACTGACCGCAGACGGACTTGCAGCCGGCCACATCGATCCTGGCTCGCTCAGCTCCTACGATGCTGCATGCTTCGCGTCGGCCCTCTAACAGTCGTATCATCTCCGCCGATGGGCATCGAACTCGAACTGGCGGTTTTGCTGGCGTGTGCGATCGTCGGGCAAAGTACATTTGCCAAATTCGAAATCGAAACACCTCCATGGCGCAAGATCATGAAGTGGACCATGATGTCCGTACTGACGGTCGCGCTGTATCAGTGGATTCGGCATTGGGCGCTCTTGCTGCCGGTCGGGATGCTGCTGATCGGAAGCACCTTCCACCTCATTTGGTGCAAACGAAACGGCATCGATCCGATTCGCGCAACGCCTTCCCGACGCTACTACCAACTTCGAGGATGGACGTGGCCCGAGTGAATTACTTGTCTTGCAACACGGCTTGCAACGCGGCTGAGCCACTCCTAGATTAGTCAGCCGACCAAAAAGACATTTTCTGAAGTCCACGTATATTTTCACTCTGGTGCGACGGATACCAAGTTCGCAGGAAGCGTTCGCATCGGATTCTTCGGACAGAACGGGACTGAAATCAAACCGTCCCTTAGTGCCAAAGCCGGCGCGGTGGAAGGCGACAGCGTGACCGGGATCGTAACCGAGCGATCCGGAAGTCACGAACTCAGCATTGACGTCACCGCTGTCGACGCCACCGGCACGCAACAACTTCGCGAACGAGTAACTATCACAATGCGCTGACGGGTATTCGTTACGCCTGACGAATCAAATCGCGGACTGCGTTCGGCGCAGTCCGCATCGACGCTGTCCGTCTGCTCGATCAAGAAGTACTTGCAACTGACGTGTTTGTCTTCCCACAAGCGATTCGCGGTTTCATCACACCGGCGAAGATACTGGCTGGAGCCTTGTTATCGCGCAAGGGATGACGTTCCACAGTCACGAAGGCCGACCTTCCGAAGTACGGTCATCATGGGACACCAGTTGGTGAATGCCGACTGAAATAGATTCAGCCCAACAAACAGCGTGAACCACAGAAAGTTCACGTTAACGTAGATCCCCAGCAAGATGCTGGCGGCGATGAAGGCACCCGCAATCAGCCGCAGCAAACGTTCAATCGTCATGTTGTGCTCCTCCATAAGTGTCACGGTACGACTTCGATCGGGATGGCCACGCCAATCCCTTCGGCACGCTCACGACGGTTCGCCATGTAGTACAGGACCGGCACGGCCATACGCGACAGCAGCAGCGACGCGATTTCGCCGGCCATCAGCGAAATAGCCAGGCCCTGAAAGATCGGATCGAACAGGATGACTCCGGCGCCAACAATGACCGCGGCGGCGGTGAGCGCCATCGGACGGAACCGCACCGCACCGGCATCGACGACCGCCTGTTCGAGCGGCACACCGTCGCGGAGACGCAGTTCGATGAAATCGACCAGGATGATCGAATTGCGCACGACAATGCCTGCGCCCGCGATGAACCCAATCATCGATGTCGCCGTGAAAAACGCGCCCATTACCGCATGCGCCGGCAGGATCCCGACGAGCGAGAACGGGATCGCGGCCATGATCAGCAGCGGCGTTCTGAACGACTGGAACCAGCCGACGACCAACACGTAGATCAACAACAACACGGCCCCGAAGGCGAGGCCGAGATCGCGAAACACCTCGATGGTGATGTGCCATTCGCCGTCCCACTTCATCGCGTACTTCGAGGTATCGAAGGGCTGCGTGGCATTGAACACGTCCACGCCGTAGCCTTCCGGCAGCGTCAGACTCGCGATGGCCTTGTTCATCTCGAGAATCGCGTACACCGGGCTCTCGTTCTGTCCCGCCAGATCGCCGGTGACATAAGTCACCGCCTGCAGATTCTTGTGATACAGGCTCGTCTCTTCCTCGAGGCGCACGGCCCTGGTCAGTTCGCCTACCGCCACGGACCTCGTCCCGCTCAGTCGCAGCGACTGCATCGCCTCAAGGGTCCGATCGGCACGCGGGAGTCGAAGGACGATCGGCACGTCTTCGCGCGCCTGCGGATCGTGCAGCAGCCCCGCGACCTCTCCCGAGCCGGCCATTCGGACGACGGACGACACGGCGGCCGCCGAGAGGCCGGCGGCCGCGGCCTTCTCGCTATCCACCATGAGCGAGACTTTCGGATACGGCGCTTCGACGTACCAATCCGTATCGACGACGCCTGACGTCTGCTCGAAGATCTTCTTGATCTGTGCGGCCAGAGCGGTCCGCCGCGCCGCATCGGGACCGTAGACCTCTGCCACGAGCGTTTGCAGCACCGGTGGACCCGGCGGGACCTCCGCCACCTGCAGCGTCGCGCCGAATGACCGCGCGATCGGCACCAGCCGGTCGCGCACGCGACGCGCCACATCGTGGCTCTGCGCCGAGCGCTCGCCTTTCGGCACGAGGTTGACCTGCAGATCGGCCAGATGCGTCGCCCGACGCAAGAAGTAGTGACGCACGAGTCCGTTGAAATTGTAGGGACCGGATGTCCCGACGTACTGCTGCACGTTGACGACGGTTTCGTCCTCCAGCGCCGCTGACGCCAATGCCGATGCGACATGCGCCGTGGTCTCGAGCGCCGTGCCCTCCGGCATGTCGACCATCACCTGAAATTCGCTCTTGTTGTCGAACGGCAGCATCTTGACCGTCACGAGCTTGAGCGGCACGAGCGCCATCGCCGCGAGCAGGAGGACCGACACGCCGCCGAGAAACAACGCCCGCATCCCGCCGCGCGCGATGAGTGGGCCCATCACGCGGCGATAGAGACGCGTGAAACGATCCTCTTCACCGTGGTCCTGATGCGCCGAGGGCTTGAGCAGGCGGGCCGCCGCCCACGGCGTCACGATGAACGCCACGACCAGCGAGAAGACCATCGCCGCCGACGCGCCGACCGGAATCGGACGCATGTACGGACCCATCAGTCCGCCGACGAAGGCCATCGGCAGAATGGCCGCCACTACGGCGAGCGTGGCCAGGATGGTCGGGTTGCCCACTTCGTCTACCGCACGGAGCGTGACGGCGATCAGTCCGCCCGACTCCCCTGCGCTGAGACGCGCGTGCCGCACGACGTTCTCCACCACCACAATCGCGTCGTCCACCAGGATGCCGATGGAAAAAATCAGCGCGAAGAGCGTGATGCGGTTCAGCGTGTAGCCATAGAGGTAGAACATGAACAGCGTCAGCGCCAGGGTGACCGGAATCGCGATGAGCACGACCGCGGCCTCGCGCCGGCCCAGCACGAGCCAGATGAGCGCCGACACCGAGAGCACGGCGAGCAGCATGTGCCAGAGCAGCTCATTGCTCTTCTCGGCGGCCGTCTCGCCATAGTCGCGGGTGACCGCGAGGAACACGTCCGCGGGAACCAGCGTCCCCTTCAGCGTCTCCAATTTCTGGGTGACACGATGCGACACCTCGATCGCATTGGTGCCTTTGCGTTTGGCCACGGCGATCGTGACCGCAGCATGGGCGCCTGACTCGCGTGATTGATAGGTGACGTACGAGGTAGGCTCGGCATCGCCGTCCACGACCTCGGCGACATCGCGAACAAGCACGGGACGGCCGCTCGAGGCGCTGACCACGACGCCCCGTACATCGTCAGCAGTCCGCAGCCGAGTGCCGCTCTCCACGCCGGTGGTCTGCCCGCCCGCGACAGGGCCAGACGCGCGATCTCGCACATTCGTGTCTCCGATCGCGCGCTGCACCGCGAGGGGATCGAGACCTGAGGCCGCAAGACGCGCCGGATCGACATCCACGCGCAATTCGCGCGGACGCCCACCGATGAGCGTCACTTCCGAGACGTCGGTGACTTCGGCGATCGCGTCCCGCAGCTGGGCGGCGAGCCGCCGGAGCTGGTCATCACCGTACCGTGGCGACGACACCGTGACCGCCAGGATCGGCACATCGTCAATCGAACGGGGCTTGACGATCGGACCAATGACGCCGGGCGGAATGCGATCCGCATTCGCGGCGAGCTTCTGATTCAGGCGGACGAGGGCGGCCTCTTCGGCTTCGCCAACCTTGAAGCGGACGACCGCCATCGACTGGCCGGTCGAGGATGTGGAGTAGACGTACTCGACGCCGGGCACCTCCCAGAGCAGCTGCTCCATCGGTCGCGTGACGCGTTGCTCAACGTCAGCTGGCGTCGCGCCCGGCATCTCCACGAACACGTCGACCATCGGGACGATGATCTGCGGCTCCTCTTCGCGCGGCAACGCGACGACGGCGAGGCCGCCGAGCGCCATTGACGTCACGATGAAGAGTGGCGTCAGTTTCGAATTGATGAAGGCCGCCGCCAGTCGCCCGGCCGCGCCGTATGAGGCCGCCATTACCGGTCCCCTTCCGTCACGCGTCGGCCGTCGGTCAATGCGGGTGGCGGATC
This sequence comes from uncultured Bifidobacterium sp., assembly GCA_964577955.1. Taxonomy (GTDB): domain Bacteria; phylum Acidobacteriota; class Vicinamibacteria; order Vicinamibacterales; family CAVVIG01; genus CADEEX01. The sequence goes on along the minus strand of CAZOAZ010000021.1, from coordinate 74,425 downwards.
GACGACGACCATCTCGCCTTCGACGAGACCCGCGAGGACTTCAGATCCGCTGACGTTGACGAATCTGAGACGGGCCACGCGACTGTCGTGGAATCCGGCTTGAGCGGAATTCGCACCTGTCTCGGCGACGAACACCGTCGTCATTTGCCCGCGCTGCACGACCGCGCGCGCAGGTACCGTCAGCGCGCGTCGCGCCTTCGCGCTGAATCGCGCGCGACCGAACGTCCCCGAGCGCAACCGTGTCGAATTAGGCAGCGCAATCTTGACGAGAAATGCGCGCGCATCGGCATCCACGGCGCGGCTGATCTCCTCAACGGTGCCACTTTCGGTCGTGGTCGTGCCGTCGGTTATCGAGTCGAGCACGACGGGAACACTGGCGCCGGGGGCAATCGCGCCGAGTCGTGACTCGTCGACACGAACCTCGAGACGGAAGCCGCGCGTGTCTTCGACGCGCATGAGCGGCGCACCTGGCGCCGCCATATTGCCCGGCTCGACCATCTTCTCGGTGACCATGCCGTCGAACGGTGCCGTGATCGTCGCGAACGACTCGGTCGTGCCAGCCGCCTCGCTGGCGGCCCGTGCGCTGTCCACGTTCAGACGAGCGGCCTGGGCTTGCGCGGCGGCACCGGCCGCCCGCGCCTCGGCCGCGCGGAGTGCACCGGTCGCCGCATCGAGTTCCTGCGCCGTGGCGGATCGCTTGGCTTGGAGCCCCGCGATACGCGCGTGCGTTGCACGTGCCAGCACCAAGCCGGCTTCGGCCGCCTGCTGGTCTGAGGCCGCGGCCGTCGCGCTCTGCTCGGCCGCCTCGGCGGCCGCACGCACGCTACGCGCACGAGCGTGAAGATCGCTTCCATCGAGGACGATCAGCACCTGCCCCGCTTTCACGCGATCGCCGGGCACGACACGGACCTCGCGAACCGGCGCCAGAATCCGCGCGGTAATCGAGGCCGTCGTCCGCGCCTGCACCACGCCGCCGGCTTCGAACGTGTCGGCGACATCCGCCATGGCCGCACGTCCCACCGTGACGCCAATCGGCGGCTCCGCGTCGACGGACGTTATCGGTGTAGGGCTCGAGCAGCCCGCCAGAACCAGCGCGAGCACCACCGGACCGCTCGCCTTCCACAGATGTTTCGTCGTGATCATGTCGGTCATCGCCTTCCCAGTGTGCGTTCGAGCGCCGCGGTCTCAGTGACGACCGCCACCCGCGCCGCTATCTCTTGTGTCTCGGCCTGCACTACGGCCTCAGAGGCGCGCAGTAATGAGGCCACGTCGGTCAACCCAACCTCATAGCGATCGCGAACGATGCGCCGGCTCTCCTGGGCTTGTTCGACCGCTGTGCGTCCGACGGCTTCGGTCGCACGTGCGGCATCGATGCGAGCGATCGCGATTCGCACATCGAGGCGGACAGCGGTCTCGGCCTTCTTGCGCTCCAGCGCGCGTCGCGTCACCTGTTCACGTGCCTCGGCAAGTCGCGCCTGGTCGGCGAATCCGTGGAACAGATTGATCCTGGCGCTCGCGCCGACGACCCAGCTCGACGCACGTGAGTTCCACGTACCGCCGTTGAACTCCCATCCGCCCTGGACCGCGACCTGAGGAAACAACGCCCCGCGAGCCGACGACTCGGCCGCGCCGGCCACTTGCTCCTGCAACACGGCCAGCTTGACGTCTGGTCGGTGGTCGATCGCCTCGGCCTCGAGCGCCGCGACGTCAGGCGTGGCGGCTGAGGGTGATGCGACAAATGGATCCAACTCGAAGGCCGCGTCGAGCGGTTCGCCCATCAGCTGATTGAGTTCGGCTCGCGCGATCCGCTCCTCGGACGCCGATCGAATCTCCTGCTCGCGCGCTCGTGATGCGTACACGTCAATTTGAAGGACATCGGCATCCGTCACGAGTCCCGCGTCACGCCGGTTGCCAGCCAGTTCGCGATCCGCACGTGCGGTCTCGACTGCCGCCGCGGCGGACTGGCGTGACGCCGCGGCGACCAGGATTCGTCCATACGCATTGGTCACGCTTGCTGCCAGGTCGTGATCGACCTTCAACCGGCTCGTCGTCGCGATCTCGTGGCCGAGACTGGCGGCGGTCACATTGGCCCTCGTCGCCCCGTCGAACAGCGACTGTTCAACCGTTACCGACGCGTGGTAGTTGTTGACGGCATCCGGCCGATTGAGCGCGTCGATGGCGAAGTTTGCGGCCGTGAATTGACGCTGACCGAGGAGCGAACTGAAGACGAACACCGGCTGATTGCCACGCTGCCACGACTCCGTTCCGTCCACCCGTGGCAGGTAACCAGCTCGAGCCTGAATAACACGCTGCGCGGCCTCCCGCTCGGCAACCGCGGCGCTGCCGGCATCAAGGTTCTGGGCGCGAGCACGGGCAATCGCATCCGATAGAGTCAGTTGGGTTTGAGCGGCAACGGGCGCGGTCAATCCCAGGGCGACCGCGACGAGGTAGGTCGAAGCGCGTCGTATCATCTCCCTCCAGGAGATTCATGACGCGGAAAAAGGTGACAGCCACGAGCCGGGACCGGGGTGTCACCAAACGGCAGCCGGTGAATCTCCTTCAAGCGGAGCACGTTGACCACGACGAATACGCGGCGCTCGTGCGTGCGGCCGCGCAGGGCGATCGCCACGCCCTGGAGAGCCTGCTCATGCGTGCGCAGGAGGTCGCCTGGCGTTTCAGCACGTCGGTGTGCGGAAACGCAGATGATGCGGAGGACGCGATGCAGGAGGCGCTGATCAAGACGTATCGCTACGTCGAACGGATTCGCGAGCCTGAAGCGTTCCGGCCATGGCTCTATCGCACGGTGCGCAACGCATGTCTGATGGGGCGACGGAAGAAGGTCGGTGAGCCGACGCGGCTCCAGTCACTGGACGAGATGCTGCCCGGCCGCGACGGTTCGGCCCAACCTGTTGACACGCCCGATCCCGGAAAGAGTCCTGAGCAGCTCGCCGACAATGCCGGGCTCCGTCGGCGTCTGCGGAAGGCCTTGCGGAAGTTGCCGGCCTCCTATCGCGCGATTGTCTTCCTTCGAGAGATGGAAGGTTTGTCAACGAGAGAAGTCGCGGGCGTGCTGGGCATTTCCGAGGACAACGTCAAGACGCGCCTGCATCGCGCACGGCTGCAGCTCCAGGCGGATTTGTTGAGAGGCACGCCATGACCGCCCCGTTACGTCCTTCCGCACGCTGCCGCGCCCTGTTTCTGGAATTGTCGCGCTATCTGGATGGCGACCTGACACCCACTCGGCGGCGCGTCATCGAGCGTCACATGAAAACGTGCGCGTGCTGCGGCACGATGGCCGACTGCTTGAAAAGAACAGTGGCGGCGTGTCGGGACGAAGGGAGACGGCGTCTCCCGCCCGCGGTCAGGGCGCGCGCGGCGAAGCGAATCAGGCTGTTGATGGACGCTAGCGCGGTTCCAGATCCTTTCGCATCTGCTCGTACTGCTCCCGCGCGATCTCGCCGCTCGCATATCGGCGCTTGAGAATGTCGAGAGGCGACGTGCGGACTTCACTTGCCAGCATACGTCCAAAGTGGCGCACTACTAGGATTGCGCCAACGATCAATGCGCCCCAGAAGACGAGCATCGCCAGGCCTCCCAGCCACAGTCCGACACCCCACATCCAACCTCCTCCGCGCCACATCATGCCGGGACCCATCATCCCAGGACCCATCATGCCCCCCATGGTCGAGGATAAGGCCAAGGCGACGATCAGCAGGGTGACGAGTGCGACGATGAGATTTCGGCCGGTGTTGTCCATAGCACGCTCCTGAAGCGCAGTCGATCAGCGTCCACTCGATCTCAGCGCTCGAGCGATGCCATTGCTCGACGCAGGCGTTGGTCGGCCTCACGAGCGATGCTCTGCAGCTCCGGGTTCTCGCCGACGATGCCGAGCGCAGCGATGGGCGCCATTGCGGCCACCGCGCTTCGGCCGGGTCCGGTTTCGTACACGATCACATTGCACGGCAGCAGCAGCCCAATCTCCAGTTCCGCATGCAGCGCCCGATCGGCGAGCGGCGGATTGCATGCGCCGAGGATGACGTACTTGCGAAACTCTCGATCGAGCTTCTGTTTGAGCGTCTGCTTCACGTCGATCGTCGTCAAGACTCCAAAGCCTTCCGCTTTCAGCGCTTCAGATGCTCGCTCGACCGCTTGTTCGTACGCCAGCGGAACCACGACGCGCAACCCGTAACGAGTCTCTTCCATGAGTCCCTCCAAAGGCACATCCAAACCGCCGAGGCTCCAAGTGTTACCGTCAACTCAACTCATCGCCGAAGGCTCCAAGCGGCGGAATAAGGCCTCGGCACTAAACCGTTTCGTCCGAGCGAGACATTCGATCGCCCTGTTCCTGACACTCCATGGCGTGTTGCCGCGTTCCCGGTATCTGCTGGCTCTGCGTCGCTCGCCGCCGGGCCACGCGTTCGTCAATCTTCGTCACGCGCTCGGTTAACAGCAGCAGACCCACAACGACCGTGGCGCCGATGCCCAGGAGGTACAAGCCCATGCCGATCGCCAGACCGCTGCCGCCGACGGCCCAGATTCCGGCTGCCGTCGTGAGGCCGCGGATCTCCTCGCCCGCGCTCTTCAGAATCATGCCTGCGCCAAGAAATCCAAGGCCTGTCACCACACCGCTCGCCACTCGTGTTGGATCGGCGCCTGGCCATCCTGCGACCGAGATCAAGCCGAATGTGGCTGCGCCGACCGCCGCCAGTGAGTGGGTTCGTTCTCCGGCAGCCTGGCCGGCCAGTGCCCGTTCCAAACCTATGAGATAGCCGAGGAACGCGGCCAAGCCCAACCGACCGATCATCTCCACGCTGGAAATCGCATCCATGCTCTTGACCCTTGGCCTTCGTCGCTATTGTGAATTACCTGACCCCGCGCGTAGTCTCACCGTATGACCACCGACTCTCGACGGGCTGCTGATGCCGGCTGAAGAGATCGCTCATGTCCGATACCCACCCTGACCCGCGCCATCGACCGCACAGCGCGGCAATGGCTGGTTCGTACCTCGAATTCGACCTGCCGGCTGAAATCCATCGGTTTCGTGCCGAGACGACGTGGAGCACGGGTCACAACGCGCGGACCCTCATCAAGTACGACCACCTCCGTGTCGTGCTGATCGCGCTACAGGAGTACGCCAGCATTCCGGAACACAAAGCCGAGGACCGGATCTCCGTCCATGTGCTCTCGGGCCACATTCAGTTGAGAGCCGCCGGGCGCACATTCAGTCTGCGCCCGATGACAAACCACCGGACATTGATGCGCATGAACCATCATCACACCAGAGACGAAGAGCGGCGGATTCGAGAAGCCGCGCTGGATGAAACGCTGGCCGACAGCTTTCCCGCGAGCGACCCGCCGTCGACCGTGCCCAATCCCGATGACGACAGCGTCCTAGAACCGCGGCCGCCGGCCCGACCAGCTCCGCCGGGGCCGACACGAACGCTCCCTGAAACGACGTAGCCACGCTGGTCGAGGGCTGTCCATGCGTCGACGCAACAACGATTGCCCGCCGTTCGCGACGGCGGATGGGCCGGCGCGGCGGGGACTTCTACGAACGTAATGGGATGATCGCACGGTGCTTGCCACCCGGACTCTGGCCGGGCGGCTCCGTCGCGCGTTCGACAGCGACGTTGTCGAGACGATGCGCCATCAGAAGCCGCGCAATCTCCGTGTGCGCCTCTCGCCAAATGCGATCCGAATCCTCGCCGACGGTCGTGAGCAGCCGCACGCGGAGATTCCTCGCGGACGTCTGGACGATCTGGAACAGCTCGACTCCTCGAATGTGGTCGATCTCGAACGCGAGCGGTGGAATCAGAATAGGTTCACCTGAATCAGTGCGGAAGGTGAGCACGTCGGCCGACCGGCCCTGAACGCGAATCGCCGGCAAGGGATTCCCGCACGGGCAGGGATCGGGCCGCTCGAGAACGCTGTCTCCAAGGTCGTATCGCAGAACCGGCTGCACGCGATTTGCGAGGTTCGTGATCAGGATCGTGTGCGACTGGGTGCCGCGCGGAACGGGCCGATAGTCCGCGTCAACCGGTTCGAATACCACCCAGTCGGCATTGACATGCAGCCAGTCGTGCTCGCAGCTGTAACTGAAAAACGGACACTCGGTCGCTACATAGGTGTTGCCCAACTTTGTATCGAATGTCTTCGCGATGCGTTTGTACTCACGAAGCGGTAATCCCTCAGCAACGAGCACCATTAACGCCGGGTGGATGCGTAAACGGCCGGCTTCCTGTTCTGACGCCATCAATCTGGCCATGCTGGCGTACGGAGCGAGGAGCGCCGGCTGGAACTGGTTCAACTCCGCAACCAACTGCTCAAGCGGCGTGCGCACGGAGAGGAGCTGAACTCGTGTGCGGCGCGATGGAGAGCTGAGGAGTCGGGCGGCGACAGATGTCGCCGAGTGGTGGCCGACATCAGCGACCATGGCCAGTCGACTGCCGCCAGTCACCATCCTGGCCACGTCGCCCACTCCCAGCCATGAGCGGATCATGCGCAGCATGATGGCGCCCGTCACCCGCATCGCCCGGTCGTCGATGATGAAGATACCTGGCGTCCCGGTCGTACCTGACGTCGTGGCCAACGTGTGCTTCCCGAGGAAGCGTTCACCAATCAGGTCGGGGTTCTCCGCGAACGCCCGCGCTTTCTCCAGCGTCACATCGCGATCGGTCGCCCACTCGTCGAAGTGCGCCATCAGCGCCTTCTTGTCGGTCAACGGCAAGACCCCGGGGTTTTCGACGATGCCGGGGAGGGGCTCGTAGAGCTTGCGATAGTACGGTGAGTGGGTACGTGCGTGTCTGACGATGTCGACGAACCGACGCCGCTGCCGCTCGGCAATGGCCTCGACGCCGCCCCGCGTCGCACGGCGCACATCGAGCAGCAACGGAAGGAAAGGTTCGCTCACGCCAGTCCTCAGGTGCGCAACAGCCTCAAGCCACTGCCGATCACGATGAATTCGCTGACTTCATGTGCGATGACGGCTGCTGGCAGAGCGAAAACACCCGCGATCGCGCCGGCGACCAGCACGGCGATGACGACTGCCGACAAGGCAAGGTTCTGACGGACCACGCGTTGTGTTCGCGTGGCGAGTTGGCGCGCATAGACGAGACGTTCGAGGTTGTCGCCCATCAACGCGATATCCGCCGTTTCAAGGGCGACATCCGTTCCGGCGGCGCCCATGGCGATGCCGACGGATGCTTCAGCCAGGGCGGGTGCGTCATTCACGCCGTCACCCACCATGGCCAGATGACCGCTCGACGCGCGCAGTTCTCGGACGATCCGGAGTTTGTCCTCTGGCGCGAGATTGGCGCGCACGTCCTCAATCCCGAGCTGTTGCGCGATGTTCCTGGCGGTGCGGTCGTTGTCACCGGTCAGCATGACAATCCGTTCCACGCCGAGCGCGCGCATGCCGGCCAGCGCCTGTCGCGCCTCAGCACGAATACGGTCACGAATGGCAATCCAGCCCCACACGTCCACGTCGGTCCCAACCAGGACGACCGTGTGGCCCTCGAGCTGAAGCCGCTCGATGTGCGGCGCAACGCCATCGAGCGATTGGCGGAGACGCCCCTGAAAGAGCGCAGGATTCCCTAAGTGCACCCGTCGCCCGCGCCACACCGCATTGACACCCGCGCCGGTCACCGAGTGGAAGTCGTCGACGGCCATCGGTTCGACGTCGTGAAGCGCAGCATGGCGGAGGACGGCTCGCGCGAGCGGGTGTTGGCTCGCGCGCTCGAGGCCCGCAGCGAGCGACAGCAATTCGAGCTGCGTGAGCGGACCATCGGTCTTCTGGGTGAGCTCGATGCTCGTGACTTCGGGCTCGCCGTACGTCAGCGTCCCCGTCTTGTCGAGCGCCAGCACGCGCACCCGCGCGAATTCCTCCAGGTACACGCCGCCTTTGATCAGCACGCCGTTCCTCGCCGCTGTGCCCAGCGCCGCGACCATTGAGATCGGAATGGAAATTACGAGCGCACACGGCGCGGCCGCGACAATGAACACCGTGGCTCGTTCAAGCCAGACCGCCCATGAGGCGGCGGCGACGAGAGGAGGCAGGACGGCCAGCAGAAGGCCGCCGACCAGGACGGCGGGGCTGTAGCGCTTGCCGAAGCGCTCAACGAACCGCTGCTGCGTGCCCTTGCGCTCCTGCGCGTCCTCCACCATCTGGATGATCCGCGCGATCGTGTTCGTGGCGGCCGTCCGCGTCGCTCGCACCTCCAACAGGCCTTCGCCGTTGATGCTTCCGGCAAACACGTCGTCACTCGCCTGCTTCTCGACGGGAACACTCTCTCCAGTGACGGGCGCCTGATTCACGCTCGAGCCACCGGACACCACGACGCCGTCGGTCGCAATCGCCTGTCCGGGGCGGACGAGGAAGATCTCGCCGACGGCGACATCTTCAACGGGAATCTCGACGTCCCTGCCGTCGCGGATGACGATGGCGATCTTTGGCGTGAGGTCCATCAGCGCGCGGACGGCTGAACGGGTCTTCTCTTCGGTGTATCCCTCAGCGGCTTCGGACATCGAGTAGAGAAACACCAGAACGGCGCCCTCTTCTGGCGCACCGAGGATGGCGGCGGTGACGGCCGCCACGCTCATCAGCAACTCGATGCCGACCTCCCGCTCGAATACGAGCGCCTCGAGCGCTTCGCGACCAAAGTAGTACCCGCCAGTCACCATCGCGCTCACATAGGCCGCAAGTGAGAACGCCTCGAACTCCGCGATCCCCAGGAGCCATCCGCACAGGACGAGGAGGCCCGACAGCGCAGACGTGACCACCTTTGGATTCCTGAACGGGCTGGGCCGGGCCGTCTCCCGTGATTCGCGGGCCGGGAACCCGCTCTCTTCGAGACGTCGTCGCAGCACCGCCGGCGAGGTGACCGACGGATCGAACGTTACCGTGACCCGCGATGCCTTTGGCCACACACGCAGTGCTACCACGCCGGCAACATCTTCGAGCGCTCGCTCAAGGGTGTGCGCATCGTGCTCGCAATCGAGGTTCCGCACCCGAAGATCAAGCGTTGCAGTGTCCACTCCTACCTCGCCTCTGGTTGGTCTGACGAGGCATCGGGTGCGTTCCTCACTCACGCCGCCCAGTGATCGTCCGGGCACGACACGGATTCGCACGAAGGCTCTCGCAGCACCGGACTACTTTCATTAGGCGCTTCAATGGTATAGGGCGGCTCGGGGCGGCTGGGAGAGATGCTGGCCGCTGGACCAAGGCGCGGTTCCGATCGGTCTCAGACAGAGGCGGCGAGCACGTGGGTGTGACGAAGTTCGCCCTCTGCCGCGCGCCAGTCATCCAGATCGAAACCATCGGCCCGCCCGCGTTCGATGTACCGAAAGTACGCGCGCGTCTCAATCTCCTCGTGTGTCGGCTCGTAGACCGCAACCGGTTGGGGCGTGGCTGACTTTTTGAGCGGCGGAGCCGTGCTCACTCTTGCCATGATGTGTCTCCTCTCCTCGTACGTTCGTGTCTGTGTAGACGTCCGCCTCACCAAGTCGCAGCCGGACGCGTCAGGTTGAAGGCAAGCCCAATGCCGCGATGCTCGCCCCGTCTTTGGCAGGAGTTTGCGGCGTTAATCGCCGGATTCCCGTCGGACCCCAAAGTGAAGCCCCGAATTCCCCGCAGCCGCGTGAGATTTCCCGCACTGGAGGCGGTCCGAATATGCGCGTCACGCGGCCGGCCTTCCCGAAAGACAAGTGGGACCGGCCTTCGTCTTTGCGGCACGTCAATCGGCGTCGCTCGCCCCGCGGTGGCGCACAGTTTGCTCTCTCTTCTCGCGCCGAACCGCCAAGTGTGAGTCGTGTCGTGCGCGAGAAGGTCAGCCAAAGCCATGAGCAGTCGCCCAGTCCCAGCCGAACGTGTTGGTCCAGAGCGGGCAGGCCCGAAGGCGTGATCCTGGCGTCGATCCTGTCAGGCACGCACACTGCCATCGCCACACGGCCGACGAGGAGCACAGGATCCGTGAGGCCGCTCTCGACCAAACAATTGAGGACTCGTTTCCCGCAAGCGATCCTCCATCTTCCATTCCGAATCCAGACGTCCATCACACCACGGGCGAAGAAATCCGTTTGAGTGCCGCGTTCGGAGTCATGCCGTTGGGACGATGACCGCCCGGCCGCGAATGTGACCTGAACGGAGCTTCTCGTACGCCGTGCTGGCGTCGCTGAGCGAGAAGCGCTCGACGTGGGCGGTGATGCGGCCGGCTTGCGCGAGCGCCAGCACCTCGGCTAACTCCGACTTCGTGCCCCAGAACGGGACGACGACCCGCACCTCCAGCGGCAGCGTACCAAAGCCCACCGGAATCGCGCCGCCGGCCAGACCCACAACTGCGACGTCGCCGCCGGTGCTCACGACAGCACGGGCGATCTCGACGGTCGCTGGCGCGCCGACGCAATCGAGTACGACGTCGGCGCCGCCGGGAGCCGGCCCGACCAACTCACGGACTTGGGCGGCAGCGTCGGCGTCCGAGCGGAAGGCATGATGAGCGCCGACCTCTTGCGCGAGCCGTAGCGCCTCGTCTCGGACATCGAGCGCGATGATCCGCGACGCGGTCGTGGCCGCGAGAATCTGCACCGCCATGTGCCCAAGTCCGCCGACACCGATGACGACACACGTGCTGCCCGGCCGGAGACCACGGCGCGTGATGTTGATGGCATGATACGGCGTCAACCCCGCGTCGGTCAGCGGGGCCGCTTGCGCCACGTCCAGTTCACCGATGGCGAGCAACTGGCGCGCGGGAGCGACCACGTATTCCGCCATGCCCCCGTCGCGGCTCAGCCCGACACCTCCCGGAGCCACCCGTCGACAGGCATTCTCCAGACCCGCGAGACACGCGATGCAGTGGCCACATCCGACGATGCCGTAAATCGCCACGGCCTCTCCGCGTTCGAACCCCGTGACCCCAGGCCCGAGGGTTTCGACCCACCCAGCGTTCTCGTGACCCAGCGTCAGCGGGATGGGCATGCCCAGCGCGTCAGGTGCATCGATGATATGCAGATCCGAGTGGCAGGCACCTGCTGCTCCGACGCGGATGAGCACGTCGCCAGGACCGGGATCCGGTTGCGGCACCGAGCGAAGCTCGGTCACATGAGGGGCAACCAATCTGAACGCCTGCATAAGTCCTCCTTCGGTATAAAGCCCTACATGATGCGCATGACCGGTTCAGAGATGGATCGCCCGCGCGAGTGCCATCAGCGCGGCTTCTGGAATCGCGTCCGAGAGAGTCGGATGCGGATGCACGGCCAGATCGAGCTCCCCGAGTGTGGCTTCCAGAAGCCGACCGACCGTCAGTTCACCAATCAACTCGCTGGCATAGGGGCCACAGATGTGCGCACCAAGGAGCCGGCCGTTGGCGCGATCGGCCACGAGCTTGATGAAGCCGTCGGTCGCCCCCATGACGCGCGCGCGCCCGTTGGCACTCCACGGGAATTTGCCGACGATCACGTCGCGGCCCCGCTCGCGGGCCGCCGCCTCGGTGAGCCCCACGGACGCGACTTCCGGGTGGCAGTAGGTGACGCTGGGGATATTGCTGTAGTCGAGAGGAAACCGGTCCTCGCCGGTGATCGTCGCGACGACGACGGCCGCTTCCGCCCACGCTTTGTGTGCGAGCAGTGGCGGCCTGGTGACATCCCCAATCGCATAGATCCCTGGGACATTCGTTCGCATGTATTCATCGGTGGCGATGAATCCCCCGTTCACTTCGACGCCGGCGGCTTCGAGGCCAATCGAGTCAATCACCGGCGTGCGGCCGACCGCGACGAGCACTCGCTCGACGTCGATCGTCCTCGGCGACTTTTCGGCGGTGATCGTGAGTGTCACGCCGCTGGCTCCCACAACCGCGGCATCCAGCTTCGCACGCGTCATCACGTCCATCCCACGCCTCCGAAATGCGCGCTCAATGACGGCGGAGACCTCCGGATCTTCGTTCGGCAACACGCGATCGAGAGCCTCAACGAGCGAGACCCTTACGCCAAAAGACGAATAGACATCCGCGAATTCCACTCCGACCGCGCCGGCGCCGATGATGGCGAGCGATGCAGGAACGACTGATGGGTACACGGCTTCATTGGAGGACCAAATGCGATCGCCGTCTGGCCGAAGCATTGGCAGTGGTTTCGCGCGGGAGCCTGTGGCAATAATGACGTGCCGTGCCTCGAGGGTCTGGTCGCCAGCCTGTGTATCTGGCGTCGGAATGCCCGTGACCGGGTTGCCGGCGTTTGGAGGGGCTGGCCCACTGACGTCCACGCGATGAACGTCCGTCGCCCCTGGAACGTCGGCGAGGCGGCCCCATCCCTGTACCAGCTCAATCTTATTTTTGCGGAACAGGTAGGCGATCCCCTTCGCACCCTGGTCTGCGACCTCTCGCGCGCGACGTGCAGCCCGCAAGAGATCGCGCTGGACGTTCTCGACGGAGATGCCGAACTCGGCGAGATGCTCCACGCGATGTGCATACCCAGCGCTCTCGAGCAGTGCTTTCGTCGGGATGCAGCCGACGTTGTTGCAGACGCCACCCAGTTGTGCGACGTCGATGCACGCGACCTGTAACCCGCGCTGTGCCGCGCGAATGGCGGCGACGTAGCCGCCTGGTCCGGCCCCAATGACAATCACATCGAACGTGCGGTTTGACATTCGGGTCTCCTCTCAGCCGTTATGAGCGCTTCTCCAATCGTACGGCACCCAAGTCGACAGGGTACGAGAATCGCGGCGCTGGCGAGGCGCAACTGGCCGACTTCGAAGTTGGCAATGATTCAGTTTCCTGCGTCGGGCCCATGCTCGTATAGACTGGAGACCGCATGCCGTTCGTCATCACAGATCCCTGCATCGGCACGAAGGACACCGCCTGCGTCGATGTCTGCCCGGTCGACTGCATCCATCCCCGCAAGGATGAGCCGGAGTTTGAGCGGGCGACGATGCTGTACATCCATCCCGAAGAGTGCATCGACTGCGGCGCATGCGTTCCAGCCTGCCCCGTCGCGGCTATTTACGACAGCGTCGACACAGTGCCCGTGAGCCAGAAGGATCTGATTGAAGCCAACGCGGCGTATCGCAGCGGCGATGTCGAGGCGTTTGCTGCGGCCGAAGCGATCGTACGGAGGCATATCGACGCCAATCCCGCCCTGATGGCGCTCGCGCCGGCGGATCGTCAGGCAGCCCACCGCTAAGATCAACTTCCCCATTTAATTGCGAGGCAACCTCGACGGCCGGCGCAGGGAGTCAATTTAGCTCGCTGGTGGTAAACGCAGACCGCTCTCGAAAACCGGGGGCAGTCGAAGCCTGAGGAGACCGTACCCAGGCAATCGGCGTAGAGACGACATGCACACCCTCCGCATCGACCTTCCACTCCTGCTGCCCGAAGTACCAGACGCGCGCGACGCCTGCGTTGCGCGCCTACAAGCACTGCTGGCGCCCAGACGCGGCATTCTGCGAACACACGTGCGCGAGCTGGACGGCAAGCCAGAGCTGTGCCTGCACTATGCCCCTGCCTTGATCTCCGCTGAAGAGGTCCGGCAGCTTGCCAGGGCGGCAGGGGCCGACGTCCACGCGGGTATCGGTCACCACCTTGTCGCTTTGCGCGCGGTGGCCGGTGAAGATGCGGGCCCGCGAATCGAGCGGACGCTGAGCGCGATCGATGGCGTGCTCGCCGTCTCGGTCAATCTGCCGGCGGAGCGCGCACGCATCGAGTTCGATCGCGAGCGAGTCACCACCGGCGAAATCGAACAGGCGATTCGCGATCTCCGCTTCGGCGTTGAAGAGGCCGCGCCTCCACCTGCGCCGCCACTAGCCTGGTATCGGCGTAACCGCGAGCTGGTGTGGAGCCTAGCCGGTGGCGCACTGCTGGTCATGGCCTTTGCGGTCGAGCAGACCTTCAGTGGGCGGACGGCGTTGACGCTGGCGCTCTACGGTGCCTCGTACGCGTTTGGAGGCTTCGACCTTGTCAGCCACGCGTATGCATCGCTGCGTCGTGGGCAGTTCGCCTTCGACATCGACCTGCTGATGCTCTTCGCCGCGATCGGTGCAGCGATTCTCGGTGAGTGGGCTGATGGCGCATTTCTGCTGTTCCTGTTCTCGTTGGCCCACTCGCTCGAGCACTACGCGCTCGGCAAAGCCCGGGCCTCGATTCGCGCGCTAGCCGACCTCGCTCCGCCGGTCGCGCGTGTCCAGCGCGGCACTGACGTCATGGAGATCCCGGTCGAGAACGTCAACGCGGGTGACGTTGTCGTGGTACGACCGGCCGACCGAATTCCGGTTGACGGCACGGTGCAGGCCGGTCAGTCGACCGTCAATCAGGCGCCCATCACCGGAGAATCCGTACCGGTGGACAAAGGACCGGACGATGAAGTCTTTGCCGGGACTATTAATGGCGAGGGCGTGCTCACGATCCTCACAACACGTGCCGCAGGCGATCGCACGCTCGATCGCGTGATGAAGCTCGTCGAAGAAGCGCAGACCGGCAAAGCGCCGACGCAGCTGTTCACCGAGCGGTTCGAACGTGTGTTCGTACCGGTGGTACTGGCCGCGGACGTTGTCTTGATGGCGGTGCCGGCGCTGTTGGGGCTCTGGACCTGGAGTACGGGCTTCTATCGTGGGATGGCACTTCTCGTGGCCGCTTCCCCCTGCGCGCTTGCGTTGGGCACGCCGGCGACCGTGCTGGCCGGCATCGCTCGCGCGGCCCGGCGAGGCGTGCTCGTGAAGGGCGGCGTTCATTTGGAGAACCTCGGGATGATTCGGGCGCTAGCGCTCGACAAGACCGGAACGCTCACAAGCGGGCAACCGGACGTGACGGATGTGGTGCCTGCGGACGGCGTGACGGCGACAGAACTCCTACGTGTGGCTGCCGCCGTCGAGCGTCAGTCGCAGCATCCACTCGCCCATGCCGTGGTCCGCAAAGCCGACGCGGAGCAGATCCCGCGCGAGCTGGCGGATTCGGTGGAGAGCGTGACTGGGCGCGGGATACGCGCCAGCGTCGCCGGGCGACGGGTCGAGATCGGAAACGTTCGCATGTTCACTGAAGCCAATGCCCAGATTCCGGTCGATGTGCAGAGCACCGTGAACCACTTGCAAGACGCGGGGCGCAGCGTCATGTTAGTGCGGCGCGAGGACCGATGGCTCGGCGTACTCGGCATGGCAGACCAACCGCGGTCCGACGTGCGCCGCATCCTTGACCAGATTCGCCGTCTCGGCGTGGCGCCGTTGGTGATGTTGACGGGTGACCATCGCAGTGTGGGTGAAGCGATCGGACGCGAGGTTGGTGTCGATGAAGTGCGCGCCGAACTGTTACCCGAGGCGAAGGTCACGGCGATCGAAGAGTTATTAGCTCGCCACGGCGCGGTAGCGATGGTCGGTGACGGCGTCAATGATGCACCCGCATTGGCGCAAGCGACCGTCGGGATCGCCATGGGCGGCGCGGGGACCGCAGCCGCGCTCGAAACGGCGGATGTCGCGCTCATGGCTGACGACCTTGGACGCCTTCCATTTGCCATCGGGCTGTCTCGTCAGGCACGGACGATCATTCGGCAGAACCTGTGGCTCTCGATGGCCGTCATTGCACTCCTCATCTTGGCTACCACGACAGGCATCGTCGGGATCGGTCCGGCCGTGTTCGTGCACGAAGGCAGCACGCTCGTCGTCGTCGGCAATGCTCTGCGACTGCTGCGCTACGAGATCGTGATCGCGAGTCCTGCAAAGGACTCGTCGATCGAGCGCGATCCTCTCGCCATGCCGCACGCTGAAAAGCGTCCCGATCGCGACATCGGCTAGTTCCGGCCTCGACGATCTTCCCTGCTTCCCGACTCGCACGACGGCCGGGGCGAGCGTTTTCAACTTGTACTCAGTACGCGAGCATGGTACTTCTCTCGACCATGAGGTACACATGGCGGCCGCGTACTCGATGGATTTGCGAGAGCGCGTCATCGCGGATGCGGACGTGGGGCTGACGTCGAAGGAGCTCGCGGCCCGATACCACGTCAGTCGGGCGTGGGTGGATGCGCTGAAGCAGCGCCAGCGGGAGACGGGTGCGTTCGCGCCGCATCTGCAGACGAAGTTTCAGGGCGGGTGTTGGCGGGGCAAGAAGATCGCCTCCGCGCGCTGGTGACCGCGCAGGCCGATGCGACACTCGCCGAGCTGCGGGCCGCGTTGCCGACCACCGCGGCGTTGGCGACCATCTGGCGCGCCGCGCAGCCAGTAAACGATGCACGGCACTACGTATTTCTCGACGAGTGCGGCGTGACGACCGACCTGTTGCGCCGGTACGGCCGCAGTCCCCGCGGCGCCCGGCTGCACGACCACACGCCCTGCCGCCACTGGGAATCGCAGACCGTCATTGCGACACTCTGCAGGGAACGCGCCAGCGCGGGTTCGTCGGACGACATCATCGACTTCAGGAAAATCTCGCAACAAATCCTCGACGCGGTGGTTGAGACGATCGACCTCCTCCAACGAGGCTTCGGGCGGAAGAATCGTCTGCAGCAGCAGCCGCCCTTCATCGAGCTGAGGCATGAAGTCCGAGCCGACCCGTGCCCCCAAAAACAGGATAGGCACCGTGATCGCCACGGCGAGCGCGATGACCGAGCGTGGGCGCCGCAGGCAGACATTCAGGAGCGGCGCGTACGCGGCGTTGACAATTCGTATGAGCCACACGTCTTCACTCTGACCGTGCGTGTGCGCACGGAGAAAGACACCAACCGAGCACGGGCACGACGGTCAAGGCCAGGACCAACGACGCGCCAACCGCGGCGATGAGCGCCGCCGCCAACGGTTGGTACATCCGGCCTTCGATACCTGCCATGCTGAAGAGCGGCAGGAAGACCGCCATGATGATGGCGGTGGCGAACGCAATCCGACGTCCCATCTCAACCGCGGCCATGGCTGTCGTTTGCTCGATCGTCTCCGCGATGACTGGTCAACCGATGGACGATGTTCCGCATCCCAGCAAGTGCTCAGCACACCATGAACGGACCCTATGGAGAACGACTGGCCGCCTTGGGGATCGCCTGACTGTCTTTGGGCGCGGCCGATGTCTGAGCTCGGACACCGGCTGCCGCGACATCGCCAGGTTCCGCCCCAGGCGAGGATTTGATCGACCCGGATCGACCTGGAATCGCGGATGGGAGCAGCGTGATTGGCCGCGGCTGGTTGCAATTCGAAGCCGGATTGCAGTACGAACTTCGCGATGCCGGTGGAGACGATGAACGCACCGTCTTCACGTTAGTTCGAATGGGACTCACCGATCGTTGGGAGACGCGCCTCGAAGGCAACACCTTGACGATGGTCGACTCGGGCTCGAGTCGACCACTGCCTTCGCCCCGCATCATTCGGCGTCAAGTTTCACACCACAGGCGATCTGCGACTGGCCGCAGATTGGGACCTGACCTCGCGACTCTCGCTCAATCCCAATGCGGGCGTGGCCTTGTATGAAGACGATGCGAGTGGGGGATTCTTTGCCGGTCTGTTTGCGCTCACGCTGAACCATTTCAACGTCGACAAGATGATCAATCCGTTCGTGGATATCGGCGTCCAGACTCCGGAAGGCGCGGATGCTGGAAACGCGGTCATCCTCGACGCGGGCCTCGGATGGCTGATCGGACGAAACCTGCAGATCGACGGAAGTGCTGGCAAGGGGACCACGGGGAGCACGCCTCCCCAATACTTCTTTCAATCGGCGTGAGCGTCCGTTTCCACGTCTCATGATCAATCCGCGGCCTCCGCTTCATACTTCAGCTTACAAATTCGCAGCCGCAGACAGTTCTCTATTTGTGTTCGATATCGAAGTGTTCTTTCATCTCCGTGTCCAGTTCTCGGGGCCACGCCGCCAGCACCGCCAATGCGATCCCCACAATGAGGAGCGCCAACAGCAACCACCTCGTGAAGTCCCATGGCCCCGAGTCGGCCTTTGTCTCGCTCACATTTCTCTTTCGCATCCTGCTCTTCTGCTTTCGAGATCACTCAGAACCCGATCATCGCGTGGTCGCGCTCGTCAGGACCGGCGGCGGTGACATTCTCCCACCTCTGTGATGAGCTTCGATCTCGCGTCTGATCTCCGATAAAGGCCGTCCCGCTTTCATCATCAGCGCTACCTCGCGCGTTACGTTTACAGAGGTCGCGCAGGTGAACGAATGGTCGTCCCAGATCGGCATTCCACTCGGCGTCATGCCACGCAGATAGCAGTCCGCATTGCTCTTGTGGCCCTGCCGCTCGCAGCCGCAGAAGCACGGAATGTGGCGCAACTCAAGAACATGAAGCGCGGCAAATGCGTAGGGTCCCGAGAAATCGCCTGATGTTCGTGGCGAGAGCGGCAGCGCGGGCCACTGCCGCTCCCATGGAGGCCAGGCAAAACCGGCTGCCTGTTGTTCCAGCGACTGGCGCCATTGCAACCAGTTGTCTTGTCGGACAACCGACCGAACGATCGCGAATCCCAGCCCAATTGCGCCGATGGCGACGACACACCATGGCCACCAGGCGCGTGTCGATCTCGGAGGTCGGGTCAAGCGTAGGCGAGAAAGTCTGACGATCCTGTTTCTCTTGGCCATCACATTAGCCCTTCATCGCCGCCGACGACTCAAACTAGCGTGGACCGCGTCAGTGGACGCGCGAGGATTCGACTACCTCAATAGTCCGAGTGACTCCGCCGCGACGATGGCGAACATGATCAAAAGAGCGAGCACGATTGCCACGGCAATGTCCCATTCGAAGCGTTCGTCCTGATTGCGTTGTTTCACTGACCGCCCGGCCCGAGGCCCCATCAAGTTCATGCTTGCGTCGGTTGCCAGCCTGCCTCGAAAGAACAGACACCGTCACAAAATCGCAGCGCCCTCGGCGTCATCGCGAATGTTGATCGCTCGGTGAACGTCGGACACGAAGATCTTTCCGTCGCCGGCGCGTCCGGTGTACCCCGCCCGACGGACCGTTGCGATGACGAGGTCGACCATCTCGTCGGGCACGACCGTCTCCAGCTTTGCCATCGACACATCGCCGTACTCCGGGCCGTTTGGCTTTTGAGGGTCTCGCCACCTTCCGATCCCACGCACAATCGATACGGTGATGCCAGGCAGATTGGGGATCGCGTGCAACGCGTGCACAATCGCCTCGAGACGATCCGCTCGTACCACTGCCTTGATCTCATGCATACGACCCCCTTAGATCTCGATCTCTGGAGCGTCTCGTTCAAACCACCGGTACAAAGCCGGGAGAACGAGCAGCGTCAATGTTGTGGACGTAATCAGGCCGCCGATGACCACCGTCGCCAACGGGCGCTGCACCTCGGCACCCGCACTCGTGGCCAATGCCATTGGCACGAATCCCAGGCCAGCGACCAGTGCCGTCATGAGGACCGGACGCAGCCGCAGTTCCGCGCCCTCGCGAACGGCGTCATTGACGTTCCTGCCCTGGTGACGCAGCTCGACGAAGTACGACACCATCACCACGCCATTGAGGACGGCCACGCCAAACAGCGCAATAAACCCGACGGCTGCCGAAATGCTGAATGGCATGCCGCGGAGGAAGAGCGCCACAACGCCACCCGTCGCTGCGATCGGAATGTTGAAGTAAATCAGCAGTGCGGGCCTGATGGCGTTGAACGTGGTATAGAGCAGCACAAAAATCAGGAAGAGAGCCACTGGCACAACCAGCACCAGTCGCTGGGTCGCGCGCTCGAGGTTTTCGAACTGCCCGCCGTACTCGACGTAGTAGCCAGCAGGGAGTGTGATCTGCGCGGCGACGGCGCGCTGCACATCGGCGACGAAGCTGCCCAAGTCGCGGCCACGCACGTTCGCTTCGATCGCAATGCGGCGGTGGATATTGTCACGGCTGATTTGTGCCGGACCCTCCTCCGTGACGATATCGGCGAGCTGCGACAGGGGAATCATGCGGCCCTGCTGATCCTGGACTTTCAGATTCCGCAGGCGGTCGATGTCCGCTCTGGACTCGGGTGTGAATCGTGCCTGAATGGCGAACCGGCGTTGCCCCTCGAGTACTTCACCGACCGTGCGCCCCCCGATCGTCTGCACCACGTCCAGCACTTGCGAGGCGTTGATGCCGTACCGGGCGATCTCGTCGCGGCGAATCTTGATACGAAGGAATGGGAGTCCGCTCGTCTGTTCGAGCTTCGCGTCGGCCGCACCGGGCACGCCTTGAACAACCCGCGTGATGTCGTTGCCGATTCGACGCAGTTGGTCAAGATCGTCCCCAAACAGCGTGATGGCGAGGTCTGAGCGAACACCCGCGATGAGCTCTTGGACACGTAACTCGATTGGTTGTGAATAACTAAAGACGTTTCCAGGTACCGCTTTGTCCAGCGCCTCGTCGAAGGCCGCGACCAGCCCCTCGCGATTCGTAGCCGTCGTCCACTCGCTGTGGTCTTTCAACATCACGAAGATGTCGCTGGTTTCCACACCCATGGGATCGGTGGGGATTTCTGCCTGACCGGTCCGGGAAACCACCGACACGACCTCCGGGAACTGCTTCAGAATCTTTTCGATCAGCGTCGTGCTCTTGATGGACTCGGTGAGCGACACGCTGGGCAGCCGCCACGCCTGAATGGCTAACGTCCCCTCATCAAGCTTCGGGATGAATTCGGTGCCCATGAGGGGCACGAGAAGCATCGACAGCGCGAAAATGCCACCGGCGATGGCCGCCGTGAGCCCGGGATGAGCCAGGGTCCGCGACAGGATCGGTCGATAGCGCGTCTTGAGCCAGTGCACGAGTCGGGGTTCGTGCTCGCTCACCTTGCCGCGGAACAGCAACGACGCGAGTACCGGCATGACCGTCAGCGCCAGAATCAGCGATCCCACCAACGCAAACACCACTGTGAGTGCCATCGGCCGAAACATCTTCCCCTCGACGCCCTCGAGCGTCAGGATCGGCAGGTAAACGATCATGATGATCAGGACCGCGAAGAAGATCGGCCGCGCGACCTCGCGGCCTGCCTCGCGAATCACGTCTTCGCGCGTGGTGCCGGGCCCATGACGCTCGCTCACCTTGCGCACGATGTTCTCAATCATGACCACGGAGCCATCGACGATCAGTCCAAAGTCGATGGCGCCGAGACTCATCAAGTTGCCGGACAGCCCTGCCTGGACCATGCCGGTGAAAGCAAACAGCATGGAGAGAGGAATCGCCGACGCGACAATGAGCCCGCCACGGACGTTACCGAGTAGGAGAAGGAGAACCGCAATCACAAGGACGCCACCCTCGAACAGGTTCTTCTCGACGGTCGAGATCGTCTTTCGCACGAGCGCTGTGCGGTCGTAGAACGTCTCGATCTCGACGCCCTTTGGCAACGTCGGCTTGATCACCTCGAGTTCGTCGGCAATCCGTTGCGCGACAACGCGCGAGTTCTCGCCCATCAACATCATGACGACACCGGTGACCACCTCTCCTCGGCCATCGCGAGTCACCGCCCCCTGGCGTACTCGGGGCGCCAACACCGTCTGGCCAAGATTCTTGACGTAGACCGGTGTGCCCCGCTCGGCCGAGACGACGATGTTGTCGATGTCAGAGATGCGCTCGACGAGTCCTTCGCCGCGAATCACGTATTGCTCTTGCGCGCGCTCGATATATGCCCCACCGGCATTGGCGTTGTTCCGTTCGAGCGCCTCGAACACAGTCTCCAGTGACACATTGAAGGACACCAGCTTCTCGGGATCTAGTTGCACCTCGTACGTTTTTAGCTCTCCGCCGTAGGAGTTCACTTCGACCACGCCGGGGACTGACCGGAGCTTGAACGCGATGTCCCATTCCAGAATGCTCCGCAGGTCCATCAAGGGCATCCCGTTGCCACGCACTTCGAATTGGTAGATTTCGCCAAGGCCGGTGGTGATTGGCCCCATCGTCGGCGAGCCAAATCCGGCCGGGATCGCTTCGCGCGCATCGGGCAGCCGCTCCAACACCAATCGACGGGCAAAGTAGATATCCGTCTGCTCGTTGAAATAGACGTAGACCGACGAGAGACCAAAGCGAGAGACGGACCGGATATCGGTGATGCCCGGCAAACCGCTCATCGCAGTCTCGACCGGAAAGGTGATAAATCGCTCGACTTCGACGGGGCCGAGGCCAGGCGCCTGCGTCAGAATCAGCACCTGATTCGGCGTCACGTCGGGGACCGCGTCGATCGGGAGACGGGTCATCGAATAGAATCCGACGCCGATCATCACGGCGGTGACAATCAACACCAGGAACTTGTTGCGGAGTGAGAAATCGATCAGATGATGCACAGCGTCCTCAGCTCCTGCTATTCGCCGCCGATGCGCTCGCGCAACAGCGCTGTTTTGAAGTAGAAGCTGCCGGCTGAGGCCACTGTCTCACCAGCCTTGAGTCCGTCGAGCACCTCGACCAACGTCCCGGACGAGGCGCCCAGTCGGACGTCGCGACGTTCAAATTGAGTCGCGGTCCGTCGCACGAATACCACCGATTGGTTATCCACCTGCTGAACCGCGACTTGCGGCACGACCACAGCTTCTCGCTGATCCTTCGTGGGAATCGAGATGCGGGCGAACATGTCCAATTTGAGGGTGCCGTCACCGTTCATCACGACGCAGCGGACTTTGGCGGTCCGTGTCTTCGGATCGATAAGGTCAGCGATGAACGTCAGGCGGCCGGCGAACGACCGGTCTGGATAGGCCTCAACCTTGACCGCCACGTCGGAGTCACGCTGAATCCGGCCGAGGTCCTTTTCGTAGACGTCGGCTTGCACCCAGACCGTCGTAAGGTTGGTCAGCGTGAACAGCTCGTGATCCGGCTGGACGACTTCGCCTTCGGCCACGTCGTACTTGGTAATCACTCCGGCGAACGGCGCTCGAATCACACTGTGTGAGGCGGTGCGATGAATACTTCGCCCTTCCTCAGTGGTCAACCTGGCGAGATCAGCATCCGTCAGACCGAAGCGGTGGATCTGCTCCTCGACTTTCGCCACCCGAGCCCGCTGACTGGTCACGCCTGCCTCGGCGTTCCGTGTCTCTGCACGTCGCAATTCGAGCGTCTGCTGGGCGATGGCTTCGAGCTTAATTAGTTCCTCGGCGCGACTCAGCGTTTGGCGTTTCACTTCGAGTTCGCTCTCGGTTTGCTGCAGCGCGGCTCGTTCGCTGAGAAATGTCCCAATCAGTTCGCCAAGCTCGATGTTGTCGAACGTGATGAGCGGCTGGCCGGCCTGCACGCGCGAGCCCAGACTGACCGATACGCCTTCGATCAACCCGCGCGCGAGCGGACGAATGTGCGCGACACGGCTCTCTTCGGGCGAGACCACACCGGTCACCTCGATCACTGTGGGGAGCGTCCGCGCCTCGGCGGCCGTCGTTTCAACGCTCGCATTGCGCTGCGCCGTCTCATCGACCTCGACAATCCCTGGAGGCAGCTTCGCCGCCTTGCTGTCAGTCTCGCTCTCTGGTTCGCTGGCGGAACGGCCGGCCATTAGCCGCGGAACGATCACCCCCAGGGCGAGACCCGCAGCGAGGACGACGGCCAAGGCGACAATGCCAAAGCGCCTGCCAGTCGATGCATTGGCCCGAGCGGTCTGCGGAGCATTCAAATCAGTCATGCGATGTCCTATGGCTGCAAAGTCGGGTCGCCCACGGCGGCGATCAGCTGGAATTGAGTCACGCGTAAGTCGTAGAGCGCCCTGTTGTAAGTGCGGACGGTGTCGCGAAACGCGCGCTGCGCGTCGAGAAAGTCAATGAGAGTGGCGGCGCCCAGGCGGTACGACGACAGGATGATGTCGCGCGACTCGCGGGCGTTCGCGAGGTATTCGCGCTCGATGTACTGGACGCGCTGACGATCAATATCGAGCGCGTTGAGGGCCTGCTGAACCTCGAGCGCCGCGCCGAGCCTAGCGACGGAATATTGGTTGTCAGCGCGTCGGCGCTCGGCCTCCGCCCTGCTCACTCCGCCTGGGTTGCGATTGAACAACGGCAACGGTACCGTGACGCCAAAGACGATCGCATTCGTGCCGAAATCACGCTTATAGCCGCCTCCAACAGTGACATTCGGCGTTCGAAGTGCGCGCTGGAGTTGCGTTTCGGTATCGGCTCTCGCGACCTCTCGCCGCGCCGCGAGGAGGTCCGGGCGCACATCGAGCGCCTGGGCACGCAAGTCCAGGCCGTTCGGGAGGCTGCCGGGTTGCGCCTGAGGTGCGATCGGCTCCGGAACCTGCAGGGTCTCCACCACATCGAATGAGGTGGTCAGGTCCGGCACATTCATCCACGTCAGCAACGCCGCCCGCGCGTTGCGCAACGCCAGTTCCGATGCAAACACGTCGTCGACAAAGCGAAGACGCTCTACTTGGAGCCGGCGCAGCTCGGCACCCGAGATATCTCCCAACCTCGCGCGAGCGCGATTCAACTCGATCACGCGATCGATCTCGCCGAGCGCGCCATTCGCGACCTCGAGATCGGACTTCGCGAGGACGACTTGAAAATAGGCGCGCCGCACCTCCAAGGCTAACTGCCGCTCGCGATCCTTGGCGCGAAGTTCGGCGACCTCGACGCCGGCTTCCGCCGCATTCGTACGGAGACGACGGCGACCAGCCAGCTCGATCTCTTGATCAAACCGGGCGACGAATTCTTGTCCGTTCCCGAATCCCGGACGCGGCGAGTCGAACAGCGGATAGCTCTCGGAGTTCAGAGAAATCGCCGGGTTGAGACGCCGCGTCGCGGTCAAGCGGTCGGCCTCGGCGATGGCCACGTCGTTGCGACCCACCGCGAGCGCCGGATGACGCTCGGTCGCGAGACCCACCGCATCGGCGAGGGAAAGCCTCGCCGGCACGGTGTCTTGTGCAGAGACCTCCGGTGCCTCGAGCGCACCCAGGCACGCCAGAATCCCAATAGACACTGCGAACTTCGACATCAATTCACCTACTGCGCCCCCCTTCGTCCGGAAAGGGAACGCGCCACAGCACACCGCTCGTTCCGCAAAGAACGAAAGCGAGCTCAGTTATCGAGTCTGGGAGTTAGGCGAAACGCGGAGGGCGTTCGAGGCGATGCTGAAACAAGCGGATATGGACGACGGTAGCGGTGCGAAATGATTGAACTGGAACGTCCTGGGGATTCGTCACCCATGCCGTCGTTGCCTCGACATGTTGGCAGCAGCAGAAGCAGTCTTCCGATTCGACGCCGGATGTCGGCTGGGGCTGTCCAGCGTCGATACTGGCTGAAACCGCTACGGCGGACGCGGTTGAAGTCTCCCGATCGATCGCGCAGACGCTAGGATTGACCAGATCGACACCTGTCCAGAGCAGGAAAAACAACGCGACAATTCGCGCGACTCGACCGGTGCGGATCCACTGCACGGTAACAACTATACCATGTGGCGTTTATGGTGCGATCTCAGACGATCTGACTTGACGGCTCAAAGATGCGTGTCCTCATTTGCACATTTTGTCGACTCAACCTGCAGGGTCACATGCGCGATGGGGAAGCCCGTCCGGACGCAGGTCCTCACCGCGTCCAAGACCTCTTGATGAAGCGCCTCTGCGGTGCGGACAACGTGGGCACTGAGCGCATTGACACCCGAGGTCAGCGACCAGACGTGCAAGTCGTGCACGTCGGTGACGCCTGGGACTGACGCGATCGCTCTTCGAAGGTCGTCGAGATTGATATTCGTCGGCGTGCCTTCGAGCAGCACGCCGATCGCCTCACGCATCAGGATCCAGGTGCGCGGTACGATAAACAGGCCGATGCCTGCGGAAATAAGCGGGTCTGCGTAGAACCACCGCGTTTGCCACATCACGACGGCACCGACAATCACGCCAATCGATGTGACGAAATCTGAGAGCACTTCGAAGTACGCACCTTTGACGTTGAGACTCTCCGACGCACTGCCCCGTAGAATCGCCAGACTCACCGCGTTGACGGCTAAGCCGACAACGGCGATGCCGAACATCCATTCCGTTCGGACTTCCTGCGGCGCGACGAAGCGGCGATACGCTTCAACAAGTACGAGCAACGAGATACCGAGGAGCACTACCGCGTTTGTCAGCGCCGCAAGTATTTCCGCGCGGTAAAGGCCATACGTCCGAGCCGGTGTTGCGGGCCGCTCGGCAAAGCGAATCGCCAGCAACGCCAGACCGAGTCCGCTCACGTCCGTCAACATGTGTCCGGCATCAGCGAGAAGCGCCAGACTACCGGTCGCCCAACCGCCGACGGCCTCGGCAATCAGAAAGATCCCCATTAAGAAGAGCGCTTTGCTGAGTCGACCCCTATTCAGAGCGGCTGCGGATCCGAGGGTGCCGCTCATCAGTCCACGCGCGTGAACATCATCAGCACCTCAGCGTGGCGCAGTGTGATGCCGAGTGCTGGCACGTTCGATGCACAAGCCCACACCATGGATCTGATCCACCGCCGACTAAGCTTTGCCACGGTCGTGGCGACATGCCTGGCGATAGCGGCCACCGCCGAGCCTGCAGGGCAGAACGTTCCTGCTAGCCTGCAACCGCCGATCACGATCGCCTTCCATAGCGATCCGGCTCCGTTACGAATCGGCGAAGGTAAGTTCGAAGTCATGTTGACGGACGCCAAAAACAAGCGGGTCTCCGATGCGGATGTGGTTCTCCTGTTTTCCCAGCCAACTCAGACCGTGAAAACGCTGCAGGTAAAAAGTACTGTTCCCCTTAAGTACTACGGAGACGGCATCTATCGAGGAAAGGGGCCGGTGAGCAGTGCGGGTCACTGGAGAGTCACCGCCGTCGTCAAACGAGACGGCACACAGATCGCCTCCAAAACATTCATCGTCACGGCCGAGTAGGCCCCACAAAAGCGTCGCAGTCGTCACCGCACGACCACTCTTATGTCCTCGCGAATGTTCAGTCGTTCGCCTGTTTTTGAAGTGGCGATTATATCAATACTCATCGTGTACGTCCCGGGCACACGAGAGACAAAGTCACTGACGCTCTGGCTCGCGGGTGTGCTTCCCGGGCTGACTACGATGCTTGGATTGATCGCATGTGGCCGGTCGAAATGCCCAATTTGGATCGCTCCTGTGTATTTCGTCTCGACCGCAGCTGCGTGATAGTAGAGATGGACGTCCCCTAGAACACGGGCCTCGGGTTTGTCAGCGGGAATGACGCACTCGGTACGAGGTTCAGATTGACAAGCAAAGTCGCGATCTGGATTCTCTACGTCTCCGCTCATGATGACCCACCCGATGTGTGGAGAACCGGTGTGCCCGCCGATGGGTTCAGGGAGCCGCTTTCCGCACCCGGATACTTGGCCGACGAGGACAGGCGGAAGCACGACGAGTGCGACCCACAACCGCAGCGGATGTGCGGAAGGTCGTCGCGCGAAGCGTGGGCCGCTCGGCGCATTGCGCTCGAACCCTCTTGCCATCCAATTTCCCACCAACACTCCGCTCCTTCCCCTGATTCAATGACCGGTGCAACCACAGCTCCCAGACACCGTCTGCGCGCCTGCGGTGTTTCGTCTCAGGGATGCGAATCTTGCGATCGCAAGACCTCGAAGACGATGATTGCGATGAGAGCGACCCCCAGGAGAAGAAGGTACAGGGTGGACTGGTCCCACTCCCATCTGGTCCGAAGCTTCTTCCCCACTAGTGCCTCAATTCCACCCTGCTCGATGTCGCAACCAGTCGTCCGCGCTGTTTCGACGAACAGAAATCGCTCATCAATTGACGTGGCCGAGCGGTAGAACGGCAAAAACGACGGCCACGACGAACAGGACGGCTAACGCCAGAAGTATCACCGCAGTCAAATCCCATTCGAACCTTTCGTCCGGGTTTCTGGGCTTCATGCAGCATTCACTCCAACAACGGCCGGCGACATCTAACCGTTCTCAGCCGCGCTTCGAAGAAGACGTAACGCATTGGCAACGACGACCAAGGTCACGCCCATGTCGGCCACAATCGCCGCCCACAGCGACGCACGACCTACAAACGTCAACAGGACAAAGATCGCCTTGACGACAAGGGACAGCGAGATGTTTTGGCGAATGATCGTCGACGCCCGTCGTGAGTGCCGAATCAACCAGGGAATCTTTCGAAGATCGTCGGCGAGCAGTGCAATGTCCGCCGTTTCAATGGCCGCGTCGCTCCCGGCCACACCCATCGCGATGCCGATGCTGCCCCGCGCGAGTGCCGGCGCATCGTTGATGCCGTCGCCAACCATTGCGGTCAGCCCATAGCGGTCAACCAGATGGGCCACGACCGTGACCTTTTCTTCTGGTAGCAGATCGGCCCGGACGTCGTCCGCGCCGGCTCGCTTCGCGATCGCGTCAGCGGCTGGCCGATTGTCCCCCGTCAACATGACGACCGTCTGAAGGCCTAACGCCTTCAGCTGAACGATTGCCTCCGCCGACTCCGGCCGAATCGCATCGGCGAGGGCGATGAACCCGCACACGTGGTGATCGTTTCCGACGACGACGACCGTTTGACCGGTCGCGCTCCGCTTCTCGATCGCCATGTGGAGATCCGCGGATTCCTGTGCCCGCTCCTCGAGATACCGGTGTGATCCGAGCCAGAACTCGCGACCATCAATCGTTCCACGGGCGCCTTTCCCGGGAATCACCTGAACGTCTGCAGCGTCCGGCCGCGCCAGGCCACGGCTCTGCGCGTGCTCGACGATTGCCCGGGCGAGCGGATGATCCGTCTGCGCCTCCAAGGCCGCTGCCCGCGCTAGCAACTGAGACTCCGTGTGATCACTCAGTGCGACTACCTCGGCAACCACGGGACGTCCGATCGTCAGGGTCCCAGTCTTGTCGAGTGCAATCGCGCGAAGTCTCGCGGGCGCCTCGACGAAGACCCCGCCCTTGATCAGAATGCCGTACCGAGCAGCCGACGCGAGAGCGGCAACGATCGTGACCGGTGTCGAAATCACCAGCGCACATGGGCACCCGATAACCAACAGGACGAGGGCGCGGTAGGTCCAGTCGGTCCATGCTCCGGCAAATACGAGGGGAGGCACGACGGCTACCGCGATCGCCGCGAGAAACACGGTCGGCGTGTAAACGCGCGCGAACCGCTCGACCCAGAGCTCAGAGGGCGCGCGGCGGCTTTGCGCTTCTCCGACGAGCCGAACAATACGCGCGAGGGTCGTATCGCCGGCGGGCTTGGACGATTCAACTTCGAGCGCGCCGTCGCCGTTGATCGTGCCGGCGAACACCGTATCGCCGGGCTGCTTCAGGACCGGCACGCTCTCGCCCGTGATCGGCGCCTGGTTGACGCCGCTCGAACCGCGCTTCACGTTTCCGTCAAGCGGCACTTTCTCGCCGGGACGTACGCTGAACAGCGTGCCCACGATGACCTCGTCAGGCGGACGCTCGACGATCCCACCGGCTTCCATCACGCGCACAACTGGCGGCGCGAGTGCCATCAGTGCCTCGACGGCCCGTCGCGCCCGCTCAACGCTCCACGCTTCGAGCGCCAGCGACAGGGCAAAGAGAAACGACACCGTGGCCGCCTCGAACCATTCGCCAATGAGAACTGCGCCAAGGACCGCGACGGTCATCAGCAGATTCATGTCCGGGCGGAGCCGTCGCAGCGCGAACCAGCCCTTGGGGGCCACGAACCACGCGCCGGCGACAATGGCGACGGCGTAAACGAGCCGCACGATCACCGGCACATCGTGAGCCAGTCCGGCGCCTTCGGAGCCCAGCGCTGCGGACACATCGCCGGCCACTGCGGCGTGAACGACAAATCCGGCAAGCGTCAGGCCGCCGCTGACGCCGGTCAACACCACGCGCGACCGCCGTCCGTCGTCGGCGTGAGCATCACCTCGCTCATCCTTCCAGCGTTCCGCTCGCATACCGGTCTTCGCCACCGCGTTTTTGAGATCGCGATCGCCAAGCGAGCTCAAACCGAGGACGGTCATCTTGCCGTTCAGGACGTCGAAGCTCAAATGGTCAGCACCGCCAACCATCGGGCCCAAGACGTCCTTTAGTACCGCGACTTCCTCAGCGCAGTCCATGCCCCGAATTCTGAAGACGCGTCGCGCTTCGTCCGTCCGGCTGGGAGTCATTTCGGTCAAAGTTTCATTCTTGAATGGTGGAGACCGCCGAGCGAATGCCAAACGGGCCTTCGGGCGAAGAATTGCCCCGAGGCAGACTCACCTATCGCGCGTGGGTGTTAAGCGAAACGGGGAGGACGATCGAGGTGTGTGTGAAAGACGCGAGCGCCCCCAACCGGAGGCACGTCGAATCGCTGGGTGAAGGCGCCCTGGAAGGTCGGCGCCCAGGGCGCGGTCGAGACGACGTGATGGCAGCAGCAGAAGCAGTCATCGGCGCCGCTAGTCGAGGCGGCCTGAGCTGATTCGGCGCGTGTGACGATGGTTCCGCCAGATGAGGACGTGTGTGAGCCTGCTGACTGGTCGACCGCGCATAGGTTCGGGTTCGCGAGGTCGACACCCGTCCAGATCAGGAAAAACACGGCCACGATTCGCGCGACTTCACCCGTGCGAACCCAACCCATGTCGGCAGTATAGCATCAGCCCGCGGAGGGCTTCGCGCTTGGACGTTGCCAGCCGCATCACGCCGGGTTGTGGTTCAATCATTGGTCGGTCACAAGACCGAAGCGATCCGTTGAGACTGACACTCGCCGATGATTTCGAAAGCGGAAAACTGACACGAGACTATCGAACATGCTTAGAACGCGTCGTGCAGGCTGGGTTCTCGTCGTGGGCTTGCTCTTCTCCGTGTTCAGTTTCAGTGTCTCGTCTCAGGCGCCAACCCAGAGCGTACTGCCTGGCGCACCTGCGGCCGACGATGTCATCAATCCGGATCGACCGGGGATTGCCGACGGCAGCACCGTGATCGGGCGCGGCAGGTTTCAACTCGAAACGGGATTCCAGCACGAACTGCGCGACGAGAAGGGAGACGAGGAACGCACGATTTTCGTGCCAACGTTGTTTCGAGTGGGACTGTCCGATCGCTGGGAAGCGCGATTCGAGGGCAATACGTTCACGACGATTACGTCTGGCGCAAATCGAACAACCGATGTAGCGCCCGTATCGGTCGGGATGAAGTTTCAAATTCAGAATTCAGCAGGACGCCATCAGCCATCGTTGGGAACAATCCTGCGCGTCTTTCCCCCCTCAGGGAGCGGCGACTTACACACGAACCACACCACCGGTGATCTTCGATTGGCGGCCGACTGGGACTTAACCTCCAAGCTGTCTCTCAATCCAAATGCAGGCGTGGCGTTCTATGAAGATGAGGCTGGCGCGAGATTTGTCGCCGGTCTGTTCGCCCTCACGCTGAACTATTTCAACGCCACCAAGACGATCAATCCGTTTGTGGACATCGGCATCCAGACTCCAGAGGGTTCGGCTACCGGGACCGCCGTCATCATCGATGGTGGCCTCGCCTATCTGCCTGGGCGAAATGTGCAAATCGATGTGAGCGCAGGCACAGGAGCCAACGGTCAGACACCGCCGCATCCGTTTTTCTCCATCGGTCTGAGTCTCCGTTTTCACACGCGGTGATCCCGCGCCCATTGGCTCCACTCGACACGGCGTTCGCGCCAACGGCGTCCAAGGAATCATTGAGGCCGGTTAACGTAAGTACTACGTAAACGCAGATCCACATCCGATTGCCGGCCTTGGAGACCCGTGTTACAGTCTCCCGGAATGACCGTGTCGCGTCTCGGTCGAATCGGCGCTCTTCTGCTCGTGCTGTGGTTGACCGCCGACGTCGCGGCATATGGCTTCTGCACGTCGCTCCTGCCTCAAGAGTCGACGGCCTCCGCTCATGTGGGCACCACTGATATTAGCGACGCGTCTGACGCCTGTCCTGCCTGTTGCGGCGCGCACCACTGTTTCTGCTGTTCGAGCAGCACCGAGGTCGTGGCGTTTGCGTTGACATTCGACACTCAAGTGGTCCGCTTGGCCTCAGGACGCGCGCCAACACTCCCTGAGATCTCGATTCGTCAGACCTCACCCCCTCCGCGCTCCTAGCCCACACCCGCGTTCGCCGCTGACGCCGATCGGTCGGTGTCGGTCCCGGTCTCTATCGAAGGGTCTTTATGAATTGCACAAGTCGACTTGTGTTCGTCGTGGTCGTATTGCTGACGGCGGTGCCCGAGAGCGTACGACCGCTGCAGGCGCAAGAGCCGCGTTCCCTCATCACCCTCAGTGAATCTCCGGCAACGATCGGTCAGTACCTCGACGCGGCGAACGGCCTCTCGGTGGCGCAACTCGTCCAGTTTGCGCTCACGCGGAACGCAGACTTACTGGCGGTCCGTCAGCGAACGGTGGAGGCGCAGGGCCTGCTTCGGCAAGCCGGCCTTCGGCCCAATCCGGTGATCGAAACAGAGTACAGCACCGGATCGGCCACGGGCAGTTCCGGCGAGCAGGCGTTTAGCGTTGGGTACGGTCACACGTTCGAGCTTGGAGGAAAACGAGCGCGGCGCGTCGACCTTGGCCAGGCAGGAGTCGACATCGCACGACTGGAGATTGCCGATCGGGAACGTACGCTCCGGGCGGAACTCCAGGAGCGGTATATCGGGGCAATGGCCGCTCTCCGAGATCTTGACGCCGTCGTCCAACAGTTCGAGTTACTCAATTCGAGCTACAGCGTGACGCAGCGGCGCGTGGCGGAAGGCGAATCGCCGCGTGTCGAACAAATGGTGCTCCAGGCCGAAGTGGGTAGGCTCGACGCCGAACGGCTCATGCTGGCGAGCGAAGTCCAACAGGCCTTGCTGGACCTACGCGTGGTCGCGGGATTCGATCTCTCGGAACCATTGGTTCTGCAACCCGGCGGCGATAGGACGCCCACGGGTATCACCCTCGCGGCGGCGCTCGAACAAGGATTGACGTCGCGGTCCGATCTGAATGCGGCGCGCCAGGAAGAAGTCCGGGCGCAGGCGGAAACTCGTTTGGCAATTTCCGAGCGTTTGCCCGATGTCGCTGCCGTGATTCGGTATTCCGACATCCAATCTCAATTTCCGCAGTTTGGTTTGACCTCATCGGGCCGCACCACCGCGATTGTCGACCGCGATCACATACTGACAGGGGGGGTATCGATCACGCTCCCGATTCTGTCGCGCAATCAAGGACAAATCGACGCCGGACGGGCACGCCAAGCATCGGCCTCCCTGCGGCGTGAGTACGTCGAGCGTTCAATTCGCGGTGAAATCACCGGCGCATACGGCCGTTATCAGGCTGCGAGACGTGCGGTGCAAACCTTCGAAGATTCCGTGCTCCGCCCGGCTGCTGAAAGCGTGCAAGTGCTTCGAGCCAGCTATGCCGCTGGCGAAGTGCGCCTGCTCGAGCTCATTGCCGAGCAGCGGCGTCTCATCGACACCCAAAAGGCCTATTCCGACGCGATCAAACAAGAAGCGCTCGCGCGTCTCGCGCTCGAGCGTGCCATTGGCGTTCCGTTGCCATAAAGGATTCACGATGTGTTTCGAATCGATCGACAAACGGAAGGCGCACAACTGGTGTCGGCGCCGGCGTGGGATTTTCTCGGCTGCGTTGGCGGTGCTCGTTGGTGCCGTCGCGGCCGGATGCGGGTCCCCTGCAACTGACAAGTCGGCCGGACCGGAAAAGAAAGAAGAACGTGAGACGGGCGCTGAAACCGCCAAAGAGAGCGCTGGGCTTGCGGAGATCCGTATCGAGCCTGACATGCAGCGTGCGGTGGGCTTGGCCGTCGAGTCGGCGCAAGAGCGCGCCGTCGCCGAGACGATCCGAGCGACGGCCGTCGTGGGCCCAGACGAAACGCGACTTTCGCGAATCCGTCCACTCGCTGAAGGCCGCGTGCTCCAAGTATTGGTCCGTGTCGGCGATCGAGTCACGAGTGGTCAGACGCTACTCCTCTACGACAGCATCACCGCCGGAGAATTGACCGCAGAGTATCGAAGCGCCGTCGCCGCTGTCGAGCGTGCGACCGCCGGCGTGCAGGTATCACAGCGTGCGCTCGAGCGAGCGGACAATCTTGTGGAGTTGGGTGGCGTGGCGAAGGCCGAGCGCGACCGCCGCGCAGCCGAGAGCCAACAAGCAACAGCGGAATTGAACAGTGCACGGGGGCATCTGATCAGTCTGGCGCAGAAGTTGCGGCGTCTTGGACTTTCAGACGGGGACTTAGCAAGCGTTCAGCGAGGTGACGATGTCGTTCCCAGGAGCACGGTCAGCGCTCCGTTTGCTGGCGTCGTGCTGCAGGTCGCGATCGCGCCCGGCGAGAGCATGGCGCCAGAGCGGGAATTGTTCACCGTCGCGGACCTCTCCCGAGTGTGGTTACAGGCCGACGTCTACCAGAAGGATATCGCCAAGATTCGCGTGGGCCAAGATGCCACTATCACTGTCGATACATATCCAGGAGAGACCTTCACGGGTCGACTGACGAGTATTAGCGACGCGCTCGACGCGACGACGCGCACCGCGAAAGTTCGCTGTGAAGTACAGAACCGCGACGGTCGCTTGAAGTTTCAGATGTTCGCGACGATCGAACTTCCGGTCTCGGCAATGCACGACGCCCTCATGGTGCCGTCGCGCGCGATCCAGGACATTGACGGCGTCTCAACCGTTTTCGTGCGCGTCGACGATGAACGATTCATGCCGCGGCCCGTCAGAGTTGGAGCGTCCCTCGGAGATCACACAGAAATCGTCGAGGGGCTCAAGCCGGGAGATGCGGTCGTGACCGAGGGCGCGCTGATGCTGAAGTCGAAATTGAAGCTGCGCGTTGAGGCCGAAGAGGGCGAGGAGAAGAAATGATCGAACGCCTTCTCGACTTCAGCATTCGCTGGCGCGTGCTTGTGATCGTCGGCGGAGTGCTCCTCTTGGTCGGTGGCCTCTATTCAGCAACACAGTTACCGATCGACGCGGTTCCGGACATCACGAGCAACCAGGTCCAGATCAACACGTTGGCGCCAGCGTTTGCGCCGGAAGAAATGGAGAAATACGTCACCTTCCCGATTGAGGTGGCGATGAGCAGCCTCCCCCGCAAGGAAGAGATCCGTTCGATATCGCAGTTCGGATTGTCACAAGTGACGGTCACGTTCGGTGACGATGTCGATATCTATTGGGCGCGGCAACTGGTGCTGGAACGGCTGACTGAGGCGGAGCGCGAGCTCCCGGAAGGCGTCGCGCCGGAACTCGGTCCGATCAGCACGGGATTGGGTGAAATCTATCAATTCACCGTCGAACGGCGGTCTGGCAGCGGACACAGCGACTTGCTTCCGGCTTCGTCTCGCCTCGCCGGGACAGATACAACCGATGAGCTGATGGATTTGCGAACGATCCTCGATTGGGTGATCAAACCACGCCTTCGCACAGTCCCGGGCGTGATTGAGGTGAACAGTTTCGGTGGGCGCGAGCGCCAGTACGAAGTCCTTGCTGATCCGCGTCGGCTGTCGGCCTACGGGCTGACGCTGCATCAAGTCATCGAAGCGCTCGAACGAAACAATGTCAATGCCGGCGGCGCCTATCTCGAACGTGGCGGCGAGCAGCAACTGCTTCGAGGCATCGGCCTGATCGGCTCCATCTCGGACATCGAGAACATCGTGGTCTCGACCGAAAGAGGCACACCTGTCCGCGTACGGGACCTCGCGTCGGTGGGAGTCGGCTCACAGGTGAGACAGGGGGCGGCGACGCGGGATGCGCAAGGCGAAACCGTACTTGGGATGGCGATGCTGCTGAAAGGAGAGAACTCCGGTGTCGTGACGACACTCGTCAAGGATCGGCTCGCAGAGATCCAAAAGTCGTTGCCACCTGATGTGGTGATTCGGCCGTTTTACGACCGCACGCTCTTGGTGAACCAAACGATTCGCACGGCGAGCCAGAACCTGCTCGAAGGCGGCTTACTCGTCATCGTCGTGTTGTTCCTGTTCCTGCTCCAAATCCGAGCTGGGCTCATCGTGTCATCGGCCATTCCGTTGTCGATGCTCGTTGCCATCCTCGGGATGAACTACTTCAAGGTATCGGCAAATCTGATGAGTCTAGGTGCTATCGATTTTGGGCTCATCGTCGACGGTGCAGTGATCATCGTTGAGAACACCGTTCGTCGTCTCGCCGCACAACGTCACCACGCGGGCCGGCCGCTTAGCGCCGACGATCGTCACCGGGTGACCCGCGAAGCGGCCAGCGAAGTACTGAAGCCCGCCATCTTCGGGATGGTCATCATAATCGCCGCCTACATCCCGATCCTCACTCTGGCGGGCATTGAGGGCAAGATGTTTCGGCCGATGGCCTTCACGGTCATCATGGCGCTCTGTGGCGCGGTCCTTCTGAGCCTGACCCTGATTCCCGCCCTGTCGGCGACTTTTCTACGGGATCAGCCGACCGAACGGGAAAACCCGGTTCTTGTGGAATTGAGCCGCCGCTATGAGAAGGTGCTGGACTTCGTCCTACGCCACAGGTATCCCGTCACTGCGGTCGCAGCGGTGTTTCTTGGAATCTGTTCTGTGTTGTTCACGACACTCGGCACGGAATTTCTTCCAGAGCTCGACGAAGGTTCGCTAGCGATCAACCACGTTCGGTTAAAGAGCGTCTCCCTGACCGAGGCCATTCGGGAGGCGAAGATCGTCGAGTCGCTCGTGCAGCAGCATCCTGAAGTCGAGGCCATCGTGAGCCGTATTGGCCGCCCTGAGATCGCGACCGACCCAATGGGACCGGATATGGCCGACACCTACGCGATTCTGAAGCCGCGTGCCCAATGGCGTCGCGGCGTGACACGTGAGTCGCTCGTCTCCGACATCGCAAAGCAACTCGAAGCCATTCCCGGCGTGGCGATCTCCATCTCCCAGCCGATCAAATTTCGGATGATGGAGCTCATCGAGGGCGTCGGTGTTCGGTCTGACGTCGCCGTGAAAATCTTCGGCGACGACATGGACATCCTGCTGCGCGAGGCGAATGAAGTTGCCGCCGCCGTTCGACAGGTCAATGGTGCAGTCGACGTGAAGGTGCAACAAATCAGCGGTTTGCCGGTGCTCCAGGTGCGGATCGATCGCGCCGCCATCGCACGGTATGGGATCAACGTGTCCGACGTTCAGGAGGTGATCCAATCGGCGATTGCGGGTACCCGTGCGACCACCGTCCTCGAAGGATTCATGCGCTTCGACCTGGTCGTGCGATTCCCGCCCGACGTGCGGTCGGATTCCTCGTCGATCGGCGATCTACTAGTGGCGGCTCAGTCGGGCGAGAAAGTGCCGCTCGCGCAGCTCGCACGACTGACGAGCGAGGAGGGTCCCGCTGAAGTGAGTCGTGAGAACGGCCAGCGACGCATTACCGTGGAAATCAATGTCCGCGACCGCGATATCGGATCCTTTGTCAACGAGGCGCGGCCGCGCGTCGAACGCGCAGTCAAGCTTCCGGCCGGCTACGAGCTGCAATGGGGCGGCATGTACGAGCACCTCGAAAGCGGCCGACGCCGGCTCATGATCGTCGTGCCCGTGACGTTTCTGATAATTTTCTTGCTCCTCTTCACGACCTTCAACTCGCTGAAGCAGGCGGCACTTGTCTTCACGGGCATCCCGTTTGCCATCTCGGGTGGAATCCTGGCCCTGTTCTTCCGCGGCATGACGTTCTCAATGAGCGCCGGTGTGGGGTTCATTGCGTTGTTCGGCGTGGCGGTGTTGAACGGTGTCGTGATGGTGACCTTCATCAACCAGTTGCGGGCGGACGGACGCCCGGTGGTCGTCGCCTTACGTGAAGGCGCGTTGACGCGCTTGCGCCCCGTGCTGATGACGGCGGTGGTCGCTGGTCTCGGGTTCATCCCGATGGCCCTATCGCATGGGACCGGCGCTGAGGTGCAGCGACCGTTGGCGACCGTCGTCATCGGCGGACTCATTACGTCGACGATCCTGACGTTGCTGCTGCTGCCGATGCTGTATGGATGGTTTGAGCGTGACAGATCGGTGAGCGTGGAGGTGATGCGATGACCGCTTCGACTATTAGCGACTGCATTGCGGTGGTCGCGCTCGTTGTCTCGGCAGCACCGGCGGTGGCCCAGGCGCCAACGAGCGGCATCTACAGAACCGCCGCGGACTTCGCGGCACAACGACTGTCATGGGAAGGCGACTGCCGATCCTCCTCGCACAAATTGAAATTGCACAATAATCTCGTCAGGCCTTACGTCGATATTGAAAACGAGAAGGAAACCAAGCGACTACTCAAGATGGAGATTTATGGTGCCCGGACCTGCTCTGGTCGCGAGTATCGATTCGCTGACAACCGCGATTACGAAGTTCGTGAACGCGGTCCGATTCCCATCTACACGTTTCGGGTGCGCGCCGGGAAATACGGTCGGCCACTGGTGTACTTCTTCAGCGCCGGGTCCGATGGAACCGTTCAGCAACTGAAAATGGACAACTTGAGGAGAGCGTTCTCGGACCATCCGACATTTCTCGAGGCGATCGACAAGACATTCTCTTCGGACAACGAACTGCATCGATTCGATGCGTCGAAGAAGACATTCGCGATCAACGGCCTGTGGCTCGCGTCGGCGCCGCCCAAGCCGTAGAGCAGAGAGCAGCGGCCGAAACCTCGCCATTGCAGTGGCTAGGACGGATTCGCCAGCCTGGGGAAAAACTCCCTCTCTGGCGGGAATCTTCAGGAACGAGTAATCAATGACACCATGCGAGTGCCATAACCGGCACGACGGGAAACGGATCGTCCTGACGGGTGGCCCCGGGGCCGGCAAGACCGCGGTGCTCGAACTTGTGCGCCAGTCTTTTTGTACGCACGTCAGGGTGCTACCGGAAGCCGCCAGTATTGTCTTCGGCGGTGGCTTTCCCCGAAGTGCCGAGAGCGAGTCTCGACGCGCGGCTCAGCGCGCGATCTTCTACGTTCAACGAGAGCTCGAAACGGCGGCGGCCTCGGAAAACCTCGCGATTGTCCTCTGCGATCGCGGCACGATCGACGGTGCCGCCTATTGGCCGGGCGCCGACGACCTCTGGTCGTCGGTCGACACCACGCTGGACGAACAGCTTGGACGATACGCCGCCGTCATCCATCTTCGGACGCCCCCTCTGGCGCAGGGTTACAACCATCAGAATCCGTTGCGGACCGAGTCGGCGACTGATGCGGCGGACATTGACGCACGAATCCTAAAAGCCTGGGAACGCCATCCGCGACGAACCATCGTCGAGTCGACGAACGATTTCCTGGACAAGGCCGCTCGGGTGATCGATCTCATGCGCCGCGAGCTCCCTGATTGTTGTAAGCGACACGTTGTGCCAGCCCTCGGAACGCGGGCAGGAGCGGGGCCTTCATCGTCGCAGTCGCCTTAGGCGATTGGATCGGCGCGTCACTCCTGCCGGCAGGTGCAGTCGACGCAGCCGTGCACTGCGCACACCCCGCACGATTCCATCACGCGCTTCTTCAAGGCATCCCGTGCGCGAAACACGCGCACGGCGGCGTTGCTCGAAGACAGGCCTTTCTGCTCGGCGTAATTCTTCACCGGAGTCCCCGCAACCTCAATCATCTGAAGCGCGTCGGCATACTCCGGCTTGAGCGTCGCGGCCAGCCGCGACACGCAGGCGCAGATCTCATCCTCGACCTCCTCGCTCGGCGCATCTTGCGTCACCATCTCTCGCGCAAAGGCCTCGAACGCCCGATCAGCCGCACCCCGACGCCGAAACTGATCGACGGCGGCATTTCTCAAAGAACGGTAGAACCACGGAATGACAGCCTCGTCCGCCGGTGCCTGGTCAGGCCGCGCGACCACCTTGATGAAGGCTTCCTGGAGGATGTCTTCTGCGAGCGCACGGTCGCCCACCCGCCGCTCCAGGTAGCGCAGGAAAGCACGGTGATTTTCGAGGAGAGTGGAGAGAAGAGGGGATGTGTCGTGGTCCATAGCGGAAAAGAAATCGTGCTGCAGGACGCTCACGGTGTAATCAACCCACCCGAGGTGCGTCATCGGTACATGAACAGATCAAGCCGTGAAGATGCCGTGCCGACTCAGATTACACCGGTGAGAGCCGAGGGCATGTCGTGCAGTTGCGCCGTGCACCGCGCGTCCCAAACGCCCGACGCATTGAAGGGCGTTGGCCAGACAGTCGACATGGAGCGGAACGAAGCGCCGCCCGATTCCGGCCTCGGCGGAGTCGATTCCCGGCGCCATAAGGCCGCCCACTCGACGACGTGCTGCTGTTGTGGCTAGAATCGCTGGTGCTCATCGAAACTTGACCGACTTTCGCGAACCTTTAAGTTCCGCGACGCAAATCAGACACAAATATTGGTATTCTGCGATCAGACGATGAAATGTCTGATTCCTCATCCGAATAGTGCGGGAGTTTTAAGAGAATCGACGAGACTGATTAGAATCGCTTCGGCCTGCCATTTGCGGGAGATTGCGGTCAACCAGTTGGCACGCCCGCACAAACACAGCTCGACTAGTTCAACGGAGGGAGCAGCAATGAGAACGCTGAGAAATTTCGCCCTCGCCGTGTTGGCGGTGGCGGCACTCGCAGCTTCACGACCGCTTCTGGCACAACAGTCTTCCGATCTGCTTCCGGGCAAGCAGGCCCAGGAACTTGCCATGACCGCGAAGACCCGGGCCGATCACGCGAAACTCCAGCGGCACTTTTTGGCGCTCGCGGCGAAGTACGAGGCGGAAGCGGCCGATCATGCGGCGCAAGGCCAGGCCGAGCGCAAGGCTGGAGACACTATCAACGGTAGGTTGTTTCCTGGCAGCGCGGCGAAGCGCGCCCAACATTGCGACCGGCTTTCGGCCTCGCTCAAGGAAGCGGCGAAAGATGCTCGAGAAATTGCGGCGGAACACGAGAAGTTGGCCAAGTAGCCTCAGGCCGCGTTTCTCACGCGCGGTTGAATCCAGGGCGGCCCCGGAAACGGTTCCGGGGTCGGCCCTCCTCGTCTGGTCGATATTCGCCGGCGTCCGTCTTGTACAACGCCCGCCTTCGAGGTGAACCCTCTAAAATCTCGTCTAATGCTGGTCGCTTTGGTGCAGCGTCACCTCCAGAGCTGTCTGAAATCGAACAGCAACGCCGAGCCTGCACCTGCAGGCTGAGCACGGTGCCGTCTTCTGATGCGCGTTGGAGTCTGCGCATCGCAAAATTTCCCTTTCAATCAGAGAATTCCCGCAGCTTCGACTGAGCCGGCGTATTCACGGTCAACGATTTATTAGGCATTTCTCGTCAGGAAGTTCTAAGCCGCGCTGGCTTCGCAGTTGCTATTGTCGTAGTGGACAGGCTTAATCATGCCGACCCTCTGTGACGTAGGGCACTCACAACATATCGTGACCTCGGTCACGAAGGAGGTTATCAAGTGATGAGAACACATCAGACTAGCTGGGTTTCGGTTGCTGCGCTTATCTTGCTGGCGTACTCGCCGAATATTCCGGCGCAAGAATCATCCTCGATGCTCTTGAACTCGCTCGAAGTGCAGCAGCTCGTCAAGCGGGCGGAGCCGGCTGACAACGCGCGTCTGGCCGATCATTTCGCGGCGCTCGCTGATCGCTATGACGCCGAAGCCAAGCGACACACATCGATGTCGCAGAGTTTCACTGGGAACCCCATTCGCAATTTGGGAACGGGCATGGCCCAACACTGCAGACAGCTCGCTGATCTCAATTCGAAGTCGTCGAAGACGCTGCGTGACCTGGCCACGTATCACAAGGGACTGGCGGTTGGCGCGGCGGTGAAGCCGCCCGCGGGCGCGAGACCGTTCGAAAGTGGTGCCGGCGCGCAGAAACCGACGGACCAGGAACTCAACGCGATGGCGGCCAAGGCCAGCACGCCCGCTGATCATCGCGCCCTCGAAGACTACTTCCTGAATCTGGCGAAACGAGACACGACGGAAGCCGGCGAACATGTCGCCTTGGCGCAGGCCTACCGCGGGACGAAAATCGCACAAGCCGCGGTGCATCACGATCTTCTAGCGCAGCTCGCGCGCGACTCAGCGAAGAAGGCGACGGCAGCCGCGGAGATGCACAAGCAAATGGCCGGCGCCGCGCGGTGAGATTGAACGTTCAGGAGGGTTATCTGTCATGAGAGCAATCGGTCTTGGCCTGGCGTCACTCGGTTTGTGGTCCCTGGCGTTTGCGGGTGGCGCGCGTGCCCAAACGACATCGTCCGCGGTTCTGAATGCATTCGAAGTACAGGAACTCGTCAAGCGTGCGGAACCCGCCGATCATGCTCGGCTTGAAGTACATTTCGCTGTCCTTGCTGAGCAGCACGCGGCTGATGCCAGACGCCACAGCGCCATGGCGCAAGCATTCATCTCTAGCCCGATCGGCCGACACGCCGCCAACACTGCGGCCGATCACTGTAAGCGCCTCGAGCAACTAAACCTTCAGTCAGCCGCGACACTGCGCGAGCTCGCGGCGTATCACGAGAAACTTGGCGCGGGCAAAGCATCCGTGCCGCCGCGCGGTGCCTCACGTTTCGAACAGGGTACCGGCGCGCCCACACCCACCACAGAGGAACTCACGGCACTGGCCGCCAAAGCCAGCACGGCGGCCGATCATCGTGCCCTCCAGGAGTACTTCACGACGTCGGCGAAGCGGTACAGCACAGAGGCGACCGATCATCTCGCCACAGGACAGGCTTATCGAGGCACGCGCATTGCGCAGGCGGCCGTGCATTGTGACCGCCTGGCTCGCTTGGCGCGCGACGAAGCCAAGGAGGCCACTGCGGCAGCGGAAATGCACAAGCAGATGGCCGGCACGGCGCGCTGAACCGACTGCACCGAGGGAATGGCCGTACGCACGATGGAACAACTGACCACGCGTCGATTCACTCTTGTCCTGGCGCTCTGCCTCGTGGCAGCGATGGCCACTGTGGTTGCTCAGGACGCGGTGCCGCTGCCCTCGCCGCTCGGACTCGGCGACGTCGTGAAACTCGCTGGCGAGCGGCGCGATGAGATCGAGACGGCGCGCGCGCGCGTGCGCGCCGGGGAGGCGCGTCCGATCATCGTGTCTGCCCTCGACGATCCGATGATTTCTCCCTCGCTCGATCACCTCCCCTTCATGCTCGAGGGTGCGAATGTGAGTTTCACGATTGAGCAACAGATTCCGTTGTCCCCCATTCGTCAGCATCGTCGCGCCTCTGCGCTCGCCGATGTCGAACGGCTACGAGCCGACGTGAACCGCACGACGCTGGATGTGGGCCTCCAGGCCGTCAACGCCTTTCTGATGCTGCAGGAGCGCCGGCGAACTCAGGCGCTTGTCACCGAGCAACTGGCCTTCG
This sequence comes from uncultured Bifidobacterium sp., assembly GCA_964577955.1. GTDB lineage: Bacteria > Acidobacteriota > Vicinamibacteria > Vicinamibacterales > CAVVIG01 > CADEEX01. Next base: position 31,353 of record CAZOAZ010000021.1, on the reverse strand, counting down.
CTCGAGATGTCGTCAGCGCCGCGACGGCTCGCTATGCCAGTGGGACCGCGCCGCAGTCTGATGTGTTGCGCGCCGAATTGGAAGTGGCCCGGCTTCAGGCATTCGCCGGCACTCTCGTCAGCGAAGTGCGCGGTGCCGAGGCCATGCTCAACGCCAGCCTCGCTCGCGACGCGGACAGTCCCGTACCGACGCTCGAGGCGCTCGCCTTGGCGCAGCCGCCTCCGCCCTGGTCAGCCATCAAGGCGGCGTTGACGACGCGACCGGAACTGGCCGCGGGACGCGCCGAGATTCTCCGCGCCGCAGCGGATGTGGACGTCATGCGCGACATGTTTCGACCGATGGCGACGATCCGCACCGGGCCTGCCTATACGATGACGGACGGCAACGGCTGGATGGCCATGGTCGGTCTCAGTCTCCCGATCTGGCGTGGGAAGCTCCACGCCGGCGTTGCAGAGGCGCAAGCCATGCGCGCGATGTCCGAAGCCGATCTGCGTGCGATGACCCGGATGATCGAAGGAGACGCCGCGGTCGCCGTCTCTCAATTACAGGCAGCGCGCGATCGTCAGGTGGCGCTCGCCGCCGATGTGCTTCCTCGCGCCCGCATGGCCATCGAACCGGCGGTCGCCGGCTACACCTCGGGCCAATTGCCGCTCGTCAGCGTCATCGAAGCAGTGCAGGCACTCTGGCTCGTGCAAGCCGACGCGATTGCCGCGGATACCGCGCTGGGACTCGCGTGGGCGCGTCTCGGACGCGCTATCGGATCCTACGCTGGGATGATTCAGTGACGACGTCCCCTTTGCTCCGACGTATCGGTGTTCCGCTGCTTTCTGCGCTTGCGACGGCAGCCGTGTTCACGACCGCGCTCTGGGTGCAGCGCGCGCGCGAGTCGTGGCCGTTCGAGCGGCAGAACCAATCGCAAACGCTCTCGCCCCCCGTGGCCGAGCTGTCAACCGCAGCCGCCGCCGCGCAGAGCCGAGTTCCCGTGGAGGTCAACGCGGCGACCGTCCAGGCGCTCGACATTCGCGTCGAGCCGGTGCGACGTGAATCGCTGACGCAATCAGTCCGCGCGGTGGCGACGATCGTGCCCGACGAATCAACGATCTCCCACGTCCATACCCGCGTCGCGGGATGGGTGGAACAGCTAGACGTCAATACCACTGGTGAAATCGTCACCGCCGGCCAGCCACTCGCCCGGATTTTTTCGCAAGAACTGCTCTCCTCGCAGGCCGAGTACCTCGCCGCGCGCAGAAATACCACGGCATCGGGGATTGCAAGCGCGGTGATTGCGAGCGGGCGAACGCGCCTCACCGTCCTCGGAATGACGCCGGCCGAGATCGACGCCATCGAGCAGACGGGCGAACCCCGGCGATTGATCACGATTGCGGCACCTCGGAGCGGTGTGGTCGTGAACCGAGGGATCACCGTCGGCACATCGGTCGACCCGTCTACCACGTTGCTGACGATCGCGGATCTGTCGCGGATCTGGGTCCTGGCGGAGGTGCCCGAAGCGAACATCCCTGGTATTCGCGTCGGCACTATCGCCCGCCTCGAATTCCCCGCCTCAGGTGCTCCACCGTTTTCGGCACGCGTGGATTTTCTGTACCCGACACTCACCGAGAGGACACGCACCCTCAGGGTTCGGTTTTCCGCCGCGAATCCGACGGGTGGGCTCAGACCGGGTCTGTACGGTACCGCCGCCTTTGAATCGCCAGGGCGCCAAGTGCTCACTGTGCCGCGCGACGCGGTCGTGGACACAGGTGCCGAGCAGCACGTCTTCGTCGCCGCTGGCGATCGATTCGAGCCGCGCGTGGTGTCGCTCGGCGTGCAGTTGGCGGATCGCGTCGAAATCCAAAGCGGTCTCGAACTCGGCGATCGCGTCGTCTCGGCTGGCGTGTTCCTGCTCGATTCGGAAAGCCGGCTGCGAGCGACCGGCGGAGCCGGCGGACATAGCCACGGTACGCCGGCGACGCCGCAGAATACGCCGCCAACTGCACCCGCCCCGCAAGCGGGGACGGATAAGACCTCGGTCCCGGCAGTCGAATCACACTCCGGGCACCAAAAGTAACCGCCGATGGTTGAACGCATCATCGAGCTCTCGGTTCGCCATAAGTGGGTCGTCTTCGCTGCGGTGCTCGTGCTCGCTCTGTTCGCGGCCGATTCCGCACGCAGGACGCCGCTGGACGCCCTGCCCGACATCTCCGACCCACAGGTCATCATCTTCACCGAGTGGATGGGCCGCAGTCCCGATCTGGTCGAGGATCAGATTACCTACCCTCTGGTACGTGCGCTTCAGAGCACGCCGGGCGTCCAAACGGTCCGCGGCTACTCGATGTTCGGCATGAGCTTCACGTATGCCCTCTTCGGAGAGGGCACCGACATCTACTGGGCAAGAACGCGAGTCCTCGAGCAGTTGGGCCGTGTGCAGCAATTGCTGCCCCCTGGCGTGTCTCCAACGCTCGGTCCCGACGCAAGCGGTGTGGGTTGGATTTATCAGTACGTACTGGCGGACAGCACGCGGCGGATGAATCTCGCAGACCTCCGAGCTCTGCAGGATTTCACCGTCCGCCCGGCGCTTCAGGCTGTCTCGGGCGTCGCCGAAGTCGCCTCCCTCGGCGGGTTCGAGCGTCAGTATCAGATCGTGATCGACCCCGACAAACTGGTCGCGTTCGGCCTCACCGTCACCGACATCACCCGATCCGTCCGCGATGCGAACGCTGAAGTTGGCGCACGGGTGCTGGAACTCGCCGGGCGCGAGTACGTGCTGCGCGGGCGCGGCTATGTCAAGGAACTGAAGGATCTCGAACAGAGCGTGGTGGCGGTCGGCCCGGCCGGCACGCCGATTCGGCTTGGCGATGTCGCGCGCGTCGGGTACGGCCCGGAAATACGGCGGGGAGCTGCCGATTGGAATGGGGGCGGGGAAGCCGTCGGTGGCATCGTCGTTATGCGCATCGGCTCCAACGCGCTCCAAGTGATCCGCGCTCTGCAGTCTCAAATCGCGACACTCCGCCTCCCAGAGGGCGTTCGCTTTATCCCGACCTATGACCGATCGGAGTTGATTCTCGGATCCGTCCAGACCTTGACTGACACGCTGATTCAACAGGCTGTCATCGTCACGGTGATCTGCCTGGTGTTTCTCTTCCATGCGAGATCGGCCCTGGTCGTGATGATCGTGCTCCCGCTCTCCGTGCTGATGTCCTTTATCGGGATCCGCTACATGGGTCTGTCGTCCAACATCATGTCGCTCGGTGGCATCGCGATCGCCGTCGGCGAACTTGGCGACGCGGTGATCGTGCTGATCGAGAACGCGCACGTGCGCCTCGCCGTAGCGCCGGCCGGTTCCGATCGTGAGCGGATCATCGTCGAGGCCTGCAAAGAAGTCGGGCGACCGATCTTCTTCTCTTTGCTGCTGATTACGATCAGCTTCCTGCCCATCTTTACCTTGGCCGGCCAGGCGGGGCGACTGTTCATGCCGCTGGCGTACACGAAGACCTTCGCGATGTTCGCCGCCGCCATGTTATCCATCACACTCGCACCGCCGCTCATGGTGCTGCTGCTGAAAGGCCGCTTCCGCACGGAGGAGACCAATCCGGTCAGCCGGATCCTCAGTGCCCTCTATCGGCCGATTGCAATCCAGGTGGTGCGCTTCCGGATCGTCGTCGTGGCCGCGGCCGTGCTGCTCATGGTCGCCACCGTGCCGGTCTTCCAGCGACTCGGCTCCGAGTTCATGCCGCCGCTCGACGAAGGCTCGCTCCTTGTGATGCCGACGACATTCCCCGGTATCGCGATCGAAGAGGCGCGCCGGGTGCTGACCGCGCAAGACCGCATCATCATGGGGTTCTCCGAAGTCGCCTCCGTACACGGTAAGGTCGGGCGCGCGGAAACGGCCACCGATCCCGCGCAGCTGGACATGATCGAATCGGTCATCGCGCTGCATCCGCGATCCGACTGGCCGACGCGGTACACGCCGCGCTGGTATAGCGCAACCGCTCCGGATTGGATGAAGCGCGGCTTGCGCCGCCTGTGGCCTGAACAGCAGCCACGGACGCTCGCAGAACTGTCGCGCGATCTCGATGCCGCGCTCCGCATGCCGGGCTACCAGATCGCGATCTCGCCGCCGATCCGCACGCGCATCGACATGTTGACGACCGGTGTCCGCACGCCAGTCGGGATCAAGGTCTTCGGCCAGGATCTGAGGGAGATCGAGCGCGTCAGCGTCGCGCTCGAGGGGATGCTGCGCCAGGTGCCAGGTACTCGGAGTACGTTCGCCGAACGCCAGACAGGGCGGGAGTACGTCGACATCGTGCCCAACCGCGAAGCGATCGCAAGGTACGGGTTGACGGTTCGCGACGTTCAGGACGTCGTCGAAGCGGCCGTCGGCGGGATGCCAGTGTCGACAGCGATCGCCGGCCGCGCGCGCTTTTCGATCAATCTCCGCTACGCCGCCGATCAACGCTCCGACCCGCAGGCGCTGCGCCGCATTCTCGTGCCCGTGCAAGCGACGAGTGGTGCCGCGGACTTCGGCGGCGGCAACGTCGGCGGGGGCGCCAGCCCCCAATCCGGCAGCATGATCGTCTCAAGTGGCGGGGCCGCCGGCGGAGGGATGGGATCAATGGGAGGAGGCGGCGGACAGTCCGGCATGTCGGCTGGAGGCGCCGCGGCATCGACGAGTCTCGCCACTCCGCCGATGGGTGCCGGCGCCGCGGTACCGGACTTCATGGAGCAGGGGCGCCAGCCTAGCGCCGCCGTGCCACTGGGCCAACTCGCCGACGTTCGGATAACAACCGGCCCACCGATGATCAAGGACGAGAACGGTGTTCTCGTCGGCTACGTGTTCGCCGACATCGATCCGACCCAACGCGACCTCGGGGGTTGGGTCGACGATGCGAAGGCCGTTGTCGCGTCGCAGTTGACGCTACCCGTGGGCTACCGGCTGCAGTGGACCGGTCAATACGAGTTCCTCGCCGCGATGGAGGCCCGTCTCCGCTACGTGATCCCGCTCACGCTGATCCTTGTCGTGGCGCTGCTTTACCTCTCGATGCGCGGCTGGCCGCAAACCTTCCTTGTGCTGTCGAGTCTCCCGTTCGCCGTGGCTGGCAGCGTCTGGCTGCTGGCATTCATGCACTACAACCTGTCGACGGCCGTCTGGGTCGGGCTCATCGCCGTCGCCGGCGTGGCGGCAGAAACCGGGATCGTCATGGTGGTCTACCTCGATGAATCGTTCGATCGGTACATGCGTGAAGGCCGCATTCAGAAGCCCGCGGACGTGGACGCCGCCATTGTTGAAGGTGCGGCGACGCGCGTTCGGCCGCTGCTGATGACGGTCGCCACGACCGTGCTCGGCCTACTACCGATGCTCTGGGAGTCCGGTGTCGGCGCCGACGTCTCGGCGCGCACGGCGGCACCGGTGGTCGGCGGCCTGTGGTCGTGCATGTTTCTGACGCTCCTCGTCCTCCCCGCCGCCTACACCATGTGGCGACGGCATCAAGTGCGCGTGGCCGGCGCCGTGTCGGTGCCGCGCGACGCCGCAGCCGGCGCCGCAGGAGCCGCCTGAGTTGGCGGACACTCCCAAGTCGACAGTAGCAGCTCTGAATACGGCGGCCTCCTCTTCGACCTCGTCGTCGCTCAACGGAGCCGGCGGGCCGGCGGGGTCGGTCGCGACCGGGCTATCGTCCGCTGAAGCGCAGCGCCGACTCACGAAATTCGGTCCCAACGAAATTCGCCGCGAGGACGCGACCACGCCCCTGGTTCTATTGGCGCGTCAGTTCGCCAGCCCGGTTGTCTGGTTGCTGCTCGCCGCCAGCGTCCTGTCCGTGGCGCTCGGCGAGTTCCTCGATGCGATCGCGATTGGCACGATCGTCATCCTGAATGCGGCCATCGGCTTCTTTCAGGAGCACCGGGCTGAGCGTGCGGTGATGGCGCTGCGGTCGATGACGGCGCCGCGGGCGCGGGTGATGCGGGACGGTCATAGCGTCATGATTCCGGCTGGCACCATCGTGCCAGGCGATCTCCTCGTCCTCGAGGCCGGCGACGTCGCGGGAGCCGATGCGCGCATTCGCACTGCGCACGTCCTGACCACCAACGAAGCGCCGCTGACGGGTGAAAGCGCTCCGGTCGAGAAAAGTGCGGTTCCGACCGGACCCGAAACACCGCTCGCTGAGCGCCATGACTTTGTTTTCATGGGCACCTCCATCGCGACGGGAACCGGCCTTGCCGAAGTGGCCGCGACGGGCATGCAGACCGAACTCGGTCGCATCGCCCATCTACTCGCCACCGCCGAGGACAGCGTTACGCCCTTGCAAAAGCGCCTGGCGCATGTCAGTCAGACGCTCCTTTACATCTGCGGCGGAATCGTCGGGATTGTCGCCGTGGCGGGCCTCCTTCGCGGCTGGCCACTTTTGCAAGTATTCCTGGCGGCGGTTTCGTTGGCGGTTGCAGCCGTTCCCGAAGGACTACCGGCGGTGGTCACGATCGCGCTCGCCGTCGGCGTCCAGCGGATGGCGGCGCGCAACGTGCTCATCCGCCGGCTACCGGCCGTCGAAACACTCGGTTGCGCGACGGTGATCTGCACCGACAAGACCGGTACGCTGACGACGGGTGTCATGCGCGTGCGCGAACTCTGGGGGCGCGATCACACCAGCCTCTTGTTCGCCGCGGCGGCGTGCTCAGATGCCGAGATCGGACACGACGGCCAGAGCCGAATTGGTGATCCGACCGAACTGGCGATCCTGTTGGCCGCCGCCGAACGCGGAATCCATCGGCACGACATCGAGGTCACAACGCCGCGCATCGCCGAAGTTCCTTTTGACGCCGTGCTGAAGCGGATGTCGATCGAGCGGGCCGACGGCCACGCGTATACCAAGGGCGCCGTGGAAAGCGTGCTGCCGCTGTGCAGCGGAGACATGAGTGACGCCTGGCAGGCGAATGTGCAAATGGCCGAACGCGGTCTGCGCGTGCTCGCGATCGCCATCGGTTCCGCCGGCACCGCGGAGGCCGTCGCTCTGATGGGGCTGATTGGCATCGCCGACCCGCCACGGACGGAGGCCATCGAGGCGGTGGCTGCCGCGCGTGTCGCGGGCATCACCACCGTCATGATCACAGGCGATCATCCGCTGACCGCCCGTGCGATTGCGAGAGAGCTCGGCATCGTGTCGAGTGGTACTGCCGAAGAGGACGTTGTCCACGCGCGAGCCACACCGGAGGACAAACTCCGAATTGTCCGTGAGTGGAAAGCGCGCGGCGCGATCGTGGCGATGACGGGCGACGGCGTCAACGACGCCCCAGCGCTGCGTGAAGCCCACATTGGCATCGCGATGGGCGTCACCGGCACAGAGGTGACCCGTGAGGCGTCCGATATGGTCCTCGCCGACGATAACTTCGCGAACATTGTCGCGGCGATCCGCGAAGGTCGCGGCATCTTCGACAACATTCGCAAAACGCTGGTCTACTTACTCTCGGGCAACACCGCTGAGCTCACTGTGATGCTCGTGGCTGCGATCGGCGGCCTGCCCTTGCCGTTGTTGCCGCTGCACCTTCTCTGGATCAATGTCATTACTGACGGCTTGCCGGCGCTCGCGCTCGTCGTCGATCCCGCCGAAGCCGACGTACTCCAACGGCCACCGCGACTTCCCGACGAGCCCATGCTCGGTCGGGCCGAATGGCAATTCATCATCGCCACGGGCCTCCTGCAAGGGATCGCGACGCTGGCCGTGTTCATCTGGGCGTTGAACGCGCGCGACCTGGTGGAAGCGCGCAATCTGACATTTTCCGTGCTCGTCTTCGGCGAATTGTTCCGCGCATTTGCGGCCCGCAGTACGACGCGGGTGTTCTGGGAGGTGGGCGCTTTTACGAACCTTCGATTACTCGGCGTCGTGCTGGCCTCGATCCTGATGCAGCTGGGCATCCATCACATTCCGATCGCGCAGGTCGTGTTCGAGATCGGTCCACTCTCGCTCACCGACTGCATCTTGTCCCTGACCCTCGCGATGATACCGGTGACGATTGTCGAGATCGCTAAACTCGTCCGACGTTGGCGTGGCCGCGCCGCGGCAGGCGCGGTCCGGCATGCAGAAAGTTCCGTATGACGAGCCATATGGATCCGGTCTGCCGCATGCCCGTCGCGCCGGAGCACGCAGTCCTTCTCGCAGGCGAGATCGCCGGCGTCTGGTTCTGCTCGGAGTTTTGTCGCCAGCAGTATCTGAGACACCCGAGAGCCTACGAAATCGTCGCGGCGCCACTCCAGTCGAGCGTCGACTGGGCGACACGTCGGATCGCGTACTTCTCAATGGAAGTCGCATTGGCCAATGACATCCCGACCTACTCTGGCGGGTTAGGCGTCCTCGCTGGCGATACCCTGCGATCGTGCGCCGACTTGTGCGTGCCGGTCGTCGCGGTGTCGCTGGTTCATCGTCAAGGCTATTTCCGACAGGACTTTCACGACGATTGGCAGGTCGAGCGCGATGCAACATGGTCGCCTGAGCGCCTGCTGCAGGAAGTACTGCCGCGCGCAAGCGTCGTCATCGAAGGGATCGAGGTCCAGCTCCGCGCGTGGCGCTACGACATCGTCGGTTCGAGCGGCTACGTCGTTCCCGTCCTGCTTCTCGATACAGACATTCCCTCGAACCGGTCGGACTTCCGGCAGATCACGGATCACTTATACGGCGGCGACAGCCGCTATCGTCTGATGCAAGAGATCGTGCTTGGGATCGGCGGCGTCCGACTCCTCGAGGCGTTGGGCTGCGGGGGCCTGGCGACCTTTCACTTGAATGAAGGCCATGCGGCACTTGCTCCTCTCGAACTGTTGCGAGCATCGAAGCGGATCGACGGATGGGACTTCGGTCCCGTCCGGAACCGAACCGTGTTCACGACGCATACGCCCGTCGCAGCCGGGCACGATCAATTCGACCGCGACATGGTGTCGCGAGTGCTCGGCGATTTCGTGCCGCTGGATGTTATCGAGATGCTCGGCGGCCACGATCGGCTCAACATGACTTCTCTTGCTCTCAACTTGAGTCACTACGTCAATGGCGTCGCATTGCGACACCGGGAGGTGACCAGCGCACTTTTTCCGGATTACGAAGTTCACCAGATCACCAATGGCGTGCACGCGCGCACCTGGGCGAGCAGTGCCTTCGGAGCGCTGTTCGATCGCCACATTCCAGGGTGGCGCAGCGATCCGCTGATGTTGCACAACGCCCTCGCTTTGCCTGCCGACGAAGTGACCGACGCACATCAGCATGCCAAGGTTGCTCTGATTGACCTTGTCGTCAAGCGCACGGGCCGCCGCCTGCGTTCGGATGCGCTGACATTGGGATTTGCCCGTCGAGCGACGGCCTACAAACGTCCGGAATTGGTGTTGAGCAATCTGCCGGCGCTCCGCGCTATTGCGCAGCAACAGCCGCTGCAGTTCATCTTCGCCGGCAAGGCACACCCAAAAGATGATCAGGGAAAGCAAGCAATTCGGTCGATTCTTCGAGCCGCCCGGGAACTCGGCGATGAGGTTCCCGTTATCTATGTCACGGAGTACGACCTTGAATTGGCGTCAATACTGGTGGCTGGGGTCGACGTCTGGCTCAACACGCCGTTGCGCCCTCAGGAGGCATCTGGAACCTCGGGGATGAAGGCGGCCCTCAACGGAGTGCCCAGCTTCAGCGTGCTCGACGGCTGGTGGCGTGAAGGGTGCGTGGAAGGAGTGACGGGATGGGCCATCGGCAGCGACGGTGTCATTGACGGTGAAGCTGCGGGACACGCCGAAGCCGAAGATCTGTACCGTAAACTCCGGGACGTGGTCGCCCCGTTGTTCTACCGCGGTCATAAAGAGTGGAGCCGCATCATGCGACAGTGCATCGCTTTGAATGCGTCGTTCTTCAATACCGATCGGATGGTGCGTCAGTACCTACTTCACGCATACTCGCCCAGCGCGACGACTGACGATCCAGCCACACCGGCACACCTACCGCAGTCGTTGCAGCCGCGCGCCTGAGCGCGGAGACTCAGGTCGCGTCGTCGTCTGGGTCAGTGGTGCTTGTACCAGCCCGCCCGCTGGATATCGTTCCACGAAGTGTTCTTATGACAAAGGAAGCATTGATCATTGCGGGCATTCGGCGCGCGTGCGACCGTTTGAGAGACCATCGCGAAATGCATCATGAAGTGGCTGGGCGGAGCTTGATGACACTGGACACACTCCACAGAGCGTGGCGACGGGTGCTGAAACTCCATGATCGTCCATGACGCTGTTCGGTGACACGAGGCGCAGTCGCCGCCGAAGTAGCCTTGGTGCCGGTCTTTCGTGCTATGGCATGTCAGGCAGTTGAGTGCGGCTTCGGTCGATATCACTCCCGGATGCGTCGGCGCGGTTTCTGCGAGTCCGTCGTGCTGCCGTATCCAGGCGAGGAGACGGCTATTCGATGCGACATCGGGGCTCATTCGGACCCTCTCCAACCCAATCTCGGCAAGCGCCACATGATCCATCAGGACTGGGCGCAAATTCGTTCCCTGATGTTCAACATGACAACGGCTGCACGCGCCAATTGATGCGTGAAAAGCGGTGGGCGCTCGCTGCAGCACTGCCGCGCTGTTGGCGTGGCAGCCGATGCACTTCGTCGCCTCCACGCTCTTCATCGGCGTGTGGCACGCGGTGCAGTTCGTTTCGAGCGACGCATGCGCCGCGGACAAGGGTCCCGGACTGACTTGCCGCTGCCAGAACTGCACGTCGACCTTCATCCATTGGCCTTTGAGCATTGTCCAGTTGCTTCTGAGAACGACCCCGGATGTCAGAGCCGCCATCGTCACGATGACCAGACCAATCCAACGCCTCATTTCACGCCAACCATCTCAATCCGAAATAGAAGGCAGCCCAGACATGCAGTGCAAGAAGTGCATAGAAGACCAGGGATGTGGCGACGTGTACGGCGAACCACGTCCGGAACCGGTCCTTTAGCGCTTCGTCCGTCCCGATGGCATACTCGAGGTCCGCGATCGAGCCGGTGACCTCGATCGCCCGATCCGCAAGCGAGAGGGCCTCGGCGCTCGATTCGGACGGCGCTAAACCGATTCGTCGTCTGAGCCGCGACCATGGACTGAATGCGGAGACCGTGGCGAGGCCGGGTGCTTGGACCGCAAGTTGGCTGGCTATGCTGTTGTAGGCGGTTACGAGCTGCTCGAGCAGCTCTTGCTTTCCGCGAACATCCCCAGACACCTTCCCCAGAAAATGACGACCGACATAACCGCTGAAGACCGTGAGGAGCATCACGCCGGTGAGGGCCAGTCCCAATCGGCTCTCGAATCGATGTCCGGTGTGGACAATCGCGAGGATTGAGCCGACAAGACCGCCCCACACGTGCAGCGCGAGGAGGCTCCGTAGCGACAGATGTCGGGTGACGACGCGCCGTAGGATCGGCAGACGCTTCACGACCCCATACATGATCGACGGCAGCACCATGACGATCGCACCGGCAATGCCGAGCGAGGTCCCGGCTGCGCTTCCTGAAAACCGTGGGCTCCGATGAACGGCAAATCCGAGCCACAACACCAACTGCAGCAGGAGCAGCGCGGTAACGACGGGCCGCTCCCGTTCCAGCGCCGACGGAGTCTGGTCGCTCATGCTCGGGTCACGCATCGACGACCAGGTCTGCGGCCGACTTGGCCTGACAGGCCAGAATGATGTTGTTCTCGCGATCGCCGGGTTCAAGCCCGTCCTGCACCTCCATCGTCACCGTACCGGAAAGGAGTTTGGTCCGACACGCGCCACACGTCCCGACGCGGCACGAATACTCGATGTTGACCCCGGCATCTTCCGACGCTTCGAGCACAGTCTTCGTCGGAGGCATCATCGCCGTCCGGTTCGATTTCGCAAACGTCACGACCGCCACCTTCGCCTCGGAGGGCGGGAGGGCGTTGAGACTGGCGCGCGGCGTCTCCTTGCCCTGGAAGATCTCAGTACGAACTTGATCGGCAGGCACGCCAATCTCCATCAAGATTGTCTTGATGGCGTTCATCATTGGGGGCGGCCCACAGATGTGCACGCGGCGATTCACCAGGTGGGGCACTGTCGCCTCGAGCAATTCTCTGGTGATGCGACCTTTCACATAGGGCGGCCGCGGTGACTCGATCTGTTCAACAGCGACCGTCAAATGAAGATTAGAAAACCGCTTCCGCAAGTACTCCAGCTCTTCTCGAAAGATGACGTCGCCTTCCGTTCGGACTGAATAGCAAAAGAAAATGTCGCCGGGCCAGGCGCGTCCCATCAGGTAACGTGCGACGCTCATCATCGGCGTGACCCCGACGCCTCCCCCGATCAAGACGACACTCGTCGCCTCGTCTCCAGTGAACGTGAACTTCCCTGAGGGCGCGGTGGTTTCCAGCGTGTCACCTTCGACCACTCGATCGTGAAGCCAGCGAGATACCGCGCCTTGTTCCTCTCGTTTAACAGAGATTTCGCAGTAGGCGCGCTCCGTTGGAGACGACGCGATGGTGTACGAGCGCTTGATCGATTGGCCGTCCGGAGCGACCGTGAGCGTGAGGAATTGCCCAGGCAGGAAGGTAAAGGGAAGCAGACCACCTGCAGGATCGATCAGCCGGAAGCTTTTAACGCTCGGCGTCTCCTGAAAGATCCGGGCAATCCGCAACAACCCTGTCCACGAATTTGCTCTCGACGGAACGCTTCTAAGCGCAGCCGCCTGCGGCGTGGAGGACGCGACCGGCGCCATGGCCTCTTCGGCGACAGGCAGGGGTCGAGAGCTGAGGGCAGGCGTTCCATTAGCGTTCGCACTGACCAGCCTGGCCACGAGAACCTCGGCGAGGCGCATCTTCTGGAAGTACATGCTGATCATCGCGACGGCAAACGCGGTCAGGATGAGCATGACGACGTAGTGGAACCACGACAATCCAAACAGGCCGTGCGGCGGCGGGCTGTTCGTCAGAGGGACCAGGCTCATTTCGCGCCGAAACCAGTCGAGCGCCATGTCGCGCGGCGCCTGGTTGGCGGCAAGCGCGCGCCGTAGCGCCAGGCCGCTCTCGAACTGCGCGTGGCCCTCACGAACCTGCCCGTTGGCTTCTTCCATCGCGACGGTGTCGCCGCTTTGCGTGGCGGCCGTGAGTCGTCCGAAGGCCTCGGACATCATCGCGCTTCCTGAGACCATCCGTTCCGCCGCTTGACGCTCGAATTCCTTTCGCCGCTCCGCCGTCAACTCAGGTACCGCCATCAGCGAGGGATACAACGCTGAGGGTGGTGGAGCACCACCGCAACACATCTGACCGTTTCCGGGTACTGGCCTCGTGTCGATGGCGCCAGTCGGCGGCGCACTGCCTCGGACGACAGACTCAGAGGTAGGAACGGATGTGCTCGGTTCATTTGGGCGAGAAGGTGTTGCAGGGTCGGTGGCTGTCTGCTGCGGCGCTGGTGTTGCCGCGTGATGCTGCTCGTGTTCCTGGGGCGCCTGTCCGCTCGCAAGCGTCAGCGTTGAGAACACGAGCAACGCGGCTGATACGACTCGAATCCGCCCGTCGCGCCGGAGCAAGCCCTGGCCTGTGTTCGTCATGTCATTTGGTGGCGGAAGGCGACCCAGGCGACTCTCGTCAACGGTCCATTGGGCCACGACCTCCCGGTCCGTGCTCCCCCATTCCCGGCCCCATCCTTCGGTGTCCACCCATGTCCTCCCACATGCGGGTTTGCGTGCGGCCCGCCTCCCAGCCGTGCGCCCACGTGAACTGCTGGTGCTCGCCCATCCCGCGGCCGCCGATCCAGCCGTCGTGCATCGTCCCACCCCGCACCCAATCTGCCTGGCCATAGAAGCGGCTGCACGTGCCCGGCGGATCGGTGTCGATGGGATACGGCGTCAACTCCACGCTGTTGTTGCCGCTCCCGACCGTCAGTGGTTCTCGTTCGATCGGCTGTCGCGTCTTCAAATCGTCTTTGTAGGTCTGAACCAACACTTCTCCCGTATTCGCATTCGACACGACTTCCGCCGAAGCGGTGCCACCTTTGATCGCGACGACATCTCCGCCATTGGGCCCTGCCGTGGCAGCACGCGAACAACTGCTGACGTAGATCAGGCCACTCAGCAGCGCCAACCATGCGATGGTCTTCTTCATGTCATTTCCTGCCTTCCAATTAGGAATCTGTCGCCAGTCCGCCATTCTTCAGAACCACGCGCGCCCACCCACCACAACGGCCAGGTGGGCGTGGTCGCGCCCCTGCTGCGTCGTTAATTGATGCGTCTCGCCAAACCCTTCCTTCCACGTCACGCCGACGTAAGGAGCGACTTCGCGTCGCATCTCATAGCGAAGCCGAGCTCCGATCTCGGCATCATTCCACCCTCCGCCGATGCCGATTTCCTCGTCGCGCTGCACCGCCACATTTGTTTCAAGCCGCGGTTGGAGGATCAAACGCTGCGAGAACAGCACGTCGTACGTCGCCGTCAGGCGGCCCGATACTTGTCCTTTCTGACTGATAAAGAGAACCGGTTCAATTTCAAATCGGTACGGTGAGAGCCCTTGTAGACCAAGGACGGCATAGACGCGCGTCGGATCCGTCCCCTCCCGTACCCGCTGATCGACGCGAACCCCTGCCTGGAGATCGAAGAACGGTGCGATCAATCGGCCATAGAGCGCCTGCGCCTCGAATTCACTTCCCTCTCGAATGTCCGTGGACGTCCGTCCTTCGCTCTTGACCCAAAAGCGGTGCACGTCGCCCCCGCGCCAGCCGAGAATGTCCCACCGCGCCGCACTTGAACTTCCGGCTTGCTGGAATTCGGCGTTGTCGAAGAGGAGGTATCCAAACGTTCCGCTGTCCGCCACTGGATCCGGCCAACGGGTTTGCGCTAACAGGCCCATGCGCGTGGCGATCCCGCGTGGCTGTTGCCGTTCTGCGTCGCGTGTGATGAACGAATGCCCAGTGCCAGGCGCATCTTGATCCTGTGCAGCGGCCCGCGCGGCAATCGCGGCGTCCATGCTCATCACCCAAAACGTCAAGACCAGCAAGACTCGCATCCTGATGTGACTCACGATGTTTCCTTGGCTGCTTGCGCCACTTCTACGACGCGGAACATGCCCATTTCCATGTGGAGCAACAGGTGACAATGAAGCGCCCACCGGCCCGGCGCATCGGCCGTAATGGCCGCGGTGATGCGCTCGGCAGGCTTGACGGTGATCGTGTGCTTGCGAGGCTGGTACTCCCCCGCGCCGTTCTCCAGTTCCATCCACATGCCATGGAGGTGAATCGGGTGCTCCATCATCGTGTCGTTGACGAGCACCAAACGCAGCCGCTCACCATAACGAAAGGCGATCGGTGTTCTTGCTTCCGAATACTTCTTGCCGTCGAATGACCACATGTAGCGCTCCATGTTGCCCGTAATATGCAGTTCGACTTCCCGGGTGGGCGCTCGGCGATCGGGGTACGGCGCAATACTCTTCAAGTCCGCGTACACCAGCACTCGTGATTCAGTTCCTTCGAATCCAGACCCGGGGTCGTCAACTCGACTCCGCGCAGACATCGCAATTGAGGCATTCCCTGCGCCGTGCGTGTCGGGTCCATGCAAAGCCGGCGGTGCGCCTGGCACACCAGGACCCACCGTCGGAGAATTAGGCATGTCTGGCATCGCCGGCGCGGGCGTGTCGTGGGGCGGAGCGTGAGCCGCATCGCGCGCCTCGGACGTCTGCATGCGCGCGTCCTGAACCGTGGCGAGGCCGTGGGCCGCGTGGCCGCTTGTGTCGCCTGGCGTTGGGGGCATGTCCATGCCTTTCATGTCCGGCATGTCCATCCCCATATCGGCCATCGAGCGCAATGGTCGCGGACGTCGTGGAGGTATCGGGGCAGTCATTCCTGCACGCGGGGCCAGCGTTCCGTACGTGAAGCCGCTGCGGTCCATCGCCTCCGCAAACAGTGTGTACGCGCGATCGCCCGGTTCGACGATCACGTCATAGGTTTCACCGGGGCCGATGCGGAACTCGTCCACGTCAATCGCTTGTACGTTCTGTCCGTCGGCTTGCACCACCCGCATCTTCAGGCCAGGGATACGGATGTCGAACAGCGTCATTGCTGCGGCGTCAATGAAACGCAGCCGCACTTTCTCACCTCGCGCAAAGAGACCCGTCCAGTTCGCATCGGATGTCAGGCCGTTCAGGAGATACGTGTACGTGTACCCGGTCACATCTGCAAAGTCGGTCGGATCCATCCGCATCTTCGACCAACTGGCCCGTTCTCTGATCGTGGTCCACCAACCGTTCTTTTGGGCATCGCTGAAAAATTCTGCGAAGGTTCGCTTCTGATAGTTGTAATAGCCGGCCTGCTTCTTGAGATGGGCAATGATCGCGGCGGGAGATTCAAAGCTCCAATCGGACAGCAGAACGACATAGTCGCGGTCGTGCGAGAACGCTTCGCGCTCGATCGGATCGATGATGAGCGGCATATACACGCCGAGGAGTTCCTGCCCGCCGGAGTGGCTGTGCGCCCAGTACGTGCCGCTTTGTCGAACCGGAAACCGGTAGGTGAACGTCTCCCCTGGCATAATCCCGGCAAAGCTGACGCCCGGCACACCATCCATTTCAGGCGGGACAATCAAGCCGTGCCAGTGAATCGACGCGGTCTCGGACAGTCGGTTGGTGACACGAACGACCGCTTCCTCCCCTTCTCGCAGCCGAAGAAGGGGGCCGGGGACCGTCCCGTTCACCGCCATGGCGCGCCCGGTCCGCGCGAGGATCGGCAGCGTGAAATCGGCAATCGTCAGGTCGACTCCTGAGCCTTGCCCACCCTGTGTCGGCATGGTTGCCGCCAGCGTCGTGCCTGACCACGCGTAGGCCGGGACGGCATGGGCGAGCGCCATTCCGCCGGCCGCAGCGGCCATGCGCTGCAACCAGTCGCGCCGTGTCACGCGTGCGGATTCGCTGCTCATTAGGTGATCGCTATTTGGCGGGCATGGTCGGCATGCCGAGCAACTGGGTCCGCTGTTCGGGCGTCAGCAGCTTGGTAGCCTCCCCGACGCTCTGAATGAATGCCAACCGCTGGTTTGTTCGGGCCTGTTCGATCTCCCGAGCCTTGGCTTGAATCTTTGCGGCGTCAGGTTGATCGGCACCCGTAAGGGCCCAGAGCTCCTGTTCCCCCTGTTCGACGCGCCGCTCAGCGTTGCCACGCTCCAAGAGAGCCCGCTCCTTGATGGCGTTGAGCGCGCTCTGCTGCTGCGGCGTCAAGGTAAGCTGCGGCTGGTCCAAGAAGAAACCGGTCGATCCAATGTGATACAGGTGCGACGCGCCCGGTACACCTGGTAGCGTGGACATGGAACGTGTGCCGCCTGGCGCAGCTTTCGTCCCGTTGCCTCCCATATTCATACCGCCGCTCGGAGGCATCGCCGCCGCTCCCGTCGCGGCGGGGTTCGCACCCGACATGCGACCCATGTCATCCATCATGCCGCCCGGCATCTTCATGCCGTCCGGCGGCATGCCCATCTCTCCTTTGTGCATGTCCATCGGCGCCATACCACCACCCGGCTTTCCACCCATCTCGCCTGTGCCCGTCTTTGACATCTTGTCCATGTCGCCCATGCGCATTGGTGAGGGCGGCTGATTCGGACTTGACGAAGGAGTGGCGGATTGCGACGACGAGCGCTGCTGGTCAAGAGCCGCCTGCAGGCGTGCCACTTGCGCACGCAGTTCTTCGATCTGCGCGGCAAGTCGCTGATCCGGGCTCGACGTTTGGGCGCGAGAATCGGACGACGTTGTGGGCGCCTGGGCATGGACTGCGGGGATCGCGGCGATGACGACCGCGAACACGATAACGGCGCTGCCGTAAAGCAGTCGGCGCCGACGACGGTACGACGTGGCGTTCATGAAGAGCCTCCTCTGGAGCCAGCCGCGACGGTGCGGCGTCCCGGTCCATCGAAATGCAACGCGTATACCCGGAGCCGGCCCGAAATCCCTGTAAATGGTGAGATCGCTTTTGAAGAATTGCCTGTTATCAGACAACCCTCGATGGCGCACAGCAAATCAGACAGCCCGTTCTCCCTAGATCCGCTTGTCGCCTTTTGTCCGACAGTCCTACGGACTCCCTGCGGTAGCTACGGCAAGAACGCGCGGGCGCCAACCACCATGGCGGACCGTGGAGATTAACGACATTTAATCGAAGAACAGTCGCGTTCGATGCACCGTTACTGAAGGCGCCGCCATTGGCGAGCCAATGCCGAACACACTGATGCTGAGGAGAGTTGGCTCGTACCGCGCGGAGTCTCGACCCAGCAACGACATGACTGAGCAGCCGCACACCGGAGATGGACTGACGAGCGGCTCTTTGCTGCGAGGCGTTGCGCTTATCGTCGCCATCGCGGCTCTCTCGAGCCTGCACTACCTCACGAGCCCCTCCCGTGTGATGCTCCAGGAAATCTACAACTACCTGTGCTACATGCCGATCATTCTCGCTGCCTATTGGTACGGGATCTGGGGCGGAGTCGCCAGCGCCGCCTTGACCTCAACACTCATCGCCCCGCACATCAGAGCCAGTTGGTCGCCCGACTCCGAATACGCCGGATATCAATACGCACCGATTCTCGCCTTCCATCTCCTTGGACTGACCGTAGGCTGGCTCGCTTGGAACCAACGTAGAGTGACGGAGCACTACCGCGACGCCACCGCATTTCTCGAACGCGCCAATCGTGATTTGCGCGAGTCGCAAGAGCATCTCAGGCGCGCCGATCGGTTGTCGGCGCTTGGCGAAATCGCAGCCGCACTTGCGCACGAAATCCGAAATCCTCTGGCAGGCTTGAAGGGCGCGCTTGAAATCGTGGCCACCCGCGCCGCCGCCGGCCAGCCCTCTCCGGAATTCGCCGATATTGGCCGACGCGAGCTCGAGCGCCTTGACAACCTCGTTCGAGAATTTCTGATGTATGCGCGGCCGCATGATCCCAGCCCGCACCCCACAAACATCCGTGAACTCATTTCCCGCGTTACGATGCTGCTCAAGCCTGAAGCCGACAAGAAAGGGGTGACGCTAGCTCCGCCGGAACCGATAGCCCCTGCGCAGCCGCAATTCGCAAATGTCGACCCCGAGCAAATGACGCAGGTGCTGTTGAATATCGCCCTCAATGCGATTCAAGCCAGTGCATCTGGCGGTGAAGTTCGTTTCGTCGTCTCAGAGGAGCCCGGTTGGGTGCAGGTTGACATCGTCGACCAAGGGCCGGGGATCCCGCCTCAATACCTGGCGCATGTTTTCGACCCGTTCTTCACTACCAAGACAAAGGGCACCGGGCTCGGATTGGCCACCGCCCAACGCATTGTGCTCGCTCATCGCGGGACAATCGCGGCGCTTCCGGGATCCATGTCGGGGACCATCTTTCGTGTTCGTCTTCCAACCACGGGGGCGGCAACACCCGAGTAGGTACAACGCCGTATGACCAATCCCAAGACCATACTCTTAATTGATGACGACGACAGCCTGAGACGGGTGATCGAGTACAACCTGCAGGAGGACGGATTCACCGTTGTTACCGCGTTGAATGGTGTCCAAGGATTGCAACTCTTTCAAAGCCAGCCGATTGACTTGGTGCTGACAGACATCCGCATGCCGGAGATTGAAGGTCTGGAAGTGTTGTTGCGACTGAAGGCAATGCATGCCGACATGCCAGTCATCATTTTGACGGCACACGGGACCATCGATTCTGCCGTAGAGGCGATGCGACTAGGCGCCTCTGACTACCTGACCAAACCGTTCAACCGCGAGCAACTGAGGGCCTCCGTTCGAAAAGCGCTCGAAGTCGCGGAGTTGACCACCGAGAATCGGTACCTTCGGCAGGTCGTCGCCGAGCGCTTCTCCTTCGCCAGCATGATCGCTGGCGCGCGCGCAATGAGGGCGGTGACGGACACCGCTGCACGAGTTGCCCAGGGCGACACGACTGTCTTGCTGGAGGGGGAAAGCGGCACCGGCAAAGAGCTTCTCGCAAAGGCCATCCACTTTCACAGCAATCGCGCCAAAGGACCATTTGTCACTATCAATTGTGGTGCCATCCCTGAACAATTGCTCGAATCAGAGTTGTTCGGACACCGTCGAGGCTCGTTTACCGGAGCTGTGGCAGAGAAACATGGCAAGTTCGAGGCAGCAGATCGCGGCACGATCTTCCTCGATGAAATCGGTGAATTGCCCACGCCTCTGCAGGTGAAGATCCTGCGAGTGCTCCAAGAGCACGAGGTCGACAAGGTTGGTGAAACGAAACCGGTCAAGGTTGATGTTCGCGTCATCGCCGCGACTAATCGGAACCTGGAAAAAATGATCGCCGACGGAACGTTCCGAGACGATTTGTACTATCGGCTCGCAGTGGTTTCTATCCGCGTCCCGCCGCTGCGCGAACGGTCGGACGACATTCCACTGCTGGTCGATCACTTTCTGCGCAAACACGCTGAACGACTGCGGCGGCCACGGCCCGTTGTCGAGAAAAGTGTGTATTCCGCCTTCAACTTATATAGCTGGCCCGGCAACATCCGCGAGCTCGAAAACGTCGTCGAGCGTGGCCTCGTGCTGGATAAGGACGGATCGATCGGGTTGGACGATCTGCCTGATCGGCTGCGCACCGGGGAACATCGTGTCGCAAATCTTCGAATGGAATTACCAGACGAAGGCATCTCGCTCGAAGAGGTCGAACGAGAACTTCTCCTGGCAGCGCTGCAAAAACACAATTGGAATCAAACGCGTGCGGCCGCGTTTCTCAACATCACGCGAAGCACGCTCTTATACCGCATGGACAAGTTCGGCCTGCAACACGAAAGAAAGCTCTCAGAACAGGACGCGAAAAAATAGCGGGCGCGCGCTTTTCCCTCCCTGGCTGAGCGAAGACGAGGGTCAGGTTAGTGACCACGCGCTACGAATCTTTGATCGCGGGTGACGACCAGGAATTGGTCGTACACAAGGAAGCCGAGCAGCGCATCGCATCGCTCGGACGATAATCCCCAAAGGCGTTGCGCCTGGCACCGAGTCAGACAGAGGCCGGGCATCTCCAAGTATTGCCCACGGATCCGGCGGAGGTCGACTTCGTCCGCTGCGTTCCATTCCCGACGTCCAGTGTCGCAATCGGAATTTGAGAATACGCCGTGGGTTGACATACGGACCTTTCGCAGCCTTAGTCAGCGGCCGTTCGGGTGCTGCTCATCAACTCCTGTTCGGCGGCTAACCAGTCTTCGCGATCCATTCCGGGCGTGCGACCTCGTTCGCAATACCGGTAGTAGGCGCGTAACGCGATCTCCCGCCGCAGTTCCTCGTCGCGATCAGCTTCCGCTCTATTGGGAATCGGTTCGCTCGGTGCGTGTGCGCCGACTTGTCGCTTCTGAGTCATCGGTCCTCCTCTGTGAGACTCGAGCTCGCAATCGACGTGCCGCCAGGCAGGAAGGGCTACCGGCCCGATTGGACTCTCTCAGTGTCGGTGCGTGCATGCTTTCAGACAGAGGCAGCCGCGATCGTCGCAAATCGCACAGCCCAAACACCCTCTTAAGGTTCCTTTCTGCGCGCGAGATCAGTGAGAACTAGGGCCGTCCGCCGTGGCATTCCTTGTGGATATATCAGAACAATCGATGCGGCCCTCGACGGTTCTCGTCCCCCTGTCACAGTCTCGAGCGGCCGCACGGCAACGGCCGTGGAGACGCTGCTCTGGCCGCAGCCGCCATCTCGTCGTCCTCCGCCGGTCAGCGGAACACGCCGTGCCACGGCTGGCGGTCCTATGCCATTGTGCCACGCTTGGGCAGCGCGCGGACAAGAGACAAGGACGGACCACGTCGTGATCACGCCCGTGTTTTCCGCGAGATCTCACAAAGCGGCTGAACCCACGCCGGACGTCGTTCCCCACCCCTCGGCGTGGTGGTGGCTTCCGATCATCGCGAGCGTGTGCCTGATCTCCTGGCTTCATTTCGTCGCGAGCGACCGTTCGATCGAATGGCACGAGTTCCTGCAGCGGATGTACTACGTGCCGATCGTGATCGCCGCACTTACGTACGGAGCAAAGGGCGGGTGGACTGTGGCTGGTGTGTCTGCGGCTCTCTTCCTGCCGCATGTGTTTCTCAGATGGCATGCATGGCCCATCTTTCAGGTTAGCCAGTACGCTGAGGTGATGGTGTTCACGCTTGTGGCGTCAGTCACAGGGGTTCTGACCGATCGTCTACGAGTCCAATGCGCTCGGTACCAGCAGACGGCGACAGAGCGCGACGACGCCTGCCTTCGCCTCGAAGCTGGGATCGTTGATCGGCTGCGCGGCGATCGGCTGATTACGATCGGTCGGATCGCCGCGGGAATGGCGCACGAAATCCGTAATCCACTGGGCGCCCTCCTCGGCAGCATCGAAGTTCTCGGGGCGGATGTCCCCGCGGCCCATCCGAAAACCGAATTCTTGGTGATGGCAAAAAATGAGATTGGGCGACTGAACCGTGTCGTGAGTGAATTCCTGGACTTCGCGTATCCACCGGCACCGTCAACTCAACCGGTCGATGTCCGTGGGTTGCTCGAAACCGTCATTCGTCTCGCGATGCCAGCGATCGAGTTGCGCGGTGCGACGATCATTCTTGATGTGGCAGAAGCCTCCCCGGTTGTCTATGTCGATGCCCACCAAGTCGAACGAGCCGTGCTAAGTCTCGTTTTGGATGAGACCGCAGTGCCACTTGGCGCAATCGTTCGGATCGCCGTCGAAGAATCCACGCCCACCGCTCGAATCATCATGTCGCGTTCGGTGGCCGCCTTGGAACCGGCGGTGGATTTCAATGGTATGTTCGAACCGTTCCAAAGTCCGAGTCAGAACAGTGGCTTCGCGCTCGCCACGGCGCGCCGCCTGGTTGAGAACCAGGGCGGGACAATCCTGGCCGGCGTCGCCACTGGGCGACTGGAGTACGTCATCGACCTGCCGCTGGCATTCCAACCGGCTGGTGTCTCGTCACTGCAGCCAGTCAATCGTACCGGCAACTCAAGGACTTAATGCACATCTGGCATGACACCACAGACGCTCCGCGCAGACCACGGTGTGTGAGCCCTGCTCAACCCATTGAGATCGTTGTCGGCACATGGCCGATTCTCCCAGGGCAGACGGTTTGGGTGCACTGGCAGCGGATGCCCGCGAATGGTGAACCGACGGAAGGTGACGCAGCTGCCGAGTGGCAGCGCAATGTCGGCGTAAACAGCTACTGGTCCGCGCGGTTGGGACCTGGCGCCGATGGCGATCGTCTGACCTACACGGTTCACGGCTCCTCGTCAGAGGGTGCGGTGTCGACGCCAGCGGTGAGCCTTCAAGTAAGACCTCTGTATCTTGCGTGGATATGGCATCAGCATCAGCCCCTCTACCGCACGCCAGCGGCGCCGACCAAGCCGGGAAGTTGCGGTTTTCCATGGGTTCGTCTGCACGCAATTCGCGACTACTACTCGATGGCTGCGCTCGCCGGCGAGCACAACGTGCGCCTCACCTTCAATCTCACTCCCGTGTTGCTCGACCAAATTGACGACTACGTTCTATACGGAGCGACGGATACTGCGCTGGATCTCACACAGCGTCCCGCCGAGAGGTTGAGCCGATCGCAGATCGGGGAACTGCTCTCGACGTTCTTCGATGCCGACTGGCACAACCAGATATACGTTCATCCTCGGTACCGTGAACTCTTCGAGCGGCGAACCGCGGGCGCGCGATTCTCGATCCAGGACATTCGGGATCTCCAGATGTGGTTCAACCTGGCTTGGTTCGGTCACGAGTTCCGGCACGGGGCGGTCGCCTTGATCACCGGTGAGAAGGTGAACGTCGATCGCTTCGTCAGGCAGCAACACACCTTCTCGCACGACGACGTCCTGGCCATGGTGGAGGACCAGTACAAGATCCTCCGAGCCGTCGTGCCGATCCATCGGGCGCTGCAGGAATCTGGTCGGATCGAGGTCAGCACAACGCCAGCCTTTCATCCCATCCTGCCGCTCGTGATCGACACTGATCGCGCCTACATCGATCGTCCCGGCACGACACATCCGACGCGTTTTGCCCACCCGGAGGACGCAAAGGCACAGATTGAGCTGGCATCGAGCGACTATCGGACCCGGTTCGGTCGTGCACCGACCGGAATGTGGCCGGCGGAGGGCGCCGTGTCCGTAGACGCGGTCGAGATGGTCAGAGCCAGCAACTTCAGTTGGCTCGCCACGGACGCAGGTGTGCTGGCCCGTTCCGGGCGATGGGGCTATCGCGCGTCGGAGCCGTCCGTGCTGTGCCAGCCGTATCGGGCATCCGAGGGCACACACTCAGTCGCCGTGTTCTTTCGAGACACCGATCTATCGGACGGCATTGGTTTTCGCTATGGGCAATACACCGACGCGCAGGCCGCGGTCCAGGATTTCGTAAGTACTATCGAGCGCCGGTTCCTCGATCAGCTCGACGCCGACGAAGACCATGTGCTCACTATCGTTCTGGACGGTGAGAACGCCTGGGGTGGCTACCCAGACGACGGGCGACCATTCTTACACGCGCTCTACGGCGCGTTGTCGTCCGACTCATGGTTGAAAACTGTCACGCCTTCGGAGTATCTCGTCGGCAATCCTGCTCGCGGTATTGAGCCACATCCGGTCGAACACTTAGCACGTGTGTACAACCTCGCGACCGGTTCTTGGATCGATGAGCCAGGCTCATCTCCTGGCGTCGATCTCGGCACTTGGATCGGCGAGCCTGAGGAGAATACGGCCTGGAATCTCCTCGGATTCGCGCGCTCTGCCGTCGCCAGCGCCGACGAACACGCACCTGGGCTCGCGCGCGCCATGCGGTCGCTGCTGGCCGCCGAGGGTTCCGACTGGTTTTGGTGGTTCGGGAGCGATCAAGAGTCGAACAATGACGCCGCGTTTGACGAAATGTTCCGCGCTCATCTCCGGGACGCCTACCAGGCGCTCAATCTAGATGTGCCAGACGCGCTCGACCGATTCATCGTCGCGCATCCGATCGTTTGGACCTTCACGCATCCGGTGACGACGATCCGCCACGACGATCAAATTTCAATCCGGACGAATTGCCCGGGTCGCCTGGCGTACCGGATCGACGACGCGTCCGAACGGACAGACACGTTCTTGGCGGTCGGAGGCGTCATGGCTGGCGCGAGACGTTTCCAAGTGACGCTCGGTCCGTTTCCGAAATCCGCCCAGATTCTCTCGTTCCGTTTCGTATGCGAGCATCCCGGATGCCTTCGCCAATCCCCATGCTGCCTGGGCACACCGCAGGAGATCACCTTCGCTCACACCACGCGAACGCCTCCTGACACTTCAGGTACGATGCGGACAACTGCCAAGCCCACTGACCGCTAGTTTAAGGACGGCTGGGGCCTCATTGGCTACACCGAAGCCTCCCGTGGTCGGCGCGCAGCCTCGAGGAGGATTCGCTGCTCGGCGGCGGCAATGACGTGGCGTGCGTTGCTCACGGCATCAACGCTGACCGAAATCGACGTGATGCCGAGCCGGACGAGCGTCTCGGCAAACTCGGGTTTTGTGGAAGGCGCCTGTCCGCAGAGCGACGTCGTGAGCCGGCACTTATGTGCGGCGTCAAGAATGCGTTCGATGGCATCGACGACGGCCGGGTCGGATTCGTCGAAGAGTTCAGCGCAGAGTGACGAATCGCGGTCGACGCCCAGCGTCAACTGCGTGAGATCGTTGGAGCCGATGGACACACCGTGGATCCCGAGCGCGGCGTAATACGGTATCCAGTACGCCACCGAGGGAACCTCCGCCATCACCCACCTGAGCAAGGTCCGATCGTGACCGAGTTCGCTCGCGTCGACGAGCGCGAGGCAGCGCTCCAGTTCCCACTTGGTACGAACGAACGGAATCATCAAGTGCAGATTCGGCGATTCGCGCCGGACCCGAGCCAGCGCCGCAAGCTCGAGCCGGAACAGCTCCGGATCCTTTACGTAGCGAAAGCAGCCACGGTACCCGATCATCGGATTCTCTTCCTGTGGCTCCTGCTCGGCTCCGCCCTGCAGACCGCGAAATTCATTGGTCCTGAAATCGTACGTGCGATAGATCACCGGTCGTGGCGAGAATGCACGAGCGATGCGAAGCAGTTGCGTCGTCATCTTGGAGACAAGCTCTTCGCTGCCGCCGTGTTTCACCAGTTCCCGCGGATGCCGTCCACCAAGCGCGTCGAGAATCATGAACTCGGAACGCAATAAGCCGACGCCATCGACTGGAAGCGCAGCCGCCGCCTCGGCTTGATCGGCCATTGCGAGGTTGACGTACAACCTCGTCGCGGACCCCGGCGCCCACGGTGCAGACACTGGTGCAGGCGACGGAGTGGTTGGCCCGTCCTTGTTCCCGACTGCGTTTCCTGCGAGCACCTGCCCGCGGCGCCCGTCGATGGTGACGATTTCGCCGTCACGGAGTCGCGTCGTCGCTGTGCGCGTCCCGACGATGCAGGGAATCGCGAGCTCGCGGCTGACGATAGCGGCATGACACGTCATGCCGCCTCCGTCAGTGACGATCCCAGCCGCGCGGCGCATAGTGGGTACCCAATCCGGAGACGTCATCGCGGCGACGAGAATCTCGCCGCTCTGCAACTGCGGGCCGTCAGCGGGCGACTGGAGAATGCGAACGCGGCCACTCGCGCTTCCAGGAGAGGCACCCAGACCGCTCAGGAGCACAGCTCCTGTTGAGGACATCACCAGCGTCGTGATGGGCCGTGTCTGCACGAGGAGGAACGGTCCATTCTCTTCGGCTGCCCATTCCATGTCCTGGGGCGCCTTATAGTGTTCTTCGACGCGGACGGCGAGAGCGGCTAATGTCTCGATGTCGGCGTCGGACAACACTCGTCGGTCCGCTTCCGAAGCAATGAGATCGACGCGCTCTTCGCGGCCGTCATGACCACGAACAATCTTGAACGCTTTGTGTCCCACGCGAACCTGTTGCAGTCGTAGGCCCGCCTTCTGAAGGATGTACGTGTCAACTTCCACCTGCCCACCGACGACGACCTCGCCCAGGCCGAACGCCGCCTCGATTACCATCGCAGACACATCGCCAGTCGACGGATCGGCTGTAAAGATCACGCCTGAGCGTGCCGAGTCCACCATCTGCTGTACGACCACCGCGATCGTCGGTTCCTCGGTCATGCCTTGCGACTTCCGATACGAAATGACCCTCGCGCCGTACGCGGACACCCAGCAGTCGGCGATCCGTCCGAGGAGTTCTTCGTCGCCCCGGACGTTCGTGTAGGATTCGTGCATTCCGGCGAATGAGGTGGTACTCGTGTCCTCGCTCGTCGCCGACGATCGTACCGCCACCGGAATGCTAGGACCGAGCTGATGGTAAGCGGTGAGCACCTCGTCTCTGACGGCCGCGGGGATGGTCACCTGCTTCACCAGCGCCCGCAGCTGCGTCGAGCCGCTTGTGAGCGCTTGCGGGTCATCGGCTTTCAGACCGTCGAATTGCGCACGAAGCGTCGCCCGTAGTCCGGACGCCTCGACCGCCGCCTGAAAGGCCTCCGCGGTGACGACGAACCCCGATGGGACGGGAAGTCCGGCGCGGACCATCTCGCCAAGGTTGGCTCCCTTCCCGCCAGCATGCGAGACATCCGCTCGCGAGAGTTCGTCGAATCGTACGGCATATCGAGGCACTGGACGTCCTTTCAAGCCTCGAAGACCAAAACACTCAGCTGCATTGGCCTCCCTTGGCGATTGATCGTGGCCTGACGGCCTACACCGACGCGGATGCGGGGCGCACTCGGCGCCCCGTCACGCAAGCGACTATTTCTGCGCGATGAATTCGTGGCCTGTCTTGCTGGCGTCACAGAACCAAGCCTTGAGCGTCCGCGGCCCGTTGGTCCCGCCTTCCGTGATGATGACCACGTCGAACCCGCTGGTCGTCGACTGCTTAGGGATGGTTTGCAGCGTGGCATACACCTTGGTGCGATCCTGGCTTGTGATCCGTGTGACTCCAAGTTGCGAGGGCGACGGGAAGCTGAATAGATAGGTTCCCGCTGGCAGCGTGACGCCGTTGACCAGCGCGATCGGCGTGTCGAACGTAATGACGTGGTCCTGGTGACGGACCAGTGCCGACGCCTGCGCCGAAGCCCGTCCCGACAATGCCAAGCCGAATATCGCACACATGAATACCGCAACGAATGTCTGCCTCATTTCGTCTACCTCCGGCCTGCCACGTAGCAAGACAGTCGCCACGCACCGTCTGTCACTCATTTAGGCGACAGGGCTCCTCCTGGCAGCCGTCTTCGCGCCGAGCACGCTTTCCTCTTTCAACTCCCTTGAAAGAAAAAAGTTCAACCCTGTTCGAATGACGGCGACCGCTGCGAGCTTGCCGATCTGATCCCAGCTCGGTGAAACCGCCGTACCAAGGATGTCAGCCCCGAGTTCGAACTCCAATGCCAGCGCAAGATGACGCGCCAGGATCAGCCGTGGCTCCGCGAATTCCGCAGGTCGGCCCGCTGCAAGCGCACGGAGAAGGTGAACGATTGCCACGCACACTCCCACCGTCACCAGCCCTGCGCCGAAGACCTCAACACCGAGCTTCACCCAGCGCACCACAAGGACAATCGTGCGTTCAATCGAATCAGGTGTAGAAATCATGCGCTCCCGTCCGCGAGCCCGGCCAACGGATCAACACCCGCCCGCCTCCTGCACAGCAGGAATGAGGCTATGCCCACCGCTGGCTCGTGAGGCAACCGCTGTGCCCGGTCCAGGAATGGGCGTGAGAAGCCAATGGTGCCTGTTCCCGCGCGATATGCACGTTTTCAGACAGATCGCGTCACCATAGGCGCAAATCACACAGCGAAGACGGACGCAAGCCAGCTGTTTCTCTGCCAGGGGCGCACGGCCAGCGCCCAGAGAGTGAAGAGCATTTAGTGGACTGTTAGCTGGGCTTCGGATTAGCGTGTTCCTGATGCGACTGTTGTTGATCGAGGACGAGACGCGGCTGGCGGACTACATACAGAAGGGACTTGCCGAGGAGGGTTTCACCGTCGATGCCGCCGCCGACGGCGGTACCGGGTTGGAACGAGTGCGGGCCACACAGTACGATCTCGTCGTGCTTGATTTGATGCTACCCGACATCGACGGGATGCAGGTCTGCGGACAAATCCGCAAGGCGCACAACAATGTGCCGATCCTGGTGCTGTCCGCTCGCGGCCTAGTCGGCGACCGCGTGTCGGCACTGAACGCGGGAGCTGACGACTACTTGACCAAGCCCTTTGACTTCGGAGAGCTGGCGGCGCGGATTCGGGCCGTTCTCCGGCGTCGAAATCCGACGGCGCTGCTGGCACTGAAAGTCGGGGATCTCACCCTCGACCCGCTCTCTCGTCTCGTCCGGCGAGGCAACCGCCACATCGACCTAACACAAAAGGAGTACGCCCTTCTCGAGTATCTGCTCCGACATGCCGGCCATGTCGTGACACGCACCATGATCGCCGAGCACGTCTGGAACTTCACGTGGGACCGCTTGACGAACGTCATCGACGTATACGTCAACCATCTGCGAAGGAAGGTCGAGCTTCCGGGGGAGACGCGACTCATTCACGCAGCGAGAGGTGTCGGCTACGTTGTTCGCGATCCAGATGCGACCGCTTGACACCTTCCGCGCGCGTCTCATGCGTCAAGATCGGAAGCGACATCCAGCGCCATATTCCGTGTTTACCAGGTCGTGATCTCCCGCGCGCCGGGGTCCGCCATTGGCTTCGACCGCCCGACGGCGCTGCTCTCTCAAGTCAACATGGACATCGGCAACGCGCGTCAGAGTTCTTCGCCATGATTCGCGAGCGATAAGTCTTCGCACTCGAAGTTCGCCGTTACCTTCAAGTAATTCGAAAACGACGAAAGGCTCTCCTGTATGTGCTTTTCAGCATCGGCCAGTTTTATTGCTGGCACGTCTCTCTCTGCAGTCGGGGTCGCAGCACTACGAGAGACAGAAACGCGAAGCGAGCAACCTCTCGCGATGATCCCGCTGGTGTTCGGAATCCAGCAGCTCACCGAAGGAGTCATCTGGTTGACGTTCACCGACGATGCACCGATTCTCAAACAGACGATGACGTATGTGTATTCCGGGTTCTCCCACGTGCTGTGGCCAATCTACGTGCCGGTCGCGATGGCCGTTCTCGAAGCGGAGCCCTGGAGAAAGCGGGCGCTTTGGGCGTTCGAGTTGATCGGCACTCTGGTGGGACTCTATCTGCTCTATTACCTCGCCACCGGCCCGGTGGTCGCGAAAGTCATCGGCCAGCACATCGTCTATGAGTCACCGCACTTTTACCAAGTGCCGCTCATGGCCGCCTACCTCGCGGCCACGTGCCTCAGTTGCCTCTTCTCGAGTCATGGATTCGTGAGGCTATTTGGCGTATTGGCCTTTTCCGCCTTCGTTGTGGCGTACCTCGTTCACGTGATGGCCCTGTTCTCGCTCTGGTGCTTCTTCGCGGCGATCTTGAGCCTTCTCATCTACGTGCATCTCAGATTCAGAATCATTCGGAGGATTTCCGCCGCGCTCTTCCCTTGCCCACGACTGATCTTCGCCTGGCCTTTCCAGGGACATCCGAGAACCATCGCCAGTCCCGCACGTCTGGCATGTCCTCGCCGTAGCTCGAGATGTAGTGGCGGTGGTCAATCAACTTCTCGCGAATCGCCTGTTGTGTGTACGCCGCGCGGGCGCCGAGCGCGGGCAGACGGTCGATCACGTCGGCCACCAGGTGATACCGGTCGAGATCGTTGCGCACCACCATGTCGAACGGCGTGGTCGTCGTTCCCTCTTCCTTGTAGCCACGCACGTGCAGGTTGTCATGGTTCGTGCGGCGGTAGGTCAGCCGATGAATCAGCCACGGGTACCCGTGATAGGCAAAGATGACCGGCTTGTCCGTGGTGAACAGCACATCGAATTCTTTGTCGCTCAAACCGTGCGGATGCTCGCTCGGTGGTTGAAGCTTCATCAGATTGACGACGTTGATCACGCGGACCTTCAAGTTCGGGAAATGCTGTCGCAGCAGCTGCACTGCCGCTAGCGTTTCGAGTGTCGGCACATCGCCGCAGCACGCCATGACGACGTCCGGCTCCCCACCCTGATCGTTGCTGGCCCAGGACCAGATGCCGAGGCCGGCCGTGCAGTGCTTGACGGCGGCATCCATGTCCAGCCATTGCGGCGACGGCTGCTTGCCGACGACCACGACGTTGACGTAGTTGCGGCTCCGGAGGCAGTGATCCGTCACGGACAGCAGGGTGTTCGCATCGGGCGGCAGATAGACGCGAATGACACCGGCTTTCTTGTTGACGACGTGATCGATGAATCCGGGGTCTTGATGGCTGAAGCCGTTGTGGTCCTGTCGCCAGACGTGCGAGGTGAGTAGATAGTTGAGCGAGGCGATCGGGTGGCGCCACGCGATCTCGTGCGACACTTTCAACCACTTGGCGTGCTGG